>JBGPPL010000017.1:0-90931 GCA_041488495.1 Terriglobia bacterium
GGCAAATGGATAGCAGCAAAATTCGAGCATGACAGCGCACGACCTGTAAACGGCTATGCCGCGCCGCAACTGCATACGCACGTCGTCTTCTTTAATCTTACTGAGACAGCGGACGGCGAATCTCACGCGCTGCAACCTCGGGAACTGTACAAGACGCAGCAATATGCCACGGCGGCATATCGCTCTGAACTCGCCACGCGCTTGAAGGGTTTGGGCTATGAGATCGAGCGCGGGAAGAGCGGGCAACCGGAAATTAAAGGCTACAGCGAGGAATATCTGGCAGCGTCGAGTCCACGCCGCCAGCAGATCGAGGAACATCTCGCAAAGGAGAACCAGCGAGGAGCTGGCGCGGCGCAGATCGCTGCGCACCAGACGCGCGAAGCGAAGACCTACTTTTCACACGAAGAGATGCAGCAGCGGCATCGACAGATCGCGGAGGCCTTCAGTAGTCAGCCCGAGCGAGTCGTGGAGACAGCCAGGGACAGAACGCACCACACCGAGCGAGACGTGCCTCCCAAGATGGCGCAATCTGCGGTGACATTTTCGAAGGAGAGGAACTTGGAGCGTGAGGCGGTTGTCGAAGAGCGGGATCTTCTGCGGGATGCTCTGAGGCGTTCGATGGGGGACGCGGCACTCACCGAGGTTCGGTCTGAGTTCGAGAAGCGCGTCAATGCCGGTGAGTTTATTGGAGTGGAGAAGAAAACAGGCGCACCAGGCCGCGCGTTCACTACGCGCGAAATGATCGGATACGAGCAAGACACGATCCAAGTCATGCGCGATGGGCGAAACAAATACGGAGCGCTTGTTAGCTTCGATACGCGCAGGGAAATCGAGAAAGACCATCCACACTTGAGCCAGAGCCAGCGTGCGGCGGTCGAACAAATCCTCGCAAGCCGGGATCAGGTTACGGCAATGGAAGGCGTTGCCGGCTCTGGGAAAACGACCTCGTTGGCAGTAGTGCGCGAAGCTGCTGAGCGAGAGGGCTACAAGGTCGAAGGGTTCGCTCCGACATCACGTGCGGCGCAAAAGCTGGGCGAGGCTGGAATCGAATCAAGCACGTTGCAGCGGCATCTCACGCGGAACGATGAACGGCACGGCAGTCAAAAGCGGCTCTATGTTCTGGACGAATCGAGTCTGGCAAGCACGAAGCAGATGAACGAGTTCCTGCATCGACTAAAAGACAATGACCGAATGTTATTGGTGGGCGACGTGCGGCAGCACCAGGCAGTCGAAGCGGGGACACCGTATCAGCAGCTACAGGAAGCTGGAATCCAAACGGCACGGCTTGACGAAATCGTGCGACAGAAAGACCCGGGACTCAAAGAAGTAGTGGAGCAGCTTTCACGCGGTGACGTGAAAGGGGCAATAGAAAAACTCGACGCGCAGGGACGGGTGCATGAAATTGCGGACCACGGCGAGCGGTTGAAGGAAATCGCCCGTGAGTATGCGAAGCAGCCAGAGGGCACGTTAATCGTCTCCCCTGACAATCAATCGCGCGTGGCGATCAATCAGATCATCCACCGGGAAATGCAGACGCGAGGGCAGGTGGACCACAGCGAGCACCCAATGAGAGTGCTGATAGCACGGCAGGAGATCACCGGGGCAGACCGGCAGTGGGCCGAGCAATACGATCCGGGCGACGCGGTGCGTTACACGAAGGGCAGCAAGACGCACGGCATCGAAGCAGGCGAGTACACACGCGTGGAACGTATCAATGCGAAAGAGAATCTACTCACGGTCAAACGCGAGAGCGGTGAGAAGGTCAGCTACGATCCACGCCGCCTGCAAGGCGTGACGCTGTACCGCGAAACGGAGCGCGCGTTTTCGCAAGGCGACCGCGTGCAATTCACTGCGCCGAACCGCGAGCAACACGTTGCGAATCGTGAGATGGGAACCATCGAGAAGATCAATGATTCAGGCAACCTGCAACTGCGCCTCGATTCGGGCCGGACAGTCGCATTTAACATCAAAGAGAATCCGCATCTCGACTACGGCTATGCCATGACTAGCCATAGCAGCCAGGGACAGACCGGCGACCGCGTGCTAGTCCACGTAGACACGGAGCAGGCGGGAGAAAAACTCGTCAACCGACGCTTGGCATATGTGGCCGTGTCACGTGGCCGCTACGACGCGCAACTCTACACCAACGATAAAACCCATCTTAGCGAACATCTGAGCCGCAACGTATCGCATCAATCCGCAACGGAGCCGACGCGCGCGCCGGACTCGGCCACTCAGAGAATGGAGCCGTCCTCGCCTGTTCGACAAGCGACGCAGCAGACTATCGAGCAAGGGCTCACACTTTCTCGCTAGGAACGCTATGCGCTCCTGCTATCATATTTTTTTGGAGTCTCCTCCTCTGGCCCTATAGCTTCAACGCGCATCCATGAGCTTTTCGATCTTCCTCCCATAGGGGGATTTGCCGTTGCCAGCGTTGATGCGTGCCAGAAGTTCTACGCTTCGAGCCATGTTGTTCTCCATTGTTACAATACCGATTTCGTGGAAATTTCAGCCGAGCTATTTCACGGGATCGGCAACAGTGGTGGTAACAGTTTTTGGATTTTGGCTCTAAGTCTTTTGGTTTCTTAAAATGGCGGAGAGGGTGGGATTCAATACCGGGCCTCCGACAGCCTCATTTTTACTGGCTTTTTTGCCTATCCCCTTTCTTTCAGCTAAAGCGGTGCGCTTTAATACGCCTTTAGACACCTATGTGCGCCTACTTTAGCCAGGAAAATAGTAACGCCAGTAACGGAAGAAACCTAATAGTACGACGGTGGCGTTTTTAGATAATCGGATCTTCTTCAACGACGTTGATGCGGGCTGATCCAACTCTGGTCAAGTCGGCAGCCGGAGTCTTTCGGGTAAACCCTGTCGGGAAAATTATCATTTCTCCGAGCGAAGGAGAGTCGTCCCTCTGGATATTTCCGATCTGAAGGAGCTTAACGACATTAGATTCGCCGAGGTTGATGATTATGTAGCGTTCTGGCCCACTTTGGACCGTTACCACATGACCGATCTTAACCGCAGTACCATCTTCATATTGCATGGGACTACCCTCACTTGCGGTGAATTCTACCACGCTAGGATTTCTTGATCATCCTTTTAACAAGAAGATACACTCCGACGACAAGCAAGTAATCCACGAGGGCTTGAGCTAAAGGTTTCGAGAGATTTCTATCGAGGGAAATCCCGAGAATACAAATTGCGAGGGGTATGCCAATTAGTAGGTATGCCGTTTTTGTTTTCACTTGTTGTATCAGCCCATGATTCCGCGCTCGGGCACAAAACTGGCTTCTTCGTTATCGGTGTGCGGGCACTTAATCAGAAGAAGTTCCTCTTCTTTGAGGAAGTATTTCAGCAGCGGGTCCCCACCATCCGAAAACAACACGCGCCACCGAAGCACATCGGTTTTTATTCGGGGTGCCTCGTCAAGCCTGCCCTGTCGCTTTGTTGTTTTCTCTTCGACTATATCGTCCGTGTGAAGCATTTTCCCTCCAGTTTCCGGCGTACCGCAGGCTAACCTTTCGGGGGACCGCCCGCCTTGCTTCTTTGGATTGCCTCGCGTACTTCCGTAGCGATTGCTTCGGGAGCTTCCTTAAGTGGTTTCCCTTTTTCGTCCAAAACATACAAATAGACTTTGGACATTATTGTCCTCCTTTAGGGAACCGCATCGACTCGCACCACCTGATAGAAGTGCGTCAAGTTCTTGTCGGGTTCATTGAGGGCAACCACGTGGCCGTCACCGTGGAAAGACACATTGGATTCTCCAAATCCTTCTCCAACCTGGAGAGCGTGTGCACAGTCGGCAGCGGCGGTTTGCTGAGTGCAGGTGTTGTCATAGTTGACGGTATAAAGTTGTTTTCCGTGAGCGAGCGTCCACACAGGCTTCCCATTTTCGTCAAAGTGTTCTGTGCTTACGATGTACGAGGTTGCGCCCGCGTTGCTGGATTGATGCCCAACCGAAAAGACCCAAAGAGTCAGGCCCAACGAAAGCACTCCTGTGGCGATCAATACCACCTTCATATTGAGCCGAGAGCGAGCAAATGCAAGACCCAGAACCGCTACCGCCGCCACAGCATCAAGGGATGCCTTCGTGAGTTGGTATGTAGCCTCAGCGGGAAGACTGAGAATCTCCGATAGCAACCAGTCAACGAGAAGGACGCCCCCAATCAAAATCGCCAGATAAAGCAATATCTTGGAGATCGTGGGCTTGTTTGGTTGCGTCATTCGGATCCCTCCGTGGGCGGATTCTACCGCGGTTTCAACTTCTTATGACGGTCATGTTTTTATGTTGATGGTCGTTTAGGCAATGACGTGCTCGCGGAATTAAACGGGGAATGGCATGATGCTTTCAGCCGATGTCATCACAGAAGCGTCAAAATGCGACAACTCCGTAATGCAGTGGTCGGGATTGCGCTACTTGCTCAGGTGTTCCTACCCATGAATCTGGGATCTGCGACAGCCGCGCAGAAACCGACAGTGACCCAAGACATGCCCACGGGAAATGAATTGCTTGAAGACTGCAAACAGGCCATGCGGGTCATCGATGGCGATACAACACTGACCGACAAAGAATGGGTGGACGGTTGCCATTGTACTGGCTACATCCTCGGTGTCGTTGATGGATACGCCGAAACGGAAGCTGCGGAGAAAGCCCGACTCCATTTTTCGTCGTCATTGATTTGTTTTCCAAAAGAAGGTTTCATGCCGACGCCGCAGGTGGTTACTCTTGTGGTGAAATATCTACGTGAGAATCCGAAGAGCTTACATGACCACGCGGCGTTGTTGATTTTGCTGGCGCTTCAGGAGGCTTTCCCTTGCAAACCATGAAAGAGTTCGCTTCCGATATTTATGCCGCAGTTCGTTCCGGAAAGCTCGCACAGCCTTTCAACGCCGCAATGGTTAAGCGAGCTTGTCCAGGATGGGCAGAACGAACGTATCATACATTTCTCGGGAAGCATTCCGTCGGAAACGGGAACACAGCGGAGCTATTTGTTCGCGTTGGACGTGGGCAATATCGCCTAAATCGATAGGAATTGGAGGTTTCCAAATGACCGACCAGACCAAAGCGGGTATAGGAGGTTGGTTGCTTCTGCTCATCATCAAGCTATCTATTGGCGCGGTCGGGCGAGGCCTCAGTGCTGTCGGCTCTACCAGTGTGCTACTAATTCTTGCGAACGTTGCGTTTGCTGCCGTTGGTGGCACTGCCGCGATAATGCTCGGCTATAAGAATCCCAAGGGTGTGCTGTTCGCCAAGATATATCTGGCAGCAGACGCCGCCTACTATCTCCTTGCAATTGTAAATTCAGCTCTCGGGGACCAGGCCGATATGTTTAGGTTAAGCGGATTCTTCGCTGCTTCGCTTCTCTACTTCCTGTATCTGTTCAAGTCAGAGCGTGTGAAAAATACCTATTTCCCACAACGAGTTCTCGCAGAGGGGCCGGGCCAAGAGGACACTGCCTCGTGAACGCATACTGCCATCTAAAGTGGGTCTGGACGGAATTCGTGAGTAAGGATGTTCTTACACTTCTGTTCGCTGGCCTGGCGGTGTTCTTCGGTGCCCTGGCCTGGCGGATTGGGAAAATAACGCTCACGTATATGCGTGGCCGTGACTTGGAATTGGACACCCGAAACGGTTGGATCGAAATTCACAAAGCGATGGTCAATCTGCGAGTGCAGAGGATGTTGGTCATGCTGCCAGGCGTAATGGCTACTCTCGGTGTTCCTGCGCCAATCAAATCTGCGGACAGCATAAAGGACTACACATTGGGAGCTGCTCAACTTCGCGGTCAACTGAACCGTTTGAACGATGATCCTTTGATCATGGCGATTTCGAAGTTTTTAGACGAAAACAAGGCGACGCCTGATTGGCAAACCGCCAAGTACGAGACAGACTTTGATGCATTTGCCCGCGACGTAGCGATGAAATCTCGCTCGAAGTAATTCAGACCCGGTCCAAGAATTGCTTTAGGCGTAGAAAATGTGGTGGCCGATTGTGCAGAGCACAGGGTGTACGAGAGGCTCACCAGCGATATCGTTCGCAAACCAGCCTGACGTAGCGGTCTTAGGATTCCGTCGCAATCTGCCGTCATCCGCCAGTCATGGGTTCAGTTCCCTCGCTGAGGATTTCTAGATAGCGCGGATAGGCAAACAGACGATCTCTTCGTTTGCCGGTAATTTCTTTCGCGATTTTGAGTTTTGCAAGGCTTTCAAGGGCACCCGTGACGGTGGGAACGGACAGTTTGAGGGCCTGTGCTGTCGGGCCAATCTTGATTAGCGGGTGTCCTTGCATGTACTCGTGAACGCGCAGGGCCGATGCAGTCTTACGGCCCAACGATTGGATCTTCTTCCGGTCGGTTTCGAAGAGATGAAGAATTTGAACCGCTGCGCTTGCTGCTTGGCGAGCCGTGATCTCCGTCCCCTCAAGAAAAAAGCTGAGCCATTCTTCCCAGACGCCTTCGGTGCGAACGCGCTGAAGCAGCTCATAGTAGCGCTCGCGATGAGCCTTAAAAAAAAGACTCAGGTAGAGGAGCGGCTCGCTCAAAGTACCTTTGGCGCAGAGGAGCAACGTAATCAGCAAACGACCTAGCCTTCCATTGCCATCGAGAAAGGGATGGATCGTTTCGAACTGTACGTGGATGAGTCCAGCCTCGACCAGGACTGGCAGTTTGTGTTTTTCGTCGTGAAGAAAGTGCTCGAAGTGGTCCAAGCACTCCGTCAGGCGTTCTGGCGGCGGGGGAACAAATGCAGCATTTCCCGGACGGCTACCGCCAATCCAATTTTGTGAGCGGCGGAATTCGCCGGGTGTCTTGTTCGCCCCACGTCCGCCTCTCAGCAGAATTCCGTGAATCTCGCGAATGAGTCGCAGCGAAAGCGGAAAACCGCCCTTGATGCGGCGAAGTCCGTGTTGCATTGCAGCGACGTAATTGGAAACTTCCTCGACATCATCGATGGGAACGCCGGGCACCGCTTCATTTTCGAATAGGAGCAAATCGGAGAAGGAAGACTTGGTGCCTTCGATCTGTGAAGAAAGCAGGGCTTCTTTGCGGACATACAGATAAAGGAAGAGCTGAGTGTCTGGCAGGAGCGTTGTCAGGCCGTCTAAGCGTCCAAGAGCCTGATTTGCCCGGTCAAGCTGCTGGTATAGTCCACTTAGATCGACAGGCGGGTCTGGAGGCAAGGGTTGAGGTACAAAAGCTTTGACCGTCTCGCCCGCCGTGGTTGTTGAGACATAGGTGCCGAGCCTTGAGTGTTTTTCATCCGCCATTGGTTGCTATGCAAGCTCGCTTTAATAAGCCAAGCTCATATTAAAGCATAGGCGTGTTAGCTTTAATAGCTAAATTACGGTAATCGCTGGGATGTCTGCACCGACACAGTTCATCTCCTCCCTCCACTGCATTACTCGGCGCAAGATAGGCCGTAGTTCGCTCCCACTGTAAAGCCCGCTTGTGCAGCTCCGCTCGGTATACCCCAACCGTGCTCGCTTCCGTGCCCCTCCGGGCGACACTGAAATGCGCTTCGGGGCTTGACAGCCGCGAACCACGGCCAGAACTCGCCTCCAGTAAAGCATGTTGTTTTTTATGCCCTCAAAGGGCCTGAAACACTAACTCACACCGGAGCGAATACCCGATATTGCTGACAATCCAAGAAAGCAGCGGTATATAATCACTCTATGGCAAAGGATGTGATTCACATCTCCGAGGCGGAAGCGGCGAACGACTTTGCTGCGCTGATGGCACGAGTGCGGGCGGGCGCGGAGGTCATCATCGAAAATGGCGAGCGGCCCGTGGCGGTCCTTCATGCCGCCGAGCCGGAGCGCCGCAGCATCTCGGAGTGCATAGCGCTGGCCAAAGCGCACGAAGAAGAAACCGGCAAGGCCCCGGTCCTTGATCAAGACTTCGCCGAAGACGTACAAGAAATTCTCAGCCACCGCAAGCCGTGGAACCCGCCAGTGTGGGAATAGTCCTCGACTCAAGCGTCATTATCGATGCCGAACGCAGAGGCCGTACCGTTCGGGAAATCCTGGAACAGTTGAAGGCGGTTCAGGGCGAAATCGAAATCGGGGTGTCGGTGGTGACTATCGCCGAACTGGTGCATGGAGCCTATCGCACCAAAACCCAAGCGCAGCAGCAACGACGGCTTGAGTTTCTGCCTATATGTTCTTGGCCGCGAAAAACATCAGCAGACCAATGCCAACTGGAAACGTAAGCCGCGCAATCCACCCAAACCCAGTCCACAAAACGCTGGAAATGGTTTCTCGTCTCTTTGCCCACTTTCTGCTGGTTTTTTTGTCTTTGGTTTCTGCCATGAGTCGATTTTTTTCACTTTCCTTTTCTTCAGGCGTGTTCACGTTAACGAGAAACAGGTTATCCATCGCGCCCGCCGCTGTTTCCTTCTGTTCAACTAAACTGTTGATGTAGATTCGGAGCCTCGCAAAATGCACATAGTACGAATTGAATAGCGGGCAGAAAATGGAAGTCACGGCACAAATCAGTAGGCAAATCCATGCACCAATCAGCACTCTGGGATAGAGAATTTCCCTGCCCTGTGTGCTCTTCAGATACCCCAAATACGTAATGCTCAATGCAATTGTGCCGCCAGAGAAAAGAGCAAGGTTGCTGTAGAATTTGTCACTACTTTCACGGACCCGTATGGACTCGTCCTCGTACTTTTGCAGCGCAGCCTTCGTGCGTGCTTGTGCTTCTAGCACGTCCTGCTGAGCAAAGCGGGCTGAGATAAAGTCATTACCCATGCAAATCCTCGCGAATGGCAATCTGCCTAAGGCTGGCTAAATCATCGTGGACTGTCTCTCACATTTTCTGAGTATGCTCTGCCCTGGTCGTTCCTAAATCTGACGCTCTTACACCTGGTGTTTTTAATGCGCGTAGTGGTGAACTTAATTTATCGCAGTCGCTCATGCTATCGAACCTCCCTCAACATTTGGCGAGAAGCAAGCACCGCTTTTGCTCTAGGTATAGCAAACACGGGGGCGTCGTTGGGGAATATTGTGGAAAGGACGTACCGACAGAGTTAACCGCAACCGTCGGCGTGACTGACGCTGCGAAGATACGCAATGCGGTGTCCGACGCGGCAGAACCAGTACACCACGAGTCAAAGTTCAGAATTCTGCATTTTTTCCAACTCCAGTTTTAGTGCCTCTTCACCTTTATTGAGCAGCCTCCCGAAGCGGCTATTCTCTGGATTGTGTTTCGGAACCCACGTATCGGCTAGATCGCTCGCAGCTTTCTCATCCGCTGCAACCTCCGCTTGATTTCGCAGTCGGTAATGACCGTGCCCCAAGACCACATGTGCGAGTTCGTGGGCGACAGCCCATGTCGCATTGATGCAGCGTTCTTCCTCCAGCGTCGGCGACAGGTAAATGAACGCATAGCTGAGAGGTATCTCTCTTCGCAGCGTTACGCCGCCTACGGCAAGACCCGGCGAGAAGATGATGAGTGGCGGCAATGCTGCCTGCATCGCTTTCGGCATCTTCTTGCGAACTTCGTCAAGCCCGTTCAACCGATTCTTAGACCCCGGACGGTCAATCCATCCCCGCTCGATGCCATAAGTTATCGCTTGTTCATACCAGTCGCTCATGATGACACCTTCGTTGTGGGCACGGGCATCTCAACGCCTTGAGTAGTAGAGGCCGCCGATGACGCCACCCAAAAGCGCCCCACACGTCTCAGTCGAGAGGATTTTGAGATATCCGAATACTCCGATGGCAACGATAACGACAGTAGTGATGGCATGACCGAAATAAATCATGTGACGCTGAGCCTTATTGCGGTTGAGCACATCTTCTGCGAACTTTTCAATTAGCTTGGCGATGGCTTCGAACTACCGGGAGTCACCATGCGTTAATCGCACTGAACCCAAAAATTATGGGCAGCCTCTGATTGCATTCCCGGACAATGGTATTCCGCCCATGAGTGCTGTCCGCCGTCCGTGCGCTTAGTTTGTCCTGTTGCACGGGCGCTGATGCTGTGCATCGGACAGGTGGCCTGAAAGTCACAGTTCGCGTAAACAGCCGACACAGCCACAAGAACCAGCACGGCCAGAACTACTGCCATTCGTACTTTCATTGTTGGCCTCCACACGCAAGTGTATTTATTCCTGCTTGATGCTTCACAGTTGACGATTTTGCTTTTCGCGGACGGCTCGAAATATGAATCGAAATCATGTGAAAAATAGCCTTCTTCCTAAAGCCAAGAGCGACAAGCTTGTCTACAGCAGAGATCATTCCAGCATTGGCAGCATCGCAGTCTTTACGGCGCTTCTTGCCTTCTGGTGACTGTGGGTCCGGGTGTTCTGCAATCTTTGCCATGCGCTGTCTCCTGGCGCAGCTTACCTGTCCCAATCTGCCACGCCAGTGAAAACTTGAACATCTGTACCAAAGGGCAGGTTGGACGTAGAGGTACACAGATATTACTTGCCTGGTCGTTCAAAACTCCCTTTCGGATAGTCGAGAGCCGCGTCGTAGACATTCGCGGTCATGCAGGTCTGCGGCATCGTCAGCTTCGGGGGCTTTCGCATTCGCCAATTCTATCACCCGAATTACCGGGTGGCACCTCACCGCCATTAACTCATACGGAAAGTACCATCGCTTAAATTTACAGTCATGAGTAATGCTTGCATGTAGAGGAAACTCTTCGTGCCGGACAGACCGCCGCGATTGTAGCTGGCATCTACAATTAAGGGAGACCGGGATGAGTTGGCGTTTCACGATGAAACTTCTTTCTCTGATTGTTCTCGTTGCTGGTGTCGTTGCTGCGCAGTTGGCACCGCCCGTGCCTGCGCAGACGACGCCCCGCCCCGTCCAATCCATACCGGCGATAGCTAAATCTGCGAATGGAGCAATCGTAACCATCATCACGGCGGCAGGTGATAAGCCTCTAGCTCAGGGCACTGGTTTCCTTGTCAGCGCGGACGGCGTAATTGTGACGAACTACCACGTCATCAAAGAAGGCAACAGCGCCATCGTTAAGTTCCCTGACGGCACGGTCTTGCCCATTGATGGTGTGCTGGCAGCCGATAAAGTCCGCGATCTCGCTGTCATTAAAATACACGGCAAAACATTCCGAACGCTCACGCTCGGCAATTCAGACCATGTTCAAGTCGGCGAGGAAGTCGTTGCGATTGGTAATCCGCTATCTCTCGAATCGACGGTTTCAAATGGCATCGTCAGCGGAATGCGAACATCCAAAGAACAAGGCGGTAAATTCTTGCAAACCACTGCACCGATTTCTCCCGGCAGTAGCGGCGGCCCTTTGTTCAACATGCTCGGTGAGGTTGTCGGGGTCAATACCATGTATCTCGAAGGCGGCGAAAATCTGAATTTTGCAATTCCGATCAACGATGCGAAACGCTTGATTCAGATTAAGTCGTCGAAGATTCAGACCTTGCCAAACGAGCCTGAGCCGGTGAACGCCAACGTGGAACAAATCGAGAATCTGATGCAGAGCAAGAAATTTGACGAAGCAAGGGTTGCGCTCCAAACACTGAAAGCGAAGGAACCTGACAGCGCCGCCGCGCATCGCCTTACAGGCGAACTCGATGAAAACACGGGGGACATCGATGGGGCCCTCAGAGAACTCGGCCTTTCCCTAGAGAAAGACCCCTCAGATGCTGTAGCTCATTTCTATTATGCGATTGCCCTGTATGAAGCACGGCATTTTGAGGACGCATTGGCGCACGAAATGACGTCGAATGAATTGGCACCGACAGCCGCTGACCTACCATTGATCGCCCTGTTGTACTACTCAGTACGAAACTATAAGCAGGCCGAAAACATGGCAAGGAAGGCTCTAAGTTCTGACGCCAAGAATGAAACGGCCCTCACCGTACTGGCGGGAGTAGCCTTCCATGGCGCTTCAACCCAGCAAGATGGTTGGTCGAAATATGCTCAGCAGCTATTGATTATTAACTCTGACAACTTCTGGGTGCACCTTTCTCAAGGTTAAGATGCTTTAAAACAATTGCAGGTCGAAAAAGCGAAAACTGCTTTTAATACTGTGGAAAGAGACGACTTTCCTGATTCTGCTCCCTATCTTGCCTTGACGTACCTGTATATTGGCCAGTCCGATTTTGGACAAGCGAACGATCAAGTGAGAGCGGGCTTGGTAGCTGTACCCGGCGATCCTCAACTACTAGCCACAGGCGTATTTGTGTCTCTCGATATGCGTGACAATGCGGAGGCAGGTCGCAGGTTTGAAGCTCTGGACCAACTTTATCCGGGAACAAGAGACGCTCTCGGTGCGGGATGCCTCTACTATTACGGCATAGGACAAGCTGCGAGCGCTTTACCATTTTGTGCACACCAAACGGAACAATCCCCGAACGACCACGCAGCCCATTCCAATTATGGATGGGCTGCCCTGGATGCGAATCAATTCCAGCTTGCTTTTCAGGAGTTTTCTCAGGCTTACAAGCTTTCTTCTACAAAAGGGAACCTGTTGAACTTGACTGAGACTCAAGCCGTCGATCTGGAATGGGGAATAACGATGGCATATTATTACTCCGGGGACAAAACTCAGGCGCAGAAATTCCTTCAATTTATCAGACAGAACTATCCTGCGTCGGCAACCGTGACAGGCTTAAACCGCCTGCCGCTACTGTGGTCAAAGACAACTATGAGTCGTATAGAAACCATCCTGCGGGAATTTCCGCCATCGAGCGAGACCGCGTCTGTAGGTATCGTTAATCACCCTGTGCCTCAGACCCCTCCCACTCCCGGCGAGTGCGCTGTATCGAAGAAATGCTCAAGCACTGAGGTAACAGCGATATTCGCAAACTTGGTTGCAACGTATAAAGCCAACCCGGCGGCTGTTTCCGCCGATGACCAGAAAACGTACTATAATCTCCGAAAGCAAACCTGTAGGCGTTACCCTGAAATGAAGCTGCCCCTTCTTGACGGTACAGAAAAGCCTTGCCGCTGAGGTTGCCATAACATCAATACAGCAGCACGAATTAGCGGTAGAAGCTCTGGCGGCCTATTCTCACCGTGAAGGGATGATTGATGGGATCGTTCACGATGACCCGTTGAAACCAGCCGCTTGTCGCGGTCTTCGAATTGTCATAGTAGTGAGCACCCTGCGCGATGTCCGAATCAGCTTCTCTCTAGTCAACGCCATTCTGATGAAGGATGATTCTGTATGCTGCGACTACCGGTCGCAGAATGACTTTGGTGGGATGGACGAAGAGCAAGCGGCGATGACTCCGAAGGGAATGCTTCGGCATCGTGAGTGGCGTCTGGTGCCGGATGGGCGAATCAAGTGCGCGATTCTTTCCGGTCCGTGTACCCGCCGTATACCTCACTTCGGCGTATTCGCTGTTTTTGGCGTTTTTCACGTTTAATAGAATCAATAACTTACGCGTCTTCAACGTCGCTTTTAGTTCGATTCCCACCGCCTATTTTTAATTGTTGTTGAACGTTGTCAGGAAGCAGTCAGAATTGGGCGCTGCAAATGTTCGCGTGTCGCAGGTTGGTATCTTTCAATCCATTGCTCTTCAATTAAGAATTTCTTGATGCGGAAGTCGTAATAGAATTTGCAAAACGTCACCCATTCGTAACTAGCTTCTTGGTTTGTGTACCGCAGCGCAGCGAGCATCGTTTCCGAAACATCAGTTCCATTTTTTCTGTTGTGGGCACACGCTATCGCTATACAATTTCTGGACTCGCCGTCCTTATCGGGGCAATACACCTGAATGTTCGGGCTGAAGCCAGAAGACACTAGCGTTGGAAGATCAAGCCGCAACGCTTGTCTGCCACATTGAATATCATCAGCACGTAAGTTGACGGCTGGTGAGTCTGTATAGTTCATCAGGCAGAAAAAGAGTGTGCCCCATTCATCGTTTTTTAATTCCATCGTCACCTGTGGTCTGCCCTGTTTCGCTAATTCGTTTTCCAGCTCGATTTCTATAAGCAGCGCGTTTCCTCGCTCTTTTGACCACACCTGATAGACTGTGACTATTATCCCTGTGACCGCAAGCAACCCGTAGATAGGCCGCGTGCGAGCGCTGCTGGTAAAGGCAGCAAGGAAAGCGAACGGAACAGACAGGGAACCGCTAAGGCGGGCACCCAAGTCTTTCCAGAAGACGTGGAAAAACTCCTTGACCGTGGGTTTGGGCAAGTCGCTGCGCATGATGGGAAGACTATCGCATATTTAGCTCCAACGTTTGGCAACGAGCTCAGGTTGCAGTCGCGGCATCAACTCCGCAAAACCTCGACAACCGTATAGCCGAGCGCAGAGTATCCTGCCAAGCGCTTCTTGTACATGCGAGCCAACATAGGCACCATCACATCCGCATAGTCGTAGACGTGGACTTCGCTCTTGTTGTCGTGGAGGCGATGCAGGCGGCCTACGTACTGTTGCAACGTACCTTTCCACGAAATCGGCATTGCAAGAAGAAGCGTATCAAGACGCGAGTCGTCAAATCCCTCGCCGAGGTAACTTCCGGTTGCCAGGATCACGCGCGGTTCATCGCCAGGAACGGCTGCTAGAGATTCAGCCAGTTTCTTTCTTTGCTTCGCGCCCATCCCACCCTTCAAAATGAAAATATGCGGACAAACTCCACGCAAGCGTTCAGCCAAATAATCGAGATGTCCCGTCCGACTTGTCAAAACAAGGGGTGAACGCCCGCTGGACAAAGCCTGCTGAAGGTCTCGGACGATCAGGTCGTTCCTCTCTTGGCTAACGATGAGAGCAGCATAAATATCTTGAATCGCCGTCTCATTTTCAGCCCGATCCCAACCGAAATCAGTAATCCTTGGGAAAACCTTATGTTGGAGTGGTGAAGACTCGGCAGCCTTCTTCGCGCTGAGATGAAAACGAATCGGGCCGCATTGCATGTAGATGATGGGTTGATGCCCATCTTTGCGATTCGGCGTTGCCGTCAATCCCAGAACGTATTTTGCTTTGACTTCGCGAAGGATTCGTTCAAACGTCACTGCAGAGAGATGATGACATTCATCCACTATCACGTGTCCATAGTCCGCGACGAAATCTTCGACTGCCCCTTTACGTTGCAAGCTTTGGATTACAGCGACATCGATCAAACCGGTTCTCTTAGCTTTTCCTCCTCCGAATTGTCCGATTTGCTCAATCGGCAAGGCTAGAAACGCCGCTAATCGCTCACGCCATTGGTCCATCAATTGACGCCGATGAACGAGGATCAGGGCGTTAACCGCTCGTTTGGCGATAAGGTAAGCCCCCACCACTGTTTTTCCGAACGCCGTTGGCGCACAGAGTATGCCTTGGTCAAAAGCAAGCACTCGCTCGATGGCGTCTCGTTGTTCAGGCCGCAATTCGCCGTGGAAAGAAACATCGATTTGCCGCCCCGCGTTTCGTTCATCATGAACTTCCACATTGATGTGATGTGACTTGAAAACATGGACTACCTCTTCCATGCACCCTCGTGGAAGGCCGATGTGCTCGGGGAAGACTTCACTGCAGGATATGACGCGCGGCTTACCGTAGGTCGAGAGCCGCATCGCTTGAGCTTTGTAAAATTCAGGGTTTTGAAAAGCAGCGATGCGAATCAGGCGATCTAGCATCTCAGACGGGAGGCCGTCTTTCTCAATATAGATAAAATTGCTCACCACCACACGAACACTCGGCGGCAGCGGACCGGTGATTTGTTTTTCCTTCCGTTTCCGAGAAGGGCGCAAGAGCCATGGCGCTTCGCCCTCGTCTTCATCGGGCAAATGAAGGTGCACTCCGATGGGATTCCCCTCGGGAGCTATCGCGTAAGTTATTCGAGCGAGCTGATCGATTGGCATTCTCTGAACGGACTCTAAAAACCTCCACTGATCAGGATTAGGCTGAAACAGTTCATCCAAGAACACGCTGTTGCCTTGTTCTCTGGGACGCTTTTGCAATGGCAACGCAATCAAATTTCCGAAACCACCTTTGGGCATGGTGTCCTGATTGGGGAAAAGACGGTCGTATGAATCAAGGCCGATTTCATGCCTATTTTCCATAGTGCGTGTCAACAAAGCACATCCCAGCCTTCTCGCATCGGCAGCGGATACCGGACGGTCAAAGAATATCCATACATGCGCGCCATTCCCTGACCGCGAGCGCTCGACAGCCACGGGAACCTGAAATCGCCTGCATGTTGCGGCAAACGCTGCTGCATCAACTACCCAGGACTTCTTGTCGAAATCCGCTGCAAGAAACCAGCACGTGTCGTCCGGTAGAAGTGGATAAACCCCGATAGTATGCTTTCCTGTGAGATGATTTCGAATCGCATCATCAGTCAGTGGCCGGAGCATCCGGGTTTTGCGGGCGACCTTCTTTCGCTCTTCTGGTCTCGATGCATGAATGGCACGCCAGTCCATGACGCCAGATGGCGAATAGCCAGATTTGCCACTTTTCCCTTCCCACCGAATTGCGAAAACGTCTTCGCGCCCACGAAACAGATTTCGAAAGAGCGCGATCTTTTTTTCTGGCGTGGAAACCTCGCTTGTGCCTGTGGACGAAAGCTTTGGGACGAGAACCGCTTGGGAAACGGGTTCGTTGGTGGCCGAACGATCAATCCCGAGCATCGCACGGAGACGAGCATTCTCTTCACGAAGCCGTTGGCATTCTTCTTGCGCTGTTTTTAGGCGCTCTTGAATATTGTCCTGACTAGGCATGTGGCTGTCCATCGCCATAAGTTCCACGGAAGATCATATCCGAGGAACAAAGCGATCAAACAACCGATCTTGCGACACAGCAATGGGAACAATATGGGAACAACTACTGCCGAATACCATCTAAAACCGTCATGCAAGACATAGGTAAAGGCTAGACGATACAACCACATAGCGTTCTGTAATTTACTTTGCAAGCAGGGGGTCGCCGGTTCGATCCCGGTCACGTCCACCAACCATCTGTCCGGCAATTTAGTCACTTACTTGATTTGGCCTTTGCGCGACTTCGCCAACTTGGGTCCATTTGGGTCCGAGAAGAAGCTTCTCGACACCTTCGACCGCTTTGCGCTGCTCTTCTGGGATCGCGTGCAAATAGACTTGCCTCGTACCCTAGAACTTCCACCCCGAGGACTTGTTGGGAATGCCTGTTGCGTTTGCCTCAAGCAATTTCTTGGTTATGCCCAAATTTTGAAGGTCGGGCTCGGAAACTACAGGTTCATTCAGGGTGGCGACAAGTGCGTCTACCTGGGACGTATCAAGTCGATGGTTCTTCAATCGTTATGTTCCGCGTACCTTTCGGATGACCAACTCTGTCTTGGCCGGTTTGCCGAGTCCTCCCCAGTTAGACTTTATCGAGACCTGTTCGACACTCTGCTGTCCCGCAAACTTTCGCGCGGGGTAAGACAGACACAATACGATAAGAACAGTCGTACAGAGCCATTTCATAACTGCGGACTATCATCTAACGCGCGTTGGCCAAGTCAAAAATCCTGGCGCGTCAGGCATTCTTACCTCCGGCTACTATTTATCCGGCAGCGTGAAGACGTATAGCGCGTTGCCGTTCTGCGGGTGGTGGATATCGGGCAAGATTGTTCGAGGGACATTCCTCGGGCTTCCGCCGCCGAGGCCTGTGGAGACGGCGACATATTGCTTGCCGCCGATGCTGAACGTCACCGGGAATCCCTGCACGGATGTCCCGAGCCGTATCTGCCAAAGTACCTTGCCGGTGTTCACGTCGACTGCCCGGAAGTAGCGATCGAGATCGCCCACGAAAGCGAGGCCGCTGTCGGTCGAAAGCACGGCGGTCAGAAACGAGGGCCGCTGCTGCCAGTTCCAGACTTCTTTCATGGTCTTGACGTCAAAGGCGGCGAGCTTGCCAACATTGCCATCGGTGCCGGGCATCTCGAAAAAGCGCCGGTCGCCCGCAGTGCCACCCGATCCCTCCGTGAAGTCGACTTTCCGCCCGGACATCTCCATGCAGCTTTGACTGAGCGGGATGATTAACCGCGCGGTTCCGGGATCGTAACTCATCGCTTGCCAGTTATGGCCGCCTTCGGTGCTGGGGCAAGATGAAACCCATCTGCCTGTTTCCTGTTCCATGATGTCGGGCCGGTAGGTGAGTTTGCCGGTCTTCGGATCGATGCTGCTATAGACGTTCTGAAATAGAGTTTCCTTGGCGTCGATGAATTCGCCGGTTTTGCGATCGATTTTCCAGAGGATGCCGATCTTGCCGATTGTGAACGCCACCTTGCGCTCGCCGATGTCCACCAGAACACGTTCGTACACCTCGTCGAGATCGAGTGTTTCGCCGGGCACATGCTGGAAGTACCACGCAAGAGTGCCATCGTTCGGATGGAGAGCCAGCGTCGAACTCGAGTAGAGCGCCGTGCCCTTCGTGCCGCGGCTGGCTTGCATCCAGGGTTTGGCCTGGGCCACGCCCCAGTAGGTCAGGTTCAACTCGGGATCGTAGCTGCCGGTGATCCATGTTTCACCGCCTGCGCGCAGCATGTTCGGGAGGCTGCCCCAGGTGTCGCCTCCCGGCTCTCCGGACCGCGCAATCGTGTTGAACCTCCAGAGGAGCTTGCCGGTTGCCGGGTCGAATGCGCTGATGGAACAGCCTTGTTCCTTGACGTCTTCCTGAGCCTTGTAGCGGTCGCACCCGCTGAGCCCCTGCAGAACTTTGCCGCCAATTACGACCGGGCCGCTCGTATTGTGGAAGCCCTTGGTGCTGTCGGCGATGATGGTTTCCCAGACCGTCTTGCCGGTGCGCGCGTCGAGCGCGGCCAGGTGCGCATCGGTCGTCGCAAGGAACACCTTGTCCTGATAGATGGCGATGTTGCGCGTGGCGCCGGTTCCGCCGACCTGTAATCCTGCGGGCCTGACGCGATTTTCCCAGATAAGATCCCCCGTGCGGCCGTCGAGCGCCTGCACGAGGTTATCGGTATTGGCCAGATAGATGATGCCGTTGTGCACCAAAGGCGAGGGCTCATTCGCTAAGCCCTCGTTCATCGCCCAGACCCAGGCAAGTTTCAGGTCATGCACGTTGTCCCGCGTGATCTGCGTGAGCGCGCTGTGATTCCACGCTTGATAGTTGCCACGGACCATCAGCCAGTCGTTCGGGTCGGCGCGGCGCAACATTTCGTCGCTGACCGGCACATAATTCTTCACTTCGCCCGCGACGGTGAGGCCGGCAGGCGCGCCTGATGTCCGAGTTGGCGCAGCGGCCTGCGCCGCAGGAACTGCTGCCGCGGCTTGCGTCGCCCCCGGCGCCCCTTCGCCTCTAACCACTGCCCCGATCGGCACCAACGTCGCCGGTGTGAGCCCCTGAGTGCCCGCCGGAGCGCCATTGGCCTGGAGGATGTACGCGACGATATTGGCGGACTCCTGCTCCCCGAGCGAGCCTGGATTGATAACGGGCATCGTATCCCGGATGCGATTGAATAGATCGCTGGTCGTGCGGTTGCGCCAGGTGTTTACGAAATTGCTGCCTGCCAGGGGAGGTGCTTCGTTGCTGCCTTTAAGATCGGGCAAGTGGCAGCTTGCGCAGTTGGCCTGATACGCTGCCCGGCCAGCATTCGCTTGCTCGGCGGTGTAGGGCCCAATTCTTGTAGGCTGCTGGCCGGCGGCGATCGCGATGCCAAACACGACCATCGCACCGCATGCCGCAAAACAATACGCTTTTGGTCCGAGCATCGTCAGCTCCAGTTAACGCAAGAGCCAGCCCCACAGGTTGCCGTCGGGGGCGTGCTCGGATTGAATTTGCACGTACAATCGGCCGTTCCTGAGGTCCGCAACCTGTTCGGGCGTCAGCTCGACCGAGCCGCTGATAGCGCCCTTCGCCGCCTTCGAGACGGTCAGATCAAAGATCGCGGGCCCGCGAATGGCTTTTGGCCCTCGATGAATCTGCGCGGTCGTCGCGGGCGAACGCAGCCCTTCGAACGTTCCCGTGATGGTGAGCTGCTTGCCTGCCAGCGTGGCAGTGAGCGATCCCGATCCCGCTACGGTGGACATCATCGTCGCATCGATGGGCACCGGGGACAGTCGCGCCTTGAACGTTTCGCCGGTCTGAGCATTCTGGGCGCCAGCCGTATGCCCGGCCCACGTATGTCCGAACCATAGGACCGCGGCGCAGATCAAGACCGCCTTGAATTCCCGCCGTTTTGCCGTCGTCTTCTTCAATGCGCGAGCCCTGTCCTCGGAAATCGCCGGTGTCGACTTCAAGTTTGCGCAGATCATACGCGGGCTGTCTCACGAGTTCAAGCTCTCCATTTCACTCCGGCAGGCATCACGGGGTCGTTTACGAAAGGATGGAAGATCTTCTGGACTCCGGTATCAGAAATCGGAAGTTAGAATCCTTTCGGGCGCGGTGTTTGCGTCCCGAACTCTTCTGCGGATCGCGCCACTCTTTCTTCCAACGAATACTATTCTTTCAAAGAATACGAAGACCCTGCCCTTTGCTCCGCGAGAGGCAATCCATCCAGAATCGCTAGTCCAAAATCACCGGTTACGCGCAGCCATATCCGCAGTAAGATCCAACCAGCAACGCAAACGCGCCAGCTCAGTAGTACAGAACATGGGGTCAAAGCCATTCATGCAACAAGATATTGTTGAAATGCTGGAGCAGCGCCTCGGCCGAGTACACGCGAGACAGCGCCTCGGAATCGAGAAGGACCACGAGGACATATTCGGCCACGGTATCAACTTCTTTCACCCTGAAAACTGGTACTCCATCCATTCCGTTATTCGAATTATGCTAAAACTGACAGGCATCTACTGGCGTGGCCACAAGAACACAGAACGCATACAGGTGCGCCACCACGAAATTAAACTGCCGGCCCTTCCAACTCTGTTTAACGGTTTCACCATACTTCACATCAGCGACATGCACGTGGACATGAATCCGGGACCTATGCAGCGCTTGATAGAGCTTCTCGGCGAAGTGAAGTACGACATCTGTGTCCTGACCGGTGACTTCCGAGGCAGGACGTTTGGTCCATTTGACGCATCCCTCGAGGGCCTGGAGGAGGTGCGCTCACATCTCAAGGAATTGGTTTATGGCGTGCTGGGCAATCACGATACGATCCGTATGGTTCCTGGAATCGAAGAAATGGGAATACGTATGTTGCTCAATGAGTCCCAGACAATTGTGCGCGGCGGTCAACGGATCCATTTGGCTGGCATCGATGATGCCCACTACTACAGGGCCGACAATATTGAAAAGGCGGCGTCCCAAATCCCGCATGACGAAATTTCCATCCTGCTGTCACATACGCCGGAGATCTACCGTCAAGCCGCCCATGCCGGCTTTAATGTGCTCCTCAGTGGGCACACGCACGGGGGCCAGTTCTGCCTGCCCGGTTCGATCCCGATCACGCTCGATTCGGTTCTGCCGAGGCGCATGGGATCTGGCCCCTGGAAGTACCATACGATGGAGGGCTACACTTCGGTTGGAGCCGGATCGAGCATCGTTGCCGTACGCTTTAACTGTCCTCCGGAAATTACACTGCATCACTTGCAGTGCGCCTGATCGCCAGCATTGCACTAGTGCCGTTCCAACTTTTCGCGCCTAACGATTTGCTTCGGAACCTTCCTTCCGGCATCAGCTGAAACTATCTGAACTTAGTCAAGATTAGTTGGAACGGCCCCTAGTAGGGGCGATCGCGAATGTGTAGCTTATAGAGCACGCGAGAAAGAAGCACTTCACCCACAAAAAAGATCACCACGCACACGGCAATATCCATGACCGTCAAGGAGAGCGCGTTACGGCAGGCGAGAAGCGGAAACAGGGACTCAGGAACCTGATCGAGGCCCGTCGCCCTGCCGCCTGCGGGCAGATGGATACGGCGTTTCAAGAAGCTAGAGAAAAGGTCGCCTGCCATGGCTACGCTTCCTATCAGAACGCCAATTTTCCACTCCAGGCCGACAATTGGTGCACACGCCGATGTCACGAGGACCGAGAACAAAATCCCGCGTATCGTTTTCGATGAACCAAACAACGGCCGCCCGTCTACAAATCTGAGATCCCCGTCAATCGGATACGAAAAACGTTTGCCCAGGAGCTTCTTCACTGCCACGGGCGTGCCGTTCGCCAGCGCCAACAGAATCAGTAGCTGCAGGACCACCAAGGGCTGCATGCGCGCACTCTATCTCAATTTCCATTGCTCGTCATTGATCGGACCGAGTTTTTGTACCACGGCGAATGAAAGAATCTGCATTAGAAATCTTAGAGGAGAGCGCTTCACGCCGCAGGCAAGATAACACGCCCATCCATCCATTTTCGAGCGGTGCGTCCGACGATCACTTCCAGCAGGCGCAACTTTTCACTCTCGCCGGCCGTGGTGATTCCTACTGACGTGATTCCGGAAGGGAGAGCGATCCCCGCGGTCGAGAAGGACCGGCGGCACACCGAGTGGACGACCGATCCTGGAGCTGTGCCCGTCTTTCAGAAAACTCAAGGTAAACAAAAAAATTGCCAGTTCCGTCCGGTTGTCATATATATCCCGATACAGCTACATGTCGTCCCAGCACGAGAACCCGAGGCGTAACGAACGAGGAGGACTGAGATGCGAGCCATAGGGGCGCCCAATGTTATGGGCCTTGCTGGCGGTACTTTGCGTGATTTCACGACCGGCCACCGGCAGCCAACAGAACGGAGCTGCGCGCAACGCGGGTGCTTCCGGGGTTCAAGTCGACAAGAACAGTGTCGGCGGCGTCGTGGTGAACAGCAACGGCGGGAAGCCCGAAGCCGGCGTCTGGGTGATCGCGGAAACGAAGCTGCAGGTTCCTTTCCGCAAGATCGTCGTCACCGATGATCAGGGACGCTTTCTCGTGCCCGATTTGCCGGACGCGCCCTATGAGTTGTGGGTGCGCGGCTACGGTCTGAGGCATTCGGAGCGTGTGAAGGCTTCGCGCGGTGAGCAGGTCAAGATTCACGTCGCCAACGTCGTAAGCCCGCAGGAGGCGGCGAAGATTTATCCTGCCAGCTATTGGACGTCGCTCGTCACGCTGCCATCGAAGGACGAAATCCCAAAGAACTACGAGGGCATGGACCACTGGGATGCGGCATTCAGGGGTGGGTGCAATCAGTGCCATCAGCTCGGCATGGTTGCGACCCGTCGCCATACCGACATTGATGATTGGGATGGCATTTTTCAGCGCAATATCGCCATGAATCGAGCGGCCAACCGGCTTGGCAGACCATTGCTTGAGAGGACTCTTGCTGATTGGGCTACCCGCATCAATGCTGGGGAAGTACCTCAGGCGCCGCCTCGTCCGACAGGCCTGGAGCGTAACTTCGTTGTGTCTCAGTGGGATTGGGGCGCACCCGAATCATTTATTCACGATGTGGTTTCCACCGACAAGCGCAATCCGACGCTGTACCCCTACGGAAGGGTCTACGGCGCCGATCGAACGGGTGGAGGGAGATTGTGGATTCTGGACCCGACGGAAAACAGCGTCAGTGTGCTCCAAGTCCAGCCGCGGACCATGAAAGGTTACAACGCGAAATTGGACTATTATCACGATCGTGGCACGTCTGGCGAGTGGATGGCCAGTCCACACAATCCAATGCTGGATGAGCAAGGCAGGGTGTGGATGACAGAACCGATCCATGGCGATAGACCGGAAGACTACCCAAAATGGGCGAAGAGCGCTATCGGCACGGAGACAAATTCGCCGACTGAGATCGATCTCGGATACAAGCTCCTCCTTTCGAAGCGTCATTCCATGCAACTTGGATATTTCGATACAAAAACGCAGAAATTTGTTTCAGTCGACACCGTCTATACGAACCATCACTTACAATTCGATAAGGAAGGGCGGCTATGGAGCAACAACCCGGGAGATGTGGTCGCGCTCGGGATGCTCGACACGAAAAAGATCAATCCGAATGATCCCCAACGGACAGAAGCGGCTGCCCAGAAAGCCTGGATGCGTATCAATGTTGATACCGGAAGAAATGTTCCGGGTACGGGCTACGCTGTGGCTGTGAGCCCGGTCGATGGCACGATCTGGCAATCTGACCCGGAAACAGGCGGGCCACAAAACAAGCTTTATATGTTTAATCCCAAGACGCAAAAATTTAAGGATTACCCACTGGCTGCTCCGGGACGCCTCCCGCACGGCATTGACTTCAGCACGGATGGGCAAGTCTGGTTCTCGGCGGGAAGCGGACATCTCGGACGCTTTGATCCCAAGTCCGAAAAATTCACGTACTGGGAATTGCCGGGACCAAAATTCAAGGGCGCTGGCAAAGAGACCGGCAGCACCGAGTATCCGTATTTTCTGTGGGTAGATCAATTCGACGCTCTGGGGTTTGGCAAAGATACGGTGATCGTCACGGGAACGACTTCGGATTCGATGCTCATATTTGATCCGAAGAAAGAAACGTTCTCTGTGGTTCGGATACCGTACCCAATGCCCTTCTATACTCGTGGTTTGGATGGCCGAATTGATGACCCGAAGGCGGGATGGAAGGGCCGTGGCATTTGGGCGACCTATAGCTCTTACATGCCCAAATTCGCAGAAACCCGAATAGGCTCGGTCGATCACATCCAAATGAGGCCAAACCCTCTGGCGAATTAGGAGAGTGCGGAACAATTCACTTTGCGCGTCATTTCCAGAAGCGAAGCGACGAGGAATCTCTCTTCTTGTTGGCATTCTCCAAAGAGAGATTCTTCGCGGAGTTTATCCCGGCCCCTGCCGGGCACGGAATGACGGCGCCAGGAGCCTTTTTCTGCAGCCTGCTCGAGTGGATACAAAAGCTGAATCCTGCAATTCTTTGCGCGTCTTCTGACCGCAGTCCATGCTATCCGCTTTCTGCCATAGGCAAGAACACGCGCCCCTCCATCAATTTGCGAGCGGTGCGTCCGACGACCACTTCCAGCAGGCGAAAAGTTTCTTTTTCGCCGCTCGTGGTGATTCCTACCGACATGATTCCGGAGGGGTGAGCGATCCGCACGGTTGAGGAGGACTGGCGGCACAGCGCGTGGACGACGGATCCCGGAACCCTGGAGGCCGCCGCTGTGGGGATTGCGGCCGTGATCGCAAAAGCCTTGTGCAGGCGGCCCATGGCCATCACCCGGGCCATGAGGTCGCTGTTGTCAGCCGGTATTTGCTCTCCCTGCAGAGTCCGGAACGTGGTTGGCGCCGACACAAATGCGATTTTGGGGTTCGTTCTGTAACGCTGGTATGCCTCCCGCCAGGTGCCGCACATGCCGAGGCGCTCGCTAATCTTGGCGCGCATTTCTTCCAGGATGGCAAGAATGTCCGCGCGCGATTCGATCTCCGCCGGCAATTCGTCTCCCCGAAGACCGATCTGCTCGGCGCGAACGAACCCGGCCAGGTTGCCCGCGTCAACGATCGATACATCGACGCTTCGCCCGCTCTCCATCGTGATCTTGTCGACAGCATTTCCGGTCGGGAGCAATTTTCCTGTGATGGCTCCTCCGGGATCGAGGAAATGCAGTCTGATTTCCGCCCCGGTGCCGGGGACGCCATGGACCGCGTACGTTCCTTGCGTGACCACTCTCCCTTCACGCACCGGAACCTCGGCAACAATCATCTTTTTTGTATTCGTGTTGAAAATTCGGACCGTAGTCACCGGTTCGACGGCTTGTACAAGACCCTTGGCGATGGCGTAGGGTCCCACGGCGGAAGAAATGTTCCCGCAATTCCCGGCCATATCGACGAACGGCTCCGTAATGCTGACCTGGCCGAACGTATATTCCACATCCACGCCGGGCTTGTTCGAAGCACGAATAATGGCGGTCTTGCTCGTGAGAGGATCGGCCCCGCCCATGCCATCCACTTGCCGCACATCAGGACTTCCAAACGCTCGAAGCAAACACTCCGTTCTCTGCTGAGTGTCTGCGGGAAGGTCCGAATCCAGAAAGAAGAGGGCTTTGCTGGTTCCTCCTCTCATGATCGTGCAGGGGATGGAGGGTTCCTTCACTCCGGGCATGCTCATCGGCCTCCTCGATGTCCGCAGGCGCAATAAATAATTATATTCTATCGAGGACCGGAAACAGACGGCCCCTAATGCCCAACGTGTTGCCGTGGCTGGCGCTGCTCGATTTCGTACCGGATCAACGCGAGCGAGCGATATACGAAGTGGACGAATTTTCCGTACGGCGCCGTAAGGAACAAAGCAGCGATGAGCGCCAAGTGCAGGATGAGCATGCTTCCCATTGCGGCCGTGGCGCGAAAAATGAGAGTCAGCATACCGGTCAGGGCCGTCAGGCCAAGAGTGACAAGAAACACGTAGTCCATGCCCGACGCACCGGTTCCTTCCGGCTGAGGATCACTCCGCCATTTGAACCAGATCAATCCGCCGGTCCCGATGATCAACGCCACACCGCCCACGCTGCCGAAAATTACGGGCGCGCTTGTGAGCGAGTAAGGGGGAAGCCGGTGAAAAAAATCCTGGTAGATGAAAGCCAGCGTTGTCGAAGCGAAGTCAGAGAGAAGCCCCCAGAATGTCAACGAATGATAGACACGGCGGACGGCGGAGGGTCGCTCACTTGGGTAGAAACATCCCGGGCCTCCACCCTTCAGATATCGCAGGCCAAGCGCCGCTCCCACGGCTGAACTCAATGCCTTGAAGCCACCCGGCCGGTGCAGCACACCGCGAGTTTCCGACCAGAAACGACCGCTGCCGCGCAACCACACGGCGATCACATAAAAGGACAAGACCAACCCGCCAATCACCATCACGATGTAAGACACTACTTCATAAAACGCCCCTGGGCCAAGATGGGCCGCGAACAAACGTCCGGAAGGAATCAGCAGGAGCGAAAAGGCCGCCACAAGTGCGGTCACGGCGACCGCCAAGAAAACCGTGATGCGGCGATCCTTGAAAGAGCGCGCTAGAAACTCCGGCCAACTCCAGCGCCGGTACGTCTCGATGCGTGCCTCCGCCAGGATTTTCGGGATATTGATGGCAAACTCGTGGGGCGGTGTGAACATGCAGGCGTAGTAGCAAGCGCGGCAGTCGTGGCAGAGATTGGAGAGATAAAACACGTCGCCCTGACTGAAATCCCGCCGGGTCTCAATCGCACGAAAAACAGGGCAGTACCCTTCGCAATAGCGGCACGCGTTGCAAACGACCAACTGGCGGCCGGCCTCCTGAAACACGTCAAGCCCTGACATTCGACGCTGCCTCTCTGCCCGCGAGTTCGCCGAACACGGAGCCGATCGTCAATCCGAAACCGCCGAGGTAGCCCTTCGTGAGGATATTCCCGGACATGATTTCTCCCGCCGCGTACACGTTCGCAAACGGCCGGCCACTTTGATCGAGCACGCGCGCCCTTTCATCCACGGTCACTCCCATATAGGTGAACGTAATGCCGGGCCGCAGCGGAAACCCGTAAAACGGAGGACGATCAATTGGAATTGCCCAATTACTTTTTGGCGGGGTGATCCCGCGCGTGCAGGCGCCGTCCAGTACCTCGATGCGAATTTCGGTGTTCCCGGCCGTCGCACGATTATATTCCGCGACTGTTGCTGCGAATACTTTGGGATCGAGTCCGAGGGCCGCGCCCAGTGCCTCGTGCGAATCTGCTTGAAACGGTTTGAACATGGGTGGGAGGAAGCGGTCGATGGTCTTGGAATCGACAATGCAGAATGCCATCTGTCCCGGTTGCGCGGCGATCAAACCTCCCCAGCTTGCGTATCGCTTCGGCCAGATGTTTTCTCCTTCGTCATAAAAGCGGCGGCCCTGTTGATTAACGACAATGCCAAAGGGGATCGCGTCGAGCCGCGTCACGATGCCGCCGTCAAATCTCGGTGCGCGAGCGTCAACAGCGATGGCGTGAAATCCTTTGGGATCGCCTATCGCTTTCGCTCCTTTCTTCAGGAGAGTGGCAAGCAACATTCCGTCATTGTAGGGCGATCCTCGAATGATGAAATTGTCTGCCGCGTCCCCCCAGTACTTCTTGAGCCACTCGATGTTGGCTTCGTAGCCCCCGGCGGCCACGACAACCGCGCGGCCCCGGAACAGTTCTTCTGTCTCTCCGTTCTTGAGCCTCACGGCCTCGAATCGGTCATTTTCGATGACGAGGTCTTCAACCATGGCGTTGTAGCGAATGCTGATTCCCATGCGGCACGCTGTTTGATAGTAAGCGTTCAGGAGCGCTTTCCCTCCTCCCAGGAACCAGCGGTTGGTTCGCCCCAGATGGAGAGTGCCGGCAAGAGGCTGCTGCCAGCTCACGCCGTGCGCGCTAATCCATTCGGGAAGCTTGCTTGATTCGCGCACCGCCAGCTTGGCGAGGTCGAGATTGGCCGGTTCGCCGGTTACGCCAATGAGGTCCTGGAGATGTTCTTCTTCTGAGTAGGGTCCCGAGAAATATTGATCGGCGGCGGCGTGAGTGCAACGTATGTTTCGAGTGTGGCGTGTATTCCCGCCGCGCATGTGCTCGGGAGCGCGTTCGAGCACCAGGACGCGCGAGACGACGTGACGCGCAGCCAGCGCCGCACACAAAGCGGCGTTGCCTCCTCCGACCACAATCACGTCATATAACTCCATCTATTCCTCTCCCCAAGGCAGATTCATGCGGATGAAATTGCCGCGTGCAATAAGGCAGTATACCTCAATGCCTTTGTTCATCTGCCTATTCGTTGCACCGCTCCACGGACCATAGATCCTGACAATGCGCGCTCGTCAAACTATCGGTGGTGAACTATAATGCGCGAACGGCCGGCTGGTTTCATCTCGCACGAACTGAAACGAGAGCTTTTGCACGCTGAAGTAAAGAAACGCCCGCGATTGCTTACTTATTGTTACGGAGACCTCTGATGCTCGAAGAGCGTTGGCTTCGCATCCTTCCATTCGCCACAGTGACGTACGCCATTTCTTTCATCAACCGGGCCAACGTGTCGCAAGCGCTGCCTTCCATGAGCCGGGAACTCCACATGAATTCCGTGCAAGCGGGGATGATTGCCGGCATTTTCTTTTGGGGCTACCTGGTCCTGCAGGTTCCGGGTGGATATTTGGCGAGCCGTTGGAGCACCAAATGGTTCGTCAGTATTTTGCTCGTCATATGGGGAGGCGCCGCCGTAGGCTGCGCTTTTGTCCATAGCTGGCAGCAGATGTGGGTGATGCGGTTGCTGCTTGGCGTTGCCGAAGGCGGCATGTATCCGGCGACGCTGGTTATGATTTCGCATTGGTTTCCGCGCAAGGAGCGGGCACGGGCGAATTCCTTATTTTCGATCGCTGTCCCTATTTCGTTGATTATCGCAGCGCCGCTTTCCGGATGGCTGTTGGACCGCTGGAATTGGCGCGTGATGCTGGCTGCGGAAGGGGCGCTGCCCTTGTTGTGGCTGGTCTTCTGGATTTCATTCATCTACGATTACCCGCGCCAGGCCCCGTGGATTTCAGAACGTGAACGGGATCACCTCGAACGCGAGTTCAAGAAGGACGTAGCGTCGCGAGAGCCGGACGGCCGGGAATTCTTTTTCCGTTCCCTCTTCGCCCCGCAGGCGCTTTTGCTGACTTTGATCAAGCTTTTGATGCTCAGCGGTCAGCTGGGGTACTTGTTCTGGCTTCCGAGCGCCATCGAAAAGGCGAAGAGTACAAGCCACTTTATCGCGGGACTGCTTTACATGATTCCGTTCGTTGTGGGTGCGATATCCATGGTGCTCATTTCGCACAGCTCAGACAAAAAGCATGAAAGGCGCGGCCATGTAGCCTTCGCGATGGCCGTTGGCGGCCTCGCTCTTTTTGGAGGTGTTCTCACCAGCGAGGTCTCGCCGCTACTTTCGTACACTCTGGTGTGCCTGGCTGCCGTGGGGGCCTTCGCACCGTTGGGGCCGTTCTGGGCGATCCCGACCGAGGTGTTCTCCCGAAAAATGGCAGGATCCGTCGTGGGATTCATCAACGGCGTCGGAAACCTGGGGGGCTTTTTAGGCCCTCTCCTGGTGGGCTATCTGAACAAGCGCACAGGAAGCTTCGCTTCCGGTTTTGCTCTTCTCGGGGCATTCATGTTGATTGGCGCTGCCTTGTCCTTTGGAATTGCGCACCGGCCGCAGGTCACGAGGGAACCGGCCCTCACAGAACAAATCTAATTTCATCCACACAACAATGGGAAAGGAAAGCGTTGGGCGCTCGTCCTCCCCCGCCACTGCAAATGCGATTGCTTCAGCCGTCGCGAACTACTTCAGATCCGGCTGGCTGGGCGTGGCGGTCATCACGGGGGAAGCCAGAATGTAGTTGTGATAGCTCTCCATCATCTGCCAGAGGCCGGAGTCGTTCGGGGCGAGCACGCGGCTGGACCAATACGCTTTGTCACCGTAGGTCGGCTGGCACGAGACCATCACAACTGCGTCGCCAAAATCCCACGTGCGAATCCACAGCGCCGGCGCCGCACCCACCTTGGGAGCATTGGGATTCGCCGCCTTGCGCTTGTTCATCCCCACGATTCGGTCCGCCTTGGAAGGCGAAGCCCCGCCGTATGTACTGACGACCCGTTGGTCCATGTTGTCGGCAACGTGTTTTTCCCAGTTTGCCTGGCTCGATTCCTGCTCCTGCCACTCGTCAAGAGACGCCTTCTCACCCGCTGATAGGGGCTTGTAAGGCACCGCTTTGCAAGGGTTATTGCAGGGGATGTCGTAAGTAGGCTCGACGGTTTGGAAATCCCGCTTCGCCATCGCGGCAATCTCGGTCGTGTGCAGCAGCTTCCAACCCGATGCGCGTTTCACCCAGAAGCGCGCAGAGTACTTGTTGCCCCGGTTCCATTGGATCCAGACAACGCTCTTCCCGTACTTGTGTTCGATAACTTTGGTGTCCGCACCAGCAGGAACCAACGGCTTGAGCCCGGCGCGGAAAGCATCCGTCTTGGCCCACATGATGCCTTCGGAATCGATCCAACTAAAATCCGAGTCGAGCCACTTATTGGCGGTGACTTTGTCGCCCTTGGCGAGCGCCGCCACCACGGCCTTATCCGCCGTGATCACTGCATCCTCGGCAGCGGCTGCCGGCCGGCTCGCTAGCGTGACCATCAAACCAATGCACGCCATTCCTGTGGCGAGTACGTTCCTGACCAGACGATTCATACAGCCTCCTCGAATTTCGAATCCGTCAACGCCGATTCTAGAACGGCGAGCGCGTTGAAGCAACGTCGCAATCGAACACATCTGCTCGTAAGAATCGAGGTGCGTGGGCGGGAGAAAATCCGCAGTTGTGATTCAGGCGCGAGTGGTGCCGGCGGTGAGACTCGAACTCACGACCTAGGGATTATGAGACCCTCGCTCTACCCCTGAGCTACGCCGGCGCATAGAAACCCACACATGTTAAGGAGCCGGTCCGAGGACTGTCAAGCAAGGAAAGACAGGAAACCTGGTGTTCCGGCTGGAGCGCCGAATTGTCTGACGAAGGTGCCGGAATTTACAGACGAGCGGGCCATGCCGCGTTCGGCGGCATTCACCCATGGTTTCGATCTGATTGAACGGATAGGCCTTTAGTTCCAAGTACTAGTAGTACTAGAGTACCGTTGACCCTGCCCTCCCCACATCCTACCCTGGGCATGGACAATTTGAAAGGATCTGGTCCGCATTGGCCGGGGAAACCCGTCCACCGGGCCATTGTCCAGAGGTGTTTACCGTTTAGACACAACGCATCAATTTTGTTCCATTAAGGAACACGACTACATATAATCCCCCCGGGTTAGTTTCCCAGCTCGGAGGGTTCATGTCCAAATGGATTGCCGTAGTCGTGCTGGTGATGCTTGTGTTGACGGGAGCAATGGGTCTACGGAATATCGTCTCGGCGAATGCTGGGACGATCACTGTGTCCAACGGCGGCGCACCGCTTCCACCGAACGTATGGTCAAACGGTGGCGCACCGCTTCCACCCAATGTATGGTCAAACGGTGGCGCACCGCTTCCACCGAATGTAAGAGCTAGAGTCCGCTAGTTAGAAGACACACAAGCTAGCTGGACTCGGGCCGAGAAAAAACAGAATGCCGAGTCCAGCTGACTACCTTTTTTGGTTCTCGGTTTCACTGACGGAAATCGCCGCCCTGGTGAGCCTCGTTCGGAGTCGGAGCGTCACCCGGTATTTCCCTTTATTTCTTTATCTCGGCGTCGCGCTTTCAGTCGACATTGCCAGGTTCGCTATCTTGGAAACTACCGGGCTCAGCTCTCCGCAATATCGGTATTTCTATTATTACTCAGACGCTTTGTTAACTATCACGCTGTTTTTCGTCCTGATGAACCTGTACGCGCGTGTCTTTGACGATATGGGCGTGGGTAAGTACCTGCGCGGCGGCGCGTTGCTGCTTCTGGCGGGGACGGCGTGCATTTCATATTATATGGTGAATGCCTCGAGTGAGAGGCTTTTTACCCTCTTCGCGCTTGAGATTTCGCAAAACCTCTATTTTGTGGGCGTCCTGCTGACCTACCTGCTTTGGGGCTCGATGGTGAAGATGCGCGAGAATCGCAGCCGAGTGACCCAGCTCGTGCTTTCGCTCGGCGTTTACTTCAGCGCTTCTGCTGCCAATTTTGCCGTGCTCAATTTGCACCCGCAGCTTGCCATCTCCAAATACATAGTACCGTCGATGGCTCTTTGGCTGCCGGTTTCGTGGGCTTACACGTTCACGAAAGTCTCTGAGGATGCGCGGATGGCCACAGCGAGGGTGCTCGCTCCAAATCGATGATCGCGATATTGATTTTCGGCATCTCGGTTTTGACGCTGCTCCAGTTTTTTGTCTCGTATTGTCACTCGCTCATCGCTGAGTCGCGAGGCTACGAACTTTCCGAGCAGGCGCGAGAGATTTCCGGCATCACAACGCGTTCAGCGCGTGGCGATGAATTCGAACGGCTCCTGCAACTGATTGCGCTCTGTCCTGAACCCGGTGGCGACAAGAATCAGGTCCGTGCTGTTTCTTTATACTTTGGATTGTTGGGTCTGGTTCGGATGCTGTTTGGGTGGATCGAGCCCGCAGTATCTCGATGGATCGATTCGGAACGCGGAGGTTGCGCCTATGTCGCGGCGGTGATGCTGGATCGCCGGATTGCCTACAATCGCGTTCTTGTGGCGCAGCAGATGGACACCCAACTCTAGCCCGGGTTAGTTCGTTCCCTCCTCTATCCTCCATTGGTCTTGTATTGATTGTGCCCCTGACGCCGCTGCTGCTACCATGCAAGAGAAGCAACCCGCGCAGGAATTTGTACCCGATGCAACGTACTCTTCAAACACGCGTTCTAGACACCATCGGGCGGCATTCGATGATCCGCCCGGGAGATCGCATCGGCATCGGGGTCTCGGGCGGCGCGGACTCAGTGGCACTGCTGTGCCTGCTAGCCGAATTGCGGGCGCGCCTAGGAGTTCAACTTCTCGTTTTACATTTTCACCATCAGCTTCGCGGTGCTGAGGCGGATGAAGATGAACTTTTCGTTGTCGGTCTTGCGCGGGAATTTGGGTTCGCATTTGTAGCGGACCGGGCCGATGTGGCCGGCGAGGCGCGCCGCAACGGCTGGAATCTCGAAGATGCTGCACGACGCTTGCGTTACCAATTCTTTGCTTCCGTTGCACCTTCGCACGGCCTGAGCCGCGTGGCCGTTGCGCACACGGCGAATGACCAGGCCGAAACGGTTTTGGCTCATCTATTCCGCGGGACCGGCCCTGCGGGACTTGCAGGAATCTATCCCGTCGCTGGCATGATCATTCGCCCGTTGCTGGATATTGGGCGCGATGAACTCCGCGATTACCTCTTGCGCTTGAACCAGCCCTGGCGTGAGGACGCCACCAATCAGGACACGTCTCGCATGCGTGCACGCATCCGCCACAACCTTCTTCCGCTTCTCCAACAGGATTTCGACCCTGCGACGGTCCCGCATCTGGCAGGCCTGGCCGGGCTTGCGCGCGAGGAAGAAATGTTCTGGCGCGCGCTGGAGGACGAACGATTCGCGGCGCTGGTTTCGCGCGAACCTTCGGGTGCGGTCTCGCTCCGTATCGCAGACTTATTGTCCCCGCTTCCGTTGCTCGGGTCCGACAGCCGCGATCTGAAACCCCGCGGGGGATTTCCTCTCACACCCGTGCTCGCGCTGACCCGGCGCTTGGTGCGGCGGATCTTTTTTGAGTTGCGTGGCAGCCGTCAACAACTGACGTCCCGGCACGTCGAGGGCGTCCTTCGTCTGGCCACGAAGTCCCAGAGCGGGTCACGGATCGAGCTTCCCGGGGTGCTTGTGGAGCGCCGATTCGACCGGCTCATGTTTTCGCCTGTTTCTCCGCACGCACGGCCTGAAAAAATTGGCAGGAAACATCTGCCTGGCCTCCAATTCGAATACACGATCGCTCTCCCGGGCTCATCGGAAGCCTTGTGTATTGTCGTCCCGGAAATTCGCCGCCGGTTTAACTTGAAAGTCGTTGACTGGCCTTCGGGGTCGCGCGAAACTACTGTGGGGCGGGATACACTCGACTTCGACAGGCTCCGCTGGCCGCTGATTCTCCGGAACTGGCGTCCGGGTGACTCCTATCGCCCTCACCGGCGCCGCCGCGTTCGCAAGCTGAAACGAATGTTGTTGGAATCTCGTGTTCCTCAAAGCGACCGCACAAGCTGGCCGGTATTAACCAGTGCAGGAGCGCTGGTCTGGGCCTTAGGGTTCTCTGTGGCAGATGAATTTGCTCCGGGGACCGGAACACGCGCCGGTGTAGTGATTGCCGAGGAGGAGTTCTGAAGGCCGAACTCAAGATGGTGTATTCCGCCTCGCAGCTGGCAAGTCGTGTCGCGGAATTGGGCCGTGCCATCTCCCGGGATTTCGCCGGGCGTACTGTGGATTTAGTGGTTGTCCTGGAAAGTTCGTTTATTTTTGCGGCGGATCTAATGCGGCGCATTTCTCAACCTGTGGTTTGCCATTTCGTTCGCTCAAACATCCGCGATATGAAGCAATCCGGATTCGACCGGCGCGAGGTTTTTTTCTCGCAGGCGCCGCAGCTTGAGGGGCGTGATGTTCTTCTGGTGGATGCAGTATTGAATACAGGAATCACGCAGGACTTCCTGTATAGGCATCTGCTGGAATCCGGGCCGCGGTCGCTCCGCCTGGCCGTTTTGGTGGATAAGCCCCGCTACCGCCGCGTGGATTTGAAGCCAGATTACTTTGGCTTCTCAGTTGCATCTAAGTATTTAGCAGGGTATGGCCTGGCCGGAAGCCGCGGCTGGTTCCGTAATTTACCCTATATTGCTGCGCGACCTGTGCAAGGCCGCCGCCGCGTTGCTCGTGCCGGAAAGATCCGGCAGGTGAGGTAAGCCGTGAACCCGAGTTCGACGTTAAAGACGATCATGTTTTGGCTGTTTATCATCATGCTGGGCGTGCTGCTCTGGACGCTGGTCTCGAAGAGCAACCCGTCGACCCGGGAAGAAGAGCCCAGCTATAGCGAGTTCATGGCGCAGGTGGACCGCGGCAACGTCAAGGAAGTCACGTTGTACCTCTCCCCGACGAGCTACGAAGTGGAAGGCGAATGGCGCGAGCCCTCCAAGAAATTCCGCACGACAGTGTTCAAGGAATCCGCTCCGGATCTGGCCAAGACTTTGCGTGACAAGCAGGTCCTGATCAACGTCAAGGAAGTGAATCGCGCGGATTGGGTCACCTTCTTGTTGAATGCCGCGCCGCTGTTCTTACTCGTGGCGTTCTGGATCTTCATGATGCGCCAGATGCAGGCCGGCGGAAACAAGGCGCTGAGCTTCGGCAAGTCGCGCGCCCGGCTGCTCACGGCGCAGCAGAAAAAGGCCACTTTCAAAGACGTCGCCGGCACCGACGAAGCAAAAGAAGAGCTCCAGGAAATCATCGAATTCTTGAAAGACCCGCAGAAATTCCAGAAGCTGGGCGGACGCATACCGAAGGGGGTTCTGCTGGTCGGCCCTCCCGGCACGGGGAAGACTCTGCTGGCGCGCGCCATTGCGGGCGAGGCTAACGTTCCTTTCTTTTCCATCTCCGGCTCGGACTTCGTTGAAATGTTTGTAGGCGTTGGCGCGAGCCGCGTCCGCGACCTGTTCGAACAGGGCAAAAAGAATGCGCCCTGCATCATCTTCATCGACGAAATTGACGCTGTCGGACGCCATCGCGGCGCAGGCCTGGGCGGCGGCCACGACGAGCGCGAGCAGACGCTCAATGCCTTGCTGGTTGAAATGGACGGCTTCGAATCGAATGAGGGCGTCATCCTGATTGCCGCCACAAACCGCCCTGATGTGCTCGATCCCGCGTTGCTTCGTCCCGGGCGTTTCGATCGCCGCGTGGTTGTGCCGCGCCCGGACATCAAGGGCCGCGAAGAGATTCTCCGCGTGCATACCCGGAAAGTGCCTTTGTCTGAGGACGTGGACCTGTCCGTCATCGCCCGCGGCACGCCGGGTTTTTCCGGGGCCGACCTGGCCAATCTTGTGAACGAAGCCGCGCTCTGGGCTGCTCGCCAGAGCCGCAAACTGGTCTTGATGGTTGATTTCGAGATGTCCAAGGACAAAGTCCTGATGGGCGTCGAGCGCAAGTCGATGATTCTCTCGGAAGAAGAGAAGCGCAATACCGCGTATCACGAGGCCGGGCACGCGCTGGTGGCGGCGATGACTCCGGGCACCGACCCGTTGCACAAAGTCACGATTATCCCGCGCGGCATGGCGCTCGGTTTGACGATGCAGCTTCCCATCGACGATAAGCACACCTATACCAAGACCTATCTCGAAGGGACACTCATCGTGCTGATGGGCGGCCGATCCGCCGAGGAAATCTTCCTCGGGCACATCACCACCGGCGCAGGCAACGACATCGAGCGCGCCACCGAGATCGCGCGCAAGATGGTTTGCGACTGGGGCATGAGCGCGCTCGGACCCTTGGCCTTCGGCAAGAAGGAAGAAGCGATCTTCCTGGGCCGCGAAATCGCGCAGCACCGAGACTACTCCGAAGACACAGCGATTCATATCGACCAGGAAGTCCGGCGCATCGTGACTGCCGGCTACGAAGGCGCGCGTACTATTTTAGAGAACAACCGCGACACGCTCGAGCGTATCGCGGCGGCGCTGCTGGAACGCGAAGTCCTCGACGCGGCGGAATTGAAGCTGCTCTTGGAGAACAAGCCGCTGCCCGAGAAGGTCCGGCCCACTCCGCCTTCGCCGCCGCAGCCTCTGCCCGGCACTGAGCCCAAGACCGCCCCGCGCCCCGAACTGCGCCCCGCTCCCGGCTTCAGCAAGGGCTGACCGGCTGCAGACGGTTCTGTCGCGGAACACAGGCTTTTCGTAACGCCAGCGTCTCGCTGGCGGTCTCCTTGACCTCCAACACAGCGCAACAACGCCGTCCCTTCCTTTGTCAGGAAGAGCGAAACGCCGGCGCTATAAAATAGTACCGGGAGTTCCTTATTCAGTTGCGTTGCTATTGGAGGATCAATCCTCTGTGTGAAATGCGACCTAGCGCTGGGATGCCTTGCCGGATGCCACTTTCGCGTTAAATTCTGCTGATCTATGGCGCGGCACGGTCAACGAGTTCCAATTCGATCCGGCGAAATGCTTCGCGAGATAGATGATCTGTCCTACGTGATACACGTAATGTGCAAGCTGACGGTTGATGGCCTGCAAGACCGAGTGGGCTTCTCCGCGAATACGTACCGTGCGGCCGAGATCCGCTTCCGATAGCGGCGCCAGAGCGTCAAAAACGACTTTCCAGTTCGCTTCCCACAGCGCCATCAACTCCGCCCGCGTTTTTGGCGGCGCTTCGAATTCCTTGTCGCGGTTCCTATTGGGCTTCTCGCCGTCGGTTGTAAGGAAATCGGTCCAGCGCGACCGCATGTTGCCCGTAATGTGTTTCACGATCGTCGCGATGGAATTCGATTCCGCGTCCAGAGTGGCAATGAGCGCTTCGTCTGGAGCTTGCTCCATCGCGCGTTCCCCCAGCCGCTTGTAGTAGCGGAGGAGATCGACCGAATCTTTCAGGTAGGACGTTGTGAATTCGAGGGCCATGCCGAAATTGTGCAGCGTTGCACGCGGGAAATCAAGCGAATGGGTCATCTCCGAATTGCTCTACGTTAGAAGCCGTAGGAATGATTCTGAACCCTAGGAGGGCGGAGCTTCAGCTCCGCCCTTTGAGTTCACACAAGACGCGGGCTTTAGAGTCTGTGTGGCAACCCGGTTTTGCTCTCTGTAGCGCCCGCCTTCAGGCGGGCATGTGCTTGAATCTACAGTGTCGGCCTGAAGGCCGACGCTACAATAGCGCTTCACGCATGAGTTGCCACACAGACTCTTTAGCCCCTGAAGCTTCAGGGCTCAAAACCACTTCTTGAACGATGCTGTTTGCCGGACCTAAAGGTCCGGCCACCCTAGGGTCATTTCTGGCGTAGAATAGCGGCATGGCGAAGAAATCCGTACCGCCGATTGAAGTGACTTGCCCGTGCTGCCAAGCGAAGCTTATGGTGGACACGGAGCTTTCCGTGGTGCTCTCGCACGTGGCCCCGCCCAGGGCTGCCCCCGACGTCGATATCAGCGACGCCGCGCGCATCCTGGCGGAACAGGCTCGCAGACGGGAAGACAAATTCCGCGATTCCTGGGAAGCGGAAAGCAAGAAGGAAGACGTCCTCAACCGCAAGTTCGAAGAAGCCCTCAAGAAGGCCAAAGACCAGCCCTCGGAAAAGCCGATGCGGGATTTCGACCTCGAATAGCGCATCTGGCATACTAAGGGCGTGTTGCGAAGCATTCGATTTGCCGTTCTTGCTGCGCTCGCCGGTCTGATTGTGCTCCACACAAGTCACGCAAGTCCTGGCTTGCAGCCATCGCAGTCGTCTTCATCGGCGAAATCTCAAAAACTCCCGCGTCCCTCATCTTTGGTCGGCGCAGCGCTTGAACGCGACCCAGTCTCCGGCGAGTTGCATGCCTCTGCGAAGGATTCCTCATCCCCTGAGGGAAATGGAGCTATACATTCGCGCGTCACTCTGGTGCAGGTGGCCTGCACGATCACGGCCCCGGACGGAACGCAGGTGCGCGGCCTCACGCAGGATAATTTTCATCTTTTCGAGGATGGCGCCGCGCAGGAAATCGCGTCGTTCGACGCTTCGGCCACGCCGGCGAGCATCGCGCTTGTGCTCGATGCCAGCCCCAGCATATTTCGCGAACTGGCGGAGATGCGCGGCGCCGCGCACTCCCTTGCCGCCAATCTGTCGCCTGCCGATAAAATCGCCGTCGTTTCCTTTTCCGCAGAGGCGCATCTGCTGTTGCCGTTTTCGACCGACCGCGCGCTGCTGGATCGCGCTATCCAGTCGAAAAATCTGGCCCGCGTGGAAGACTCCTCGGAGTCAAACATTTATCAATCCGTGTTTCTCACCGCGCGCGAATTGTTTCGCGGCCGCACAGGTCGAAAAGCCATCGTCCTGCTGACCGATGGGCAAGACAGCGGCCTGGGCCTCACCTGGGACGCGTCGAGCGCGCAGCCTCGTCCGGGCGCTGCCGCCTCAAGGCTCGCGTTCGACGATGTGGCGCGTGAACTCGGCGCGGACGGCATCGCTCTCTTCATCGTCTCCACCGAGAACCGCCCGCGCGCGATGACCCCGTCATGGCTGGAAACGCATCAAGGCGAGATGCTCGTCAACAAGAATTCGCGGAGGGAGGAAATCCCTCACTACACGCTGTATCTGGCCGAATTGGCCCGCCGCGTCGGCGGCCAGCTCTATTTTCTCCGCGAAACCGGGAATCTGAGCGAGATCTACCGCCGCATCGCCCTCACGATCAGCGCGCAGTACACCCTGGGCTACTATCCTTCCGCCGGAACCGTTCGCCCCGGCTGGCGTTCACTTCGCGTCGAACTGGCGGCCAACGCGAAAGTTCCGCCCGGCTTAAAGCTCGCGCATCGCGGGTCGTATTACGTTTCTACCTTTCAGTAGCACAGCCAGACGAGATTCAGTATCCGTGGAATGAAACGACAATTCGTGGGAAAAGACCTCCGATTCTGTCATTCCGATCCCGCCTTGCGGGAGAGGAATCCCTCTTCGAAAAGACCAAGAAAAAAGAGAGATTCCTCATCGCTTCGCCCTTCGGAATGACACGCTCGAAGAGGTTTTCAAAAAGCTGTTAGGGAAAAACGATGGTGGCAAAAATTGAAGTCGAAAAAATAGACAAATCCAAATTTCGTGTTCGGGTCATCGGAGCCGGAAGCGAAACTACCCACGACGTCACACTCAACCCGGGCGACTACACAAGACTCACAGGCGGAAAAGTAGCGCCGGAAGAACTCGTGCGGCGATCGTTCGAATTCCTGCTGGAGCGCGAGTCCAAGGAATCCATTCTCATCCGCTTCGACTTATCGGTCATCAGCCGCTACTTCCCGGAATACGAACGCGAGATCAAACGCAGCCTGCCATAGAAAAGTAATTTTTGCGGACCGGTTCAGGGTTTGACAGAAACGTCGTAATACACCACCGTACCGCCTTCGCCGCGGATGGGCTCAATGCGCAGAATTTCGAAGCGGCCGTGGTGCAGGTCCTCGACGTTCCTCCGCACCGCCTCGTGAAGATCGTGTTCGAGTTCGGGCGTTCGCATTGGCGAGGCGAGCAGGCGCGCATCGACGCGATAGGTGGCGATTTGGCCCGGCGACATACCGCGCAGCTTGATCATCGCCTGCGACGGCGGAGGCCCTACGGGGGGCTGGTCGTTGAAGTGGATGATGCGCGGCGAGAAGAGGACAAACAGAACGATCCCGGCTACGGCGATGTCATACTGCCACGTCCCGCGTTCGTAAGACCAGAACACGACCCGCACGATGCCTCGCCAGAGCGTTCGCATGTCAGTCGGAAGGCACACCGTCGACAATGACGCCGTCGCGCATGTGGACGATGCGGTCGGAATAGGCTGCGGCTTCCGGATTGTGCGTAATCATCACGATGGTCTGGCCCAGCTCTTTGTTTAGCTGACGCAACATAGATAGCACAATTTCCGAGTTTTTCGTGTCCAGGTTTCCGGTCGGCTCATCGGCCAGTATGATTTTCGGCTCGTTGATAATCGCTCGCGCGATGGCCACGCGCTGCTGTTCCCCGCCGGACATCTCCGAGGGGCGGTGCCGCAAGCGGTCGGTGAGCCCAAGCATTTTCGTGACGACCTCGAAACGGTGCGGGTCGAAGCCGCCGTCTCCGTAGATGTGCTGTGCGATGGCGATGTTCCCCCGAGCATCGAGCGTCGGGAGCAGGTTGAATCTCTGGAATACAAAACCGATCTTGTGCCGTCGCAGCTTGGTGCGTTCGGCGTCGTTCATGGTCACCAGGTCGTTGCCGTCCACCAGGACCCGCCCTCGCGAGGCCTGTGCCAGCCCTCCGATTACATATAGCAGAGAAGACTTGCCGCAGCCGGAAGGGCCCATCACCGTCACGAACTCGCCGGGCAACACCCTGAAATTGACCCCGCGCAGCGCTGGGACATCCACTTTCCCCGCGCGATAAAGCTTCCAGAGGTTTTCCGTAACGACTATCAGTTCCACTCTTGATTCCCTTTTGGAAAAGAGCACATCGGCAGGCCAAGTTATTGTAGTCGCGATTGCCATTTCTGACTAGGCCTGGCCGGGAAAGCGCGCAGACTTAATGGATGTATCACACGCTCGGCGGCTTGCGCCACCTGTTCAACTCATAGATGCGCTGGGCTGAGAAGGCGGTGCCGTTTTTCTGGCGATAGTAGAAGGACCGTCGATGACGGGTTGCTGTAGCCCGCCTCTTCAGAGGCGGGCCTTTATGCGACAAGTCCCGACTTCCATCGGAATCCACATCTGCAAGATAGGAATTGCAGGGAAGCGTGTTAGTCGTACGACAAGGCTTCAATCGCGTCCTTGCGGCTCGCGAGCCATGCCGGGTAGCTCGCACCCAGCAGTCCTCCAACCACGGCGATCAAGGCGGACCGCAGAATCCAATCCGCCGTGATCAGAATCGACAGAGTCGGGAACGCGGAAAGAAACAGTGCCCGCGTGACGTAGCTCATAACGATGCCGGCAACGATGCCGATCGCGCAGATGAAGGCGGATTCCCCAAGCAGCGCCCGGATAATATATGCCTTCGACGCGCCAATGGATTTCAGGACGCCGATGTCCCGTGTCCGCTCAATCACGGTCGTGTACATGGAAAGCAGGATCACCAGGAAGCCGATCGAAACTGCGAGCGCAATCATGCTTTCGATGAAGATATCGAGCCCGGGCAGGCTCGTTGAACTCATTAGGGAAAGAAAATCCTTGAGCGGGCGAATTTCGTAGCGCGGGAAAATCGGCCGCATCTGGTCCATCACGGCCTGCGTGTGGTCCGGCCGCGTACATTTCAGAAAAAAAATTGACGCTTTGTCCCGGGACCCGGATAAGTCCTGCAGAGTCTCGATCGGCACAAACAGGCGCGCGCCTTTCCCATGCTCCACGATCCCTGCGACGTGAAAATCATGATCCAGCAGACGGAATGTTCCTCCCACCTTGGCGTTCTTTGCTTTGGCCGCCCAATCGTCCATCAAGATATCGTCCGGGCCGGCCATGTCGTGCCCTTCGAGGAAAACGAACCCTCCCGAGACGTCCCGGAAACTCTGCGGGTCAATCCCATAGATCACATCCACGCCGCCCGAGGAGCTGAATTGCAACAGAACGGGGGCGACAGCCTGCACGTATTTCATTTCGCGCAGCTTGTCGCCGATCTTGATCGGCATGGGCGCCCCGCTGAACGCCAGAAAGACGGACGCCGAGGGCGGCTGCAGCATGATGTCCGCGCCAATGCCCTCAATGCGTTTGGCCGTCTCCTGCAACAGGCCGCTCGTAAGCCCGACGATCAAGATTACAAGCGCCACTTCGACGCCGACCGCAATGACGCTCACGATCGTCCGGATTGGCCGGCGCAGCACGTTGTTCACAATCAGTTGCCGGATCATCGTTGAGTTCCCGACGGCTCTTCGCCCACGCGCACCAGCTCAGTTCCCGCCGGCTGGGCCAGCTCAAACCGATCCGCGGAAATCTCTTCGTTTGCGGTCAGCTTCATAATGCGGATCTCGAGCTTGTAGTCGTCCTGCGGGCGCCAGATGTGAATGTCGCGCGCGTAGCTTGTCTGCGCCGCCGCGAGTGCGCCCCCGGCGGCTGGCGCCGCCACGAGGGGCTGCCAGTCCGAATACGTGATGTCGGAATCGAGCCGTCCCGCCGCCCCATAAAGCTGCACGCGCGAGACGCGCAGGTTGGCCCGGTCGAACCAGATTTTCCGCGCGATTTCGAGCTTGCCGCCGTCCTCGTGCCGCAGCAGCGTCAGGATGTAATAGCTATACGGTTCGGCGTCGAACTGCTCGAACAGCCAGTTCTCACCCATCGAGATTTCCGGCCAGAACAATGCGTCGACGACGTGCTGCGGGCGCAGATTCTCAATCGGTTTTTTCGATGCGCGCGCGAGGGAGGTCGCGCCCACCAGGAACGTGTTTTTCGACGGAATAAAAATCCGGAATGTTTCTCCGTCGCTCACCATATCGAAGATATTTTTTGCGACGACCGGCGCCTGCCCGATCACACGCACCGTCGCGGGACGCTGGGCCAGGATGAAGCCGGGAACGTCGTGGTATTCCTCGATGACGCCGCTGTAGGTCGAGCCCGTGCTGGGGACCAGGTCCACGGTCGCCTGCAGGCTGCGCACGGCCCGCGCTTGCTCGTTGTAGCTGGCGAGGAGCTGGTCTTCGCTCGCCTCCATTTGCGCGTGAATTTCTTCCTTCTTCACATCATGCCTGGTCTTGATCGCCATACACCCCGCCGCCAGCATTGGCGTCAACGCCAGCAGAACATCCCAGATTCGCAGACGCCTTCTCAATGTTTTTCACTCATCATAGGCAAACATTCAATCTAACAACCACTCCAGGGGGTGTCAATCAAGGGCCGGAGCTTTCTACGGCCTGATTTCCACGCGTGTTCCGACAGGCACGATCCGGAAAATTTCCTCGATCTCTTCGTTCATTACTACAACGCACCCATCGGTCCAGTCCGTCAGGCGATGCCGGGCGCCAATCCAGCCGTACTGTTTGCCTGGGCCGTGGATTTCTACATCGCCCCCGGGGCTGACCTCCTGCTTTCGTGCTCTTGCTCTATTTTCGGGGTTGGGATAGGAGAGATGTAGTGCCATATAAAACCGGCTGTGCGTGTTCTTCGCGTGACGAAGTAATTGCCCTCTGGAGTCTTGTGGTCCCCCAGTTGCTGTTTGACGCCGACCGGCTGACCTCCCAACGCCACTTTGTATGTCTGGAGTGTCTGCCCGCCCCTTTCTAACGCCATAGTCCGAGCAGATTTTACGATCACGATCCGGACTGCCGGTTTGTTCCCTTCGGCGATCTGCGCGTTGACCCCGCTGGCGGCGCACAACACGGCGAGTAACGCCACCGCACTCGCCGTCATCTTGCAGAAGTGTTTCATTGCATTTGCCGGAATTCGTCCTACCAGATCGTCTTCAACAGCTTGCTTTTCCGGATCTGTTCGTCTCGTGTGATAAGGGTAAGGCCCTCCGCTCGCGCCGTAGCACCGATGAGCCGGTCAGCAGGGTCGCGAGGGTAGTCTTCGGGGAACTGGGTGGCCAACGCAGCCACTGTTGGCGTCACTGGGCGCACGCTCACACCGGAGGAATCCAGCATCAACTGAATCGAATCTTCGACTGTTCCGGGCGCACGCAAATGCCCCCGTGAGAACAAGACCGCCATCTCCCAAAGTGTGATCGCCGCAATTCCCAATCCTCCGCCTGCACGTCCCCGCCGAATCGCCGACGCTGCGGCACGCGAAAGCCGGTGCGGTTCCGCCATCGCCCAAACCAGGACATGTGTATCCAGCAAGATCATCGCAGAACCTCCCAGGCCTCTGTGGATTCAACCGGAGATTCGATATCCCCCACGATTTCTATCGTTCCTGCCAGGGAGCCAAGAAAATCCTGTACCGGCGAGTCGGCGGGCACGAGCTTCGCGACCGGCCGCCCATTCTTAGTGATGACCACGGGCTCGCGGGTTGTATTCACGCGGTCCATGACTTTGAGGCATTGCGCCTTGAATTCGCCTGCCGCCATTGTCTTCATGACCGACTCCATATGACCATAGTCATATTATACACGATTCTGCCTTACTGCGGGCGGGCGACTTCGACGGGCAGGCTGGCAACGGCGGGCTTCACGCGGCGGAGGACTTCACTCGTCCATAACTTTTCGGTGAGCAGCGTCAGGAAGCCGTTCTCGAAATCGCAGACCGCGCAGAACAGATAATTGTGAAACGCGGTGTGATACGCGTCCACGCCCCGGCGGGCCAGTTCGCCTTCCACGGTGGCGTCACCCGCAGCCAGCAGCGAGCCGGCTCGCGCGCCGAACGTCTCCCCGGCGAAGCGTTCGAACAGCCTGGCCAGCGGCTCAGGCGAGGGTGCGGGAATGACGAGTGAATGGCCTGACGATTTCTCTTCGAAAGCGATCGCATGCAAACTGCAATATTCACGCACGCGGTCCTGATGGGCGAAAAAATCGAAGGCCCACGGCTCCGTCCCCGCGAGCGCGGCAAGCGCGGCGGCCCAGATGTGCGCGGCGTCACTGCCGCGAGCCGGTTCGCGGCTTTCGACCTCCATCAGGTCGAGTCCGACCGCTTTTACATCCGCGCCCAGAGCGAGCGGCTCGACTTCCAGCACGTAATGCAGATTCGCCAGCGCGCGCTTAGGCATCCGCCGACGCACTCTTTGCGAACCGCCTCTGAAAATCGGGCGACGCCTTGCGTACTTCCAGCCAGTCGAAAAATGTGTCCGGTGTCTCGAGCCATACTTTGAACCATTGCATGATTTCTTCCTTTTCGGCTCGTTTCTCAGGTTCCACTTTATGGTTGCGCGCGATCATTTCCGCGCGGCGGCGGCCCAGCCGCGCCACTTCGAGCACACGCTCAGCTGCAGCGTGTTCCCCATCGTTTTGGAATTTTCGAAGGAGTTCGTCCAGGCGCACGATGCACATCTCGGCGTCCTCAAGCGTCGCAAAATGGAGCAGATCATGGAATTCTTCCTCGTATAGCCCCTCGGTATCCGCTTTTGTGGACCACACGATACGCATGCCGGCGGTTTCCAGTACTCCCGCGATGTAATCGGGAGATGTCTTTCCCGCCGCGCCCAGCCGCGCTACCAGTTGGCGGCGAATCTGCTCGATCTCGGCCGGTGTAAACCGCGGCGCGGACAGCTCGCGCGCGATTTCCAGGATCATTTCCTTCTTCGTCGGGTGATCCTGACGTGTCATCGGAGCCTCGTGGGACTGGATTTGTTTATGGATGTCGCAGGAAACGCGCTGCCGGCGGCTTGGTTCTGCGGCTGCCCGAGCAGGCGGCGGTAGCGTGCGACATTCTGATTATGCTCCCGAAGGGTCTTGCTGAAAAAGTGCCCGCCCTCGGTATTTGCGACAAAGTAGAGATCGTCCGTGGGTGGCGGGTCGAGCGCCGCGCGCATCGATGCTTCGCCCGGATTGGCGATAGGTCCAGGCGGCAGGCCCTTGTTGTGGTAGGTGTTGTAAGGGGAAGCGAAGCGCAAATCCTCGCCGTCGAGTTTGCCGGTGTATTTCCCCGCGAGCGTGAGCGCATACCCGACAGTGGGATCGCACTGCAGCGGTTGGCCGATGCGCAGCCGGTTTGCAAACACGCCGGCAATGTGCGGACGTTCTTCAGGGCGCGGCGTTTCCCGTTCCACCAGCGAAGCGAGCGTCACCACGTCCTGCACGGTGTGGCGGGCGGCGGGTGCGTCCGCGAACGGCAAAGTAATCCACACCTGCCTGAAGCGTTTCACCATTGCCGTGGTCATCTCTTTCCCTGTCACATGACGCGGAAACTCATAGGTTGCGGGGAAGAGGAATCCCTCGAGTGTCGGCGCACCGGGCGCGAGATCGAGCACGGGAGAAGGATCGCGTGCCGTGGCAAGGAATTCGTCGCGGGTGAGGAATCCTTCACTTGCCGCAAGGTCAGCGATATCGAACATGGTGAAGCCTTCGGGCACGACGAGTTCCTTGACGTACACGCGGCCATTGGCGAGAACGTCAAACACCTCGAACGATGTTACCGGATGGTTAAAGAAGTATTCACCGGCTTCGAGCGTGCGCCGCTTTTGCGAACGGCACAACGCTTCAAACGCGATGCGGCTGCGCACCACGCCATTTTCGGCGAGAAGGCGCGAAATCGCGCGCTGCGATGCGCCGTGCGGAATGTCGACGTAGACGCCTTCGGCAGGGAACCCCTGGTAGGGCTGAAAAAGGGCTGCGGATAGGTATCCCGCCGCAAGAATCAACAGGGTCAGAAGAAAAAGGAGGAGGCGGCGCATGTCAGTCTCGCGTCCCACCCTGCGGGCGCGTGCGGTCCAGATAGTCGCGCAGAATGACAGCGGCAGCGATATCGTCGAGTGCCGTTCGCCGCTTGCGCCGCGCGTGCTGTGTGCGGCCGCGATGCGATGGCGTGGTGGATTTGTTTGCCACCAGGGTCTGTTCAGCTTCCCAGGTACTGAGCCGCTCATCCATCATTTCGACTGGAACACCCAGGGCCTTTTCGACGCGCGTGGCAAAGCTCTTCGCTTCCTCGGACATTTCGCTCGCGGTGCCATCCAGGTGTAGAGGCAATCCGACAATGATGCGGCGCACTGCGTGCTGCCGCGCCAACTCGCGCAGACGGGCGAGATCGCGCCGGCGATTGATCCGCGTCCAGGTCGCAAACGGCCGTGACGTGACGCCGTGCTCGTCCGAGAGCGCGAGCCCCAGTCGCTTCTGTCCGTAGTCGATTGCGAGGACTACGCCCGTGCGTGCGGTGTCCAGAACAAATGGCGAAGCGCGGAGGGAGAAGGCCATACGCCATTATAACGCGGAAGCACGATACGGCGTGGAAGTGCCTAGAAATGTCCGAGGGGCAGGGTAAACCCTTCGCCCGCCGTGGCGGGCTCAGGGTAAACGTCCGCGCTCGCCTGACTCCCAGAGCGGCCAGAGGCCCGCGATCTTCATCTGCTGGTCCAGACCTGAAGCTCTTAACAAGGCCTCAATCTCAGCGCGAGATTGCCGCGGCGCAAGCGGCGCCGCGCGCTCGGCAATCCCGAACGCCGTGACGGCTGCAATCGCCGTATTGATCTTCAGTTGAAGGATGTCGACCTTGTCGAATGTGTCAGAGGCGGCGTGATAATTTGGCAGGTAGTTGGCTTCTTCCTGATTTGCGATCAGTGTGGGCACGCCTTCCACGAGGAAATCGAAATTATCAGTTCCGAGCGGCGCATCGAGGACGTGTTGGGTGACACCCCAAGACTCCAACGGTTTCAGAGCTTCCCGCACGCCAGCTTCCATTTCGGGCCTGCCGTTAAGCATGTATCCCGGCACGCGGCCAACCCCTTCATCGAAGACGACCACGGCGCGCGCGCGGTCGAGTTCCGCACGATGCGCGCGTGCGTACGCCCACGAGCCGAGCATGCCCTGCTCCTCGCCCGTAAAGAGTGCGAAGCGAATCGAGCGGCGCGGCCGGATTCCGGTCCGCTGGATGTCGCGTGCCGCTTCGATCACCAGCGCGGCGTTGCAGCCGTTGTCGAGCGCACCGGTGCCGAGTTCCCAGGAATCGAGGTGCGCGCCCAGCAGCACCCATTCGTCCGGCTTCTCGCGACCCTTAATTTCCGCGATGACGTTTTCCTGCTCGGCCGGGCCGCCGATGCGGTTCGGGAGGCCGAGGCGGACACGAACGCTCTGACCAGCCGCAAGGAAATGTTCGAGCCGCAGCGCGTCTTCGCGCGCAAGAATCGCCTGCGGAAGAGCATCAATCTGTCCAGTGGTCGCGTTACCGTGCCGGTAGAGGAGCATTCGTTCGCGCGTGGACATCCACAGGATCGCCGTTGCGCCCGCACCCTTCGCTCGTTGGATAATACCCGGCGCTTTCATATACTCCTGGAAAAGGTCGTCCCACGTTCTCAACAGCTCCGAACGGACCAGGAGAATCGCGCCTTTGGCTGAGGATCCCAGCCGCGAAAAGTCGGCTTCGGTGCCTTGCCCGGCGAAAATCACGCTGGCCTCAACGCCACCTGCTGGTGTGGCAGGCGCCCAGGCAACCGAAACCAGATGCACCGGAAATGGAGCCGGCGAAAGAACCTCCAGGTGCGAGGCGCCTTCCGACCAGGTCACCGGGATTGTGTACTTCTCGGTGTGGACGTCGACACCCGCATCGCGAAACGCGGCCACGCCCCAGGCAACGGCGCGTGCCCCCGCTGGCGTGCCGCTCATACGCCCCCCAATCTCATCCGTCAGGCGGCGGAGATTTTCCGCGAGCGGCGATTCTCCCATCGCATTCTCGATAATCTTCGGAGCGACTTGTTCGCAGAGGCTTTCGCCTGTAGCTGAGCACGCCTGTGCATTCCCCTGCGCCGCCGCGCGGATTCGCGTGAGCGGATCGGGCTGCGCGGAGGGCAACTGCGCCACAGCGGGAAGAAACGCGGTGAGGAAAGACAACGGCAAGATGGCAACACAAATCTTGTTCCAGCGCATGCTGCTCCCCGTATGGCCCTCTCGGTCCTCAGATCCCGCGCAAATCGATTATAGCCCACCAAAAACATGACTGCAGCCGTTGTTTCAACGCGGCTTCCGTTTGCTCGCCTTGCCCTCAGAATCGACAATTGCATCGGCCACACGGGCGACGCGGGCGATTTCGGCGACGTCGTGGACGCGAACGATGTGCGCGCCGCCGAGGATGGACGCAGTCACTGTGACGGCGGTGCCAAGCAGCCGCTCGCTCGGGGGTGGGGGCGGCTCTCCCGGCCGGGCCAGAGCATTGCCGAGGAAAGCTTTTCGCGACGTGCCAATCACGATCGGGCAGCCGAGGCGCGCGAACTCGGAAAGTCTCGCCAGGATTTCGAAATTTTGCTCATGGGACTTGCCAAATCCGATGCCGGGATCGAGCAGAATTTGCGATTCCGCGAGGCCCGCGCGCCTGGCGCGTGCCAGAGCGTCGCGGAGCCCAGTCATCACGTCCTGAATCACGTTGCGGGCAAACGGACCTCGCTGCATCGTACGGGGCCTGCCGCGCATATGCATCAGGATGACCGGCGCGCGGGCGCGGCGCGCGACCGCGGCGAGATGCGGATCGGTGCGCAACGCCGAAATATCGTTGACGATTTCGGCGCCGGCGGCCAGTGCAGCTTCGGCGACTTCGGCTTTCTGAGTATCCACCGAGATCGGAATTCGCAGCTTTCCGCGCACAGCTTCGAGGACGGGCAGGATGCGCGAGAGTTCGTCGCTCGCGGAAACAGGCGCGGCTGCGGGGCGCGTGGATTCCCCGCCGACGTCGAGGATGTCTGCGCCGTCGCGTTCCAGCTCCAACGCCCGGGCGACGGCTGCTTGCAAATCCAGGAAAGCGCCGCCGTCGGAAAAACTGTCAGGCGTAACATTCAGCACGCCCATGATCAGGGTGCGCTCACCAAGTACCAATGTGCGGGAGGGCAGGCGCAGGCGAAACTGTTTGCGGTGGAACACAGAACGGTAATCATACAGAAAGAGACCCAGAGTCTGTTAGCGGAAGAGGATTGATGGGGTCCGCGGCGGACGTCTTCATAGAACGCGTAACCCGAGAGACGCGCGGAGCATCTTAAGCAGTGTGGTACGATCACCGCACGGTTTTGAATCCGCATTACAGTTTGGATGGGTCTGTGGCACGCAGATCAGGGAGATGTGGGCTGAATGAGGGTGTCGAGGGTCGTTCGAACGATGGTGGCGCTATTGGCGGCCGCGGCCGGCGCCACGTTTTCAGCACGTGCCGGCTGGGGCGCGTCCCAGCAGAGTAGTTGGACGCTCGAAAGCGTGCTCAAGCAGCTCGACGCACAGGCAGGGGAGTTCCACAGCCTGACGGCGGATCTCGAGCGCACGAAAGTGACCGTCGTCGTAAACGATAAGTCCACTGAATCCGGGCGAATCTACGTACGTCGCGACGACAAGATGCGCATCGAGCTGACGCAGCCTGATCCGAGAACCATCCTCCGTGACGGCGATGATTTCTACATCTACAATCCGAAAATTCATCGCGTCGAGGAATACAATCTCGGAAAGAAGAAATCCCTTGTAGATCAGTTCCTGCTGCTCGGCTTCGGGACGGCGGGATCAGAACTTAAGAAGGGTTACTCAGTGACTCTGCAGGGTGAAGAAACACTCGACAACCGGAAGGTCGTGTTGCTGGAGCTGCTGCCGAAATCGGACGATGTTCGGAACCAACTTTCGAAAATCCAGTTGTGGATCGACGAATCCACTTGGCTCCCCGTGCAGCAGAAGTTTTATGAAACAGGATCCGGCGACTATTTCATCATCCTGTACAAGAACATCGCGCGCAACGTGCGGATCGCCGATTCGGAATTCAAGCCCCACTGGCCGCGCGGTACCACCCGAGTGAAACCTCAAGGATAGGACCCTAAGTAGGAAATTCCTTCTTCCTGTCTTGCGTTGTTCGCTGACTGTTTATGGCGCCACTTACGGCAAGTAATCAAAGACCATGAGGTGGGCTTGTTCGATCACTAGGTCAGAAAGAATCGAGGTTTGCCAGCCGGAGTTCTTTTCGCGCTTCACCACACCTTGTGTGATGTTCAATTCCTTGAGCAGGTCGGCCTGTATGTCCTCTGTCCCATGGCGTGCAGTGAGAACGTAGTGCTTCGGGACAGACGAGTAGAACCGCTTCAGTTCAGGCACCCAGAGCCCGGTCTTAGATATTGCCCCGGTTGGAACTTTTCCGAGAAGCTGGAAGTGGTCCGGGTCCATCTCCTTAAACACAGCAACAGTGCCAGTTGTCCCTACGAAGTAGATGCGCCCGGTTGCCGCGTCATATTGGAGATCGTCTGCTCCGCCCACGCTGTCCAGCACTTGAACCACTTTCCCGGTCTCCGTATCCATGACGACAAGCTTCCCGGGTTCATGCTGGTGCCCGCCTCCGACGTCGCCAGTGTGCGCTATCGTCCTGCTACCGACAAACAGGCGATGGTGGGCTGCGTCCAGACCCGCGGTATGCGGCACCGGGCCTCCAGTGATTGGCCACTGGGCGACCACGGCGCGTTTTTCGAGATCAATGACCGCAACGTGGCTTTCACCTCCCACAATATCTCCCATAGTCACGTACAATCTTTTCCCCGATGGCTCGATTGTGATGCCCGCGGGATCACCGCCTGGCAACTTAATGCTGCCCACCAATTTGGCCGTCTTTGTGTCAACGATGTCGATAGAAGCATCAGTAGATCCGTGCTGGCCACTGCCACCAAAGTCTTCAAAGACTTCGACGCCGGCATAAATCAGATGGGCGGCAGGATCGTAAGCTGCGTTATCCGCTCCCCTGTTCGGATCACCATATCCGGACAATTTGACGGTCTTGGTGACCTCGTACGTAGTCCCGCTAATGGCTGCAACAGTGCTATCTGTCAGGGTCACCCAGACTTCGTTGGTCTCGGGGAGATAGAACGGCTTTTTAGGCATCGCCGAGAGCCCTTTGGTCTCGTGGATCACCTTGCCTGCACGCAGGTCCACAACAATAAGACTCTTTGCGGCCTCCCCAGAAATAAATAGGCGCTGGCCTTTGACGTCTACCGTTAGATGGTCCATGTAGCCATCCCCTGGCAATGGGATGGTCTCAACCAGCCCGAGAAGCCCTGACGTATGCATCATGGGCAGCTGCTGGCCCTGGGCCCTCGAAACGAAGGCCATGCACAGGGTAAAGAGGATTGCCAGGTACTTTTTCATTTCTTGTCTCCTCGATCCGAAATCTTCGATTTCTCTTTCGCTCGCGGCATGGCTCTATCTCAGGCCGGGAACCGTATCACCACCGCGCTGCCAGGTCAATCCATCCCGCCATCGGGTCGTGGGTGACGTACTTATGAGTGTGTAAAAGGAAAGAGGGTGCAGGTTTTGTTGTGACGAGCAACAAAATCTCTTACGCAAGTGTTCTGCGATGAGTTTGCTGAACTTCAGACGTGCGTCCAAGCTCCGCACCAGAATCAGGCCACCATCGGAAGTGACTCGCGATCCCTGGAAACCAACCTTCAAGGAAGCATTGAACGAGAGCTGAAAGGGCCGGTTTTGTTTTTCACCCATGGCGTGTGCACCTTCGAGGCCTCTGCACTGCGTTCCAACCCGCATAAATACAACAGATGATAAATAACTCCCGAAGGTTCGTTGGAAAGAGTTAATCTCGGAAATCCGAGCTAAAGGGTCGCCGCGAGTGCTTTACCTCGTTTCGCAGAATCAGCTCCATCCTTCGAATTGCGCATTTCCTGTTCCAGTAGAAGCTGTTTACGATGCAGCCCCCCCCGATAGCCGCCGAGTGAGCCGTCGGTGCGGATCACGCGATGGCAGGGAACGATGATCGCTGTCGGATTGGTGGCGCACGCGCGCGCTACGGCTCGCGCCGCGCTCGGCTGTCCGAGCAGACGCGCCACTTCGCTGTAGGTACGTGTCGTGCCGAACGGTATGGAGCGCAGCGTCTCCCAGACGCGGCGCTGGAACGCGGTGGCGACCACATCGGTCGGCAGGTCAAGCTGGGTTTGTGCGCCAGCGAGATGCTGGACGATAGCGCGCAGCCATCGCGAATGCTCTCCTGAGCTACGGCGAATCTCAGCGTGCGGATACTCTTTGTTAAGCGCGGCGGCTAACGATTTGTCCTTATCTCCCAGGTACACGGCGGAGACGCCGCGGTTCGTGGCGGCCACAAGCACGCGGCCCAGAGTGCAATCGGCGATCGCATAGGAAATCTGCATGCCTCGCCCGCCGCGGCGATAAGTGGCAGGCGTCATGCCAAGCTGCGCGTTGGAGTGTTCGTAAAGACGGCTGGCGGAGCCGTATCCTGCTTCGTAGAGTGCGGTAGTCACGTCGGTCCCCTTTCGTAGATGAGCTTTCAGCCGCGCGACGCGAATCGCGTCGGCATATTGCCGTGGTGAAATTCCCGTGGCCCGGCGGAAGGTGCGCTGCAAATGATGCGTACTCATCCCCGCGCCTGCGGCGAGCCGGCGGAGGTCGGCCGGACGATCCGCATCCCCCTCGATTTCGCTGCATACCCGCCGGACAAGTTCGGACGGAAGGCTACGCGGCGCCTGCTGGGGACGGCAGCGCAGGCAGGGACGGAATCCAGCTCGCTCCGCAGCCTCGGGTACGGCGAAAAACAACATCTGCTTCGGGCGCGGGCGACGGGACGGGCAAGATGGCCGGCAATAGATTCCCGTCGAGCGCACGGCATAGACGAACGCGCTGTCCAGGCGCGTGTCGCGCGAAGCGACGGCGGTGAGGCATCGGCGTCGAGAGGGCGTCTGAAGAACCGGAAGCGTATTAGCGGGCTTCGTCACGCGCCGTAGGATTCCTTTAACAAGCAACATATCGAAACTGACCTCCGTGGCGCTATCCGAATCTTGCGGTCAAACTCGAATCACCCCGGCTCGCTACAGGCCGGATTCCTCCGGCTCGGGGAGAAGCTCGGCCGGAGCCTCGGCGCGCCGTGGTGCTGCAATGACCATAACGACTCCAACGATGATCACGGCCGTAGCAATCAGGATTCGCGGCGCCAGGTGTTCGCCGGCAAACATCCAGCCAAGCAGAATCGCGATAATGGGATTCACGTAGGCATAGGTGGCGACTCGCGCGGGCGACGCCGCATGGAGCAGCCAAGTGTACGCCGAATAACCGATCAGGGAGCCAAACACCGTCAGGTACGCTAGCGCGAGCCACCCGCTATGCGTGATCGCGCCTACATGCACGCGAGAAACTTCGCCTGTAAGACACCCGAACACAAACAGAATTATGCCACCGCAGAGGCTTTGCATGGCCGTTCCAAGCAGCGGAATCCGCGGCTGCTTGACGTGGCGCGACGCAACGGAACCCGCAGCCCAGCAAAGCGAGCCGGTCATCAGGACACCAGCCCCGATCAGGTTCACACGGCCCGCGGACTGCCAGGGCGCAACCAGCAACAGAATCCCGCCGAAACCAAGCAGCAGACCGGCGGAAGTCCGCGCTGTGGGCCGGGTGCCGCCCGGACGCACCCATTCAAGAATGACCATCCATAGGGAAACCGTGGTCACCAGAAGGGCCGCGATACCCGAGGGAACGGTTTGCTCCGCCCATGTGAGAAAGCCGTTTCCGGCAGCGGGGAGTAGCGCGCCCAGCAGGAGTGCAGCAGCCCATTGTTGCGGCGAGGGGCGCTCGCCACTGCGCGCGCGGGCCAGGGGATAGAGGATCGCACCTGTAATCAAATACCGAGTGCCGGCCATGAAGAAGGGGGGTATTTCCGTGACACCGATCCGGATCGCAAGGTAAGTCGATCCCCAGATGATGTACACAGCGGCGAAGGCTATGGCCAATTGCGAGCGTGAAGCCGCGAGCGGAACCGGTCCGCTGGACGGGATCTCCTCGGCAGATTCCAGGCCGATCTTGGATGTGCGCATCGTAGACAGCACGCGTGCGGGCTCTATTTTTACGCTGAACGCCCCGGCCTGGCCGGGGCGTGGAGCCCGCCTGAAAAGGGTACGAAATACACGAACGAAACGCTATCCGGAACTTACTCCATAGCTCAAATGGATGCGGGCCAGGAGGAATAAGCTTAAAAATACGCAAGGGCAGACCGTTGGTCGAGAGCCATTTTGGATCATTTGGATCAGAGGAAAGCAGGCTAGTCCGGGAGGTGTCCATTAAGACAATTCATGTGGAACGTGAATTGACGGAGGAAGTCGCCCAGAGGATAGTGTCTGCGAGCAGTGCCAGAAACGTGAGGAGCCAGGGAGACCTATGCGCACTGCTCGGAATCCGAAAATCATGAACCGATCCGCATCCATCTGCGGCGAGTCCGCAGCGGTCAAAGAACTGTCCGCGCATGCGGCGACAACCGTTGTGGACGCGCCATCGTGGACGACGCGGGCCAAGCCCAAGGGCATTGCGCGCGTTCCAACGCATGCCGTACGCCCGGCCCAAGAGCGGCGCGCCTATACGCGCGCTAAACTCAGTCTACCGTTGCGCTTGAAGCGCATTGCGGGGCAGCGTGAGCACAAAGATGCGACCTTACGCACGACGAATATCAGTTCGAGCGGTGTCCTTTTCCTCTGCCCGCAGCGGATTGATCCGGGAACTCCCATAGAAATAGAGGTTTACCTCGTGGACCGGCCGCTTGGCCGGGGCACCGTACGGATGATGACCGAGGCGCACGTCGTGCGAGTGGAACCGGCCTCTCGGCCCGGTTGGCACGCCCTGGCGGTAACCTTCGATGACATCACGTTCCAGAGGGACGAGCCCCTGCCTTCGCGTTTCGAAAGGTCTTAATACTGCCACCTGCGCGGGTGTAAAGCCTTCCCGGTTCTTGAGGCCCTGGGTTTCCCTTTCGCGCCCCCTCTTCGTTTTCCGCCAGCTCCGTTAGGCCGTATGCTTCTGTGCTACCTTAACTTTGACCAAGACGGAAAAAATGGAACCAATTTGATGGCGGCGAACGCAAGACCCACTACCGAGTGCGTGCTGTTCGACTGGGACGGCACTTTACTCGATTCCTTCGAGGCTGATGCGCAGGCCTATATCCATATGTTCGCCGCGCTGGAGATGACCTGGAGCATTGCCGAGTTGAAGCGGCATTACTCCCCGAACTGGCACCGGGTGTACCGCGCTGCTCGCCTGCCGCGAGAGAAATGGAACGAGGCCGATCGCCTGTGGATGCGGTTCTACCGGCAACATCAGCCGGAGCTGCAGCCGGGCGCGCGCCAGGTGCTGCGCGCACTGGAGCGGCGCTTCACCCTGGCGCTGGTGTCAAGCGGAAGCCGCACGCGGGTACGGCGACAACTGCGCGAACACGAACTGGCGGCGATGTTTCGTGTGAAGGTCTGCAGCGAGGACGCGCCGAGGCGGAAGCCGCATCCCGCCCCGCTGCGCATGGCGCTCGAACTGCTTCATATATCCCCGAAGGTGTGCGTTTACGTCGGTGATGCGCCGGAGGACATCGAGATGGCGCATCGCGCGGGCGTTCGCGCCATCGGGGTGCTCGGTGGATCGCCGGTGCCGGAGCGGCTCCGCGCCGCGTCGCCCGACGTTGTGATCGAGACCATCCGCGAGCTACCCGCTCTACTGAGGGATTTCTAGGGAGCGCCCTTGCTGTCGGTGGGTTTTGCAACCGGTGGTGGTCCCGTCGATGGAGCGCTGCCTGCTGGCATGTAGTCCGTCCATCGAATGACAATGCGAATCGGCAGCGTCGTCTTGCCTTCCGGTATGGTTTCGTCCGAGCGGGAATACGCAGGAAACCACAAGTTCTTGCCCACCTGCTGCCGGTAAGTTTCAAAGACCGTAAATGGCAGCAAGGAAGATGTGACGTCGCCCGTCTCCATGACCCACTTACCGATGGTCTTCACGATGACCAGATCCTGTTCGTCCACCCACACCACGCCTGAGAAGTAAGCGTGCGCGCGGTCCAGCGCGCGCGGCCTGACACCAAAAATGTATGCGCTCAGTTCGTCCAGTGGTTGCTTTCCCTGGAAGATGATTTCGTATTTCGGAAGCTGCGAAGTCGTCAGCGGGAATAGCGGGGTCGAGGCGATGAGATCGGAATCCCCACGCTCCACTTGCAAGTACTGGAGCGTGGATGCCGACCGGCGGACGGGCTTTTCGTAGCGCCTGCCGTCCGGACCAACAAATTGCTGCGTGACGATTTCAACTTGACCGGTAGGTTTGTTGTCGGGGCCGATTTCTTCGAGGCGCACGCTCTTCTGGAAACCATAGCCCATGACCGCGCGAAACATTTCGTCCTCTTTCGCAGCGAAGCGCCTGATGATCTCTTCGGGAGGGACGGGCGGTAGTTCGGGCTTATTGACCGGCAAAGGGGCAGGAGGTGTCGCGTGTGCCGGCGGCCTCATCGGGCCGGCCTCCTGGGCATGCACGGGAATCATCCCGGCGGTCAGGAGCACCGCGACTACGCAGGAGATGGCCGTAATCATCGAGCGGCGATTCATTTTGCGGACGTCAATCCACAATCCATTGGATGCAATCCGCGGCCGTTTTGTAGCGTAGGTCCCCGGGCGGAGACCGCGCTACGGCCCGGACTCGCCAACAGTGTACCGCAGAGTGAACTCGGCGGGTGCAGCGCCCGGCAGGGGCGCGGGCAGCGCGAACTCAACCTGGGCGGAGAAATTCTTGGGAACGATGATCGCGCGCGCAGAGGTCCATTCCACCGTGAGCGTATGGCGGCCCGAAGTTTGGATTTCGAGACGCGTAATTTCTGCGGGAATTGCGATCGGCTCGCCCGATGCAACAAAGTTTTCACAATGCGGGCCGGATGCGGGCTTTGCCGGGGTGGTCGGGGTTACGTTGGATGCTGATGGGGCAGCGGATTGCCAGCAGAAGTGCGCGGTCCCATCTTCCGAGGCAGAAGCTGGAACGGAGAGCATGGAAATGAACGACTGCTTTGGTCCCAGATCACCGGCTGGAGTGGAGGGGGCCGCCGCGCCCAGCGAGATGCGGTAGGTGGTCTCGACTGTTTCAGGCGCGCTGAGGCGCAAGGTTTTTTCAACGTGAACGCCTGCGAAAGAATTTTCATGTTCGCTGTAGGCAAGCCGCAGGCCCGTCCCTTGTTTCTCCTCCACCCACGCAGCACGATACGCGCGATTGGATGCGAAATCGCCGGACGCCAGAGTCGCTGCGGGTGCAGTAGGTGCCGGAACCAACAGGTCATGCAGGGCGCCGCCCAGCGTGATGAGGTCATCGTTTGTTGATTTGTCCACGAGCGCGAGAGCGCGGCCGCCGTCCGCGGGCGAGACAATCAAGCGCAGGCGATTGCTCTCCAGCACCCATTCGGGCGCGCCGTCGCGGTCAAAATCATACTGATAGTGTGTGTTGCCAGTCTCATCAGCGGGCGCGAACAGGACCGGAACGCTCGCGCGTTCATGGCCGGAACGGACTGCGAACTGACCGCGAAGCAGGCCGTCGGCCAGAGCCACTGCGGGTGAATCTGCGGCGACAGAGTTGTGAGTGGGCTGAAACCGAATACGAGTGAACTGTCGTTCGTCGGGAAACATTCTTGCCGAGCCCGTGCCGTGGAACGCGCCATCGAGATTGAAGTCCACGAGACGCAGGCTGCCGCTGCGATTCCACGCTGCAATTATGAGTTGGCCTCCGGCACCCGGCCCCGCGAGAATCAGCGGCGGACCGGATGAAATGGAGGCATCGGTGGCGAGCGGGAGCCGGACCGCATCTAAGAATTCGTATTCGGAGCCCTGGCGATGATTTTTGGGTGGATCCAATTTTCCAACAACATGCGGTGTGTAGCGGAGATGGACCCGGAGGACGCGACGATAGCCCGGCGCGGCTCCGCGCGGCAGTGAAACCTCGAGCTCACCCGCTTCCTGCTTCCACTGGCTTTCCAGCCGGAAGTCCTGCTCGAGTTCGACCTTCGTGGGCTGGCTCTCCAGGTGCAGCCGGACCGTCGCGCGCGCAGGCGCGTAAAACGTCAGTTCGAGAATCTTGCCATCGCCCTCAAATCCCAGCAATTCCGCTCCGGCCGAGATGACCTCGTCGGTGCAATGCTCGTTTGTGGAGGCGGAACAAAGCGGAGCGTGGACCGGAAGCAGCAGGGATTCGCGCGCGGGAATAGTGACATCGAATGGGATTGCAACCGAGGTCGCCCCAGCCGCGGCCGGTCGAGAATCCATGATTTCGAACGACTCTCTGGCGGGCTGATCAGCGCTGAGATTTGTGACGCTAACGAGTGCGGCGGCGCAGAGTTGCTCCTCAACGCAGGTCTGTCGTCGCGCCGACCGCGTGGAGGCTTCATTCGAAATGAGTTGCGTAACGAATACGTCCGAGTTGAGCTTGCTGGACGCCGCGCGGCGAACACTCCGAAGTGCACCGGCTCTGACGAGAAGCGCGGTCAGACTCTCGGTGGCCAGGAAACTCTCAGTTCGCGCGCGAATCTGCTCGAGATTCTCCGCAAGAGAAACCCAGGAGTAGAAATCGCTTGAAGACGCGATCACGCGGCCGCGTTCGAACGGCCACTCTGCGATGTTCTCACGCGCTGTGGGACTGGATGGCGCGGCCTGCCAGAGCGGCTCAAGCAGCGCGCCCTGGGGACGAGAGGGGAAATAGATCAGAACTCCCCCGCGCCTGACGAATTCTACCAATGCCGCCTGTGCTCTATCCGAAAGGGCGAGATGGGTTCCATTTTCCGCGGGCGCTGGAAGCAGAATCACAGCGTCGCGCAGCAGACGCTCAACCGATTGCGCGGCGGGGTTGAGCAGCTCCGGCGTGAATCCGGCCAAGCCGGCGACTCGGAAAACTTTTTCAATTGTTTGCGCAATGTGCGAAGCCGCCGACTCGTCCGGGGGCGCCGCAGCCAGACATGCGCGCAGATCCACGATGCCGAAATCAGCGCGCAGATGCGACGAGGCAAGCATGGCGCCCCATGCTGAAACCAATTGACCGTTTCGCGTTACGCCATTTGCCTGGGGCCCGGAGTTTCCTGCAAGGTCGAGCGCGGCGTCCCATCGGAAAAAGCGCGCTGCGGACGGAGTTCCCCAACCCGCCGGTGTGAGTGTGTCCTGGAGCGGCGAATATGCGATCCCGCGAACGCCACTCCCCAGCAACAATCGTGACGCAAGCAGCATATTCTCTGGAGACGGCTGCACCGCGCGGACATCGCCGGCAGGCGCAAACGTTGTGGTGGCGAAAGCGGAAAGCAACGGAGGAAAATTCGGCTGCATTCCGAGCGAGTTCGCCAGGAATGAAAGAGATGACGCGTCAGCCGTCGTAAGGAGTGCACTTTGACGCGGCCCCGAAGAGGAAGCTACGATGCGGCTCGGTATATTCTGCTCCAGCGCAGGTTTGAAGAACCACTGGCTGGTAAGTCCGACTCCTTTCTGATCCTCTGTCGCAGATGCGGTGGACAATGGCGCGGCGCCCTGAACCACAATGTCCGGCACGTTCATGAAAGAGATCGCATCGAGCCCTCCTCGCCTGAGCGCTCTCCGAAGCTCGCCCAAATAGCGCGACAGGTCGGGCGCGTCCGAGCCCGTCCGAATCGCCACGCCATCATCGAGCGCCACAAACAGAAGCGGGCCGCCGATTTGCTTTTCTTGCGTTTCGCCTTCACGCTCACCCGGTTCGGTGATCCGAATCGTGTTTCTTGAGCTGTATGGCGCAAGTTCCCTGGCAATCGCGGTCAGCCAGCGTCTCGCGTACGTCATGTGCGTTTCGTTGGCGAGCCAGCGACGCGCAGCTGCATTGCCGTCTCGTGCGGCGAGTTCCGCGTCCGGCGGCGCCAGACCTGCCTCTATGGCTGACGCATCCATCTTGTAATCGGAGTACGCGAGCAGCCAGGCGGGATAGCCTGCGTTGCGCCAGTGGTCGCCGATCAACGGACCAGGCCGCGCGATGAGTTTCAGGTGTTTCTCCGCGATCAGCTGCAGAAGGCTCCGCAGATTGCGGCGAGGGTTCGTGTGGCCGTCGAAATCGAATTCCGCGTTTCGCGGCTCGTGCCAGTTCCAGGGGACGCGAAGGTCGATCGTATTGATGCCGATCTCTCGGTAGCGGTCGAGCAACCGGAACCAGAGATCGGGCGGAATACGGAAATAATCGAACTGGGCGGCGTGAAGGAAAAATGGGACGCCGTCGATACGCAACTCGGGCTCGCCCGCGTTCGAAACGATCTGCACGCCTTCGGGTGGCGCAGCCGGTTTTTGTGCCGGGGCCTTTTGGGCCGAGGCGTGGGCAGAAAAAAATGTGGCGGTAAGGATCGTGACGACAGCACCGCACCGCCTGCGGCGGAATGCCTTGAATTTGTTGTAGCCCGCGTCTTCAGACGCGGGGTCTTTTCTCGCATTTCGCAGAGAAACCTCGCCTCTAAAGAGGCGAGCTACAATGTGCACCGGGTTGGAGTTCCACTGCAACATGAAACCCGAATGTTACATGACCTGTGGCGACATTTCGATCTTTGCCGAGGCCGCTGCGAGGGATTCGGCCCAGGACACGCAGTTTCCGCAGCGCAGGCCGGGGGACCTCTGCTACAATCGCGCGGCTGCGGGATGGAAATCGCGGCATGGCATGCTGCCGTGGAGACTCTGGCCAAGCGATTTTACGTGTCCGGCGCCGTGCAAGGCGTAGGGTTCCGTTTTTTCGCAGAGCGAGCTGCGGCGCGGTTGGGCGTTGCCGGATACGCAAAAAACCTGTTTGATGGACGCGTCGAAGTGTATGCCATCGGCAATGCGGCCCAACTCGACGCGCTGAAAAGCGAGCTCCGGCGCGGACCACGCTTGGCCGGCGTGGACCAGGTCGCCGAAAGCGATTCGGAAATCCTGCCCGAGTTTTCAAATGGTTTCATCATCGAGCGGGACGATTGAATTCTTGAGAGCGGAGCAAACGGAATGGACCATCTGAAGGAATTGATTCGAGAGATCCCCGATTATCCAAAACCGGGAATCCTGTTCTACGATCTGACGACGCTGCTGCAGAACCCAGCCGGATTCCACATGCTTGTGGACAAGCTTTGTGAACACTACGCCGGAAAAGTGGTAGATGCCGTCGTCGGCATCGAGGCGCGCGGATTTATTTTCGCTCCGGCGCTGGCGTACCGGCTGAACGCGGGGTTTATTCCCGTTCGCAAGCCCAAAAAGCTGCCGTGGAAAACGGCTTCGGTTTCCTACCAGCTCGAGTACGGCACCGACACGCTCGAAATCCACCAGGACGCGATCAAGCCCGGCCAGCGCGTGCTGATCAGCGATGACTTGCTCGCCACCGGAGGCACCGCCGCAGCGACCGTCAAACTGGTGCGCAAGCTGGGCGGCGAAGTAATCGGCGCATCTTTCGCCGTGGAGCTCACATTCCTGAACGGCCGCGCGAAGCTTCCGGACATCGATGTTGTCACAATGATTCAGTACGACAAGTAACTGTATAGAATTGCAGCGGAGTTGTGAGAGACGCAGGTAACGGCTTCTTCGGTTTATTCCTCTTGCGTGGAAGTCATCGGTTTTGATTTTGTTGCCGCACGCTGGCGGACGGCCTCGAAGAGCACGACTCCGGCCGCGACCGACACGTTCAGCGCGCGCACGGGGCCAGTCGTCGGAATCGAAACCAGAAAATCACAGCGCTCGCGGACCAGTGCGTGCAACCCCTTGCCCTCGCCGCCCAACACTACGCCAACCGGAACTTTGAAATCCACTTCGGTGTGACGCTTTTCGGCGCGCTCGTCGAGGCCCACCAGCCAGTAGCCCGCCTCTTTCATTTCTTCCATCGCGCGGGAAAGATTGGTGACGCGCGCGACCGGAAGGTGCGCAAGCGCCCCAGCGGATGCACGAGCGACGGTTTCCGTAAGCCCGGCGGCGCGGCGTTCCGGGATGACGACGCCCTGCGCGCCGGCCGCAAGCGACGTTCGCACGATGGCGCCGAGATTCTGCGGGTCCTCGACGCCGTCGAGAAGAACCAGCAGGCCGGGGGCGGCATGAGGGTCGCGCGGTTTCAGCAGATCTTCAAGGCTAACGGATGGCGACGCCGCAACGAACGCGACGACGCCCTGGTGCTCGCGTGTGCCCGCGGTGCGATCGAGCTGTATGCGCTCCTCGAATCGCACCGGAATACCCTGGTGCCGCGCCAGACGCACCAATTCTTCAATGCGGTTGCCGTGGCTGCCTCGCGCGACGATCAGGGAATCGAGCGGCCGATCCGCTTCGAGCGCTTCGCGTACGGCATGGATGCCTGTGAGCCGGTTCATAAACTGGAGAATCTCCAAGCCTTCCTATTCTCGCGTTGCGAAATTCCGACATTTTTCGCAGCCTGTGATGCCGCCGCGCACAAAACCCATTTATAAGATAGGTCACAGCTATTTTGCATGGGATGGGGATTTTTTGGACTGAGCTCTGGGAGCGCGGTCGACCAGCGAGTCCGCCAATCCGAGATAATTGCTGGGGGTCGAACAATCGATCCAAATCGCCCGGGGAAAGATGCTCTCCAATCTCCCGATTTTCCGACAAAACGTCCCGCAAGTGCCGTCCCTGCTGGCTTGCCTGGCGGCCTGACATGGGGTTCGTTCCCCCTTCCTGAAACGATGCAACTGCGGTTCGGTCCGTCAAATTCCGGCCATGCACGCTGCCCGCCGGAAAAAACTATCATGCTTTCGCCGCCCATCCAAGGCTGACGATCGGGGTTTTCGCCACCCCTATCTATTTTGCATCAAGTGCGCAAGAAATTGCATCGCAGTGGAATTGCGCGCGCGAACGCGCCACAAACGATCACGCCCGCATCCGAATATCTTGTGATCCGCGGCACACGTTCGTGTGACACTTGAACGGAGGCTCCGGATATCGTCTCTAGACCACCATTGTCTCAGATCGTCGGCCGCGCCGCACACTGGCGGTGCCCCTATTGCGGCCGCGGCCGGCTATTCCGCGGGGTATTCCGCATGCTTTCGCGCTGCCCGGAATGCGGGCTTTCGTATTTTCCCGAGCAGGGGTATTACGTCGGCGCCATGATCATCAACTACGTTGCCACGACGGCGTGCGTCGTGACAATTTTCCTGCTATCACTGTTGTTTCCTGATTTCATCCAATTTTCAACCAACATGAAAATTTCACTTTGGATGGCCTTCGCCATCGTTTTGTCCTTGTCGCTGGTGCGGCACTCTTATAGCTTCTGGCTCGGGCTCGACTTCTGGATAAAACCGCGACAGCCAGACCCGCGCGGGGGGGGAACCTTTTAGACTCCTCGGACGTGGCGCTGCCGCTGCCGAACGGGTTCACTGTCGAAGGGTAACGAAACAAGAAAGACAGCGAACCAGGCGGCTCATGCTGATCCGCCGTTCTCCCATCGGGCCTCCTGGCCCCTAGAAAAGCGGACACTTCATGTGCTACTGGCACCAGCGCGACCTGAGGTTGACGCAAGAAGCCGGCGGGCGTATGGTCATGCCTATAGACAAAGTTGAAATCGCAAATTCCAGCTTCAGCTATCCCATTGCAAGAAGCAGAGGCAAGCGGACGTATGGTGTGGACGAACGAATTGAGGAAATTCGCGGGTGTAAAGTTTGTTGATTCAACCCACGAGGCACGCAGTCGAAATATATCTTGTCAAGCGGCGGTTGCAATTGATCGCGCCATTCAACGAGGGTGCTCAAATGAAAAGTAAGTTATTGGCTGTATTCATTGGGGTCGCTGGTCTTCTCATGGTTTCTGGTCCGGTATTCGCGCACCACGGCAGATCGAATTACGACGTGACGCACACCACCACCGTGAAGGGAATCGTAACGGAATTCGAGTGGGCCAATCCCCACGCGCTAATCCATTTCGATGTCACGGACGAGAATGGGAAGGTTGAAAAATGGATTGCCGAAACGAATAGTCCGAATACGTTGTCCAGGCAGGGCTGGAGTAGGAACACCGTTAAGCCAGGCGACCAGATCACCTTGGTCGGCCATCGCATCAAAGGTGGCGCCAACTACATTAATTTTAACAAGATCATATTCGCCGACGGCCGAGAACTCAACCCGGCCATCCTAAACTGAGCAATGGCTCCAGTAAGCCGCTGGAGCGCCCAGCCAGCCGTGCCGAAGGCGGCCGCCCGCGAGCACATCAGCAGCTTGATGCGAGCGGTCACATTGGCGCCAATCATCTTGGTCCCCGCGGCGAATAAAAACAACTCCGTGCCTGAGGGGGTATCGCCAGGTCGCGACATGCGCTGATGCCGCTATGGCGCCGATATCAAGGGAAGGGGGGTCTCCATATGCGAAATCGATGGATTGATCCGATCTTTGCGGTGGTGATGGTGCTCACATTCTCGCCCGTGATACACGCTCAGACCGCTGGGCGATCGAGGGCGGCAAAGATCCAGGGTGCGGTTCCCGCACCGGATCTGTCTGGAGTTTGGGCGAACATCACGGTGCAGGCTCCAACCTTCAATCCGAAGGAGGACCCTTCTTTCCAGCCTTGGGCACAGGCGAAGTAGGAAGCTAACAAGAACGATAGCCCAGGACAAGCAAATACGAATGGACGAGTTGACCAGGACCCGACCGTGGCGAGTTGTTTTCCGACCGGTATGCCGCGGCTCATGACTGAGGTCTTTCCTTTCGAGATCATTCAGGTCCGTGACCGGGTGATCATCCTATTCGAGAAAGATTACGCAGTGAGTCACGTCTGGACGGATGGGCGAAAACTTCCCGAGGATCCGGATCCCACCTATATGGGGTACTCGATTGGCAGGTGGGAGGGGGACACGCTCGTAGTCGACACAATCGGTCTAAAAGACAAAACCTGGCTCGATCGGGTAGGTCATCCCCATAGTGACGCTTTGCACGTTGTGGGGCGCATGCGGCGCGTGAATCACGACAGGTTGCAGATCGACTGGACGTTCGACGACCCCAAAGCGTTCACAAAACCCTGGACGGGAAAGACGATTTACAGGTACAAGCCTGACTGGATCCTTGAGGAATTTATCTCGTGCGAGGACCGTTTAGTGCACGGGGGAGAATCGCTGGAGCAGAAGGCTGTGAAGGGAGACGTTAAATAGTCACAATATCGCACTCCACGTGATTTCTTTGCTTCAGCGTTCTCATCTCTGCGCAGGATGGAAAAGTTGGCTTAGATTCCCCGGACGAACCGCGCGGCGATGCCAATCAGCCCGCCTCCCAGAACGAGCCATGCCGAGTTGATTCGGAATCGCAGCAGCAAGATTGCACTCGCAATGGCCATGCCGGCTGTTAGCCAGTCCACAATCGCCGACCGTCCGAGATGGTAACTGACCGCCGTCATCAATGCGAGCGATGCGACGTTCACTCCGTCGAGAAGCGCACCGGCGGTTGCCGATCTCCGGATGTGTGGAACGAGCGGCCCGCTGATGGCCACCAGGAGGAACGCTGGCAAGAAAATCCCGGCCGTTGCTAGGATCGCGCCCGCCGGTCCACGCAGCAGGTAGCCGAGAAATGTCGCGGTCGTGAAGACTGGTCCGGGTGTCACCTGGCCGATGGCAACTGCGTCAACCAGTTGTGCGTCGGTGACCCAGGCTCGATGCACCACGAGATCTATCCGGAGAAACGCAAGCAAGACATAGCCGCTGCCGAAGACGACGGAACCAATCTTCAAGAAAACCAGGAACAACGCCCACATTCCCGGCGCGAGTGTTGTCGCCGCGCCTGCTCCTGCAAATGGAAGAAGCTTCGCCATTTTCAAACAGACGCTGCGGCGTAACAGTAGGAATGCGCCGGGTCCTGTTGCACGATGCTCTTTCCGCCTCAGAAAAAATGCGTGCGCGCAGGCAGCAGTTGCTCCTGTCCCGGCCAGGATCAGCAGCGCATTTACGCCTAAAAAACTGAGCGCAACGCAAATCACGCCTGCGACCGCGAGCAGTCTGCTCTTGACCGCCGTGCGACCGAGTTCCCACAACGCTTGCAGGATGACCGCAACGACGACAGGCTTGACGCCATAAAGTAACGCCGCCGCCGCCGGCAAATGCCCGAAGCGCACGTACGCCCAAGCGATGCATGCCATCAGGATCGCTGCGGGAAGAATGAAGCAGACGCCGCCCACCACCAAACCCATCCAGCCGGCACGCAAATAGCCGATGTGGATAGCCAATTCGCTTGAGCTGGGTCCGGGAATCAGATTGCTCGCGCCGAGCAGGTCGAGAAATTTTTCGCGCGACAACCATTTGCGGCGGCGAACGAGTTCATCTTCCATCATCGCAATGTGCGCGGCGGGCCCGCCGAACGCCGTCGTTCCCAGACGCAGGAAAAACAAAGCCAGTTCCGTGAGGGAACCTCGCTCGGCGCCGCGAGTCTCCGCGGCTTCACTCCGCGGGAGATCAGACATTTGTTTTCGGTTTGTCCCGGGAAGACCGCGCGTCCAGCGACAGGCCGCCAGAGCCCGCCAGCAAGAGGAAGATCATCCCCATGAGCATGGAAAAGTCGGTTCGCGCTACGTCCTCCATGCGCCACCAGCCAGTCTTGAAAGGGATGGGAATTTTTGTCGTCGCAATCGCCATGGAAATTACCGCGAGCAGCGGAATCGCGGCCAGGCTCGTGCGCAGCCCCAGAAGTACGAGCAGCCCGCAAACAATTTCCACCGCTCCCACAAACGGTCCCATCACATGCGGTGCGGGAATCCCGAACGTCCCAAACCTCCCTGCTCCCCATTGGTCAGGGAATAGAAATTTCTTGATTCCCTCAAGGAAGAACACAGCCCCGACCATCAGGCGGATGGCCAATATCGCCGAATATGCGTTCCCAAAGCCAGACTTCTCTCCATCGGACATGCCTCTCCTCGCTTTCCGGCTCGCGGTTGCTGGAATCGCCCCCGAATCCGCTGGAGTGTAACGCAACCCGGCACAGAGAGATACCCAACCCGACTTTGGCAATAGGTCAGTTTCCGGTAACGGCGTCTCTAAGGAATAGTTCTGCTTCGCGTGTAGAATAGTGGGGCATTCAAGAGGATAGGCAGGGATTTCATGTCTTTCGACTATCTACTCAAGACCGAACCTTCCGAATATTCCTTCGACGACCTTCAGCACGACGCAGTTACGCTGTGGGACGGTGTGTCGAATCCGGCCGCGGTGAAGCACCTTCGAGAAATGAAGCCGGGCGCGAGGCTCGTCATCTACGAAACCGGAACCCGCAAGAGCGCGGTTGGGACAGCGTCTGTTGTTTCGGTGGACGCCTCTGATCCAAAAAATCCGGCGGTTCAGATTAAAGTTGGAAAAGCGCTCGCGAAACCGATGTCGCTGGCGCAAATCAAAGCCAGCAAACTGTTCGCGGATTCACCCCTCGTGCGTCAAGGAAGACTCTCTGTCGTACCTTTGACGAACGCCCAGTTCAAGGCCTTAACGGGCAACTGATCACCTGAGCCTCGCATGGAGTATGTGAAAGTCAGACGCCGATGGATGGCGGTCTCACTTCCTACAATGAGACCGCGCGGAAACCTTCAGCGGGATGCAGAGCCGGTCATGTAGGGCTTCATGTCGACCGATTTCCAATCTCCACGAATGATCGAGGCGCGAATCTGCGCCGGCGTCTTTCCCTTTTGCCTCTGTTGGTAGGCGAGAACCGTTTCTTTCTGGCAGATGTCGCATTGCGAACCATGCTCGCTGGCGTAACAATCGAGCAGGCTCTTGTGCCCGACATTCCGGTCGCAGTAGCAGTAGCACGGCTGCTGGTACAGGACGGGTTTGATTTTCGCCGCCAGCGCGTAGACGTTGCGGTTGAGCGCATCGGGAAACAGTTTCGGATCAAGCGTCGCCGGAATCGGCGGCTTCAACGCATACGCGTGATAAGAAGGAATGCCCTGGTCAGCGGGAGCAGACATGTCCATCTGCATTTGCGCGCCGGCAATGTCCATATCGGGAAGCACCCTTGGACGAAGCTGCGCCAGCCCCGTGCCCGCGAGCGTCAGGCTGAACGCCACTGCAACTGCCAGAAATTTTCCGGTCATCATGGAAACCTCCTCGGCCGCTTCAAAAACGGTAGCGCATCTCGCAGCCATCCGCAACCCGGCATCTTGACGTAAAGGTCATCGAACACCGGAATGAAGAGACTTGCCGACAAGACGCCGAAGCAACGCCGCGATCCTCCGAGTTTGTTTCAGGACGGAATCGGATCTGGCTCTGAAGGGCCCTGCAAATCAGGTGCAGGGTCCGCAGATGATTCAGGCTCGGAGCGCGGCGCCTCGGAAGAAGAGGCAGTGGCGGAAACACCGGCGGCCGGCACCGCTTCGGCAGCGGCCTCACTCGATCCTGTCTCGAGCCGCGCCGCGAGCGCTTCGACAAGCAAGTCGACCAGCCGCCGAGCCGCTTCGCCATCGGGATCGAGGTCCGGGTTATACCCCGCCACTTCGATGGCGGCCAGGTTCGGCTGAGAGGCAAACACGCGGAGCGCTTCGCGCACTTCGCTCAGACTGAGCCCGCCTTCGCCGGGAGAATTGGTCGCGCGAAATTCCTGGCTGAAAATGACATCAACGTCGAAATGGAGCACGAATTCGTGTTTCGCGGCGTGCACGCGTTCCAGTGCCGCCCGCGCCGCAGCCGCGGCCCCCACCGTCGAGACTTCCAGAGCCGGATGCCGGCGCAGCGGAGATGACACAAGATATTGCTCTTCCGGCGGATCCAGGCGCTCAAAACCAAACAAAGCGACATCAGGCTCACGGACGAGCGGCGGCTCGCCCCAGAAGCGAACTAGTTCCGGCGCACCCCGCCCGATGACATGCGAGATCACCATACCGTCGATGCATCCCGAAGGCGTCGTTGCCGGCAGGTTCAGGTCGGCGTCGCGGTCCATGTAGATCAGGCTGACGTTGCGATAGTAGCGCCGCGTACCGGCGACAGCCGCCAGCACAGAGATGCAATCGCCGGTCAGGATCAGCGGTAGCGCGCCTGTTTTTACTGCCACTTCGACACGTGGTCTTAGATCATTGAGGGACTTCAGAATTGCAGGAACATTCCTCGCGCGCGGGTGTTCGTCGTCAGGCTGGAATACTTGCGTAGCGGTGTCGCCGTGATCGGTAACGTCGAACCCGGCAGCTTTCAGCCGGTCAGCCAGTCCCGCGGCGCGCAACGCGGCAGGTGCGCGCTCATGGCCGGCACGGAGCGCAGCCGCACTCGTAGGCGAACCCAGCAGGACAATTTTCTTCGGCTGACGGATGATCTTGACCGCCAAAATTGCTCTCCTGGAGTAGGAATTCGTCCGCCCCTTCGGACGACAGACTGCTTGCCGCTCTGCTTTACCACAGTCTCGGAGCCAAAATCCTGATTGACCCTATTTCGGAGCCGGCGCGATCATGGTCAGTTCCGGGGGGAGCGTGAACCGCACGTCTTCACGGATGAGGTCGAGATCGCGCTGGTTTGTGAAGCCCAGTGCAGCGAGACGCCCGCTCACGTGCTCGACTAGGACTTCCGGCGCCGACGCGCCAGCGGTCAGGCCCACGCGGCGGATGCCTTCAAGCCACTTCGGGTCAATGTCTTTGGCATCATCGATCAACTGCGCAGGCACCCCCGAGCGCTTGGCGACTTCGACCAATCGATTCGAATTCGAACTGTTCGGCGAGCCGACCACAAGAATCAGGTCGACTTCGCGTGCCAATTGTTCGACCGCCTCCTGCCGATTCTGCGTGGCGTAGCAGATGTCGTCGGAAGCCGGACCCGAAATCTTGGGGAACCGCTCCCGCAAGCGCGCGACAATTTCCTGAGTGTCGTAAAGACTCAGCGTCGTCTGCGTGAGGAACGCCAGGCGGTTCGGATCCTTAACCTCAAGTGCGTCCACCGCTTCGACGCTGTCCACCACCACCGTCTGCTCCGGGGCTTCGCCCGACGTGCCTACAATTTCCTGGTGGTCCCGGTGTCCGATCAAGATGATCGTGTGGCCTTCACGCGCAAACTTCAGCGCCTCCAGATGCACCTTCGTCACCAGAGGGCAAGTCGCATCGATCACACGCAACTCGCGCAGCCGGGCCTCTTCGCGGGTCGTCGGCGGGACTCCATGCGCGCTGAACACCAACACTGCCCCCAGCGGAACTTCCTCGACGTTCTCGACGAAGATGGCGCCACTCTCGCGAAGCTGTTCAACTACGTACCGGTTGTGCACAATTTCATGATGGACATACACCGGCGGGCCATAGGCTTGCAGCGCCAATTCCACGATGTCCACCGCGCGTACCACCCCGGCGCAAAATCCGCGAGGGCGCACGCGGATCAAACTCTTCCCTTCACTTGCCGATTTGGTCTGGTTGCTCATTAGGCAGCCTCAAAAATTCCATAATACATTATCACGGGCAGGGACGGTTATGCGACCTTTTGGCGGATTCCAAGTTTCGCAATGGTGATGAGAGGTGTCGTTTGGCCAGGTACGAGCGGGATGCTATCCTGCCGGGACACTGCGGAGGCAGAAATGCTATTAGCTGAAAAGGTGGCGGTGATTACCGGGGGAGGGCGCGGGATCGGCCGCGCCATTGCCCTGAAATTTGCGGGCGAAGGTGCGGCGGTTGTGGTGGCTGCGCGCACGAAATCGGAAATTGAAGCGGTGGCAACGGAAATTCGCGATGCGGGTGGCCGCGCGGCGGCGGTTCCGGCCGACGTGGCCGATGAAAAACACTGCGAACATCTCATCCGCGCATCCGAGGCGCATTTCGGCCAGGTCGATATTCTTGTAAATAATGCCGGGGGGTATGGTCCGGTGAAGCCGGTGGAGGAAATTGTTCCCGCGGAGTGGGACCGGGTGATCGCCGTACACTTGCGCGGCGCCTATCTGTTGACGCGTCTAGTGCTTCCGGGGATGTATGCGCGCGGCTCGGGAGCCATCCTGAACATCTCGAGTCTGTCTGCGAAGTCTGCGTTTGCGTGGGGCTCGCCTTATGCGGCTGCGAAGGCGGGAATGTTGGGACTGACGCGCGTGGCCGCAGCCGAAGCCGCCCGCAAGGGCGTGCGGGTGAACGCGATATGCCCGGGTCCGGTAACAGAAACCAAAATGTCAAAGGATCTCGGCAAAACACTCGCCGAACGAATGGGAGTGACGCCCGAGAAGCAACTCGCCGGCTTTCTCAACACTATCCTGCAGGGACGCGGACAAACCGCCGATGAAATCGCCGCAGCGGCTCTCTTCCTCTGCTCGGATCATGCCAGCGCGATTACCGGGCAGGCTCTGAACGTGGACGGCGGAACGGCTTTTTACTGAGGTCTTCCGCCAGGGTCCACCCACGGCGCGCCAGTTGAAATGCGGGACGAACGTGCTGCTCTGCCCACCCCAAACTCCACTGGCCGGCCCGATCCACCAGATAGAGCACCAGCACAATGACCGCCAGAATGGCGAATAATCCCGTGAACAACATCAGCGCTGCCAGCATTTCCTGCACGAAATAAATCTGCAACGCAACGAAAGCTACAAGCCCCACCCACATCCACTTTCGAGCCTTCTTCTCGCTGAACATCTGACTAACTTTCACCTGAATGAGCCCTTTCCGGGAACAAGGATTTAGATGCAATTCATCGCCCAGATGACGCATCTTCCATTTAAGATGTAAGTTGTTCATTCTTCTATGGTACGTGAGTGTCGCTGAAGCTGGTACTTTCGATGCGGAACTATTAGTACGCATTCGGGAAGATTTTTACGGAATTTGGAACTATCCCTTGCGTTGGCGAGATCGTCCGTTACTGCCCTTCTCCGCCGGCTCGGAAACAAGTTTCCGGACCAGGCCACTGCGCACCAGCCACGCGAGTGTTTCGATGAAGAAGTTCCCGGAATAGTGCTTGTGTTTTTGAGGCGGCCATTCCCGCATCGAGAAATGACGCACCAGCACCACTTCACGATTCTCGAAGAATGCGAATCGGGGACGGCGATGCGTCAGCCAGCCAATGTACCCCGCCGTCCGGCGTACGAGCGATCCTTCCACGGTAACCAGGCGGCGATACGAAGCGGAACTCACCGGTTCGATAAAAGCAAAGACAATACATTCCGGGGGCTGCGGTTGCAGAAACTCGTGGTTTGCAGGATTGACGAGATATCCGACGAAAAATCCGCGACGCGCCCGCGTCCCGGGGCCGTCTGGCGCGAAGAACCGGTACCCGCGTAACGCACCGCGCGCCTCGATGGCCGCACGATAGCCGCTCAGGTAAGGCGCGGCGAGCGTTCGAATCCAGAGGTTCGAAGGGGAGGTCGAAGAGGCGTTCGAATGGGTTTTCCGGCGCACCCGGTTCAGCGGCCCTCGAATGGATAGCGGTCGCCGGCTTGCACCGCCGCGCTGATACGCTGCCGCATCGCGATCGTGTCGGAAGGCTCGCGCTTCAGGAAGCGCCGCAGCACGGCGAGCTGCGTCCGCAGCATGTCGCCTTCGAGCACGGCAGCCAGCGTCCTGCGCGCTCCGGTCTCGACCCGGTCCGCCGCATCATGAAGAAACACGCGCGCCGCGTCCGCCATCACAGCCGAAGACTCCTGCCCGCGGGCAGCTTCCGCCTTCTGTACGCGCCGCAGAGAAGACTCGATCGCGTAGCACTCCATCACGATATCGGAAAGCTCGGCGACGATTTCCTGCCGATCGGCGAGGCGGTCGCGATGTTTTTCAAGCGCCGCCCCCGCCACCAGCAGAAACGCCTTTTTCACTCCGGCCAGAACGCGCTCCTCTTCGGCCCATGCGCCCCGCGCCGGCTCCTCGAACGACGGCCCGGCCAGGATTTCTTCACGCAGCTTCGCGCCGGCCTGCAGCAGCGGCAAGGCGCCCGAGGTCGCGCGCTTCATCAACATTTGTATGATGAGCATGCGGTTGATTTCGTTCGTGCCCTCGAAGATGCGATTGACGCGCGAATCGCGATATCCGCGCGCGACCGGGTAATCTTCATGAAAGCCGTAGCCGCCGAAAATCTGCACGGCTTCATCGACGACGAAATCAAGCAGCTCCGAACCATACACCTTGCTGATCGAACTCTCGATCGCGTACTCCTCGAAGACCTTCATCGATTGCTGTGACTTGTCGCCGGCGCCCGCCGCAGCGATGGCGCGGTCCATCAGTCCTGCCGAACGGTAAATCATCGACTCCACGGCGAAGATGCGGACGGCCATCTCGGCCAGCTTCGCGCGGATCAGTCCGAAATCGCCGATGGGCTTGCCGAAGGCCGTGCGCTCTTTCGCGTATTTCGAAGCGGTTTCGAGCGTGCGCTTGGCTCCCCCCATGCAGTAGGCACCCAGGCTGAACCGCCCTGCGTTCAAGATGTTGAATGCGACGATGTGCCCGCGGCCCGCCTCGTACAGCAAATTTTCCTTCGGCACCCGGCAATTCTCAAAGAAGATGGCCGTCGTCGAGCTGCCCTTGAGGCCCATCTTTTTTTCTTCCGCGCCGCTTGAAAAACCGGGGAAGCCGCGCTCGACAATGAAGCAGGAGAATTTTTCGCCGTCCACCTTCGCGAAAACGATATACACGTCCGCGAATCCGCCGTTGGTGATCCACATCTTCTGCCCGTTCAGGATATAGGAACGTCCGTCCGGCGAAAGCACCGCACGCGTGCGCGAGTTCTGCGCGTCCGAACCCGCCTGCGGCTCGGACAGGCAATACGCGGCCAGCTTTTCGCCGGTAGCGAGCGACGGAAGATATTTCTTCTTTTGTTCTTCGGTGCCGAAGAAAACAATCGGAAGCGTTCCGATGCCGGAGTGGCCTCCGTGGCTGACGCCAAACGAGGCATACGCGGACAAATTTTCCGCAAGCTGCACGCTCGACACTTTGTCAAGCCCCGCCCCGCCATACTCCTCGGGCACGCCCCCGCCGAGCAGGCCGATCTCACCCGCCTTCTTGAGCAACTGCGCCAGCAGGCCGGGCTTGTGCTGTTCGAGATCAGGGATGAGGGGGACCACTTCGTTCTGAACAAACTCCTCGGCAGTCTGGCCGATGAGTTTCTGATCGTCACTCAAGTCTGCGGGTGAGAAGACATCTTCCGGTGTGCACGCCTCTACCAGAAAACTGCCCCCGCGTGACGCCGCTCGCGGCAACGATGTTGTAGCCATGGTCCCTCCTAATTCAGAAACCTTCCGCGATCACTGGTGCAGTCAAGCCGCGCCGGCGGCAGTCTTGATTTCTCCGATGTAGGCCGCAGGCAAGCTGTGCTCCCCTGCGCCTTCGAGAATCGACTGCAAATAATGCGCCGACGGGCGCAGGCCCTTTTCCACTTTCGACGCTATGTAAACCTGCGCCGGGACCGGGTGGCCGCCATCGGGCGTCACCTGCACTTCGATGCGCCGGTAGTGCTCGGGGACGCCTTCATAGCGATCCAGACTGCGGAAGGCGCCCTCTTCGATCTTATATAACACGCCGTGAACGGTTTTCCCCGTCGCGGGCTGCACGTTGGCGCCGGCGGTGCCGCCGCGGACTTTCTTGTTGAAACGCAGTTCGTAATTCGGCAGGTGCGCGTTGTGTTCTTCCAGAATATTTCCAACGCGGGAGCGCATTTGAGCGCGGTTCATGTTACTGCCATAAGCAAAATGCCAGACGGTTCTAGGAGCCATATTCCCTTTCTCGGTAACTGGGACGGACTGCCTGTGGTGTAGGTAATCATTGTATCGAGGTTACAGCGCGAGGGCAAACTTCACGCGTCGTTGAGACTGTGTCAGTTTGAACAACCATGCCAGCCAGGCAGTACGGCGTCTTGCGCGATCTTGCAGTCTGGCGGTACTTCCTCCCACAGCGGCAGATTGCGACATTCAATTGGTATAGACTGACTCCACGATTGGCGAGACGCATGCTGCTGCCAGGAAACTGGAGGAACAATCGATGCAATCCCCACGGATTAAGAAAGTCTGTTTGGGATGCGCTACTCTGATCGCATTGGGCGGCGTTGCCTACCGCGTGATGCCCGCGCAGCAACGGGTGCGGGCTGTACTTGGAGCCCGCCGGAATATTGTTGCGGCGAAGGAAGATCGCGGGACGGGCACGGCCAGAGCGGGCGATGCCGGTCCACGACTGCATTCGAGGATCACTGGCGTCTCGGTCGCGGGTTTGCAGCCGGCCGGAACGTTCGGCGCGGTTCCCTACACAAGAACCTGGGGCACCGTCACTGGAGTCGTGGCGCCCGGTGAAAACGTCCAAGGGCTTTCGGCCTTGCCCCATGACCCCGACGGCAACTACGAATACAAGTCTGAATTTGAGATTATGGCTCCGGCCAAGCCCGGTTTGAATTCCGTCATTGTAATCGAGGCGGAGAATCGAGGTTCTCCAGTTTTTCTCAATTCGCTGCACGGCATCGCGGCAGCCGGGCCTCCGTCCGCTGCAACCTACGAACCAGGTCTCGGGAACGGCTTCCTTTTCGAACACGGGACCTCCTACGCGCGTGTGCAGTGGCAGACCGGGATTGCCACTGGCGTGCCGAAGCAGGCCGAGGGTGTCGGCGAAGTCATCATCCGCGATTTTGGCCGTCTGCTCGCGGGACGAACTAAAATCGAGACAAATCCTCGCTTCGATCCGGGCACCTACCCTACCCTGATCCTCAGCGGGATCAGCCTGAGCGGCTTCTTCGTCAATACGTTCATCGCGGAAGGCTTCAACGCGGATCCTCTGGACGGCCATGCCGTCTTCGACGGCGCGATCGCGGTCGATGGAACAGGTAATTGGCTCGCCTTGAATCAACTCGCAGCCGCGAACGGATCGGACGAGTTCGCCTACGTCGTGCCGAACGGGAGGCCGCTCGACGCAGCAGCGCTTTTGACCCGTCCTCAAAGCGACCCGTATTACATCGACATCGCCAATTACACCGACTTCTACCGGCTTCGCGCCAGCGTTACGGATCGAGTCGCGCCATCCCCACGGATGCGCCGCTATGACTGGCCGGGCCCGCACGCCGCTGCACCCATTGACCAAAGTTCGGTAAGTGCTCGCGCCAGCAGGTGCAACGGCGGAGTGTTGGTGGACCTAAATCCGATTTCGTACGCGCCATATCTGCGCGCCGTGATGTTCGAACTCGAGGGGACACTCGGCGTCAAATCCGCAAGAAGCGCTCCGCCGTTGCCTCCGACAGTACTCTTCAAACTAGGTTCAGCACCCGCAAGCGCTGCGAATTTCAATCCCCTGCCGGGAGTGACGCTCGAGGTGCCCCTGACAGGCGCAGACGATCAGCCGGTCGGCGGCGTTCGCTTTCCGGAAGTCGATCATCCGATCGGCAGGCCGACGCCGGTTTCACTGCCCCCGGTCGTGACGACTTCGATCAACGAAACCTGCGGAAATTTGGGCGAATGGCAGCAGTTCACCGCTGCCCAGCTTGCGGAGCGCTATGGCAATCAATCGAATTACTTGAACTTGTACGCAGCGTCTCTCGACAAATTGATTTCCGAGGGCTATCTCCTGGCTTCCGATCGAGCTCCCATGCTCAAGAGAGCGGAATCGCTCTACACCCGGCGGCCGAACCACTGAGAGCAGGGGGTCGATTCCTGCCACCCGTCGCGAGTGGCTAAGCAACGCGCTCGAAGATTCCCGCTGCGCCCATGCCTCCGCCGATGCACATTGTGACCATGCCGTAGCGCGCGTTGCGGCGCTCGAGTTCGCGCAAAATGGACGCAGTGAGCTTCGCGCCGGTGCAGCCGAGAGGATGCCCGAGCGCGATGGCCCCGCCGTTCGGATTCACGCGCGCAGGATCGATCCCCACCGCCTTGATCACCGCGAGAGCCTGCACGGCAAATGCTTCGTTGAGCTCGATCACGTCGATCTGGTCGAGCTTCAAACCCGCAAGCTTCAAGGCCTTCGGAATCGCGAAGGCCGGACCAATGCCCATGACCTCGGGTGGCACGCCCGCCGTCGCAAAACCGAGAAAGCGCGCCATCGGCTTGACGCCCAGCGCGCGTGCGCGTTCGGCTCTCATGACAATCGCCGCGGCCGCGCCGTCGCTCATCTGCGAGCTGTTTCCGGCGGTCGTCGTGCCGCGTGCGTGAAACGCGGGCTTGAGCTTCGCCAGAGCTTCGAGGGTCGTGTCGGGGCGCGGGCCTTCGTCCGTTGCGAATAGGGTCGTGGTCGTTTTCGCTCTTGCGGTGAGTGAATTTGCCGAACCGTTGGCGGCGTGGCCATTCGTTCCATTGGCGACTACCGTCGTCTTCACTTCCACGGGCACAATCTCGTCCTTGAATTTTCCGGCGGCGATTGCGGCGAGAGCCTTTTTATGGCTCGCGAGGGAGAACTCGTCCGCCTGCTCGCGCGTGATGCCGTACTCGCGGGCAACATTTTCCGCCGTCAGGCCCATGCTGAGGTAGGCATCCGGGTTGTGGTCCATCAGCCAGGGATTCGGCGAAACCTTATTCCCGCCCATGGGAATCATGGTCATGGATTCGGTGCCGCCGGCCAATATGACTTCGCCGTATCCGGCCATGATCCGCTCAGCGGCCATCGCAATCGACTGCAAGCCCGAAGAACAAAACCGGTTGATTGTGATCGCCGAAATTTCGACGGGCAAACCGGCCCGCAGCGCCGCGTTGCGCGCAACGTTCATGCCTTGTTCGCCCTCCGGCATCGCGCAGCCCAGGATGATGTCCTCGATTTCCCTCGGGTCGAGACCCGGCACGCGGCGAATCGCCTCCTGAATGGCGATGGCGGCGAGATCATCCGGGCGCGTGGCGCGTAGCGTCCCCTTGAACGCTTTCCCGACCGGCGTGCGAACCGAACTTGCTATGACAGCTTCTCTCATGGCGAGCCTCGTGGGAACGTGACTTGTGACTGGTGATTCGTGGTCCCGTACCTTTCATTGGATGCCCGTTCGGGAGAAAAAGCAATATGGCGTGCTATGCTGTTTTCCCCCCATGAGACGCCGGCGCACACTAATCACATCTCCGCTGGAATGGCAGATGACCGCGTTGCCCGTGCCGCATCCGGCGCTGCCGGCCGTGGCCGAGCGCGGCGGCACGCAACTTCGCACGCCGCGGTCCGTCGCTCTCGTTGATACGCGTGAACAGAACCCTTTTTCATTCGCGCGATTCAACGGATGGTTTTCAGGGGTGGAGAAAAGACTGCTCGCAGTCGGCGACTACTCGATCGCGGGACTTGAGGAATCGTGCGTTGTCGAGCGCAAAGACTTGAGCGACCTCGTGCGTTCGTTCACCGTGGAACGTCCGGTTTTCGTCGAGCGCCTGCGGCGAATGAACGCTTTTCGGGACCGCCTGCTCGTCATCACCGCTGCATTGAGCCAGGTGAAATCGCGCTACAATCACAGCCCCGCGAACCCGAATCAGATCACGCAGTCCTTGATCGCAGCGCTCGCGGGACTTCGCGTGCCGTTCCTGTGCGTCGAAACGCACGAGCTGGGCGAAGAAATCGTCGCGTCGTATTTGTATCAGGTCCACCTCTACCATTGGCTCGAATCGAGCAGCCACGGCCGCCGCCTCGCCGATGATGATTTGTAGTCTTCCTCAAATCTGAGGGAGATTAATTCCGCAGTGGCTTGCCGGTCTTGAGGGTGTGGGCGATGCGCTCTTGCGTCTTGCGCTCGCCGCAGAGGGAGACGAACGCTTCGCGTTCGAGGTCGAGGACGTACTGCTCGCTCACGAGCTGCGCTGAGGTGAGCGCGCCGCCGGACAGTACGTTGGCGAGCTTGCGCGCGACCAGGGCGTCGTATTCGGATATATATTCTCCGCGCAACATCATATAGATGGCGAGCTTCGCCGCGGCGCTGAACTCTTCACCGAGCACGCGAATGGAAGGCTCGTAGGGCGCGGGTGCCGTCTGGCGCCACTCTCCACGAACCAAGCCAAGCGCGGTTTGCTTCGCGTCGGCGACGAGCCGATCGAGATTCATCGCCACCAGGTCGGCGCGGCGGAGATACCCCAACTCGCGCGCTTCTTCGCCGCTGGTTGAAACTTTCGCCATAGCGATGTTTTCGAACACGGGCTTGAGCGCGTGGAACAGGTCGAGGTTCTCTTCGCCTTCGGCGCGCTCGTTGGCCCGGATCATCATTTCCTTGGTGCCGCCACCGCCGGGGATCAGCCCTACGCCTGTCTCGACGAGTCCCATGTAGGCCTCTGCTGCGGCATGGATGCGCGTGGCGTGCAGCGCGATCTCGCAGCCGCCGCCCAGCGCCAGGCCTTGCGGCGCGACGACGACGGGCTTCGGAGAATGCTTAATGGCGAGCGTGGCGTTCTGGAATTGCCGCACGGCGAGATGCAGATCGTCCCACTCCTGTTCCTGCGCGGTCATCAGGATGAGCATCAGATTCGCGCCCGCGGAAAAATTCACGGCCTGGTTGGCAATCACCATGGCGTCGAACTCGGTGCGCAGGCGCGCAAGCCCTTTGGTGATCATGGCGAGGAGGTCCCCGCCGATGGCGTTCATCTTGGCGTGGAATTCGCAGCAGACCACGCCGTCGCCCAGATCGATCAGGCTCGCGCCGGAGTTTTTCTCGATTTCCTTGGCGCGCTCCTTGAGCGATTTCAGAATGAGGATGCCCTCGGGCTGCGGCGCGGGCTTGTAGGCTTTCCCCGCGAGATCGAAATACGATGTCTCACCCTGTGCGGACTGATAGAACGATTTCTTCCCCGAAGTCAGAAGCCCTGTGACCAGCGGCGGCAGCGTCTTGCCCTCTTTTTCGAACTGCTTCGCCATGGACTCCACGCCGATCGCGTCCCAAGTTTCGAAAGGGCCCAGCTCCCAGCCAAAGCCCCAGCGCATCGCGCGGTCCACGTCCACAATGGAGTCTGAGATTTCCGGAACGCGGCGCGCGGCGTAGAGGCACATCTCGGAGAGAGCGCCCCAGAGAAATTCCTGCGCCTTGTCGCCTTCTTTTCCTGCAAGCTCGGGTCCGACAAACATGCGCAGGCGCTCGCGCGTGTCCTCGATGGCCTTGCCCGCTTCGATGGAGGCAAATCGCGCCTTCTGCTGCGGGCGATATTCCATTTTCACGGGATCAAGCGTGAGGATTTCGGATTCGCCGCCGGATTTCTTCACGCGCTGGTAGAAGCCGTGGCCCGTCTTGTCCCCGAGCCATCCGCGGCGCGCCAGCTCTTCGATCAAGGGAGGCACGCGGTAAAGCTCTCGCGACTCATCGCCGGGAATGTTGTCATAAATGTTGCGCACGACGTGCAAGAGCACGTCGATGCCGACAATGTCACCCAATCGGAACGTCGCGGACTTCGGCCAGCCAAGCGCGGGCCCGGTGCAGGCATCCACCTCTTCGAATGTCATGCCAAACTCGCCCATCAGGCGAATGGCGTTCAGCATCGAGAAGGTGCCGATGCGGTTCGCGATGAAATTTGGGGTATCCTTGGCGATGACGACGCCCTTGCCGAGCCTGTGGTCGCAGAATTCAGTGAGCGCTTCGATCACATCGGGGCGCGTTGCAGGGCCGGGAATGATTTCGACCAACTTCAGGTAGCGCGGCGGGTTAAAGAAGTGTGTGCCGGCCCAGTGCTGCTGCCATTCCTCGGGCAAGCCCTCGGCGATGCGGCGCACGGGCAGACCGGAGGTGTTCGTGGTGACGATTGTGCCGGGCCTTCGAACCTGCGCGACGCGCGCCAGCAACGCGCGCTTGATCTCAAGATTTTCCGCGACGACTTCGATGATCCAGTCAGCTTCGGCGCAGAGCTTCAGATCGTCTTCGAAATTGCCCGTGACGATGCGAGGTTCGAGCCCGCGCGTGAAAAATGCCGCAGGCTTGGATTTGGCGGCGGCAGCGAGGCCCGCGCGGACAATGCGATTGCGGACATCGGAACTGGCGGCGGTCAGCCCGCGCTTTTTTTCCACTGCGTTGAGCTCCGGGGGAACCATATCGAGCAGCGCGCACCAGACGCCGGCGTTGGCGACATGTGCGGCGATCCGCGCGCCCATGGTTCCCGCACCGAGGACCACGACTTTTTCGAAGGGTAGTTTCATAATGACGGCACCAAATTCCGGCGGGCTCCAAGTGGAGCCCGCACCCGATGGAACGCTTTTGCCCCTTTCCAGAGTGAATCTATTCTGGGTAGATGGAAGGTGCATGTGCAGGTTACAGAAGCGACAATTCAGGGTCAACCGGAAACCCCGAGACATCCCCATTTACGGTAACGTTCTCCTATACCTCAGATGAGCACGCAAAAGAAAAAGAAGGCCCTGGGCTGGCTGCAGACTGCGGTCGAGCGGGTGCGCGAATTCGCCTACACGGAGCCCGCCTCCAAGCCCCAGGAGCGGCCCCGCGTCGGCTTGGCGCTCGGAGGCGGATTCGCTCGAGGGATCGCTCACCTGGGCGTGCTGCGCGTGCTCGAACAGGAACATATTCCGGTCGATTATCTTGGCGGAACGAGCGCTGGCGCATTGCTTGCCATCTCGTACGCGAGCGGCCATGACCTCCGGGTCATCGAGGCGCAGGCCAGAGCCACGCGATTCAAGGATTTCGGCAACTGGAAACTTTCCTGGCTGGGGCTTGCCTCCAACCAGAGGCTGGAACACTATCCGCGGAAGTACCTCGGCGTGAGCACATTTGAAGAATTGCGAATTCCCCTGGCCATCGCGGCAACCGATCTCGGCAACGGAGAAGCGTTTTATTTCACACACGGACCGTTGGGTCCGGCCCTCCGCGCGTCGTGCGCGTATCCCGGGATGTTTGTTCCCGTGGAACTGGAAGGCCGGACGCTCGTGGACGGCTTTCTGGCGGCGCCCGTCCCAATAGACGCAGTACGAAGCATGGGGGCCGACGTGGTCATCGCCGTGTTCCTCGAGGCCGCAAACAACCGCAAACCCTCGAGCATCGTGGATGTCATTGGCCTCTCCTTCGCCATCCTGCAGCGCCATGCGGATCTGGAATGGCGGCGCAAGGCCGATATCATCATTGAGCCGAATGTGAAAGATTTTCTGTGGGACGATTTCGAAAAAACTTCCGAACTCATCGTCGCGGGCGAAGCTGCGGCGCGCGCCGCTTTGCCGAAAATCCGCGCCGCGCTCGCAGCGAAGCCCGGCCAACTGCCTTCCATGCTAGCTTCAGGCCGGAAGTAAGGACGGTGGAGACAAGGAATCCATCCACGATTTTTAAAAACGCTTTCAGGCAGGACGGATTTCCACTTGCACGGGATGGCCGTCACCCTTGCCACGTTTCGTAAGCCATGCAGAGAGCGCGTCCGCCAGACGCTCAGGGGCCACGCGAAAACCAGCCTCCAGCCGGCCCTCCCCGGCCGGAAGCGTGTCGTCAAACTCGGCTGAGCCCGTGAAATTGCGCATGGCGAAGCCATCAAGCCATTCGAGCGGGCAGGGGCGGCGTTCACCGCCGACGATAATTTCGACCTTGAATTTGCGGGCGTACATCCTGGGCCAAGTATAGCACTCGCAGAATTGTGACGTGAATCACACGGAATGGTGCTCTCGCAACACATTTGTATCTGCAGACACCTTGCATTCGCTGCACGCGTGACTTAAACTTTTTATTCGCCAGGTCCCCTGCTGCTTGACGCGCTGCGATGGGATATTCGTTCCCTGAGTCTCCCGCCGGCATGCCGAGGCAATATCTTTAGGAGGTTTTGTGTCTACGCCCCTTGAACAATGGGTGGAATCGGTTGCGCGCATGACCCGCCCCGAACAGATCGTTTGGTGCGACGGGTCCGACGATGAAGCCGCCCGCATCCAGCAGCAGATGGTTCACGAAGGCAATACGTGGCCACTGAACGAGAAGACCTATCCGAATTGCTTCCTGCATCGGAGCGACCCGAGCGACGTGGCGCGCACGGAAAAGGTCACCTTTATTTGCACGCATGATCGCGGAAACGCCGGCCCGACCAACAACTGGATGGCTCCGGCCGAAGCCAAGCAGACCCTGGGCGGTTTGTTTAGTGGCTCGATGAAGGGCCGGACGATGTACGTTGTCCCGTACATTTTGGGGCCGGCAGCGTCGCCGCAGAGCCGCATCGGAGTCGAGTTGACCGACAGCGCCTACGTTGCCGCCAACATGCGCATCATGTCACGCATGGGCCAGGTTGCGCTGGACCGGCTTGGCAACTCCTCGGATTTCGTTCCAGGACTTCATTCCCTGGGTGACCTGAAACCGGAGCGGCGCTACATCGCCCATTTCCCCGAAGAGAAATTGATCTGGAGTATCGGCTCGGGCTACGGCGGCAACGCGCTGCTCGGGAAAAAGTGTTTCGCGCTGCGGATCGCGAGCTGGATGGCGCGCGAGCAAGGCTGGATGGCCGAACACATGCTCATCCTGGGCCTGGAATCACCATCGGGAAAAGTGACGTACATGGCCGCGGCGTTCCCGAGCGCTTGCGGAAAAACGAACCTGGCCATGATGGTTTCGGCGCTCGAAAATGAAGGCTACCGCGTGTGGACCGTGGGCGACGACATCGCCTGGCTGCAAGTTGGACCGGATGGCTACCTGTACGCGATCAATCCCGAGTCCGGATTTTTCGGCGTGGCGCCGGGCACGAACGAAAAGACCAACCCCAATGTGATGACCGCGCTTCGAAAAAATACGATCTTCACGAATACCGCGCTGACATCGCGGAACGAGCCGTGGTGGGAAGGCATGGACGACAACGCACCCACAGGCATGGTCGATTGGCAGGGACGCGCGTGGGCGCCTTCGATTGGCCCTGCGGCACAGCCGAATTCACGCTACACGGTCCCGGCGCAGCAGGCGCCCTCCATTTCTCAGCGCTGGGAGGATCCGGCCGGAGTGCCGATTTCCGCGTTTATCTTTGGCGGCCGCCGCGCCCGCCTGGCGCCGCTCGTGTACGAGGCGATGAGTTGGCAGCACGGCGTCTACGTCGCCGCGACGATGGCATCGGAGACGACAGCCGCCGCGACCGGAGCCGTTGGCGTTACACGGCGCGATCCGATGGCCATGCTTCCCTTCTGCGGCTACAACATGGCCGATTACTTCCGTCATTGGCTCGAGATGGGAAAGCGTATCCCCCACCCGCCGAAAGTTTTTCACGTGAACTGGTTCCGCAAGGGCGCCGACGGGAAATTCCTCTGGCCGGGCTATGGCGAAAATGTCCGCGTCCTGAAGTGGATCCTCGAGCGTATGGAAGGCAAGGCTGCGGCGAGAGAAACGCCGATCGGCCTCGTACCCCTTCCCAACGCGCTTACTCTCGACGGCCTCAATATCTCCCGCGCCACGATGGAGGAGTTGCTTAGCGTCGATGCCTCCCAGTGGTCCAAGGAACAAGCCGACATCGGAAACTTCTTCGGGCAATTCGGCAGCCGCCTTCCCGACGAGATTCGCGACGAGCACGCGCGTCTCGGTGAGCGCCTCCAGCGCGTCGCCGTCGTTCCCGAGTAGCTTGCTTCGCGCGCTGTCGTAGATCCGGAGACCTTGACCGCCCAATTCGCGAGCAGCGTTCCCGAGTGATCTATTGTGGTCCGTGAACTCGGCTCGTTTGGGGATTGACATTCGCCAACGCCGGATTCGAGAGCAAGTTAAGCTTGTGTTCGCTTCGGACCGCTGTTAGCATTTCGCGGTTTGACAAACCATATTGAGTTCGTGCCATTGAACCCAAGAATTGCCTGCCTCCGCGTTGCATGCCGGACATTGCTGATTTTGGCTTTCGGACTCGGTCTTTCAGGTTGTCGTTTCGGCGCCACCGACGCCGCGACCCGAGGCCAGGAGCTCTTCCAAACGTGCGCGCCCTGTCATGGACCGGATGGAGCAGGCAGTCTCGAGTTTGGCGCGCCGAATATTGCAGGTATGAGAGCGTGGTACGTCGAACGACAACTCCAAAAATTCAGGGCCGGGGTTCGCGGTGCGCATTTCAACGATCAGGAAGGCATGCGCATGCGACCGATGGCGCTTAGCCTCAGCACGGATGAAAATGTGCAGGCTGTGGCCAAGTATGTCGAGAGTCTGCCACCCGTAACACACGCTCCCGTGCTCAAGGGAGATATCGGAGCCGGCGACACACAGTACCATCTAGTTTGCGGCTCCTGCCATGGACCAAACGGGGGTGGCATCGATGACGTCAATAGCCCGCGCCTGGCCGGGGTTGACGATTGGTATTTGGCCACTCAGTTAAGAAAATTCAAAACCGGAGTTCGAGGCAACAATCCCAAGGATATCGAAGGCAGATTGATGCGCCCCATGGCGCGAGGTCTAGCCGATGAAGATGCGATTCGAAACGTGGTCGCCTATATCGGCACACTCAAACCTTAAGTCTGGACGTCTGGAGATAATCGTTCTATGGAGCATGCAACCTCGTCCCCGGACCAAATAGCAAAGACGGTCTTTTGGATCGTTATGATCGGCGCGGCTGGTTTTGTTGCTGCGGTATTGATTCTAATCCGATAGCTGGAGTTCCTATGCTGGAGCGGTACCTAACAGGTGCTTCGACGTACGCGCATAGCATCGATCATTTGTTTCTTCTGATCGCGCTGCTGGTCGGTTTTTGGCTGATCGTTGCGGAAACAGTTCTGTTCACGTTGATTTTCAAGTTCAAGCACAAAGAAGGGCGTCCGACGCAGCACATTACCGGTGAAGAAAAGCACCTGAAACGGTGGGTTACGATCCCTCACCTCCTGGTCATTTTCTGCGACATCGTCATCATCATTCCCGCAATCATGGTTTGGTACAACATCAAGCAAGCCATGCCGCCAGCCGAGCAGACGGTGCGCGTTTTCGGTCAGCAGTGGGCGTGGAGCTTTCAGCAGCCTGGTCCGGATGGAATCCTGGACACCGCCGACGACATCCGCACGGTGGGTGAACTGCACGTGACTGTAAATACCACGTATCATTTTGAACTGATGTCCCGCGACGTGGTGCACAGCTTTGCGGTGCCCGCATTTCGCCTCAAGCAAGATGCACTACCCGGCCGCACGATCAAGGGTTGGTTTCGTCCCAACCGAGTCGGAACCTACGACATCCAGTGCACGCAGATATGCGGAATGGGCCATGGTCTTATGGCGGGACGGGTCGTCGTCGAAACCCCGCGGGAGCATGCGGCCTGGTTGAAGAGTGCTTCGAATCCCACGATGGCGGTACGACAGGAGCCTCCGGCTCCCGCGGCCGAAAGCCCCACGGTTGCCGAGGTGAGGCAATGAGCACGCAGGTTCATCACGCCGAGCCGGGGATTTTTCAGAAGTACTTCTGGTCCACGGACCACAAGATCATCGCGATGCAGTATTTGTTTACCGGTATGGCCATGGCCCTCATCGGCGGCTACCTCGCATATGTTTTCCGCATGCAGCTGGCGTTTCCTGACCGGTATGTTCCTGGCTTCGGAATCGTCACGCCGGGAAAATATAATTCACTGGTTACTATGCACGGTAGCATCATGATTTTTTGGGTGGCGATGCCCGTGCTCCTCGCCGCGTTCGGTAATTTTCTGATCCCCCTGATGATCGGTTGCGACGACATGGCGTTTCCACGGATCAATCGCCTGTCGTATCAGATTTTCCTTTTGAGCGCTGTCGTTCTTGTGGCTTCGTTTCTTGTCAAGGGCGGCGCATTTGGCGGCGCTTGGACTTCTTATCCCCCGCTTTCCGCCAAGGGAGCCTACAACTTGACCCCTTTGGGGGCGTCGCTGTGGTTGGTGGCGGTGGCGCTGGAATTCGTGGCGTTTTTGCTGGGGGGCGTGAACTTCACCGTCACGGCCATGAATAGCCGCGCCCCGGGCATGAAAATGTACGATATCCCGATCGTGGTGTGGATGATTGTCCTGGCCAGCATCATTTTCATGGCTTCTGTGGGACCGCTAATCGCCGGTGCTGTGATGTTGCTGTTTGACCAGACGTTATCCACAGGTTTTTATGATCCGAGCCGTGGCGGCGATCCTCTCTTGTGGCAGCATCTCTTCTGGTTTTTCGGCCATCCCGAGGTGTACGTAGTGCTGCTTCCAGCCATGGGTATCGTGGCCGAAATCCTGGCAGTTTTCGCACGCAAGAAATTGTTTGGTTACAAGACCATTCTGTACACAACGTGGGTCGCCGGAATCTTGAGCTTCGTCGTGTGGGCACATCATCAGTTTGTGGCCGGGATTGATCCTCGAATGGCCAACATTTTTTCGATTACCACGTTGCTTATTTCGATTCCGTTTGCCGAGATGGTTTTCCTGTATATCGCCACGCTATACGGTGGCTCGATCCGCTTCCATACCCCCATGCTGTGGGCCCTGGCTTTTATTGCTGAATTCATGATCGGTGGAGTGACGGGGATTTTCCTGGGGGCTTCCGGCATGGATATTTATTTGCACGATACGTACTTTGTTATCGCCCACTTCCATTACACATTCGTTCCTATCGCTATCATCTCCGTGTTTGCGGGTCTTACGTACTGGTATCCCAAAATGTTTGGACGCATGCTCAATGACACGCTGGGGAAGATTCACTTCTGGGGGACGGTGATTCCGTTCAATGTCATTTTCATCCCGCTGTTCATGACGGGCATAGCCGGCGACCAGCGGCGGGTCTACAGTTATGCCCAATTTGCAGAGCAGTCGAGGCCGGCGCTACAGCATCTGCGCATGACTTCCACGTTCGCGCTCCTGGTGATGCTGTCGTTTCAGCTAGTTTTCTTGTTCAACTTCTTCTGGAGTCTGCGCAACGGCAAACGCGCGGAGGCCAATCCCTGGATGTCCAACACTCTCGAATGGACCGTAGCCTCGCCGCCGCCGCACGGAAATTTTGCTGAATTGCCCACGGTGTATCGGGGACCATACGAGTACGGCTTGCCGGACCGGACGGATGACTACTGGCCCCAGAACGTCCCTGATTAGACCATTCGGAGATCGCGACGATGAGCACCAGGCCCATTGCTAATACCCGGAGCGTCACAGGAATTCCCTCGGCCCGCCTGATCACTTGGTGGGTGATTGCCTCGGAAATCGTGATCTTCGGCGGCCTTCTTGTCACATATGTGATGCACAGGTTGGGACACCCCGAATGGCAGGCCTCTGCGGAACACACAAATACGTGGGCTGGCGGATTCAATACCTTTGTCCTGCTGACGTCCAGTTTGTGCGCGGTCCTGGCACACAAGGCAGCCGACGCTCAGGATGGGCCTCGGGCCGCGAAGTTGCTGCGTCTGACTGCTTTGGGTGGAGCCGTTTTCCTGGTAGTCAAAGCTTTTGAGTGGACCCAGGACATACATGAAGGATTCGTGCTTTCCTCCGGCGGCTTTTGGTCATTTTATTACACCCTCGCCGGCCTCCATGGGCTTCACGTGCTGGCGGGAATGATCATCTTGCTGATCATCGCGGCCGACGCGGCTAAGAATCAGGAGTTGCAGCGCGTGGAATGCATTGGGCTTTACTGGCACTTCGTTGATATCGTTTGGATTTTTTTGTTCCCGTTGCTTTACATCGCTAAGTGAGGTAGTCGATGAGTGCCGAAACCCACGTTCACCATCCCAACTACATCAAGATCTGGGCAATCCTGGTTGGGCTGCTGATCGTGAGCGTGCTGGGCTCGATGTCCGGCATCCGTTGGGTGGTTCTCGTGGCCGCTTTTGGGGTTGCAGTGGCGAAAGCCTATTTGGTGGCTAAGAACTTCATGCACATCAACGTCGAGAAACGTTGGGTACCCTATCTATTGATCACTTTTTTGATGTTCATTGTAATCCTGTTCGCGGGAGTGGCCCCCGACGTGATGAAGCATAGCGGCCGGAACTGGGAAAATAACGCAGCGAAGCAGGCTGTGGAATCGGGATCACATACCGCGGTGCCAAAACATGAGTAGTGGAACTCCCACAGTGGAATCAGCTTGGCGCCCACGGGCTGAGTCCGGCGGGCGGCGACTTCCAAACGCCGTTCTGGGAATGATTATTTTTGTCGTCGCTGAAATCATGTTCTTTGCGGCCCTGATGAGTGCGCACACGATCGCGCGCTCCTCAGCAATGGGCGGCCTGTGGCCACCTCCAGGCCAGCCTCGCCTGCCTGTGGGACGGACCGCCATTAATACTGGCATATTGCTTCTGAGCGGCGTCCTGTTGTGGTTTGGAAATCGCTTCATGAGCACCATGCCCAGGTTGGCGCGCAGGTATCTGGCGGGGGCGATTGCCCTGGGGATCGCATTTGTTTCCATGCAAGGCGTGGAGTGGGTGGCACTGATCCGCGAGAGGCTTACACTGACATCAAGTACCCATGGGGCCTTTTTCTATCTCATCGTGGGCGCCCATGCATTGCACGCCGTTGCCGCCATTATTGCACTCACGTGGGTTTATGTTCTGATGTGTCTTGGGAAATTGAGACCGGCGACCTTTACGGCCACCCAAGTTTTTTGGTACTTTGTGGTGTTCCTATGGCCGGTGATTTACTTGCGGGTGTATCTGTGAGAAAAGCATGCGCACCATGAGATCGTGTATTCGACTGCTTGTCGCAATCGTGGTTTGTCCGCTCATCCCCGCTTCGGCCTGGGCGTGTCCCGCATGCATGGTTGGGGATCCAAAGACGGCGGGCACCTACCTGGGCATGACACTGATCATGAGCGCATTGCCGCTTTTGCTGGTCGGCGGGCTTGGATATTGGTTGTGGCGCCGCCACTCGTAACCTCCCATTGCGACACAAAATCCTGTAAGCATCTCCAGCCTGTCACGCAGTATGTCGGCTTCTCGGAAACCGGGCCACATTCCGATAATCCCGGCGGTCTCAATGGGTCGATGCAACACTCGCTCGAAGTCTACTTGCAGCAGTCTCAAAGGTTAAATTCGTTGGCGACCGTTGATTCAAACGGAACACTACCCTGTTTAGGTCTGATTGAGTACAGCCGGACAGATCGGTTCTCCAGGGAAAGTATTGTCGGATCAACCGA
>JBGPPL010000018.1:0-81245 GCA_041488495.1 Terriglobia bacterium
ATTCCTCTTGGCCGGTCCGAGCCGCTTCCCCCTCAAAAATGCAACACTACGCTCGTGCTGGAGGTCTTGGAAAGACGCCTTAAGTCCTCGGAAATCGGGAGAGCAAGCAGGCACGATGCAACAGAAGAGGTATTTTGTTGCACCTGTTCTAGCGCCTCAGTAAATGCAGCCATATCGAAGTGAGTTGCACTCTTCATCGAGGTGATCAAGCTAGACCCAAGGAAATGTTCTTCCCTCCCTCCCAGTTGTGGGGTAGATTATGCATATTCTTGACGAGATTCCGTTTTACTTTCCTGGGAAGGTATTATGAGCAAACGCAAGCGTGAAATTTCCCGCAGGCAATTTCTCGAGGGTACCGGCGCCGTTCTCGCCGTGGCGACCGCAGGGCCCGCGCTCAAGGGGCAGCTGTCTACCGCGAGCCCGCCGGTGACCGATAGTGCTGCGTCGGGGGTGCCCAGTACGGCCATCCGACTTGTGGTGAATGGCACCGAGCATCGACTTGAGGTGGAAGATCGTTGGACCCTGGCCGAAGTACTGCGGGATCATCTCGGCCTGACGGGCACGAAGATCGGTTGCGACCGCGGCGAGTGCGGAGCATGCACGGTTCTGCTGGATGGCAAGCCCGTCTACTCGTGCAGCAATCTGGCGGTCTGGGCCGACGGGCGAGTGGTCCAGACCGTCGAAGGTCTCGCGCATGGGGAGCACCTCGATCCGCTTCAGCAAGCGTTCGTAGAACACGACGGACCGCAGTGTGGGTTCTGCACGTCGGGGCAGCTCATGAGCGCCAAAGGGTTGCTCACACGCAACCCCCGTCCAACGCCGCACGAGGTCCGAGCGGCCATGACGGGCAATATCTGCCGCTGCTCCAACTACAACCGCTACGTGGAAGCTGTGCTGGCCGCGGCCGCAGCCAGAAGTGCAACGACGCCCAAGCGTGGCTCGGACCGTTCGACCGCGTCGGCCAAGCCGGGTGCAGAAGTCTCCGCCACTAAGAGCCGGCGAGGCGCAACGGTTTCCACCACCAGTGCAGGAGGTGCGCGATGAGCCGGCCGCCCACCCTCACCCCACTGAAGACGATCGGCCATTCTACCCCTCGCATTGACGCCGTAGAGCGCGTCACGGGGAAGGCTACCTATAGCGGCGACGTCCATCTCACCGGGATGCTCTATGCGCGCGTACTGCGCAGCCCGCATGCTCACGCTCGCATTCTCCAGATTGATGTCTCCAAGGCCCTGGCTCTTCCTGGCGTCAAGTCCGTTCTGACACACGAGAACTGCACCGTCGTTTGGGGTGCGGGCTCGATCTCAGGTGGGAGGCAATACGTCGACGAAATCAAGAAAATCACACGCCAGAAACGCTATGTCTTCAACAACCCGGTGCGCTTTGTCGGGGAGCCGGTGGCTGCCGTAGCTGCAACCAGTCGGCACATCGCGGAAGAGGCTCTACGACTCATCACCGTTGACTACGAGACTCTCCCGTTCGTCCTCGATCAGGAAGAAGCACTCCGCCCGGAAAGCGTCAAGATCTGGCCGGAGGGCAACATCTCGCTCAATGTGAAGAACGAGGCCGAACCAGAAGTATATCGGCGCGGGAACGTCGAGGAGGGCTTCCGCACAGCAGACTTCGTGTTCGAAGATCGCTACACGACCACCTATGTTCAAAATGCGCAGATGGAGCCCCGTGTTTGTGTCGCGAGCTGGGATGGGGACAAGCTGACTCTGTACACCCCGACACAGGGCACCTCGAATTGCCGCCATGATATGGCGAGAGATTTGGGGATCCCTGACGAGAAAGTGCGCGTCATCTGCAAATACATGGGCGGCGGATTCGGCAACAAGAACCAGAATCAGGATGCCGATCTAATTGCCGCGGTGCTGGCGAAGGAAGTTGGCGCGCCGGTGAAACTGGAACTTTCGCGCAAAGAAGATTTCATTGGGGTCCACGGCCGTTGGCCGACGACGCAATACTACAAGGTTGGCGTCAGCCGCGACGGCGTGCTCCGGGCACTTCAGTTGCGTGGCTATAGCGGCATGGGGCCGTACCGCAAGAATTCGGGAGCTATCGGTGGGATCGAGCTCTATCAGTGTCCCAACGTCGAGAGCTCGGTCTATCCCGTATATACCAACAGGGCGGTTTCCGGGAACTACCGCGCGCCCGAGTTTCCTCAAGGCTTCTTCGGCATCGAGTCGATGATGGACGACATCGCCTACAAGATGAAAATGGATCCGGTAGAGTTCGTCCTGAAGAACATGACGCGAAAGTCTAACGACGAGGCACCCTACTCGAACTACACCCTTGAGGATTGCATCCGCCGCGGCGCAGAGGCCTTCAAATGGAAAAAGCGTTGGCATCCACCGGGGGCGGACCCGGGAGCGATCAAACGGGGCGCTGGCATGTCCTTCATGACCATACGGTCCCCTCTGGGGCAGAGCAGCGCGGTGCTTCGTCTCGATTCAAATGGCCGGTACACCGTGTTCGTTGGCGTTACCGACATAGGAGCTGGTGCCAAGACCACGATGGGCATGATTGCGGCCGAAGCGCTGGGCGTGCCACTGCCGAATATCGATGTCGTGTGGGGCGACACTGACCGTTGCCCGTTCTCGGTGGGCGAGTCAGGCAGCCGCACCACGGACATGACCGGGTATGCCGTCATCGAGGCTGCGCGCGATCTCAAACGCCAGATTGCGCAGAAAGGGTTGCCGAAGGGCGAGAACGCGCTGATCGCTTCCGCGTCACCGAATCCGACGTCGGACGGGAAGGTGCGCAAAGCGTTCGGCGCGCACTTTGTGGAAGTGGATGTCGATACGGAGCTCGGTCGGGTGCAGGTCCTCAAGTATGTGGCCGTGCACGATTCCGGTCGCATCCTTAATCCACTGACTGCAACCAGCCAGATCAAAGGCGGCGCTACCCAGGGCATCGGGATGGCATTACACGAGGATCTGTTGTACGACCGGAGGAGTGGACAACCCCTTACGGCCGGCTATTACGGTGCTCGGGTCATGACCCATCTCGACGCGCCCGAGATCGAAGTGATCTTCATCGAGAGCGACGACGGATATGGTCCCTTTGGCGCCAAGTGCATCGGTGAGGCTGGGATTGTCCACGCGGTGGCAGCCGTCGGAAACGCCATCTTCAACGCCATTGGCCGCCGCATGAAGGACCTGCCTATCACGCGCGACAAAATTCTGGGGGCTCTGGCATGAAAACCTTCGCCAACATGAACCCGCAGACTCTCGAGCAGGCAGTTTTATTTGTCCAGCAGGCGAGCAAGGACGGACAGACCGCTTCGCTTGTCGGCGGTGGCAGCGATCTTCTGGCGCTGGTGAAAGACTTTATCATCAAGCCGGACGTGCTTGTTAATCTGAAGACGATTAAGGGGCTCGATCAGGTGACGCCGGCGGCAGGCGGCGTTAACATCGGCGGTCTCATCACGCTCGACGCTCTAGGCAGCCATCCCCTAATTCGAAATCAGTACACGGTGCTGGCCGAAGCGGCCGAAGCAGTGGCGACGCCGCAGATTCGTAATGTCGGCACGCTGGCTGGCAACGTTTGCCAGCGTCCATGGTGCTGGTATTTCCGCAATGGTTTTCCGTGCCTGAAAAATGGTGGCACGACATGCTTTTCCGTCGTGGGTGAGAACCGATACCATGCAATCTTCGGCGGCGGTCCCAGCTACATCGTCCACCCATCAGACACCGCCCCGGCGCTGGTCGCGCTCGACGCGAAGTTCCGGGTCATGGGACCCTCAGGTGAGCGTGTGGTGCCGGCGGCTGACTTCTTCGTTCTGCCGCAGCAGGACCCCGCGCGAGAGACTGTCCTGGCCGCCGACGAAGTGCTCGCTGGGGTGCAGTTAGTGCCCGCGCGTCCCGGCAGGCGGAGCACCTATAACAAGGTGCTCGACCGCGAAGCATGGACGCACGCTGTTGTCAGCGCGGCGGTTGTGCTCGACATGGACAACGAAATCTGCCGGAGCGCGCGCCTCGTCTTGGGCGGTGTCGCCCCGATTCCGTGGCGGCTGCCGAACGTCGAACGCCTGCTCGCCGGCCAGCGCATTACGCCGGAACTGGCGGCAAAGGCTGGCGAAGCTGCGATCGCGGGAGCTCAGAAGCTCTCAAAGAACGCATACAAAGTGCCACTGACGAAAGCGTTGGTTCGGCGCACGCTGCTTGCGCTCGCGACACGTGCGTAGAGACAGCCAATTTCGCTCATCTCGGTGCAGGCCTTGAATCGTCGCGACTTGCTCTTGCTCGGAATTAACCGAAGAACCCGCTCGGTCGAACTCTCCTGCGAACGGCTTTACATGAAATACTGCGACTCACACCTGGACAACAACACGCAGGAACTGTTCGAGCGCCTCGAGGTTGAACTGCGAGGTGTTGACAATCTCCGGCTGGTGGACACCGCTTGGCTGGCGTGCCAGGATCTTAGACAGCGACTCGAGCCGCTATTGGTTTCCGTCCGAGCCCGTGGCGGGCGAGTCACACATTCCTGTGAAATCGTAAAAAGCCCGAAGTAGGACCGCTAGAAGTGTGATGTGGCGCTATCACCTACCGGCCGTATCCTTTTTTGCTTTTTTCCTGGGTTTTTAGCTTGACTTGAAATATCATTTGAAACGATATGCTAGGAGCCGCTATTCCGCAAGAGGAAAAACTCTCTCTTACACTGGCCCCGTTATGCCTAGAAAATCGAAGCTGAAACTGCCGCCCCTCAAGCTCGGGAATGAGTCTTTAGGACAACGGCTTGCTCGACTGCGGAAAGAACGCGGGATCACTCAGGTAGACTTGGCGAAGAAGATCGGCCTCATTCAGTCGCTGATCTCGGCCTACGAACATGACCGCTTGCGGCTCTCCGCCGAGATGGCCGTCCGCTTCGCCCTGGCCCTCGGCATCTCGACCGATGAACTGCTCCGTCCCAAGAACGCGCCTCCTACTGGGAAAACCCCCAGCCGCAAGGTGCGCCGCCGCATGAAACAGATCGAGAGCTTGCCGCCGCGCCAGCAGGCTTTCGTGCTCACTACGCTCGATGTGATCCTCAAGGGCGCGCTCGACCAAGCGGGGCGTGCTTCTTCCCGCACAGAGAGGCAGTAGCCTCTCATACCTGGCACACGCCCGAAGTGGAAGCCGCAGTCCAGGACGACCGTAGGGAGCCGCGTCAGCGGTGGAACATCCTTGACGGCGGCGGGAGCGCAGGGCACTCGTTTTTTTCTTTAGCTGCTGGGTTTTGCTGCCAGCCTCTCGATGGTTTTTCGTTCTTTGCCCGCATCGGCCCGGTCGATGATCGCCTGCATCTGTTCCGCCGTGATCGCCTCGCCCTTCGCCACCGCGAAGTGCAGGTTGAGCAGGATCGTCCGCAGCGCCAGCACCTCGGCCAGCAAGGTCTGTTCGGCGGGGCTCGCTTGTCTCCCGTCCAGCTCGCGCAGCAACACCTCGCGCGTCCACTCGCTCATCGCCCGGCCTCCGGCCAGCGCTTCCAGCCGCGCGTATTCTTCCTCGCTGACTTGTCCCGATGGATTTCCTGCGGAAAACCGGCTTCACCATGCGAACCCTCCTGCCCTGGGATCGAAGCGCGCAGCGTAGCAGGAAGCCATTAAAATCAACAAGCTCGCATATAGGAACTTCCGGCGCTGTAGAGCGCCGGAAATCTCATAACTCTCTGATTCGCTTCTGGTTCCTATACAGCAACCAAGGTTGCTGTGCAGCACCCTTTTAGGGGTGACGTGTCATACCCCATCCCGGCGTCGAAGACGCCGCTCTTCCGGGCGCTCCCCGTTAACCACCAGCTACCCGCGCTAATCACATACTTCCTGGCTACACCGAGGGCAGCTAAGGAAAGAACTCTCAGGACGGAACTGGGGCGGATCGGCGAGTGCGGATCGCCCTCCATACCCTCGCAATCGACCACCACAACCCGGCATTGATCGCCAGGGTCAGCACCAGCTCGATCCAAGTCATTTGCCGGAGCGTAACCGGATTCATCCACAGCAGCTTTTCCACCAGCATCACGGCGGCTAGTCCGCCCGGCTGAAGCAGGATGATTCCGAAGCCGAAGAGCGCCAGACCCGGATCGGTTTTCCAGTGCGGCCCGGCCCATATCGAAACCAGACGGGGACTTCGGAATCTGTAGGCTTAGCCACCCTACCATAGTAGCGGCGGCATTTAACGCAATACAAATCTCGCCTGCCTTCGAAGGGTAAGCTGTGTAGACGGCGGAAGCGCTGCTTGCGGCCCACGCCGGTACCCGCCTCTCGAACCAAGCCCTACCCGATGGGGTGGCCCGCGAAAACAGATAATAAACTCCGGGAGTGCCGAAAAGGCTTCCTCAATCCGGGCGGCAGGTCGTAGATTCTACTGGCACTTCATTGGCATTGAACGCCCTGCCGAAATCACATGGATTTGACGCGCTGAACTTCAAGTTAATGGGATGGTCCGCCGCAGAAGCTCTATAACTAATGGGGAAAAGTGCGCAGCGCACTCCATCCTGGCCAGGAGTGATCCACTCCAAAAAGACCGAATACATTTGCGCAGACAACCTGTGACATCCTCACTTTTCGCCGTGACGAAGCGGCGGACTATACATTCCGAGTGCGCAGGAACTCGAATGGAACTAGTTTTCGGCTTCTGCGCGATTCTAGTTTTAGCAGTTCTACAGTTAGGAAGATGGGGGCAAAATGCGTGACAGATCACAAGTGGCCTTATGATGTAATGAGAATCTATCTAAAAGCAATTGTGGGGCGTGCTTGGCTTAGGCCGCCCGGCATGGCGGTTTAGGCGGGTCGGCCTAAACAAGAGTTAGCGGGACAAGCGAAAGAGCTATCAATATGGATCTCCGCCAGCGCTTCGAAGGTCAGTCATCATTCCGCGCTGCCTAAAAACTTATCGGATCAAGCTACCGACCTCAGTGCTCGCCACGGCCGGAGCCTCTTGCTGCGCAATTCGCCTCAGCACTTCTGCGCGCAGGATCTTCCCCTGCTCCGGGCTGAACAACAAGTCACCGTAGGAGACGTTCTTCAAATCGATAAAATTCCAAACGCCTCGCATGATTCCCTCCGGGGAATGGACTGTTTGATTCAACAGAATATGGCCCAACTCGTGGGCAATCACATGGCCCAGGATCTGACCGTCGGATGCAATTTGGTTCAACCTTCCACATAGTTGTGCGTCCATCTCTTCGGAGTAAAGAGTTTCCACACGACTGTAGGAGATGTACACCACTTGCCGGTCGGGGCCCGAACCGGGTGCCAGGCCCATCGCGTCGCTCGGTAGACCCAACCGGCCGAACTTCTCGCTGGTGAGGAGCTTCAGATGGATGTGGGAGAGGGATAACACTTGCTCGGCATCACTATTTGCTTGTGTGTCGTCCATTGTGGAATTGGTGTCGATCCATCGGATTTCAACTCCAGATTTCGCGAAGATCCCCGCCGCCACCTTTTCGCCTACGGCAATCATTTTCTGGTTCACCCCGGCGAAATTTAGGACGCGCACCGTGATCGTCAAGCTGGTCTTTCGAGAAGCAGGCTCCGCGCACCGGCCCGTTGCTGTGAAACTTCCCACCAGAACCAATCCTACATTCAGAAACCGTTTCCATGTTGGCCTCATGACGTGCCCTCCTGTCCTCACTTGGGAAGGCGGGAACGGAAGGCCAAAACTGGCACGCCATGAACGAAATTGTGGGATTCGTTACTAACTCAATTAGATAACAGGTGTTATACTCTGGCTGATCCCGGGGAACGCGAAAAGGCAGGGGTTATGGAGCAAGCGATGACGGCCCCGTCGCCCGAGCAAGTCACCCAGCTACTGAAAGCCTGGAGCCTGGGGCAAGACGCAGCGCTCGAGGAATTAATTCCTCTGGTCCACCAGGAATTGAGACGCTTGGCGCGCCGGTACATGTACGGCGAGCGCGCAGGGCACACGCTGCAAACCACGGCACTGGTCAACGAAGCCTACCTGCGCTTGGTGAATTCCCGCCGGGTCAACTGGCAGAACCGCGCCCACTTCTTTGCGATCTCCGCGCAATTGATGCGGCGGATTCTGGTGGATTCCGCCCGCGCGCGCGGTTATCAGAAGCGCGGGGGCGGCGTACCCAAGGTCACGCTCGACGAAGCGCTGATGGGATCGAAAGAAAAGGGGCAGAACCTAGTCAAGCTCGATGATGCACTAAAAGCTCTAGCCGAAGTCGATCCGCGGAAAGGCAAAGTCGTGGAACTTCGCTTCTTCGGCGGCTTGAGCGTCGAAGAGACCGCTGAGGTCTTGAAGGTTTCTCCCGACACAGTTCATCGCGACTGGAGGCTGTCCAAAGCCTGGCTCAAGTGCGAGATGAGCAAGGGAAAATCCAATGAGGCCGCTGGGAAAAGAATTTAGGCACGGGGGAATTCAAGAATGTTGTCCCTGCGTTCCAGTTTTCGCCCTCCCCTCACGCTCATCTGTGTGAGGTCAGCAGGGGATCCCTTGAGATCGAGATTGAGGAGGAAAGGAGGCCGCTATGACGCCTGACCGTTGGCAGAAAATTGAGCGGCTGTATCATGCAGCGCTGGAGCGCGAGGAAAGCGAGCGCGCGGCGTACCTGGCAGGAGCCTGCGCAGGCGACGACGCGCTGCGGCGGGAGGTCGAATCTCTGCTAGGGCAATCCAAAGGAACGGATCAATTCTTGGAAACACCTGCGCTGGAAGTCGCGGCAAAGATCTTGGCTGAAGAGCAAAATCAATCTTCCCTAATAGGCCGACAGCTCGGCTCCTACAGGGTTCTTTCTTTGCTTGGGGCCGGTGGAATGGGGGAGGTTTATCAGGCGCACGATGCCAACCTCCGGCGCGACGTGGCCATCAAAGTCCTTCCGGCGGCGTTTGCACACGATGGCGATCGCTTGGCGCGTTTTCAGCGCGAAGCAAGGATGCTGGCGACACTGAATCACCCCAACATCGCAACGATCCATGGCCTAGAACAATCTGAGGATGTGCCTTATCTGGTGCTGGTGATGGAACTGGTTTTGGGGCCGACGCTGGCGGAGAAGCTGAAGGTTCGCCCGCTGGAGATCCAGGACGCGCTAAATATCGCCAGTCAGATTGCCGAAGCGCTGGAAGCCGCACACGAGAGAGGGGTAGTCCATCGGGACTTGAAACCTGCCAACGTGAAGGTCACGCCCGAAGGCCGTGTCAAGGTGTTGGATTTTGGTTTAGCGAAGGCGTTTGCGGGTGATGCGGAGCAGGATCTGACCCAGGCGGCGACGCTCACGGCGCTACCTACAGAAGAGGGAAGAATTCTGGGCACACCAGCGTACATGAGTCCCGAGCAGGCCAAGGGCAAGCAAGTAGACAAGCGCACCGACATTTGGGCGTTCGGCTGCGTCCTGTATGAATCGCTGACGGCCAGGCAGGTGTTCCGCGGAGCGACGGTTACGGAGGTTTTGGCTGCTATCCTCGAGCGCGAACCGGACTGGCAAACGCTGCCTTCAGCCACCCCCCCGCCGGTACAGGCCTTGCTGCGGAAGTGCTTGCGGAAGGACCCGCACGATCGCCTGCGCGACATCGGCGACGCGCGCATCGAACTGGCAGACGCACTGGCAAATCCTGTGAGTCAGGATGGCTCTCGCCAGAAGCCATTCGCGATGACGCGACGCACCGCCATCGGCGCTCTGGCAGGCGCTGCCGCAGGTGCGGCCGGTGTCGGCGTTTTCGGGATAAGCCACTGGCGCAACGGAACGCCTCGCAACCTGACGCGGTTCTCCATTGCTTTCCCCGAGGGAAGCGTCGCGGAAGCTAGCTTCCAGAGGCGAGTGGCGATTTCACCGGACGGTACGCATGTTGCGTACAACCTCAGTGCTGCTGGCCTGGGCGTACTCTATCTTCGCGCGCTCAGCGACCTGGAACCCAAATTACTCCCCGCTGGCGGCGTTAGTGGGTTTTTCTCTCCGGACGGCCGTTGGATTGCGTTTACGGGCCAGCAGCTTCTTCGTAAAATCGGTATAGGCGGTGGCGCCGCGCCCGTGACGTTGTGCACCCTCGAGTCTGCAGCGGGTGGAACATGGGCGGATGATGACACGATCTATTTCGTCGCGAGCACGCCAGGGGGCGTGATGCGCGTTCCGGCTGGCGGAGGCCAGCCCAAGGAGGCGGCCAGCATCGACTTCGCCAAAGGCGAGCGCATGCATAAGTACCCTTGCGCGATTCCTGGAAGCAAAGCGGTCTTGTTTACCGTATCGACTGCCGATGCCGAGACGTTCGATGACACGCGTATCGCCGCCTTCAATACCAAGACCGGGCAGCGGAAAACTCTGGTAGAAGGCGGCACGTCCCCGTGCTATTCGCCGTCCGGCCATCTTCTGTACGCACGTGGGGGCAATCTGCTTGCCATTCGCTTCGACCCCAAAAGACTCGAGACTGCGGGCCAGCCCTTCACGGTGCTGGAGGGTGTGCTGATGAGTCTCAACACCGGGGTGGCCAACTACGATATCTCGGCCAGCGGCGATCTCATCTATGTTCCAGGCGTCGCGGATAAAGGCGAGCGGACACTGCTGTGGGTGGATCGAAGCGGCAAGGCAGAACCATTCCCATTGCCAGCCCGATCCTATCTCCATCCCCGGCTCTCCTCTGATAGCCGCCAGCTTGCCATCGAGATCGAAGGGCCGAATCACGACTTTTACGTCTACGATTTCGCCCGCGCCGTGCTCTCGAAAATGACCACGGATGGCGAGAGTCACTGGCCGGTCTGGTCTCCGGATGACACCCATCTCGTGTACCGCTCCGGTCACATGGGAGTTTTCAGGATGTGGCAAATGCCGGCCGACCGGAGCCGTTCACCGGAACATCTGCCTGGTATCGGAGCTATGCAAAGTGCGGAGTCCTGGTCGCCGGACGGTCGCGCGATCGCGTACACCGCCGCGGCTCAAGGAGTTCCCGCGCACATCATGGTGGAGTCATTGGAGGGAGACCATCGGTCCCGCCCCTTCACCGATATCAACGCGCCCGCCGGCTCGCCCAAGTTCTCGCCCGATGGCCGCTGGCTTGCCTACTGTTCCAGTGAATCCGGAAAGCCGCAGGTGTACGTGCAGGCGTTTCCGGGCCCAGGTCCGAAAATCCAAGTATCCAATGAGGGCGGGACCGACCCGGTGTGGAAGAAAAACGGGGGCGAACTATATTACCGCGATGGCGACAAGATGATGGTTGTCGCTGTCTCCACGGCCCCCACATTTGCGTCCTCGCGCCCCCAGGTGCTCTGGCAAGGGCATTACTCGCACGGGATGAGCGCCTCTTGCGGCCCGGCGGGAGCCACATCGTCGAACTATGACGCCACCGCCGACGGCCGACGCTTCTTGATGATCAAAGACGAAGCTTCGGATACCGCCGTTTCCAAGCAGATGATCGTCGTGCTGGGCTGGGCTGACGAGTTGAGCCGGTCCACCGCCAAGACCTGATCCGTATGTTAACTCCGCTTTGGCGCAACGACCTGAGCCGCCAGCATGGTGGGATTCTTGGTGCGCGCATTACGAAAGGTGTTGACGAAGCGGACACTCGCGGAGTTGAGCGCCGGTGCAAAAAGCTTTCCTTCCGGCTCAGAGGCTAGGCACGCAACCAAGCGGAGTGGGCTCTTTCGGTTAGAAATCGTGAAAAGGTTTCGGAACAATTTCGGAACACCAAGAGCCGAACAGCAAGGAAAACCACCAGCATTGCAGTCGCGCCACTTCCATCTAGTGATTGGGTCGGCTTGCCATCCGTGCCGCGAGGTCTTACTCGCTCGCCGACGCTGCCCTGCTGTTAATGCTGCCTTTTGCTGCCTCGCGGTTTTCGCAAGTCCTGTGAAGTGAATAAGAAAACTGGTAGGGGCGGTGGGGATCGAACCCACGACCTTCGACTTAAAAGGCCGCTGCTCTACCACTGAGCTACGCCCCTATAACTACATGACTAGTAAAGACTTATTATCAGCTGCCGGTTGCCCTGGCGCGTCGATTTTCCTCGCATTTTCCCTTCTTCGCGATGCTTGATGGGCTTCTATCTTGTCGAGCGCGGCCCGCCGCCGATCACAGTTCTCGATGGCGTAGCGGTTGTAGACGGCGTCGATCTTGTGTCCGCTGATTTTCATGGCCTCGTGGCGCAGTGTGCCTGCGTCTTCCGCGTCTGTCACGAACGTGCGGCGCAGGTCGTGAAAGATCAAGCTTTCATAATTTCTTCGTGCGGTTCTGCAACTCGACCATCCGGCCGAGCCCCAGTTTAACACATCGGTTGTTCCAGACCTTGCGGAAGTCACCGAGCCGAACGGCCTTCCCTTTTCGGTCCACGCGAAAGCAGACGAACCACATGCCCCCGGTTCCGCGTTCGTGGCGTGGCTTCCTTGATGTGTTCATTCGTCGCTTACTTTCTCGGGTAGGCACACCCGCGCGCCGCCGAGGAGTTACAGAACCAAACCCCGAGTGCTACATTATGACTGGACCAAAAACAGGGGGCAGGTCAAACCCTAATGTGTTCAATCAGGACGGCTCCCTGACGGGCGGCGCGGGTTTGATTGATTCGACATCCACGACCTCCCGGCTGATTCAGCTTACCCTGAAATTGATTTTTTGAGTGTATTGTTGTGCGGATTAGTGAAAGTCGCTAAGTGGGCTGGGTCGATGCTGGCACGTGTCAAATTGCGTCGAGCCAGCCTTCAGGCGATGCCGCCATGAGCCTTCTGCATGAGCGGCAGATCCAAGTTGGATGTGAAGTTCACATTGAATGCCCGGGGCGTATGAATATCAGGTTAGCAGCTGCTTCACGGAGGAGCAAAAATGGGAAATGAGTTTACGAAATATTTTAGGAATATTGAGATGGAGAAGATGGACCGGCGCCAGGTTCTTCAGGCTTTGGGTATGACCGCTACGGCCGCGCTAACCGCGAATGCAGCGCCGGAATCCGTATTCGCCTTTGCGCGGAGCGCCGCCCAGAAAGCTGCGGCAGGTCGCAGAGTTTTCCCCGTGACCACCGTCAATCACCTGTCATGTGCAGTGGCCGACTACGCCAAGAGCCGTGACTTCTATGTGGATCTGTTTGGGATGCGGCTGGTGTGGGACGACGGTAAGGGATGCGCCCTCGAGTTCGGAAGTCTAACCTCGCCAAACGGCATGTACATCCGCAGCGTGAGCAAGCCTGGCGATAAACCGACTGTCAATCACATCGCATATGGAATCAAGGATTTCATGTCCTACAAGACTGACATGAAAGCTGAACTGGAACGTCGTAAGCTGACGAATATCCGGCCGGATAGCGAAGTGGGTTGGATCTGCAATGATCCGACAGGCTACATGCTCAATGTCGTACCTGAAAAAGACAAAGCTATGTTCCCTGGAGCCGCTGCGCCGTGCGACGTGGCAGCATCAAAGAAGTGCACGGATGCGGCAGCGGAGGGCCTCAAGAATCTCAACGCCCCTCCCAAACCGAGCGGCAAGGGATTCAAGGCGATCGCCTATAGTTACGTTGTTTTGAATGTGGCCCAAAACGAGATTCCCAAGGAAATGGAGTTTTACCGTGAGATGTTCGGGATGAAGCTGGTGTACTACAAACCCGCGGAGAATCCCGAGGCTTTCCTGAGGTTTGGACAGAACACTTTGTATCTCCGCCCGACCGCCAACCCCGACGACAAACCGTATTGCAATCAATTCGCGTTCGTGATCGAAAATTATGATCGGGCGAAAGTGAAAGCCGAGCTGGAGCGTCGTGGCCTCAATCCTAAGCCGGATTCCAAACTCGCCTGGGCCGTCTCGGATCCAGACGGCTTCCAGATCGAAGTCGCCACATGGGGACTGCCGGAACATATCGCGAAGGATTGCCACGGCGATGCTTCGAGTTGCCCCGGAGGGCCGGACAAATAGATTGCGATGGGGGCTTGTAGGGCCTGAGAAGATATTGTAAACCGGTTGTTAGATCAGCTCACGAGCTTCCAGTTGTAAGAGTGTCGTGGAGAAACGGGGATCATATCATGAAGCTGCTCACTACGATGGTCGTGGCTATTGGACTACTCTGCGCCGGCCCAGGATGGGCTCAATCGAAGCCGTCGGGCGTCGACCGGCTCTACGTTCTCGACTGCGGAAACGGACACGCTCCCGATGAGTCGCGCCGCTGGACGCCTGGCTCGAACGTAGGAAAGTCGGTCGATATTTCGGTGAGTTGTTATCTGATACATCATGCTCAGGGCTATTTTCTCTGGGACACCGGGATCTCCGACCGGGTTACCTCTCTGCCAGACGGTTGGCTCCCAACAAACAACGCGGCAAACGACATCCTATGGACCCGCGCCAAGACACTGGAGGCGCAGCTTAAAGAAATAGGCGTCGGGCCGTCCGATATACGCTACATCGGCATTTCCCACACCCATCCCGACCACATTGGGAACATCGAACTGTTCCCGCGCACAACCGTTCTCATTCAGAAGGCTGAATATGAGTTTTACTTTGGCCCTGCAAAACCGGGCGCTGCAGTGTTACCAGCGGAGGCTCTTACAGTTCCCCCTGGGGACCCGACTCCTAAATTCTCGAAGGATCATCCGGTTAACTTGGTACAAGAAGACCTGGATGTGTTCGGCGATGGTTCCGTAATGATCGTCTCGACCCCTGGGCACACTCCCGGCCATGACTCGTTGCTCGTGCACCTTCCAAAAACGGGGTGGATCCTGTTGAGCGGAGACGCCGTGCACCTTCAGGCGAATTGGGACAATCGCCGCATCCCGTATTTCAGCACTATGCCTCCTGAACAGAAGATTCAAACGCTCTTGTCGATGCAGCGCATGGCTGACCTGATGTCTTTCTACCACGCTCAGCTCTGGATCAATCACGAGATCGAACAAACCAAGAAACAAAAACACGCGCCGGAGTATTATGAATAGACACAAGAAGGCGAAGCAGCGGCGAGGAGTTCACGTGCGCATACCTCCTCCCAGTGAATCCGCTTCTTCCGTATTAGAATAATAAAATAATTGCTTCCGCCGCACTTTGCCATTCTCCGGGTATGGGCACAACGCGTTCTACAGCAGTTAGCCCGCAAATTCCATAGCGACGATTGGTGGCGGGCTCGGCAGGGCAGCTCCTAAATTGGCCACCATCGAGACTCGTATACTGAGATTGCGGTGCGTAAAATGCGCACCAAACAGGAGGTCACTATGGCGATCGAGAGGCGTGGATTTCTGGCTGGGCTTGCGGCAGCCGGCGGAGCTGCGCTGCTTGGCACGGCGCGAGCATCAGGGCAACAGCCAATTCGACACTACAGCAAGCCGGTGATCGACGCGCATGTTCATTGGTACCCGCCGGAGTTCGCCGAGCTCATTGAAAAAGAAGGAGCGGCGAACGGCGTGACGAACATTCGCCGCAACCAAGAGGGTGAGTTGGAGGCCACGATCCCGGGGGCACACCCCTATGCACCGCGAGCCGCGTTTCGCCGCGAAATGACGGACGTCAACTTAATGATTAAAATGATGGATGACCGCGAAGTCGACGTCTCCGTGCTCACCCAGACAAACCCGCACATCCTGTGGGCCCCACCCGCGTTCGGGGTGAAGCTCGCGCGGTCGATCAACGACGCCACCTCAGCGCTGTACATGAAATACTCTAACCGCTTTCTTGGCGCGATCACACTGCCGATGCAGGATGTGAACCTTGCGTTGGAGGAGCTCGAGCGCGCACGGAAACTGCCGGGGATGCGTGCGGTCAATATTACGGAGAACATCCTCGGCAAGAACCTGAGTGACAAATTGTTCTGGCCGGTCTGGGAGCGCAGTGAGGCGCTCGGCCTGCCGCTCTTCCTGCACAACGTGGACCCCATTTCCGAGCGGCTGGTCGAAAAGGACTATTCGATGATCAACGTGCTCGGAAATCCGTTCGAAGCGACCATTGCTGCCACGGTGCTCGTCTTGGGCGGCGTCATGGACGCGTTTCCGAAGCTGGACGTGTTTCTGCCCCACGCGGGGGGCTTCTTTGCGTTCGTTACGCCGCGAATAGATTGGGCGATGGGCACTGCGGAGTACTCCCCGCGCGGACGTACGAGCTCGTTCAAAAACCTGAAGCAGTCGCGCGCGAGCGACTATCGGCGCCGCTTCCACTACGACCTCATTATGCACGATCCAAAGATCACGCGGGACCTCATCGACATCGTGGGCGCGGACCGCGTCGTGTGTGGCACCGACTTTCCACAGGGTATGGCCCTCATAAAGCCCGTAGAGTATGTCGAGGCCATACCCGGGATCACCAAGCGGGAGGCTGACTTGATTCTCTGTGAGAATCCCGCGCGCCTGCTCAAGCTCCAAAACAGCTGAATGCTCGCTCTCCCGTGACCTGCCGGGGGGGCTTGGAATGTGCTGCTGTTTCCTGTGGTTGGTACAGCCAAGATTGTTCTGGTCCAACCGCTGGAATAGTGCCATCTAGAAATTCAGTTCATTCAGTCAAAAGAAGGTACTTAAACAATCTGATGCCGGAGAATTTATGATTTCACGACGAGACTTTTCCAAGTCCGCTCTGGCCATCGGAGCAGCCCTTCTTACTTCAAAAGAAGCTTCGAGTCTATGACGGTGTAGAAGATCTGCTGAATACGTGAACCGAGTCCCCAGGAAGCAAGGAATTCTTGGTATTAGCCCAAGGCCTTCGCGCGTGGCCGCTTGCGTTTCCACTCATAGTCTTTACGAAGCAGCGCCATGTGCTTTTTGATCTGCGTTTCAATCTCCGCAAAGGCCGCCTTGACGCACGCGCGCACGCCGACGGCCTCGCCGATGGCGTGCAGCGTGCCGGTGGGAAGCGAAAGATTCAGGGAGAACAGGTATTCCTGTTTTCGGGGGCGCTTCTCGATGCTGCCGTGCAATTGCACCAAGTCGGGTGAATACCTTCTCAGCAACTTTTCGACCTTGACGACATGCCGTTGTGTTTCCCTTTCGATCGATTCGCGCCATTCTTCGAACTTATAGCTGATGGAAAGTTTCATGAAAACACCTTTCTGGGAAAAAGACGGAAGGAGGGTGCGATTCCGGTGTGATCCGCAAACGCATTGGCAAATTCAGAATAGCAATTCCTTCTCGAGGTTGCAAATGCAGGAACCTTCAGTTACATGAAGAATATTTTGGATGGAACGATCGAGGCTCGATCTATTTCTTGAAAAGGTCCTCGAATGCCTGGCGGGCATTGTGGGGACGCGAAACGCGTTCGACGGGAACCGAGGGTCCTGCAACGGGAGCCGATGGCGCGGTATCCTTTTCGATCGTCGTGCGAAATTCGTAGAACGTGCAATCGTTCCGCTGGTCCTTGCGAGGAATGCGCTCAGGAACAGGCTGCATGCATTCGAATCGCGCAGCCGTGTCAAAATAAGCGCATTGCTTGCAGCAGTGCAGTTCGAAAGCGCACCGCGGGCACTTGCCTTTCGGGTCGAAACCCGGCTGCAGCACGGCGCCGCAATTCGAACATCGTGCGCGCGTGATCGTACCGACCATGCGCGGCGTGCGCGGTCCGATCTGGTCTTGTCGAGGGTGGCCTTCGGACGGCCGTTTCTCTTTTTTCTGGGGCTTGTCGGCACTCATGTAGCCCCGCTGCTTATACTTCCGCTCCAAGGGAACCTCCGGGGGGGAGACTTACATCATACGCTGAATCGTCCAGCACAACACAAAAAACAGGGAAAACTGTGAAAATCGCTACATCAATCGCAGCCGTGGAAATCGTGAAAACGGGAGCGTGCTACCATTATCGCCCGGCAGGCTGCTTCCTATCGAGACCACGATGAAGCGCCATAATTCTCATTGGACGATTCTCTGGATCTTCCACGTCAAGGCGGCGCACGAGCGCACCTTCCGACGCATTTACAGGCCCGGCGGAGAATGGGCGCGGCTGTTCGCGAAAGACCCGAACTACATCGGCACGGAATTACTGCCTCACGCCACGAGCACGCGCTGCTATGTCACCGTGGACCGCTGGGCTTCGCGCGCTGCCTACCACAATTTCAAGAAGCGCCACCGGAAAGAATTCGTTGCTCTCGACGCGCGCTGCGAGACGCTTACGGTCCGGGAAATCAAGATCGGCGAATTCTCGTCCGCCAGCGGCGCCGTTCTTTTCTCTTCGAAACGCCACTCCGGCAAAATATCAAAGCGTCGTCGCCTCAACCGAGAGAATCGGCGGAAGAAAATCGGCGACTAGCTCCCAGTTGCTCCCTTCATCGCGCGTGGCGAACAACTGCCCTGTCTCGGTTCCGAAATACACTCCTGCGGGATCGCTTGCGTCAGTGGAAATGGCTTCACGCAACACGAGCAAATGTGCGTTGCGCGTGGGAAGTCCCCGCGTCTGCTTCTGCCACGTGCGTCCTGCGTTTGCCGACCGCCACACGGCAAGGCACCCGTCGGGACACGCGCGGTATTCCGCGCCCACCGCCGGAATCACCCAGATCGTCTCCGGCTTGCGAGGGTGCACGGCGATCACAAATCCGAACCGGGATGGCAGTCCGCGAGAAATGTCTTTCCAGGAATCGCCGCCTGAATCCGTTCGATACATGCCGCAGTGATTTTGCTGATAAAGCCGCGTCGAAGAGCTGGGCGCGAGAACGACCTTGTGCACGCATTGGCCGACTTCGGGAAACTTGTCCGGTAAAAAGTCGGCGCGCGTGTTCTTGTTGCGCGGCTCCCAGGTTGTGCCTCCATCGTCGCTCCGGAAAATTCCCGCCGCTGAGATGGCGACAAACATTCGCGCCGGGTCAGCCGGATCGAGAATGATCGTGTGGGCGATCAAGCCGCCGGCGCCAGGCGTCCATTTCGGGCGGGTCGCGTGCCGATTGAGGCCGCGCACCTCGCTCCAGGTGACGCCTCCATCTTCACTGCGAAAAAGTCCGGCCGGGTCCACGCCTGCGTAGACCACGCCCGGCTCGCCGCCGCGGCCTGGACGGATGTGCCAGATGCATTTCACCGACAGCCCCGCGTCCTCCGCATAGCGCACGCCGCCTTCGGTAGGCTTCCAGGTACGTCCACCATCCGTGCTGCGCTGGATATCGCTTCCAAACCAGTCATTGAACGTTGCCGCGAACATGGACTTTCCGTCGTCGCGCGGGTCGCGAATGAAGTGATGCACCTGGAGCCCGGGAAATAGCGGTCCTTCGATCTTCCACTTTTTCCGGCGCGCGTCGCTGCGCAATGTGAATCCGCCCTTCCGCGTGCCTATCAACAGGAGAACATCCCCCTTCGTTGATTTCGCCATGGAAGCACCCCGAAAACGAAATGTGAGAACGTATCAGGATTCGCGGGCCCAGAGCCTAGAAAGACCTTCCGCGGGCAGGTCGGGCTGCAGAAACTTCTGCGGCACACCTGCCTCGGAGAGGATCGCTTCAGCGGCAAGGTAGCCGCTGCGTACCGCGCCTTCCATTGTCGACGGCCAGCCCGTGGAAGTCCAGTCCCCCGCGAGAAATAGCTTCGTCAGCGGACTTTTCTGTGCGGGACGCCACTGATCCGAGCCAGGCGCAGGCGAGAATGTCGCCGAGGTTTCCTTGACGACCGTTCCCTTCATCAGTTTGGCTTCGCGAATGGCGGGGAGCACTTCCCGCAATTCATCGAGGCAAAGTTCGATGATCTCCTGGCGCGAGCGCGGCACCAAACCGTACGACGCGCTGATCACGAGTTGCAGGTACTGTCCTTCCGGCTCCGCGCCGCCGCCGTAGAGTTGCGTCTTGTTGAAGACCCACTGGGTTGTGCTGTCCAGCAGCGTCAGAAAAGGCTCACTCATCACTTTTCTGTCGAACCAGAGATGGACACCCGTAATGGGTGAGGTCCGCAGGTTGCGCAGATTCAAAAACACGGGCTCGCGCTCCACCACGTCTGCAGGCAGCAATGCGGGGAGAATGTCGTGCGGCACCGCGGCAACATAATAGTCCGCCGTTTCCACCGAGCCGTCTTCTCTCTCGACGCCATCCACTTCGTTGCCCGTCACTCGCAATCCGCGCACGCCCGCGCGCAACAGCACTTCTCCTCCTCGCCGTGCGATGGCTTCCCTGCACCCATCGTAAAGCTCTCCGAGCGGCACGCACGGAATGCCAACGCGATAGCCTCCGCGCGTCGAAAGAAACGCCTTCCAGAACACATCGATGCCGTAACGAGCGCCGGTGCGATCCAACTCTTCATCGAGCGCGCTGACCAGGATGACTTCCCAGAAGCGGCGAATCGCCCGCTCGGTCTGGCGATGCTTCTGAAGCCACGCGAGCATCGTGACGCCGCCCGCATCATTCGAAACGTCCGCCGGGCGTCCGCCGCTGCGCGCAATGGTGAGTAGCGCCCGCGCGATCGCGCGTTTGTCGGCCCAACCGAGCAGAGGAAATCGCGCGAACGAAGGCGCCAAATGCAGAGGCGGAGGCAACGGGAAGGATTCCATGGCGCCGCGACGGCCGTCTGGCGCCGCAAACAGCAGGCGGTCGAAGAAACGAATCTTGTCGGCCGCGTCCACCCGGCGATAAAAATTATCGAGGTTGGTGCAACAGCCCAGAGTCACGTGCTGGCAGTTGTCCACGTGCTCGCCGCCGGGCAGCACGTAGGACGCAGCCCGGCCACCCAGATGGGGCCGCTTTTCGAGCAAACGCACGCGGTGGCCGGCTTCAGCCAGCGCGACGGCCGAGGAGAGTCCCGCCAGGCCGCCGCCGATCACGATCACGCTCTTCAAGGACATTGTGTTGGGAGTACCAGCCAAGCCGCGCGCGCAGGAGAATCCCCGTCTTTTCGGGGGTGCTCAGCCGCACGCGCTCGGAGAAAACATCATAGCCGCGCGCTTCGATGCGCCGCAGGAGCCCGCTATAGATCCGCGCCAGCGCCCAGAGCGCGGCGCGCGCATCGGAGTGCACGCGCGGGATCAGTTGCACGCCTTCACGATAATAACCCCAGGCGCGTCCGGCTTCGAACGCGAATAGATCGCGCAGCGCGGGCGTCAGGGGCCCGCGCGCCAGGTCCTCAGGGCGCACGCCAAATTTCTCGAGGTCCTCCTGCGGGAGATAGACGCGGCCCATTTCATAGTCTTTCGGCGCATCGCGCAGGATATTCGTCAACTGGAACGCGATGCCGAGCTTCTCGGCCAGGTCCGGCGCGTGCGGATCATCAAATCCAAATACATGCAGGCACGTGAGGCCCACAGTTCCGGCCACGCGGTAGCAATACTCGCGCAAGCGTTCGAACGTGGCGTAATTGCCTGCCGTCAAATCCATTTCCGCACCGGAAATCAGGTCGTGGAAATAGCGCGGCGGAATGTGAAAGCGCCCGATCGTGTCGGCAAACGCAGGAAGAATCGGATGCCCCGAAACATCACCGGCTACAGCCGCATCGAGCGCAGCCCGCCAGCGCGCCAGGCCGCGCTGCTTGTCCGTCTCGCTTCCTACGGTGTCCGAGACATCGTCGACAAACCGCATAAACGCATACAGCGCGCACAGCGCGTCGCGCTTGGCTTGCGGGAGCATGAAAAACGCGTAGTAGAAATTGCTAGCGGCCGTTCGCGCCACGCGCCTGCATTCGGCATAAGACTGTCCGACTTCGCTCGTGATACCGCGCGGTACTTTCCCGATGTCTGATGTAAGACAGCCATCCGCAACGATCGTTGGGCGTGCCGGCACGGAGGGCGCAGCGGCCGCAGGCGCTCGATCGCGAGCAAACAGACGCTGAAAGAGCGCACGCATCAGTAATTGCAGTTGCTTCGACTTCGGTATCGACGGCCTGTGCTGGAGCGTGTTGTAGCCGGTGGCCTCGATGGAGTCCAGGACGGCGAGCCCGCCGCGGCTGAACATCTCAATATCTACGCGCAATTCGGAATCGACACGCCCGGCCAGCGGCATACCCTGTTCGAACAATTCCCGCGTTCGCGCGATGAGTTCCTTCATCAGCAAAACATACCGCGCATCGAAGCGGCGCGCCACGATGTCGTCTTCCGTGAGGCCATGCGCGGCGAGCGCTTCGAGCGGAATGTAGATTCGGCCTTTGTCCAGGTCCCGCCCCACGTCCTGCCAGAAATTTGCGAGCTGGAGTGCGGTACAGGTGGCGTCGGAAAGCTGCTGCCGCCCGGCATCGCGATAACCGCAGAGGTAGAGCACCAGGCGCCCGACCGGGTTTGCCGAATAACGGCAGTAGCCAAGCACGCCATTCCAGGCCGGGTAACGATGCACCGTCTGGTCCTGGCGAAATGCCACGAGCAGATCCGAAAACGGCTCGATGGGGATGCCGCACGCGCGGATGGTCTGCCGCAGCGCAACAAATACTGGATGCGACGGCTTACCCGCATAACAATCGCGCAGTTCCTGATCCCAGTCGTCCAGCAGCTCCAGGGCGCGCGCAGGATCGGCGATCTCATCTCCCAGGTCGTCGGCCCAGCGGCAGTACGCGTACAGATTGTAAAAATGTTGATGGAGGCGCTTGGGGAGGAGCCAAGAAACCACGTTGAAGTTTTCGTAGTGGTGTGTGGCGAGCCGGCGCGTGTAGCGTTCGGCTTCCGCGACCGAGCAGCCCGGCGGAGGCGTTCCACGGGAAATTTCGAGCTCAGAAGGAATCTGCATGTCGCCCGGCCTGCCACCGGCCCCCCGGCGCGGCCTAGAGATCTCCCTGCGAAGGCAAATCGCTATGGAATCACCGCGACTTTCATTTCCCCGTTGCGATGTTTCATGTGCTCAAACATCTGCGGCAGGTCGGTGAGCGGGATCTCCGCATTCACAAAATCACTCGAGCGGATTTCACCGCGCGCAATGGCTTCGAGGGCTTCCCGGATGAAACGCGGCGTATGGTGGAACGTGGATTTGATCGTGATTTCGGAATAGTGGAGCGCGTTCGGGTCCACCTGGACCAGCGTGCCGCGAGAGCAGCCGCCGAACAGGTTTACGGTACCGCCACGACGCACCATCTGAAGGGCCCATTCCCACGTCTTCGGCGTGCCGACTGCCTCGATGACCGAATCGGCTCCGCGGCCGCCTTCGGTCACTTCGCGCACAGCCTTCGCGGGATCCGTCAGGTCCGTAACGATGAACCCAGCGCGCGCACCAAACTGCTCTGCTGCCCGAATCTGATTCGGGCGCTTGCCGAGTGAGATCACATTCACGCCACGCCCGGCAAGGATGCGAATAAATTTCAATCCGATCGGACCGCAACCAATCACAACCGTGGTGTCGCCCGGCTGGATGCCGGTCTCATGAATGCCGCGCAAAACGCAGGCCAGTGGTTCGACCATCGCCGCATCCTGGAACGAAACGTGTTCGGGAATCACCAGCATGTTCTGGCGGACGATACGCCCAGGGATGCGGATGTACTCGGCGTAGGCTCCATTGTTGAACAGCAGGTCTTCGCAAAGATTGCTTTGTCCCTTACGGCAGAACAGGCAGACGTCACAGGGTGCGGAGTTCGATGGAACGACGCGCGCCCCGACTTTCAAGCCTCCATTCACATCGGAGCCCAGCATTTCGACGACGCCGGCAAGCTCATGGCCGAAAACGGCCGGCGGAGTGATCATCCGCGCGTGGTATCCCCGCTTCCAGACTTTCAGGTCCGTGCCGCACGTCAGCGCCACTTTTACGCGAATCAGCGCCTCGTCCGCCGCGAGTCTGGGAATATCCACACTCTCGATTTTCAAGTCCTCGCGTCCGTACAAAACTGCGGCGGTCATGTGACCGTTGCGTTGTTTGTTATTTTCGCTTCTTATCAAGGCTGTATCACCACTTTCAAAGAATCGCCTTCGGGATGAGCAGCTAACGCGAGAGCCCGATTCATCTCCTCCAAAGAAAACCGATGAGAAACCAGTTGGCGCACCGGCAATTGGCGCGAAAAGATCAGCCGCGCGGCTTCTTCCTGCCGGTCCACTGCCGCGCTGTAACTGCCCAGAATTTCCTTTTCTTCGACTCCGACGGCCGCCGCCGGGAATTCGATCCGCATCTTCGGATCATTCTGCGCAAAGAGAAGAACGCGACCGCCGGGCCTCGCGATCTCCAGTGCAGCGGGCAGCGCGGCGGGCAACGGCACGGCCACAAGGACCGCATCGGCGCCGCGACCCTCCGTGCGCGATCGAATTTCATCCGCGAGCCGTCCGTTGCGAGGATCGAGAGCCAGATCAGCGCCAAGCGACAAGCTCTTCGCGCGGCGTTCCGGCATCGGGTCGCTGCCGATGACAGCCGCACCGGCCAGTTTCGAGAGCATCATCAAGAGCAGCCCGATTGGCCCCTGCCCCATGATCAATACGGTCTCCCCGGCGGAGACGCGGGCCTTTTCCACGGCCTTGACGCACGTATTGACGGGCTCGATGAAGGTGGCTTCTTCGAAGCTGATTTCGTTCGGAATCGCCAGCATGCCCTGCTGCGCCACCCACGGCATCGCCCGCACGTACTGGGCAAATCCTCCGCCGTTAGGATCAAAACCCGCGGTCAAACCCGCCTTCTTGTATACGGCGCACTGCGAATAAAGACGACGCTGGCAGTAAAAGCACTCCCCGCAGGGAATGTGGTGGAAGCTCATGACTCGGTCGCCGGGCTTCCACTTGGTGACTCCCGTGCCCACAGCGACGACGGTGCCGGCAACTTCATGCCCGAAAATCTGCGGAGCCGCGACAAAACCATGCTCGATCTTCTTGATGTCCGTGCCGCAAATTCCGCACGCAGCGACCCGGATCAGGACTTCGCCCGCAGAAATCTGCGGCACCGGAACGTCTTCCACAACCACACGCCCTTTGCCCCGGTAAACAGCCGCGCGCATCGTGGCGGGAATGGGAGGCGCCGCGAAGGATGTCTCGAGCATAGCCCCAGACCGGCTCATAGCGCGGCGACCAGACCCGGTTCGACCGGAATCAACCTATCGCCGAGCGTTCCCGTGTAAGCGTCCAGAAAATCCGCGAGGTGGCGGGCTGCGAGCCGGCAATCGCGCGCGAGTGCGAGCAGCGCAGGCAAGCCGGACGGGCGGCGCAGCACTTGCGCAAGGATGGCGCCGATACGGATCTCTCCGTGCGTATCGCGCGCGCGCTCAAAATCATAAGGCATATCGAAATCCACCGTGTCGCTGATGGCCCGAACGGCCACCGCCGGCACTCCATACCGAGCCGCCTCCGCCAGGATCGTGTAGCTTTCCATTTCGACGGCTTCCGCCTGCCTGCCGAGCTGCGACTTCTCTTTCGCGCGCCCTACAAGCGTCCGCGACGTCGCGAAGCGCTCCACTTGCCGCGCGCCGCAATCCACTGCCGTTGTGAGCAGCTCCGGATGGCTTGCGACGGCGACAGGTTCGCCAACTTCACTCACGAGGCGGGCAGCCAGGATATCACCAGGGTGGTAACTGCTTCGGAGAGCGCCCGCGAGTCCCGTCGAAATGCAGATGTCGGGCCGGTCAAGCAGCGCTCGGTGCGCCGCCTCAAGGGCGTGGGTTCGCCCCATGCCCGTCAGGACTGCGCGGACATGCGCGCCGCCGAATTGCGCTTCAAAGCGCGGCCAATCGCCCGGCAAGCGCTGGAACTTCCGGCGGTTCTGCCACGGCGCGAATTCCGCCTTGACCGCGAATGTGACCAGAATATTCATCGATCCCGATGGCTCCTATGCCGCATGCGCGCGCGCCACCACGTGCGCGCCCCGCGCGGCCACATACCCGTTTGTTTCGTACCACCGTACCGCGCGTTCGAGCGCTCCCTCAATCGGCCCACGGGAGAAGGCAAGCTCGCGCGTGGCTTTCGATGCGTCCACAAACATCTTATGCCGCGCCATGCGCACGCCTTCGAGCGGAATCTGCGGTTCACGGCCCAGCGCCGTGGAAACAGCCGTGTCCACACACCCGGCAACATAGGCCAGGGCGTGCGGAAATTTCCATTGCGGCGCGCGCCGCCCGCTAATCACCGCGAGCATGTCGAGGACTTCCTTGAGCGTTAGGTTGCGGCCGCCCAAAATGTACCGCTCCCCCACGCGCCCCCGCTCGGCGGCGAGCAAATGCCCCGCCGCACAATCTTCCACCGGAACAAAGTTCAAACCGGTATCCACGTAGCCTGGCATACGCCCGTTCAGGAAATCGACGATGATCTTTCCTGTCGGCGTCGGTTTCCAGTCGCCTGGCCCCACCGGCGTCGTCGGGTTGACGATCACAACCGGCAGGCCGGCCTCGGCTGCACGCATCGCGCACTGCTCGGCTTCGAACTTCGAGCGCTTGTAATGGCCGACCATTTCCTCAACAGACGACTGCGTAGACTCATCCGGTAATCCGTCTTTGCGGGGAACTGCAATCGTTGCGACCGTGCTGGTGTACACAAACCTTTCCACGCCCGCGCGCCGCGCGGCATCGAGCAAATTCCGCGTGCCGGTCACATTCGATTCGTAAATCTCCCGCGGGTTGCGAGCCCACAGCCGGTAATCTGCGGCCACGTGAAATACGCGCGTGACGCCTGCCAGGGCACAATCGAGCGACGCCACATCCCGCAAGTCTCCGATGAAGCGTTCTGCCTCGAAACCTTCGAGGGCGCGCGTATCGCTTGAGGGGCGCACCAGGACGCGTACTTCCTCGCCGCGCCCGGCAAGGTGCCGTGCTACGTGGCTTCCAAGGAAGCCTGTCGCTCCGGTGACCAGAATTCTCATAACACTCGTAATCTGCCGTCGGAAGATACCAAATCTGCGTTCTGCGGCAGCGGAGGCATCAGCGTGCCGCCCCCCGTGTGCCCATCTCCAGGCCTGCTGCCAACACTCTTGTCCCGATTACCGCCCATCCGTCCGGAAAACTGCCACTTCAGCATTTTCCATGTATCACCCAACTGGCGCTTCACACCGAGTACCGGCGTCGTCTCAAATCCAACGTGCATCATGCAATCGGCGCAACGAGGGTCATGGCCCGGACCGTAGTTTTCCCACGGCGTATTATCGATCATTTCTCGATAAGAACCGTAATGATTGTCCGTGATGACGTAGCAAGGGCCCTTCCACCCGCGCGGGTTGAACGTCGGAGTTCCCCAGGCCGTGCAGTCTAGTTCGCGTTCTCCCCTCAAAAAATCCAGATAAATCGGGGAAACCATCAGGTTGTATTTATCCAGTAGCGCGACCGCCTCGCGGAATTTCTCGCGTATGTCAGCGCGCGACATGAATATGTCCTGCGTCTGCACCGCCGAGTAGCCATAGGCCGGAGAGAGCATATATCCGTCCACACCGAGCGTATCCAGAAATGAATAGAGGTCGGCAATCTCGTTGAGGTCCGTCTCTTTGTAAATCGTAGTGTTCGAGCAGACGAGAAATCCAGCAGCCTTGGCGGCCTTGATTCCCTCGATTGCCTCGCGAAACACGCCGTCCTTCTCGACGCAGAGATCGTGCGTTCGCTCCAACCCGTCCAGGTGCACATTGAAGAAAAAGCTGGAAGTGGGTTTGAACTCATGCAGTCGCTTGCGGATAAACATCCCATTGGTGCATAAAATGATGTGCCGCCCGCGCGCCAGAATTTCCCGAGCCAGCCTGCCGATCTCCGGGTAAATCATCGGCTCGCCGCCGCAGATGGAAACAACCGGCGCGCCGCATTCATCCGATGCCGCAAGGCACTGCTCCACGGTCATTATCTCATTGATTGTGGACTTGTACTCCCGGATCCGGCCGCATCCCGTACACGTCAGGTTGCAGGCGTGCAAAGGTTCCAGCATCATCACCATCGGAAACTTTTCCGCGCCGCGCAGGCGCTGGCTTGCGACGTATTTCGCAAGATTTGCGGTCATTTTCAACGGATATCTCATCCACTCTCCTGGGTTGCTATTTGCCGATCAAACTCTTGAGGCCGTACCTGCAAGGCGCAAAACTGTGTGGTTTGCTGCGTCATGTTGCGGTATCGCGCCAGCGCGTACAAAGGAAAATAATTCCGGTACAGGTGATACTTCAGGTAAAACACGCATGGGAATCCTGTGCCGGTGAATTCATTCTCGGCCCAAGAGCCGTCGGATTGCTGCCGTTCGACCAGGTGCGACACGGCACGCGCCACGGCCGGATCGTCCGCATCGCTTGCCGCGAGCAATCCGATCAGACCCCATGCGGTCTGGGACGCGGTGCTGACGCCCTTGCCTTTGAGGTTCGGGTCATAGTAAGACGCGATCGATTCACCGAACCCGCCGTCGGAATTCTGGACCTTGCGGAGCCATTCGACCGCGCGCTGACAGTATCCGCGTGCAGTGAGAGCAACTGTTTCGAGCGCGCGAAGCACGCCACTGGTCCCGTACACGTAATTCACGCCCCAGCGTCCGAACCAAGCCCCTTCGCCGGTTTGATCCTTCAACAGGAATTTGACCGCTCGTTCGATTACGGGATGACTTGCGGGCCAGCCGTACCAGCCCAGGCATTCGACGACGCGAGCGGTCACGTCCGCGGTCGAGGGATCAATCATAGCGTTGTGGTCGGCAAACGGGATCTGGCACAAGAAGTGGCGGTCGTTATTGTGGTCGAAAGCGCCCCAGCCGCCGTCGTCATTTTGCATCGCAAGCAGCCACGTGAGGCCGCGCCGCGTGGCAGCTTCCATGCGCGCCTTGTCGGGATAATCCACCCGCTGGAGAGCCATCAATACAAACGCCGTGTCGTCTACATCAGGATAGAAATCATTGTGGAATTCAAACGCCCATCCCCCCGGCATGACCCCAGGAGTCTTGACCATCCAGTCACCGGGACCGACAATCTGCTTCTCGAGCAGCCAACTCGCTGCTTCGATTAGTGCGGGATGATCGGGCGGCAAACCTGTCTCTTCGAGGGCGACCATCGCGATCGCAGTGTCCCAAACGGGCGAAACACACGGCTGCACCCGGATCGTGTCGCCTTCCTCGATCTCAAACCGCGAAAACTCATGGATTTCCCGCGCCGTCAGCGGATCATCAGGGGAGTGCCCGAGGGCCAGAAGGGCGAAAATGGCGTTCATCATGGCGGGATAAATTGCGGCCAATCCCTCAGTGCGCTCGATATGTTCGAGCAGCCATTCCCGCGCCTGGCGCAGCGCCCGCTCCCGCAGCAGCTTCCACGGGATGCGTTCGTACAGCTTGAAGCCGCGGTCGAGCGCAAGAAAGAAATTCCGCCAACTGAAAAGTTGCTTATCCCAATCAAACGCGAGGGCCTTGCGGGAAGGGTCACGATACAGCGCGTCCACGCAAACGCCGCCAGGCACGGCAAAGTGCGGCTTGCGGGCATACAGGATCGTAAGAGGAATCACGATCCCCCGAGTCCAGGATGACATTTCGTAAATATTGATCGCGAACCAATTCGGAAGAAGCATCAGCTCCGGTGGAACGGCGGGCACCATGTCCCAGCCGACTGCACCCACCAGTGCAAGATACAAGCGGGTGTAGGAATTCGATGCCTCGAGACCACCGAGTTCGTGAATACGCCGGCAAGCGCGCTGCAGATGTTCGGAATCCGGCGAATCGCCCGCCAATCGCAAGGCCACATACGCTTTTACCGTTGCGTTCAGTTCTGACGGCCCGCCGTAGTAAATGTTCCAACCGCCGTCTTCAAGCTGGCGGCGCCGGACGTAGTTCGCAAGCTTCGCGATGCGCTCAGGATGCGCCTTACCGATTACGTTCAGGTAGAAGATGTAATCCGATTCGAGGGTCGTGTCCGCTTCGAGCTCTCCGAGCCAGTAGCCTTCCGACGCCTGCAGCGAAAGAAGGTAATTCACGCCGCGGTCGATCGCGTCGGTCAGACGCTCGGCCACCGCCGGAAACACCCCGGACGACCGATGGTCCGATGGGTGCTCAAATTGTAGGTGTGCTCCCAGAGCCATCTTTATGTCCAAACCTCAACGAAGCGTTTGATGCATACCCTCAGCGTGCCGATAGCTCGCCGAATACACTTAACCGCCAACTCTTAGCACTAATGATTTGCCTTGGGAACCCCCTGCAGTTGCTCGGACAGACTTTCCCATCCGCCCCCAAGATGAGACCCTGATAACTCCAACCTCTATTATCTGCAGTATTTAAGCGCGGGTCAACAAAGATTGCACCGAGTGTTAGACGAAATGATAGCCTCCCACGTTTCAAATATGCTTGCAATCTACGCCTTGCCCTGCCCGGCCTTCTTTTCGAGCCTGCGGACACGTTCAGCCAGTTCCGGCAGGCGGCTCGACCAGGCGAATTGGTCCTTGAATTTCTCGAGAGGTCGCGCGGGGGTTCCCCAAACAATCTGCCCGTTCCGAATCGTTTTGCCTGGCAGGATGCCGGCTTGCCCGCCGATCACCGCGCCATCTTCGATCCTGCAATGGTCGCCGAGGCCAGCCTGGCCCCCAAAGGCCACATCCCTCCCAATCACCGCCGATCCTGAGATCCCTGTTTGCGCAGCAATCACTGTATTTTCGCCGATATGCACGTTGTGCGCGATATGCACCAAATTGTCGATCTTCACTCCTGCTGAAATCTCAGTTAGATCGAGCGAACCACGGTCAATCGTCGTATTCGCACCGATTTCCACGTCGCTCCCGATCTTGATTTGACCGACCTGAGGGAATTTCCAGCGCTTCCCCCCTTCTGCCACATAGCCGAACCCATCGGAGCCGACCACTGCGCCTGCATGCACGATCACGCGATCGTCAAGCCACGCCCCCGCGTACAGCGTCACGCGCGGATGCAGGCGGCATTGTTTTCCCAGCCGCGAGCCGCGACCCAGAAAACAAAACGCGCCAATTTCCGTACCTTCCCCTACCTTCACGTTTTCTTCGATCACCGCGAAGGGACCCACGGCAACTCCGCGTGCAAGTTGCGCAGTGGGCGAAATGACGGCGGTCGGGTGAATGTCCGTTGCTACGGGAACGGGCGGCACGAGCCAGGCCGCCGCACGCGCAAATGCCAGCTTCGGATTTGCCGCACGCAACAATGTCTTTCCATCGAGCGCAAGCCCCGGAGCGATCACCACGCAACGCGCCTCGGAAGCGGCAGCCCGATCCAAATGGCGCTTGTTCTCCACGTAAATCAGGTCAGTGGCGCCGGCGGAGTCCGGCGCCGCAACGCCCGACAGGAGCGCCGAGCCGTCGCCCTCGAGTGCGCAGGCCAGGAATTCTGCGAGTTCGTTTGCAGTGCGTATCATGATCTGTTTCTCCTCATCTTCTACTGAACAGAGGTTCAATCGCGATAAATCGGCGCCTCACCCGGCGGCCGCGTTTTCCACCGCCGGTGCAGCCAGAGCCATTGGTCCGGATAACGCCGGACGTAGTTCTCAACCACTCGCGTGAAACGCTGCGTATTCTCGCGAATGTCTTTTGCGTCGTCACCGGTGCGAGCCAGTTCAATCGCGGGTTCAAAGCAGAGCCTGTATTTCCGCAAAGCCGCGTCCCAGTGGAGAAACCCCGGCACGACGGCAGCGCCGGTATGGAGAGCAAATCGAGCAAGGCCCGCCGTCGTGCAGGCAGGGATGCCAAAAAAATCGACAAACACGCCTTCTGCGAGCAACGTATTGTGATCGGCCAGGATACCCACCGTTCCACCTTCGGCCAGGACCTTCAGCACGGCCCGAGCCGACTGGCTCTTTTCGACTGGAGAGTTCCCGCTGAGGCACCGGTAACGGGTTATCAGTGCATCCACGCGCGGGTTGTCGATGGCGCGCACCAGAAAATGCAGCGGGTAGCCAAACAGTGCCTGGGCGAAAGGCGCGAGTTCCCATGCGCTCATGTGTCCGGTCAGGAAGAGGACCCCTTTGCCGCGCGCCTGCACCGCCGCGAAATTCTCGAACCCATCAAGCAGTACGAGGTGCTCGATGTTCTTTTTCGTACAGCGCGGAAAGTGTGCGAACTCCGCGCCCATCCAGCCAAGTTGCCGCACCATGCCGCGTATGGCCGCCCAGCGCTGTTTTCTGCTCCACTCGGGGAACGCCAGCCGCAAATTCTCCATCGCCGCGCGGCGCAACCCTGGCCGGACCCACAACAGGAATGCCGCCGTGCGTGCGCCGATAAATCTCCCGAGCGGCCGCGGCATCGCGCCAATCGTCTTGAGCAGCAGCCACGCCGCTGCGTATTCCAGGCGTTCTCGCACCCGGGGATTATAAGGGAAGCAGGGGGCTCCGCGCCTCGCTACTGAAAACTCTCTCGTCCAATGCTAGACTCAGCCGCTTGGATTCTGCTGCCCCAATTCGCTCGCGCGCCGTTGACGAAGGCAACATCCAGATTCCGCTTTGGAGTGTGCCGCTCCTTCTCGTCGTGCTCTACGTCTGCCTTTTCAGCGGACTAGGCGCGCTCGGATTGGTAGGCCCCGACGAGCCGCGCTACGCGGCGGTCGCGCGCGCGATGGCCGAAACACATGATTGGGTCACGCCTCGTCTGTGGGGCGCGCCCTGGTTTGAAAAGCCGGTGCTCTACTACTGGACTGCCGGGGTCGCGATGCGCGTTTTTGGCGTGAGCGAATTTGCTGCTCGGCTGCCGTCGGCGCTGGCGGCCCTGCTCGCCGTCCTCGCCGTCGCATGGACCGCGCTGCGTTCGTACGGCATTGGCGCCGCGTGGTATGCGCTACTGATGCTGCCCACGTCGGTCGCGATGATCGGTTTCGCGCGCGCCGCTAGCCCGGACATGCTCTTCGCGGGGCTGCTGACCGCCGCCATGGCCGCCGCGATGGAGATGTTACAAAAGCCGCGCCCGGGCCCGATCTTACGCATCGCATTTGGATTTTTTCTTGGCGCGGCAGTGCTTGCAAAAGGCCCCGCCGCTGTGATTCTGGCCGGAGGCGCAACATTAATGTGGGCCGTCCTGTCCCGCCAGTGGCGCGCTCCGTTTCGATTTCTACATCCCCTTGTTATCATTGTGTTTTGCACGACCGCGCTGCCCTGGTACGTCCTCTGCGCGTTGCGCAATCCCGGCTTTCTTAGCGTCTTCATCTGGCAGCACAATTTCGAGCGTTACCTCAGCCCAGTTTTCGAGCACCGCCAACCGTTCTGGTTCTACGGCCCCATTGTCTTGACGGCGACGATTCCATGGACCTTGTTTGGTTTCACTGCCTTCCAAAAGTGGGATAAAGGCAGATGGGCAAATTCACCAGCTCTTCTTGCACTATCTTGGGCAGTATTCCCTTTCGTCTTTTTCAGTTTCTCGCAGTCGAAATTGCCTGGTTACATCCTTCCGTCTATTCCTCCTGTATTTCTGATGATGAGTCATGCCTTCGGCCGCTTATTCGAAAAATATGGTCGTACGATGGCAGCCATGACGGGCAGTGTAGGAGCTATGTTTCTCACCGTTGCACTTCTCTCGTCGCATGTCGTTGTGCGTATTGGCAGTCTTCTCGGTGTTTCTGCATCGCACATGATTCCTTTGCTGGTTCTTACCGGGTTGGGCGGACTCATTGCAATAGCCTTCAGCGTCTCGCTGCGGCCAGTAACGGCGTTCGTGTCTTTGGTTCTGATGATGACGGCACTTCTGGCATGCATGAACCTCGAAGTTCTGCCAATGGCCGACTCCCGCCTCTCTGCGCGCAACTTAGCTCATGAATTCTTACGGAGAGGTCTTTCGGCACAAAATGCTGCGGCCAACCTTCCGCGCGATTGGCGGTATGGGCTGAGTTACTATTTGGGCCGCGAACTGCTGGAGTGGATTCCCCGGACTCCTCCTCCTGAATGGCTATTTACAAACCAGGGAACCGAAAAGGACCTGCAGCAGTTCGGAATCGAAGCTGAGGAAGCAATTCAGATCAGTGCCCCACACGCTCTACTGCTGCATATTTCGCCGGGAGCTAAGAAACCCGACTAGCGGCTGAGCTAGGGCCGGCCGACGGGCGGCAGATTCACCAGGAAGAAGCTGATGATCCGATTCTCGTAGTTGCGCTTTTCATCATCCAGCATTCCGGCGTAATTCCCACGGGTCACTACGACGAGTTCGTGCGGGGGCGCCGAAACACGGAATAATTCGCTCGTGATAGCCGCGAGCGTGGGATCGTCGAGGGACTCGAGATAAAGTTGAGCGACTCCTGCAAGCTTCCCGAGATTCACCCGTAACGGCGGTACGCTCCGATATCGATAATTGACCAAGCGAAATGCCCACCTGGCCATGCGTGCAATCAGCGGCAGCGAGCCAAGCCCCGACCGGCCGACAAGCAACCCAGCCATCTCTTCCGGACGATCGTATGGAGATTCCACCGCGATCGCGCGCACGCGTTTGTCCCCGGTCGCTTCCGAGAGCGCCGCGTAGGCGCCGAGGTTTACCCCCCACAATCCGAACCGATTGGGATCCACATCGCCGCGATTCGCGACCGCATTGATTGCAGCGCGCAGTTCCGCAACCTCCCGAAAACCCAGCGTTGTACGGCCACCGCTTGACCCTTGCGCGGAAAAATCAAATAGGAACACGTTGTACTGGTGATCCTGCAGGGCCGAAGCAAGCGTTAGCAATTCTCCGCGGCTCGACTGATAAGCCGGACAGAGGATTACTGCGGGGGCTGATTTCAGGCCGGGGAAGAACCAGCCGTCGCGTGGGCCTTCGCCAGCCACAGTATAGGAAAGAGCTTCCGGATGCCCGGGAAAATTTCTCAGATCGAAATCGGAATGGCTCTGCGCCGGCGATACTATTTGGTACACCAGGTAGCCGGAGATCGCGGCTGCCGCCAGAACCGTAAAGAAAAAGAGAGCCAGAACGGCGATGACGAGCTTGGAGTACCACACGGTGGGGTAGCGAAATTCGGAAATGAAACCCATGCGCTCGGATTTGTGGCCGTGGAGCGAGGCACCGCCCAGCCGGTCAAGACGATGGGGGCGGGATGCACGACGCTCGACTGGCGCATGTTAGCACAGATGGCCACGCGGCATGGAACCTTGATGAAGCGAATGTTTCCGAAACACACCAGGCACCCGGCATTATGGTAAAAAGGTTGGGGGATGGCCCAAACCTCGGGGCGAGAACTTACTTCATGCAGATAGTGGACCTGCGACAACTGACTTCCAGGCAGCTTGAGCCGTTGTTGGCCGAAGAGGCGCAGCAGTGGCGGCAGGAGCTGCGCTGGGATTACCGCACCTCGATTGACCTGATCAAGAAATTCGTGGACGCGAGGTCGCTTACCGGGTCTGCCGTTATCGAGGACGGCCAGCCGGTTGGATATGCGTTCTACGTTCTTGAAGAACACAAGGGGCTGGTGGGCGGACTATTCGTTTCCCCGCGTTACTCCCAACAAGAATTGAGCCAGCGATTGCTCTCGGACACGCTCGCCACCCTGAGCGGCATCCCAAAGCTTGACCGCGTGGAGGCGCAACTGATCCCGTTCGGTTACACCCTCGATCCCGTCCTCTCCGAGTACGGTTTTCGTCTGTACTTGCGTCAGTTCATGCTCGCGTCGCTCCCGCAGGAAAATGCCGGCCAGGTCTTCGACGTTCTTCCCGGGCTCATTCGAGAGGGCCCGGGTGCGGGGCTGATCCTCGAACGGTGGGACCACCGCTACTTCGAACCTTGTGCGCGGTTGATCCAGCTCGCCTATGCGAATCACGTCGACGGCGAAATCAATGACCAGTACCGCAGCGAATCCGGCGCGCTGCATTTTCTGAAGAACATCATCATCCTGCCCGGCTGCGGACAGTTCCAGCCCGATGCGTCATTTGTGCTTCGCCCGCCTCATGCGAGTCATCTTGCCGGAGTCGTCCTGAATTCCTGCGTCTCTGCCGGAGTCGGCCACACCACCCAAATCTGCGCCATGCCCGGATACCAGGGACACGGGCTTGGCCGCAGGTTGATGGAAGCTTCATTACAGGCGCTTCGGTTCCGGCGCTACACCACGGTGTCGCTCACCGTGACGTCGGGAAATGAACGTGCCGTGCGGCTGTACGAACGGCTTGGATTCACTACGATCAAGAAATTCGCAGCAGGGGTCTGGACCGGGTACTGAACCGGAGGATACGGGATAACCCATATGCATTCTCTTCGGGAACCAGTGGCGCGCCGGAAACGTTGCTATTCCGGAGGCTTGCTCAACGATTGAGTCGTTTGCCATACTCAAAGGCATGAATGGCCGTGCGATTTCCAGGCTGGCTTTGGTGGCGATTTTCGCCGCCTCGGCGGCAGCGCACGCCGATGAAATTCGTTTGAAAGACGGCACAAAAATTAGCGGCACGATCGTCGGATTCGAAAACGACTCCTTCAGGGTTGAAACTTCCTACGGAATTGCGCTCGTTCGAAAGGACAAGGTCGCGGACATTAATATTTCCACGGCGAAGAAGGAACCCGAGCCGAAGGCGAAATCAAGCGCGCCCGTCCCGCCACCTCCTGCGGCCACGCCCACCGCAGTGCCTGCGGTCGCGAAGGAATCCCTCTCGACGGTGAATTCTCCATCTGCGTTGAATACGTCGGCGACCGAGCGGCCTCCAGCCGCAGCAAATGCATCTCTCGCTGCCGCAAAAAATGAGCCCATGCCCGTAAAGACAATCGCCGCACCGGCCGCGCCCCCAGCGCCCCCGGCTCCTCCCGAACCCCCAGCGATCCGCGACGAGATTCGCGGCAACTTGTACCTGAACTACACCTACGGCTTCCAGATGTACAAGCCGCCGAGTTGGGACTTGATCCCGGCAGCGCGCAAGGCGCTACCCGACGCGGTCGCCGCACTGGGCACGAGCGATCAAAACACTCTGTTGGTCATTGGCCGCGAGCGCGCAAACGATTCGCTTGATGCGCACGCTGCCGCGACTGGGAAGGCTCTTAGCGGGGTTTACGAGAATTATCGGCTGATTTCCAACCGCCACATAACGATCGCCGGATTGCCGGCGGTCGAGCAGCGCTCCCGCGGGACAGCCGATGGCCGCGATTGGTCGGTTATGCTGCTGACGTTTCTGCGTGGAAACGATGCCTTCACGCTGCTCGGTATGACTTGGGCGGACTCGGACCTTATCCAGGTCCAGGAAAACGTCATCACAAAAACGGAGAACAGTCTCACGTTTGCCGCGCAGTAGCCCTCCTCCCGGTCTCCTGAACCCGAAGTTTGCTCACAAAGTGAGTTGTTTCCGAGAAGATTTGCGGGTCGGACCTTTAGGTCCGACAATTGAGGACAGTCAGAAAGGGGGCCTTTAGGCCCTGAAGCGCCAGGGGCTGAAGCCCCGAAAGTCGCCGACAACCGATGTCGGAGCTAAAGTCGAAGATCCCGGCCTTGTCGGGGCTCCGACCCACAAACCGAATGAGCCATTTGTTGCGAGACATCGGACTCAAGGCATTAGGAAACTTCCACCGAGACGGTGTGATAGCCCGTAGCGCCGTCGGGCCATTCGGTCGAATGCGCGGACGTCTGGAGCTTACCGTTGGCATCGGTGGCGCGCACCTGAATGTCGTGCTTTCCGCGTGGCGGATTCGTCCAGACATAGCGCCAGAAGGCCCAGACCTGGGATGGCATGGGATTACTGAAAATCTGGCAGGGGTTCCACGTGTGTCCGTCATCGGTCGAAATCTCAACTTTGGCGACGCCAACGTCGTTCGTAATGGCCCAGCCGGTGATGACGAAGCTTTGCCCTGAAATCTGCGCGGCGTTCCGCGGGTCGTCGATGACGGACTGCAACTGCCGCTCGCCCGAGTTCGACCATCCCATCCATTCCCAGTAGCCGAGATGGTTCTTGTCGACGAACTCGATGCGCGTAAGCCATTTCGGCATCTTCATCCCGTACGTGCCCGGCAGAATGACGCGCAGCGGAAAGCCGTGAATGCGCGTCAGCGGCTCTCCGTCCATGTCGTAGGCGAGAAAATTCGCGCCGCGCAGCAGGCGTTCCGTGGTGTGGCCAGTCGTGTAGCCTTCCGCGGCGTAAAGAATCGCATACTTCGCATTCGGCTTCAGCCGGGCGCGCTCCTGCAAGGGACGCAGAAGCGTGCCGCGCCAGTTGGCATTGTCGATCAGGCCGCCCGCGATTTCGTTCGAAATGCACTCGAGCGTGAGCGTCGTCTCATACGGCGCGAGCTTTCGAACGTCGTCATAGTCGAAATGGAGCGGCTCGTCGACCAAGCCGTCAATTGTCAGCGACCACTTCCCCACATCCACCGCAGGCTCGCCGTGCGAAGACGTCACGTAAAACTCCGGAACCGGCGCGATAGCTCGCAGGGCAGCCTCGGGGCCGAACTTCTCATAGTTCTTGACGTTGACGCGCCCGCCGCCGAATCCGTAGGAGAGTGAACGATACACTGCGTAAGGCAGAAGAATGCCCAGCCCCGCTCCCCCGGCAATCGAAATGAATCTGCGTCGTTCCATGCGTCTCCGCTCGACTCTACCACTACACGGGTGCGGGCTCTACTTTTACGCTGAACGCTTCAAGTGAAGCGTGGAGCCCGCCGGAATAAAGGGTGCGGGCTCCACCGGGAGCGGGCTTCACTTGAAGCCCGCGAGAACCAAGAGCCCGCCAGAATTTAGTTGCTACGGAGGAAGCGCAGGTTCGGATAAGGCAGCTCGACAGTAAAGAGCGCGCGCTAAGTTCCTCACGCAAGTAAGCGAGTATAATAATCGGCACTTATGGCTGGCGGAAACAGTCACCAAAGAGCTGTTCAGAGGGCGGCTGAAGAGCGTATCAACAAACAAGTGTCTGAGACAGTGGCTCAATACCTCAAAGAAAATAAAGTACAGTCCGTTCAACCCAAAGAGACTCCATGGTACGAAGGGGGCTTGTTTTGGGGATGTATTTCTCTTGCGGCTGCCATCGTTCTTACGGTCATAGCAGCCATGCAAAGAGATTTGAGACGGTTGCTTTTTCTGGCGTGGCCGCTAGCAGGCATTGCTTATTGGGTTGCATGTAAGAAATTGCAATCGCAATCAAGGCGTTGGGCTTTATTTTTCGTATTGTTAGTTGCAACGGGAATAGGGTTATGGCGACTGCGTGTCATCCTTGATCCAAAACTGGTAACAATGTCGCCGGAAACAACGTCAAGCCGGACAAAGGACACCGGAGCTAGTACAGCTCCGATATCCCCACCACAAGATTTAAGCCAGGTAGAAAAGGCCTTGGAGGAAATAAAGAAAAACACATCTCAGGATCACATCCAAACTGGCCGCCCCGCAATTTCAGGTGTTCAGATGGAAGCAATCAGGGAATTAGACCAATTCATAGTAGGACGTGATGAAATGGCCCTCAGGCAGGCATTTGGATTTCCTTCAATGATGGAAAAAAACATTCAGCTGAATATCGCTATAGTAAGTCACTTCAAGAAAGGCACGCCTCTAGATGTTAGGCCGTATTTCATCGGCACAGAAACGATAATGGACAGTGCGCTTGCTGAGGGACACATACGTCGTTATGGTGGCGGATTTGTGCGTGACCCTCCCGATGCCGAGAGAGTCTATATGCTTATCCTGCCTAGCGAATATTCTTCTGGGAAAAAGCAGTTGCTCAAATTCGAAACTTCCTCTGAGTTGCCGACCTCCGTGATTAAAGAGGTAAAGGACTTTGATGACTCCGTTTACAAGAATGCTGACAAGCTGCTTCATGTGCTAAACGATGCCTTGAAAAAAGACCCCGACTACTACCTGCGCTATAACGACAGCAGCTCTTCAAAGTACTTTCATCAGATAGATGCGATGTGGCTCGATAATTTCATTCAACTTAGGCCGAAAGCTGACAAAATCAGGGATGCGGTCCGCCAGTTTCTAGGAGTGAAGTAATGAAGGCTATCAGCAACATCTTTTACTTTAGCTATGAGGTCTTTTGTATTCAGGCTTTGGAGAATCAATTGGCTTTAAGAACGTGTCGCGGAAAAGATATGGATTCTCGCGGTTATGGTTCACCGACTCGCGCGTGGCGTCGTGATCTTCGACAGCAGGCTGCGGAAGACCTAACTTTGCGTGCCATTCCGAGGAGCGAAGCGACGAGGAATCCCTCTTCTTGCTGGCTTCAATCAAAGAGGGATTCCTCGCTTCGCTCGGAATGACGGAGCCAGTGGCCTTCTTCCGCAGCCTGCTAGAACTTCGTGACTTCGGAGAAATGAAAGTCGCGCACCTTCATCGGCGGGACGACCATTTCGAACGACTCTTCCCCGGCGGCGCGGACGGCGGGGCCCAGCAGCTCGACGTTCGAAAGCATTTCGAGGATGCTCTGGTTGAAGCGGAAGTTTCGAATGCCGCCGGCGACGCGGCCATTCTGCACCAGGAACGTGCCGTCGCGCGTCATGCCGGTGAGCACTTTTTCGTAGGGATCGACCTCGCGGATGTACCAGAGGCGCGTGACGAGGACGCCGCGCTCGGTTGTGCGCACCATTTCGTCCACGGATGAATTGCCGCCGCCAAAAACCAGATTGAGCGGCGCCTCGCCCCACTCGTTTGGAAGCGGCATTCCGTGGCCCGTGGGCTTCGCTTTCATTTTTTTTGCGGTGGCGCGCGCGTACACCAGGTTGCTCGGCACACCCTTATCGACCAGCAGCACTTTCTGACGAGGAATGCCTTCGCCGTCGAAGGGCGCGCCCGATTGCAACGGGTGAAACACATCGTCGTGGAGCGTGATGTTGTCACCCATGACGCGCTTGCCCATGCGCTTGTTGAAGCACGAGCGCTGGTCCGCCACCGAGGTCCCGGCAAAATCGTAAAAGAGGAACCCGACAAGATCGAGCACGGCGGCGGGCTCCAGAATCACCGTCCACCGGCCGGGCGCGGCCTCACTTGGCTTGCGCGAAGCTGCGGATTTTTCGCTGGCGCTGCGAGCTAGCGCCGTAGGATCGATCCGGTCGAGATCGGGCGCGTTGGCCTTGGCCCAGCCGGACGAATCGGATTCGAGAATCGTGATGGAAGATTCCGCTCGCGTCTGGCGATGCGACGCGAAAAGCCCGTTCGTATTGGCGATGGCCGATTGCGTTACGCCCGTCGTGAAAATGCCGGCCGCCGTCTGCTTGTTCTTCTCGGCCATTTCGGCCACGCGGGCCACGGCGCGGGCGCGGTCCGCTGGCGTCGCGTGCGCCGTGTTTTCGAAGTAGCGCGAGACCTTGCCGTATTTCTGCGGTCCGGGCATCGGCAGCAAGCCGGGAATGCGCGGCTGGCTCCGTGCCAGGGCCTTGGAGGTAGCGACTACGCGGCGCAACGAATCATCATCGGTCTTGTTCGTCGTCGCGCGCGCCGTGCGGCCATTGAGCACGGTTCGGACCGACACGGTCAGCGCCTGCTCCGCGACGTTCTGATGAATCGTGTTGTTCGCAAAGCGTGTCAGCGCATCCGTGACAACGCCGATTACAACTTCGGTTTCATCGGCATCGCTCAGCTTGAAGACCTTCTCGGCAATGCGGCGCATTTCCGAATCGGAAAGCAGATGCAATGCCGCGACGGCTCGCGACTCGCCGTGAATTGTCGGGCCGGACTTTCGGCGTGCAGTTTTGTGCGGCTTCCTTGCGGATTTTTGCTTGGGACTCATGACTTGGCGAACGCGGCGCCCAGCTTCACGTTGCGGAAACGCGCGGGCGAGGCTCCGTGACCGGTGCCCATGGTCTGCATGGGCTGGCCCTTGCCGCAGTTGGGCGTGCCCCAGAGCGTCCAGTATTCGCGCGAGCAGATGGCGTCGCAACTGTTCCAGAATTCGGTCGTGATGCCGCTGTAACTGGGATTTTTCAGCATGCGCGCTTTCTTGCCGCCTTTGATCTCCCATGCAATTTCGGTCGAAAACTGAAAATGGTAGCGGCGGTCGTCGATGGACCAGGAACGGTTGGTCTCCATCAGGATGGCATCGTCCGTATCGGCGATCAGGTCTTCGTAACGCCACGTGCCCGGCAGAATGCTGATGTTCGTCATGCGAATGATCGGCAAGCGATTCCACGATTCCGTGCGCATCGTGCCGCCGGAACGTTTGAGGCCGATGGAGACGGCGGTTTCGCGGTTCGAGAGGTACCCCGTGAACAGCCCGCCGCTAATGATCGGGGTGCATTGAGCGGGAACGCCCTCATCGTCGTAGCCAAAGGTTCCGAGTCCCGGCCCGTGCTCAAGGCGCGCGTCGGCCACGACGTTCACAATGTCCGAACCGTATCGCAGCTTGTCCAGTTTTTCGAGCGTGAGGAAACTCATGCCGGCGAAATTTGCTTCCATGCCGAGCACGCGGTCAAGCTCGATGGGATGGCCGATGGATTCGTGAATCTGCAGACCGAGCTGCGAGCTGTCGAGGATGATCGTCTTCGTGCCCTCGGGTGACTGCGGCGCGGAATGCAGCGCGACCGCTTCTTCGGCGACGCGCGGCGCGTTGCCGACCAGGTCGAGCGATTCAACCAGCTCGTAACCAGCGAGTTGGTGTTGCCCCCCAAAGCTGTTCGGATAGGAGCGCTTCTGAATCTCGTTTCCGGAAAACGTGGTAGCGACGATTCCCCCGCCAGACTGCATCTTGACCTGATGGATCACTGAACCGATTGAGGACGCAAACAACTGCTCGATGCGGCGAAACGCCATGGAAGTTTCCGTGAGCGTCACGCCCTTGACGCGCGACATTTCGCGGTCGGCAGCGAGCAACAAATCCAACTGGCGTTCGAGCGGAATGCGGAACGGATCCTTGACGTAGGGATTCTGCCAGGTGTCCTGATAGGACTCTTCCGGCACCATCTCGACATCGTGGCGCTTGGCGAGCGCTGATGCCTTGGCGATAGCCACGGCTTCGGCGGCGCAGGCCGCAATTCCCTCTCGCGTCAGGCGATCCGTAGAAGCGAACCCCCACGACCCTTGCGCGATGACGCGAATTCCAATGCCGAGTGATTCGGATTCGGCGAGCGTGCCCACCTGGCCGTTTTTTGTGGAGAGATCGCGGTGGCGAATGTCCATAACACGCGCATCGGAATAAGTTGCGCCGCGCACCTTCGCAGTTTCGAGCGCCCAGTTGGCAAAGTCGTGCATCATAGGTTCAGGATTAACACCGCAAGGAAAATTTCACCACAGAGAACCCTGAGGGCACAGAGAAAGCATGCAGACTACGTGCCTTCAGACCAGGAGGCGAGGTACAACTCCTGTTCGGGCGTGAGCTTGTCCATCTGCACGCCCATCGACTCGAGCTTGAGCTTTGCGATCTGCCGGTCAATGGCCTCGGGCACGACGTAGACCTGAGGCTTAAGTTCGGAAGCGTGCTTCAGCATGTACTCGGCAGAAAGCGCCTGATTGGCGAAGCTCATATCCATCACGGCGGCGGGGTGGCCTTCCGCGGCGGCCAGATTGATCAGGCGGCCTTCGCCCAGCAGATAGATCCTGCGCCCGTCTTTCATGGAATACTCTTCCACGAAGGGACGCGCGACGCGGTTTCCGCTGGACATTTTCTCGAGGGCCGGAATATCGATTTCCACGTTGAAATGGCCGGAATTGCAGATCACCGCGCCGTCCTTCATTCTCTCGAAGTGCTCGCCGGAGAGAACGGACTTGTTGCCGGTAACGGTGACGAAGATGTCGCCGATTTTCGCGGCTTCGGCCATAGGCATCACACGGAAGCCATCCATGACGGCTTCGATTGCGCGCACTGCGTTGATCTCGGTGACGATCACGTCGGCTCCCAGACCCTTGGCGCGCATCGCAACGCCCTTGCCGCACCAACCGTAGCCGGCGACAACCACCCGGAGTCCGGCGATCAGCAAGTTCGTCGCGCGGATAATTCCGTCAATCGTGGACTGCCCGGTGCCGTAGCGGTTGTCGAAGAAATGCTTGGTCTCCGCATCATTCACAGCGATGACGGGATATTTCAACGTTCCGTCTTTCGCCATGGCGCGCAGCCGGATCACGCCGGTCGTCGTCTCTTCGGTTCCGCCGATCACGCCCGGAACCAGATGGGCGTGTTTGGTGAGAAGCAGGGTCACAAGATCCGCGCCGTCGTCCATCGTGATCTGAGGCTTGTGATCCACCGCGGCGTTCAGGTGCGCGTAGTACGTGGCGTTGTCTTCGCCCTTGATCGCGTAGGTCGGAATCGAGTAGTCCTTCACGAGTGACGCCGCAACTTCATCTTGCGTCGAAAGCGGATTCGACGCGCACAGAACCATATCGGCTCCGCCATCGCGCAACGTGATCGCGAGATTCGCAGTCTCGCTGGTCACGTGCAGACACGCCGCCAAACGGACCCCCTTGAGCGGCTGCTCCTTGATGAAGCGTTTGCGGATAAGTTGCAGCACGGGCATCTGCTGATTCGACCATTCGATCTTTCGCTTGCCCTGCTCCGCCAAGCTCATATCCTTGACGTCGCCGGCTACTCCTTGCGCACTCTTTGTCACGCGAAATTCTCCTCTTCTATTATTCTGGCGGGCTCCAGGTAGAGCCCGCACCCGTTCAGTCGTGATGAGTCACTGATGATTAGCGGCGGACGGCCACTTCTTTGCCGCTCAACCCTGCCTGGCTGCGAAGCGCGTCCGCTTTGTCGGTCCGCTCCCAGGTGAATCCCGGGCCCGAACGTCCGAAATGGCCGAACGAAGCCGTCTGCCTGTACACGGGTCGCCGAAGATCGAGCGACTCAATGATCGCGCGCGGCGTGAGTTTGAATGTGCTGCGGATCAGATCGGTGATCTGCTCGTCGGGAATCGTCCCAGTTCCAAACGTGTCTGCCATAACGGAAACTGGATCTGCCACGCCGATCGCGTAGGCGAGTTGGACCTCCACCTTGCGCGCCACGCCTGCGGCAACCAGATTTTTCGCCACGTACCGCGCCATGTAGCAGGCCGAGCGGTCCACTTTCGACGGATCCTTGCCGGAGAACGCGCCGCCACCATGCCGGCTGTAGCCGCCATAGGTGTCGACAATGATCTTGCGGCCGGTCAGGCCCGCATCGCCCATCGGCCCGCCCACAACGAAGCGGCCGGTCGGATTGATGTGGAATTTCGTGCTCTTGTCCATCAGGGAGGCGGGAACAACTTTACGAATGACCTCATCGATGATCGTCTTCTGCAAATCGGCGTTCGAAACGGATTCGCTGTGTTGCGTCGAGATGACGACGGTGTCCACGCGTACAGGACGATCGCCATGATACTCGACGGTCACCTGCGATTTTCCATCAGGCCGGAGAAAATCGACGAGTTCCTGCCGGCGGACTTGCGAAAGGCGTTCCACGAGTTTGTGCGCGAGCATGATCGGCAGCGGCATCAGCTCTTCGGTCTCATCGCACGCAAAGCCGAACATCAAGCCCTGATCGCCTGCCCCACCGGTATCCACACCCATCGCGATGTCCGGGGACTGGCGCTTGATCGAGGAGATCACGGCACAGGTCTCCGCGTCGAATCCATACTTGGCGCGCGTGTAGCCGACGTCGCGGATGACCTCCCGCGCAATGTCGGAGTAATCGAGCACGGCCTTCGTCGTGATCTCACCGGCGACCATCACCAAGCCGGTCGTCACCAGCGTCTCGCACGCCACGCGGCCCATTGGATCTTCATTGAGTACCGCGTCCAATACAGCGTCCGAAACCTGGTCGGCAATCTTGTCCGGGTGACCTTCCGTGACTGATTCCGATGTAAACAGAAATTTCCTTTTTTTCTCGCTCAAACCAGCACCCCTCGGAGGGAATCTAGATAGAACTACTGATCAAAATCTTGCGAGGCAATCCCCTGACTCCGAATCGACGCTAACATGTGGATAGTACGGTGTCAACGAATTGGACCTGGACGTGTGATTGCAACACTAAACGGCGAAATTTCAGGGTTGTGATGCTCCACCCGACGCTTGGCCGGCCCGGATGGGAACTACGCTTCGTCCGCTGAGTCCTCTTCTGGCGGGCTCCAAGTAGAGCCCGCACCCGTCGCGCCACCCAGAGTTCCTTTGCGCCGTGACAGTAAGTAATTACGGATGAATGGATCGAGGTCGCCGTCCAGCACGCGATCCACGTCGCCCATCTCGAACTTCGTGCGATGGTCCTTTATCAACCGGTACGGTTGGAGCGTGTACGTCCGGATCTGGCTGCCAAAACTGATGTCCCGCTTGGTTTCATCCAGCTTCCGCGTCTCCGCTTGCCGCTTCTCGATTTCCAGCTCGTACAGGCGTGAACGCAGGACTTTCATGGCCAGTTCGCGGTTCTTGTGCTGGCTACGTTCATTCTGGCATTGGACGACGATACCGCTCGGCAGGTGCGTGATGCGCACAGCGGTTTCCACTTTGTTCACGTTCTGGCCGCCGGCCCCGCCGGCGCGGAACGTGTCGATACGCACCTCCTCAGGTTTGACGACGATTTCGATTCGATCGTCAATCTCAGGGATGACAAAGATCGAGGCAAATGACGTGTGTCGGCGCGCGGCCTGATCGAACGGGGAAATACGAATCAGACGGTGCACGCCGGTTTCAGTGGAGAGAAAACCGAAAGCATTCTCGCCCTCGACGCGCACCGTTGCGGATTTCAGTCCCGCGCCTTCACCGGGCGTCAGGTCCATTACGGTTGCGCGAAATCCCTTGCGCTCCGCCCAGCGGAGATACATTCGCAGGAGCATCTCGGCCCAGTCCTGCGACTCCATGCCACCGGCCCCGGATTTGATCGTCATGATCGCGTTCAGGCCGTCGTTCTCACCGGAGAGCAGGGTAAGCGTCTCGAGCTCGGAGACATACGCGTCCGCGGAGGCGATTTCGCGCTCGATTTCGTGGAGCAGCGAGTCGCGCTGGGCCACGTCGGTTTCTTCTTCGGCGAGATGAAAATACGTCTCGATGTCGCTCAGCGTGCGCGCGAGCTTCGCGTCGGACGCGACGACCTCCTCTGCAGTCTTTCTCTGCTGGAGAATCTTCTGCGCTTGCTCCTGGTCCTGCCAGAAATCCGGATGTGAGGTTTTTGCTTCTAACGAGGCGACGATTGCGCGGCTGCGGGCAACGTCAAAGATAGCTCCGCACGAGCTCGATTCGCTTCTGAAGTTCGTCCTGCCGTCGTTGCAGATCTTCGATGACCATGTGCGTCCTGCCAAGTTTCAGGAGCGGGCTCTACTTTTACGCTGAACGCCCCGGCCTGGCCGGGGCGTGGAGCCCGCCAGAATATGAAGTACGGCGCGCGAGCGCGTCGCGCGCGCCGAACAACAGTAACACGAGCGCAGCGATCACGCACAGCCACGCTACCCAGTCGCCCCAGCGAGCGTACGGCGTCACGTCCGTGCGAAAGCCGTAGGGAGCATCGAGCTCGCCGCGAATGTCGGCCGCCAGGCGCGCGACGATGCGTCCGTAGGGGTCCACCGACACGGTGATTCCGTTGTTGGTGTCGCGCAGCAGCCAGCGGCGATTTTCGACGGCCCGCACGCGCGCCATCGCCAGGTGCTGCGGCGGGGCAGACGATCCCCCAAACCACCCGTCGTCCGAAATATTCACGAACAGAGCCGCTCCGGCGAGGGTGAAGCGGCGGACTTCGTTCGGGAAAATGGCCTCGTAGCAGATGAATACGCTGAACGGACCGCCAGGCAGCTGTCCCACCTTGTATTGTGAGCCGCGCTGGAAATCACCGATGTCGGCCGTGAGCTTCCCGGCAAACGTGAGCCAATTCCTCCACGGGACGTATTCGCCGAACGGCACTAAATGAATCTTGTCGTAAATGAAATCCCGGGCTCCGGCCGGGTCGAGCAGTACAGCGCTGTTGTTCGCGCCAATACGCCTACCGGCCAGCGGCTTCCAATCCACCACGCCAAGCAGGAAACCGCTGCCCGTGCCGCGCGCGATCCGTGCCGCGCGTTCCTGAAAACGCCCGTCCTGCAACGAAAACGGCGCTGGAACCTCCGGCCAGACAACCACTCCGGGGGTTTTCTGCGTCGCGCTGACGCTGATCTGCTCGAGTTGGTCGAGTTCGGATGCATGCGCCTGCATCCAGTCCGGCGGATAGCTCATCGATTGTGGGAAGTTGGTCTGCACCAGATGTGCCACGTGGTCCGCGTGGGCTTGCGGCAGAAATCGAGGGCCTGCGAGCGCGACAACGGCCAACGCAATCGTCGCACCGATCGATATTCCGAGGGCGTGTCTATTTCCCTGCGCGGCTTGCTGAACTGCCCACGCAAGCAGGGCGTTATATGCCGCCACCAGGAGCGAAAGACCGAAGATCCCCGTGATCGTCGTCAACTGTACGAACGCAAGATTCCCCGCAGCCGCATACCCGAGCAAATTCCAGGGGAACCCGATGTCGGGCAAATGCAGCAAGATGAATTCCATCGAAACCCACATGAAGGGCGCGGCCAGGTAGGCACGCGCCGGTCCGAAACGGCCAAGCCAGGCAACTCCCATTGCGAACGCCGCATGAAATGCCGCCGCTGCAAACACCATCAGCACAAAAACTCCGCCAGCTTCAATCACCGGGAGAGGCCCGTACTGGCGCATCACTGTGTAGACCCAGGGAACGTTGAGAGCATAGAACGCAGCGCCTTGCAACCATCCCAGCAACAAAGCGTACTGTGGAGTCTCGTTCAAAACCGCGACAATCAGAGCTGCAAGGGAAATCCACGCAAAGAGAGGGATGTTGAATAAGGGAAACGCCAGAGCGAGCGCAACGCCGGAGGCTAAAGCGACTAGCAGGCGAGCCGTCCTCGGCAAGGTCATGGCCTCGGCATTGTAGACCGGCAATCCCTTCGCTGCACGCGGAGAAACGGGCGCATGCGATTCCAATCACGAGGAACTTCAGCGCTTAATAATGGACTTGAAGCCCTTGGCTTCGAGGTCGTGTCGCGCCTTCGCGGCGGACTGCGCGTCGGCGTAGGGCCCAACCTGCACGCGATAATACTTGTCCGTGCCGGGTGTGATGACAAATGCGGGGAATTTTTTCTTTTGCAATGCCTGTGCGAGGGCCAGCGCGTCACTTTCGCGTTGGACCGCGGCGACCTGAAGCATGATCGCTCCCTCCGCAACCAGCGGTGCGCCTGCCGGAAAGGAAGTTTTCGGCGGCGCGGCAGGTCTTGGCGCGGGGGATTGCGTTGCCGCGACTGTCTTTTTCGCCGGCTGCAGATGGTCTTCCACCGTCTTCGGTTCGGCAGAGTGATAGAAATCCCAATCGGAACCTGTCTTCGGAGGCGCTGCATCTTCGCTTTCCGGCTTGCCTTTCGATTTGGGCGCCGGAGCAGCAGTTGGCGGGTCGGCCACAGGTGGCTTGCCGATCGCCGCGCGGAGTCGGGAATCGTACTGGCTGCGGCCCAACAGGTAGCCGAGCGTGAACACGACACCGAAAATCACGACGAGCAGCAGGAACAGCCCGACCAGGTGTCTGCTCTCCAGCACAAAATCGCCGCCGCTCTTTTTTTCTCTTGAGGCCATCTATTTTTTCGAACCGAGAACCTTGACCCATTCGTTGATGATGTCAATCGGCAGCGGGAACACGATGGTCGTGTTTTTCTCGACGCCGATTTCCGTCAGTGTTTGCAGGTATCGGAGCTGAATCGCGGCGGGTTGCGTTTCGAGCACTTTGGCAGCCTCAGCCAGCTTTGCCGATGCCTGGGATTCGCCCTCCGCGTGAATGATTTTGGCGCGCCGCTCGCGTTCCGCCTCCGCCTGCCGGCCGATGGCGCGCTGCATCTGCTCCGGAATGTCGACCTGTTTGACCTCCACCTTCGTTACTTTAATACCCCAGGGCTCGGTATCCTGGTCAAGAATCGTTTGCAGCCTGCTGTTTACCTTTTCGCGCTCGGCGAGGATCTCGTCGAGTTCGAACTGGCCGACAATGCTGCGCAGCGTCGTCTGCGCCTTCTGTGACGTCGCGTAGAGATAGTTCTGCACCTGCGAAAGCGCGAGATTCGCATCCACCACGCGGAAATACGCAACCGCGTTTACCTTTACCGATACGTTGTCGCGCGTGATGATGTCTTGCGAAGGCACGTCGAGCGTTTCGATCCGCAGTGAGATCCGGTAGAGCGTCTCGATCGGCCAGAATACGATGCGCAAGCCGGCGCCCTTGGCATCCGGCTGCATGCGTCCGAGACGCAGCACGACCCCACGCTCCCATTCCTTGATGACATAAAGTGAATTCCAAAACCAGATCAGGCCGATGAACACCGCGATCATGACTCCATACAATGAAACATCCATGTCTTCCTCCTCAGCAAGAAGATAGTCACGATCCGCCAGCCAGTCTTGCGCGAGACGTGAAAATTCTTACCGGTTCTGAGCACGACTTTCGGCCTGCACAACATGCAATGTCAGTCCATCGATGCGGGTCACACGCACTTGTGCGCTTGCCGGAATCGTCTCGCGCGCGACAGCGCGCCACAGTTCGCCATGCAGCCGCACCATACCCTGAAAGACTTCACTGCCCGCCAACTGTACCAGCGGCTCGGTGACTTCTGCTGCTGCGCCGACAAGTTGTTCGCGCCCTGTCGTTGGTTTCCAGGAGCGCGATCGCAGCACGAGCCGCATCAGCAAGATTGTGATCAGGGCAAATGGCAACGTCACGCCAGCGGCCACGCCCAGGCTCACACCGGCATGGGTCAAAGGCGACCGCACCAGCATCAGCGCGCCCAGCAGCATCGCCACGATCCCGCCAATCGCCAGCACACCGTGGCTCGTGTACTTGGCCTCCAGGATGAATAGCCCCAGCGCCAGCAGGATGAGCACGATTCCCGCAGGGGCCACCGGAAGAATATGCATCGCGTACAGCGCCAACACCAGCGAAATTCCGCCGATCACTCCCGGGGCGACCATACCGGGATGCGTGAACTCCGTGTAAAGACCCAGCACGCCCACGATCAGCAGGATAAAGAACGCGTCCGGCTGCACGATCCGCGAAAGAAACTGCTGGCGAATCGACATCGGCAGCGGCACTCGCTCAGGATTGTGAAGCGCAAGCTGGACGGTTGAGCCGTCGAAGCGCTTGACTGTCCGGCCGTCGAGATGCGACAGCAAATCTTCGGGTGAATTCGCAATCAGATCCACCAGCTTGCCGTCGAGCGCTTCCGTCTCGGTCCACGCCTTGCTTTCGGTGACAGCCGATTCGGCCAGCTCCACGTTGCGGCCGCGCTTCGCGGAATAGCTGCGCAAAAACGCTGTCGCGTCGTTCAGGATTTTCTTCTTCAGCGTATCGTCCACCTGGAGAGGGACTCCGCCAATCGCGAGCAGCGGCGAGGCCGCTCCTGTGTGCGTCCCAGGCGCCATTGCAGCTACGTCCGCAGAAAGCAAAATAAAAAATCCCGCGGAGGCGCCGCGAGACCCGGCGGGAGAAATATAGATAGCCACCGGCACCGGCGAGTCGAGGATGTGCTGGATGATGTCCTCCATGGAGGTTGAAAGGCCTCCGGGAGTATCCATCGTGATCAGGACGAGACCGGCATGACGCCGGGCGGCCTCTTCGATTCCGTTGTCCACATATTCGGCCATGACGGGCTCGATTTCATCGCCAATGCGCAGCTCGATGACTTGCGCCCTGCCGTTTGCGGACGCAGGAGGTTGCGCGGCGCTCTGCGCTTGAGCATGTAACGACAGCGCGACCATCAGAATTCCTGCCAACGCAATCGCAACAAGCCCTGCGCAGGCGCGCTGCAGAGCGGATATGTTTACGAGGATTGCGCGATCCCGCTTCACCGGTGCCCTCCGTCACCTTCGCGCTTCTCCGAATCCACTGCGCGCGAAGGCTGGGCGGCAGGCGGATCGCCTCCGGGTCGCAACAACGCGCGATCAAATTTCATCGATACGCGCGCCAGGCGCGCCAGCGCGGCGGGATCTTGGGGCGCGGGTGAGGCGGGACGGCCGCTGCTCTCGGGTGATTCCGCAAGAAGGGCAGCGGCATCGGAAGTGCGCCCCAGCGACTCGAGCGTCGAGATCAACAGCATGCGCGCACCCTTATCGTTCGGATCGAGTTTCCGTGCGCGTTCGAGCGGCGCGACGGCTGCTCCAGGCTGTCTTGCAACCAGCTTCGCGACGCCGAGGTTTACCCAGTAATCCGCTTCCTCCTCGGCAAGCGCTGCCGCTCGCTCAAACTCCGCGGCCGCCTCGCTCCCTTTCCCGAGGCGCAGTCGCGCGACGCCAAGGTTGTTGCGGACTTCGGAAAATTCCGGGAGCTGTTCTTTCGGGTCTGCACTCCGGGTGCGTTCCATCAGACTGGAGAAGGCCGCTTCGGCCCTCGCCGCGTCATTTCGCAGCAGGTGGCACACACCCATGTCGAAGCCGGCCTCGGGGCCGTCCGGGCGATTGGGCGGCACGCGCGAAAACCAAGGCAATGCCGATTCACAATTGCGGCGCGCAAAATAGAATTGGCCGAGTTCGAACGCCGGGCGATCCCAGGCAGGTTCCAGTCGTGCCGCCTCCCGCATGGCACGAAGGCGGGACTCGTCGTCCGAAGCGAGGATGCCACGAACGAAATTCTGGAGCGCATCGGGACCCAGCGAAGCGGGCGGGTCCGCAAAACTTGATTCGTCCGCATTCGCTCCTTGCTGCAAACAATTCTTTTGCTCGAGGGCACACAAGATCTGCCACGACAAGCCTGCATGCGCGCGAAGAAGACTTTCGAGCGTACCCGATTGTGTGTACGGCGGGGAGAGCCACGGCGGGCTAATGCGAAGCACCCGCGCTTCCAGCGTCACCGTCTTGCCGTCGGAAATGAACCGGCCAAAAACAACTTCATCGGCATCGGCTTCGGCCGCTATCTTGACCATTGTCGCGTGAGAAAATCGGGCGGAATCCGGCAAGCCGACCTTCTCAAGGGCCGCCAGACGCTCCTGCCGCGAAAGCACGCTCGTCCCTTTGTCTTGAAGCCGCTCGATGGTCAACTCGGACAGGCCTTCACCCAGCCAGGCGAGACTCGCTACCCGGCTGTCATTTTCGAACGGAAATACGAGGAGAATTCCGGGATGGGCGCCCTCTGCGGTGGCGCGGGAAGTGCTGTTGGCTTGTCCGTATGATGACGACTCCGCACTACCGGCCGCAAGAAAGGCCGCGCAAACACCCAAGAGCCCAATCCGGAAAAATCGCGGGGGCATGGCGAACACATTGTAGCAGAGGCCGCGCGAGGTGTGCGCACCCAAACGAATCCGTGCCGGCAACCCCTACGCGCCGGGCGGAGTTGTGGCGGTCTTCGTATCGCCAGGTGTAAGCAGCAAAAGAACGCCTTGCACAATGGGATCGTTAACGACTTTCTTGAACGCCGGATCTGTCTTTGCCTTCGCGACGTCCTTATAGCCTTCGTCGAGGGACTTGCGCAAATAGTCGGCGCAATGTTCAGCGTCTCCTACCTGGGCATACTCCTTCGCCATCATGAAGAAGAACAGGCCGTGGTTTTCCACTGTGCGATCTTGCATCATTGTGCCGACGCGCTCGTTGTGCTCGAAGGCGTGCGGATCGATTTCGAGCGCCTTTCGAAACTGGGCGGCCGCCTCGGAATACTTCTTGGTCTTGTAATACGCGTACCCGAGATTCGCGTGCGTACCGGCCTGACCGGGGTCAACCGCAACGGCCCGTTGATATTCCCGGATGGCTCGGCGGTAGTTTTTCTGCTGATACCAGACCATGCCGAGGTTGTTCACTGCGCTGGAATACGTCTTGTCTGTTTTGATGGCACGTTCGAAGTATTTCTTCGCCTGATTTAAGTTGGATATGTTCAGGTAAGCGATGCCGATCATGTTCATGAAAACCGCATTTTTCGGCTCGGTTTTCAGAAGGTCCTCATACTCATGGATTGCGGCCTCATACCGCTTTTCCGCCATCAAGATCTTTGCGCGCTCAATCGCCACGTCTCTCGAACTGAGCGCGGGCCGTGCATCTGTCCTGGTCTGCGTCTGAGAAGGCGGGGAAGTAGAATTCGCGGCAGACTGCTGCGCATTCAATCCCGGTGTTACCGCGAAGATCAGGAGCGTGAGGGAGACCCTGGTGAGAAGTTGCATTTTCATGGCGATCCTTCCGGACGCCGTTTTATTGCTGTGGGTCCTGCGTTCCCGGGTTTGGCTTGTCGGCGTCCTTCTTGCTTCCCCCAAAGATACCAAAAATGCGCCTGAATAGACCTTTTTTGTTCTCTTCCTCAGACTGCGACTGACCCTCTGCAGACGCTGCACCCGGAGCAGACGCGGAGGGTCCTTTCGCACTAGGAACGGAACTCGCCCCTGAAGTACCAGAAGTTGGTGGTGAAGGTTCCGCCTGCTTAGATTTGTCACCCCCAAAAATTCGCGACAGCCAGGAAGCAGGCGGGGCGTCGCTCGCCATACGCCCGCCGTGCACAGAGCAGAATTCGGTCGGCTCGGTCCCGTGAATGTAAACTTCCTCGCGCGTGATCGGGCACGCGGGAGTGGCCAGTTGCAGCGTGTCGGGATCGATGGTGACTCGTATGACGCCTTCCGGCATCACGAATGGCTGGACATCTCGGTACGCGGGCAGCGCAATCGCGCGCTTCATGAATTCCGCCCAGATAGGCGCGGGAGCACTCGCGCCAGAAAGCCCGAGGTCTCGATTGTCGTCGAATCCCACCCAGACGATACAAAGCAGGTTTGAGGTGTAGCCGGCAAACCAGCCGTCATGCGAAGTGCCCGTCTTGCCCGCCGCCGGCGCCGTGAACCCGCGAGCGCGGACGATCGCGCCGGTGCCATGGTTGATCACATCCTCCATCATGCTCGTCACCAGGTAGGCGACGCGCGGATCGAGCGCCCGGCGTGTGTGGATCGTGTTGTGTTCGAGAGGCTCGCCGCTGGCATTGACCACGTTGCGGATGAACATCGGCTCCGCGCGCACGCCTTCATTGGCCAGAATCGTGTATCCTCCGGCGACTTCGAGCGGCGTCATTTCATAGGCGCCTAGAGCCACCGACGGCGTAGGTTGGATCGAGGGATCAAGCCCGAATTGGTGCGCCATGTCCGTGACGCGCGTGTAACCAACCAGCTCGGCCACTTTCACCGTGGCGACATTGAGCGAATAGGTGAGCGCCTCGCGGAGAGTGACCTTGCCGTGGAATTTCTCGCCATAATTGTTGGGTGTGTACTCCTTGCCGTCGAAGTCAAACGTCGTCGGCTCGTCCATAATCGTCGTCGTGGGAGTCACGATGGGTTGCACGCCGTCCACCGCGCCTTCGAACGCCGCAGCGTATACAAACGGCTTGAACGCGGAGCCCGGCTGCCGCCGCGCGAGCACGTGGTTGAGCTGGCTCTGGCCATAGTCTCGTCCGCCGATCAACGCCTTGATCTCCCCGTTGTGCGGATCGAGAACGACAATCGCCACTTGTGCCTGCGGAGCCGGCTGGCCCTCCTTGCGCCACCGCGCATAACGCCGCGCAAGCTGGGCATCCACGTTCTTGACGCCAATATCGAGGGCCTCCGAGGCGACGCGTTGGAGCTCAGGATCTAGCGTGGTATAGACGCGGAAACTCTGAGAGAGCAGGTCCGCTTCGGAGAAACGGTCGAGCAGGTGCTCCTTCACCATGTCCACAAAATACGGCGCCGTGCTTCCCTCGAGTCCTGCTCCGACGATGTGCAACGAAACTTTCTTGGCATCCTGCGCCTGATCGGGTGAAATCACGCCGTTTTCGGTCATCGCCAAGAGCGCGCGGTCGCGCGCCTCGACGGCTCGCTCGGGGCGCCGCTCGGCTGTGGAATAGCGGTTCGGCGCGTGGATGATTCCGGCCAGGAAGGCCGCCTCGGGCAGGGTCACTTCACGGACATCCTTGTTGAAATAGGCCAGCGACGCTTCGCCGAAACCATGAATGGCGAAGCTGCCGCGATTTCCGAGATAAATTTCATTGGCATAGAGTTCGAAAATCTGCGCTTTGGTGAAGCGGCGCTCGAGTTCGAGGGCCACCACGGTCTCGGCGACTTTTCGCCGCCAGGTGCGCTCCGTGGTGAAGAAAAAGCTGCGCGCCACCTGCATCGAGATCGTGCTGGCTCCTTGCGCGCGCGCCCCGTGGCGCAGGTCCGCCCACGCCGCGCCCAGAATGCGCACGAAATCAAACCCGGGATGCTCGAAGAAACGCCTGTCCTCCACCGAAAGCACGGCTTCGCGCAGCATCTTCGGAATATCATCGAAGCTTACGGCCCGGCGTTTTTCGCGCGAGCTGTCGAACAGACTGCTCAGGAGCTCAGGCTCGACACCGGCTGAATCGAGGGCCGCGCCTGTATCCATCAAACGAATCTTCTGCACCTCATTGCCGCTGAAACTGACCACGAGCCTGTTCTTGCCGTTGAAATAAGACTCGTTCGATGGACGAATCTCGACTTCATTGCCATGCAACATGTAGCGACCGGGCGTCCCTTTCACATCCAGTTCGCTGTAGCCCGCGCGCTGTAAGTGGTTTGCCAGTTCCCCGACGGTGAGTGTCTGTCCTGTCGAAATTCGCAGCGGAGCGGCGTAGATTCGCGCCGTGGTCTGCTGGATGTGCCCGGAAAGCCGCAGATCGATCATCCGGCCATAGGAAATCCAGTAATACGTCGCAGCGCCTGCGGCTGTCAGTAGAAGAAAAAGTACGGTTCCAAGCAAGACCAGGCCAAAGCGGGATACCCAGAAACCCCCGTTGATGCGAATGCGCAAGATGATTCTCCGTTCCGCCGCGAAAAAATCCTATATCACCTCATATACTTAAGATGCGCCGCCGGAACAAGTGTACACGGCTCGGCCTCAGATTTCGCAGCCACTTCTGGAGTGGGGATAACCATCGCCGACGGGTGAGCGATTCACGGAGCGATCGGGCCAGGGTCCATGGCAAGCGATTTCCCCCACTCGATCTCGCTCGCGCTAAGTCAATGAGTCGTTACTAGCAGCGGGGTGAAAATTCAGTGTCCACTGATAAACCTTCAAGTCTACCGTCACTGAATAATCTGCTCTGATTTTGATATTGCCGTTCACCGCGTCGACTTTGATGTCCTCGGCAGCGACGGGCACATCATCCTTTTGCGCTTCCTTCAGGACGGCCGCGCGGATTTGTTCCGGAGTCTGCCGGTTCACCGTGGCAAATCGCGCGAGCGTCTGAATGCCATCTTGAAACTGGTACTCGTTGACCAATGCGGGAACCACCTTGGCGGAGACGTAGACAAATGTTGCTAGGACCAACGTCCAGAAAATCGCCTTGACCCGCCCTACGCCCCTCTCCCTGTTGCTTCTCGACCGGCCTGCCTTCAGCGAATGCCGGCAAAATCTGCTTGTGTACGCTACAGAACTGGTCGCGGCATTCTCGGCCGAACTTGGGTTTGAGAAGCGGTTCATGACTGCGATGCTAGCACTCGCCCCACTGGGTGTCGAGGGACAGTCCTCGAAAGGTTGCGGCTCAGTTACTTTCCGTATGCCATTGATATTGTTGATGTTATATGGACATAGCACCACAGTGAGGGACTTTACCGGATCGGTTGTCTATTTCAGCAGACTTGCTGGAGAAGTCCTAGTAGGCTTTCCCGAATATGGCAAGCTCCTTCGACGGCTGGCCGCAAGAGATGCAAGGTCCGGTTCCGCCAGGCTGCTCGATGGGAATGCAACGGAGGGTGGCTTTCGTGGTTTCCTTGATCTGGTCTTCGCACTTGCCGTTGCCGCACCAGTAGGAACGCGCGAAGCCTTTCTCCACCGCTTCTCGAAACTCGTCAAAATTCTTCGGCGCAAACGTGTTCGCTTCACGGAACGCCAGCGCGCGGTCAAACAGCGCCTTCTGAATCATCACGAGCAGTTGCTGCACGGACCCGGCAATGTCGTCCTGGGAAACAAAGCTCTTCCCTTCTTTGCCCGGCTTGTCGCGGCGCGCCAGCACGACACTCCCCTTGGCGACATCCTTCGGTCCGATCTCCAATCGCAGCGGGACGCCACGCATTTCCCAGTCGTTGAACTTGAAACCAGGGCTTTGTCCTTCGCGCTCGTCCACTTTCACGCGAATGTCCGCCTTCACAAGCTGCTCGCGGATTTTCTTTGCGGCCCCAAAGACCAGTGCCTTTTCTTCTTCGGTCTTGAAAATGGGCACGATGACGACCTGGTACGGCGCGAGCCTCGGCGGCAGGATCAGTCCCTGATCGTCGCCATGAACCATAATGATGGCGCCGATAAACCGCGTCGAAAGACCCCACGACGTTGTCCAGCAGTGTTGCAGCACGCCTGCCTGATCGAGATAGCGGATCTCGAACGCTTTCGCAAAGTTCTGACCGAGATTGTGCGACGTGCCCGCCTGCAAAGCCTTGCCGTCGCCCATCATCGCTTCGATCGAATAGGTTGCATCGGCGCCGGCGAAACGCTCCGAGGAAGACTTTCTGCCGGGAATCACGGGAATTGCCGCCTCGTTCACGGCGAAGTCGGTATAAATGTCGAGCATCTGGCGCGTTTCGGCTTCAGCCTCCTCATAGGTCGCGTGCGCCGTGTGGCCTTCCTGCCAGAAAAATTCGAGAGTGCGAAGGAAAAGCTTCGTGCGCAGCTCCCACCGCACCACGCTGTTCCACTGATTGATCAGGACCGGCAGATCGCGGTACGACTGAATCCATTTCGCATAGGCGTGGCCGATGATCGTCTCCGATGTCGGGCGGATGACCAGCGGCTCTTCTAGTTTCTCGCCGCCTCCGTGCGTGACCACGGCCAGCTCCGGCGAAAACCCCGCCACGTGCGACTGTTCCTTGCTGATGAAGCTCTGCGGAATCAGCAGCGGAAACGCCGCGTTCACGTGCCCGGTGGCCTTGAAACGCCGGTCGAGTTGCGCAGTGATGTTCTCCCACAGCGCCCAGCCATAGGGGCGCACGATCATGCAGCCGCGCACCGGCGCGTAGTCGGCCAGCTCGGCCCGGAGTACAAGCTGGTTGTACCATTCGGAGAAATCTTCAGAGCGAGAAGGGAGCTTCAAATCTGCCATGCGCGCCGGTCCTTTGTGCTGCGTGGTTTCAGGTGGTGAAAATCAAGAAAGCGAGCGTATCCGACGCCCCCGCATGTGTCAACCAACTCCCGATTCTGGAAGCGAGCCAGCTCCTCTCAAAGGCTTTCAAAAGGGCGCCCTCAGACCGGGTGGAAGGGCGGGCACCCTACTGTTTAGACTTGACACTTGCTGGACAGACGAGAGTATGCTGGAAACCTAAACAAATTCAGGCGGAATCCCGGAATAAGACTCGCGATTTGCGAGGGAGATAAGGATCGGAATATGGCAAAGCATTCTCCAATGTGTGCCGTGGGGCTGCTTCTCATTGCCACCATCTCGATAGCCGGGCAGAACGATGTGGCAAACTCCAATTCGTGGTCAGGCGTCATCGTAAATAGCGAATGCAGTGTTGATGAAGCCTTCGCCGAGGCAGCCAAGTGCACCACGAGTGCGCCGGGTGCAAAACTGGCGTTGTATGACGATACCACCAGGCAGATCTACAACCTTGACCCGCAGGAACAGGTGAATACCCGCTTAGGAGATAGTGTAACCGTCAACGGGACGCTCGAGGGCAATACGATTCACGTCGCATCCATCAAAATGCTCACGTCATTTGGACTGGACGTGGGGCAGAAGGCTCCCGCTTTTTCCGCTCGCGACCAGTTTGGCAGGGAGCAAACCCTCGCGACGTTGAAGGGATCGAAAGGCACCGTTCTTCTTTTTTACCGGTCCGCCGATTGGTGCCCCTACTGTAAAGGGCAGCTCATCCAACTGCAAATGGCGAAAGCACGATTCGAGAAACAAGGGATCAAGCTGGCGGGGATCAGCTACGACAGCAAAGAGATCCTGAAATTTTTCGCTGACCGGCGAAAGATCGAATTTCCTTTGCTCTCCGACCCTGATTCCGAAGTGATTCGTGCCTATCAGGTCCTGAACTCCGAAGCAACCGGACAGAATAAGGGGATGGCGCGGCCCGGATATTTCTTCATTGATACCAACGGCTTGATTCGAGAGAAGTTTTTCGAAGCGAAGTACCGGGAGCGGCTTACTGGAAATAATGTGCTTTCCAAACTTTTCCCGGAATTGGCTGAAGAAGTAACAGATACCGTCGAAGCTCCGCACCTTCAACTCGTCGTTGGACAATCGGATCGCGTCGGCGTCCCGGGAAATCTGGTCACGTTGACCGCTGATGTGCAACTCCCGCAGGACGTCCATGTGTACGCGCCGGGAACTCAGGGTTATAAGCCAATCAAGCTCGTGATTGACCCTCTGCCTGATTTTTCGCTTAGACCCGTGAATTACCCGCGTTCGAAGATTCTGTATTTGCCGGCGATTAAGGAGCGCGTACCTGTCTTTGAGGGAGCATTCCGAATCCGGCAGGATTTGCAAGTAAACTCCATGGCGGAATTCAGCAATTCGCTTGGGCCGGACGGAAAAACGGTCGCGATTAAAGGAAAGCTTGAGTATCAGGCTTGCGATAGCAAGATCTGTTTTTTGCCAACGTCAGTCCCCGTCGCGTGGCAGTTGCAGGTTCTGCCTCTTGACCGGCAACGAGCGCCGGAGGACATCCGTCACAAGTAGTGCTTGGACTTGCGATCGGTTGCACTGAGCGACCCGGCCGCCGGCCGAGCCGATCCCTCAATCTCGTCGCCTGTGTTCAGCGAGGTTCAACTCCCTTGGCTTTCAGCGTTGGCGCTGCCGCAGGTCCGGTGATGAACTTGATTAGGGCTTTGGCTGCATCTGCATTGTGTGTATTTGCAGCGACGCCAGCAGCGAAGCTTATGTAGCTCTGCAAATCCGCGGGTAGCGGACCGGCAAGTTCCACACCCTTGAAAAACTTTATCTCAGGAATCAGCGTGATGACGAGTTCCGCCTTGCCCTCGGCAACGTTCATTTGAGGACGTCCCGGCTCTGTATCATCAAGGATAAGTTTGGGCTTGACGTTTTCGGCGATCCCCAGGCGCCCAAGCATGTCGTAGATAGGCGCCGCACTTGCACCAATCGGATTGAAGCTAATGGATTTTGCGCTCAGCAGAGCTCGTTTCAACGCTTCGGGGGTGCTGATATCGGGTTTGGGGGCTCCGGCGCGAACACCAACCCCGATTCCGGCGCGGGCGATGTCGGCACGCGTACCCGCCGCGATCTTTCCTTTCTTAATCAAATCATCGATGACTTCGGACGAAAGAATTGCAGCATCGAACGGCTCGCCAGACAGGATCTTCTCTTCTAGCGCCTTCGAGGAATGAAACCGCATCGCGAGCCGGCGCCCGATCGAGTGCTCGATCTGCGGAACGAGCTCCTCCATGGACGGCTTCATGCCGTCCGAGGTGAACACGAGAAGTTCCGTGCCTTGCGCCGGAGCTTTCTGGGCAAACAGAAAAATAAATCCGGCAGTCACTACCAGCGTGATCGCCGCGATTGTGCTTATCCTCATTGCTTTCCCTTTCACGATTCCCTCCCCCGCCAGCTTCCTCGTTGCGCCGCGTTTGCAGATCATCCGGGAACGACGGGCCAGAAGCAAGCACTATCTCGGTAAGCGGAAAGGGCGAAACCAGGTCCTGATAATCCGGCACGTTGAGAGAGCATCAGTACCCCGAAATTGGAATTCCATTGCGGATTCCGATAGAATCGCGGTGGTACGCGAGTGGCAGATTCTTCCTCCAAACCGCGCATCGCGCTGGGCGCCGACCACGCCGGATTTCGCGCGAAGGAAACTATTAAGAAATATCTCGAAGGCGCGGGCTACGGAGTCGATGACGTCGGCACGCACTCTGAGGAATCGGTGGACTATCCTGACTTCGCGCGCGCGGTTGGGGAACGAGTCGCCTCAGGAAGAGATCCGCTCGGCATCCTGGTGTGCGGCACAGGAATCGGCGTTTCGATCGCGGCGAACAAGGTGGAAGGTATCCGCGCCGCGCTCGCGCACGATTCGCTCACGGCGCGGCGGGCTCGCGAGCATAATGACGCCAACGTGCTGGCGCTGGGCGGAAAAATTGTCGGCGAGGATGAAGCGATCACCATCGTACAGGAGTTCCTGAACGCGCAATTTGCCGGAGGGCGGCACCAGCGCCGCATCGAAAAAATCAGCGAGATGGATCAGGCGCGCGAACACAAAACATGACGAGGGTGCGGGCTCCGCTTGGAGCCCGCCGGAAAAAATGGACACCACGATTTCACAACGCATGAACCGGCCGCTCCAGGAAGTCGATCCGGAAATCGCGGACGCCATCCGCGAGGAAGGACGCCGCCAGGGCACCGGTTTGGAGCTGATTCCATCGGAGAACTTCGTTTCGGAAGCGGTGCTCGAGGCGATGGGCTCGGTCCTCACCAACAAGTACGCGGAAGGCTATCCGGGCAGGCGCTATTACGGTGGCTGCGAATTCGCGGACCGCGCCGAGCAGCTTGCGATCGATCGCGCGAAGGCGCTGTTCGGCGCCGAGCACGCCAACGTGCAGACGCATTCGGGCACGCAGGCGAATGTTTCCGTCTATATGGCGGCATTGCAGCTGGGCGACACGGTGCTGGGGATGAATCTGGCGCACGGCGGCCACCTCACGCACGGTCACCCGCTCAATTTTTCCGGAAAAATGTACAAGTTCATTCCGTATGGCGTGAGCAAAGAAACCGAGACGATCGACTACGACGAACTCGACCGGCTGGCGCGCGAGCACAAACCGAAAATGATCGTCGCGGGAGCGAGCGCCTACTCGCGCATCATTGATTTCCCGCGCATGGCCGAAATCGCGCGTGCGGTGGGCGCGCTCTTCTTCGTGGATATGGCGCACATCGCGGGACTCGTGGCCGCGGGCGTGCATCCGAGTCCTGTGCCGCACGCCGATTTCGTTTCCACGACGACGCACAAGACGCTGCGCGGGCCGCGCGGCGGTCTGGTGCTTTGCAAAACTCAGTACGCCAAGGAACTCGACCGCATCACATTCCCCGGCACGCAGGGCGGGCCACTGATGCACATCATCGCGGCCAAGGCCGTGTGCCTGAAAGAAGCGGCTGATCCGGGATTCCGCGAATACGCGAAACAGATTGTCGCGAACGCGCGCAAACTCGCCGCCGAAATTGCGCGGGCGGGTTTCCGCATCGTCACCGGAGGCACGGACAATCATCTCTTCCTGATCGACCTGTATTCGCGTGGGGTCACGGGCAAGGACGCGCAACCCGCGCTCGATCGCGCGGGCATCACGGTCAACAAGAATTCGATCCCATTTGACCCTACCCCGCCGATGACGGCTGGCGGAATCCGTCTGGGCACTCCTGCTATAACAACGCGCGGAATGCGCGAGGCCGACATGGAACGCATCGCCGCGTGGATTGCCGAAGTGCTTTCACATCTGGGTGATGCCGAGCGGGAGCGCCGCATCCGCGCCGAGGTCACGGAGTTCGCGACGAAGTTTCCCCTCTACACCCGCCGCTGGGAAATCGCACCGTCCCTCGCAGGGAGCCCCGGCGCGTCTCGCTAGACGCCGATGCGTGTTGCAATCGATATCCGGCGCGCTGGCGATTTCGGGGTCGGCACCTACATCCGCAACATCGTAAACCAGTTTGCGCGGACGGACAGCGAGACGGAGTACCTGCTGATCGGACAGCAGCGGCACCTCGATCAATTCGATCCGCTCCCCGCCAATTTCCAGCTGCTCGAATACCCCGCCGAGCCCGGCTCGTTCCATACACACATGCACTTGCCGTTTCTACTGCGCAATCGTGACGTGGATATCCTCCACATGCCGTGGTTTTATGCGCCCGCCATTGTGACCACGCGGCTTGTGATCACCGTGCACGACTTGACCGACGTGCTCGCGCCGCCGGTCGGATCGACGCCGCTGGTGCAGGCCGGGCGATTGTTTTTCGCGCGGCGGGCGCTCAACCGCGCGGACCGCATCCTGGCCGTTTCGCATTCGTCCAAACGCGAACTCTCTCGTGTGTTCGGCGTCCCCGAAGAAAAAATAGAGGTCGTCTACAACGCGCTCGACGAGCGGTTCCTGCGCGAACCGATGCCCACGGATGCAGATCGCGTTCTGGAACGCCACGCGGTAACCGATCCGTTCGTGCTCTACGCCGGCAACATTAAGCCGCAGAAAAACTTGCCCCGGCTGATTGAGGCTTTCGCCGTGGCAAAGGCGGACCTTCGTGATCACCCGAAATACGCAGGACTGAAATTGCTTTTGATCGGCGATTCGGCGGAGGAACATTCGGACTTGCGGCGCGCCGTTCTGCGCTCGCGAGTGCAGGGCGAGGTGCGCTTCCTTGGATTCGTGCCGCACCCGGTGCTGAGGGTGTTCTATTCCCGTGCGCAGGCGTTCCTGTTTCCCTCTCTCTACGAAGGGTTTGGTCTGCCGCCGCTCGAAGCCATGGCGCACGGCACGCCGGTGCTGACCTCAAACGCGTCATCCCTGCCAGAAGTGTTCGCGGACGCAGCCCTGCTGGTGAACCCGGAAAACGTTTTCGAAATTGCGCGCGGGATCCGGCAGATCCTGACAGAGGACGAGACACGCGAGGCCCTGATACGCCGCGGGCACGACTTAGTGCAGAAGTATTCGTGGGCACGTTCTGCCAACGAGGTCCGCGAGGTGTATCGCTCTGTCCTCGCCGGTCACCCAGCGAAGAAATAATTGTAGAGGCACGCCATGGCGTGCCTCTACAATTTCATAGCACAACAATTTCGAGATCCTGTGCGTGACCCTCACGAATGGAAAATGCGCGGACCGGATGTGGCGCGCCAGTCTGCGGTGAAAGGATGAAGTAAGCTTCGTGCGGGTAGTAAGCTTGTTCAATGTCGCGCGGCGACGGAACGTTCTCTCCCGAAGGATGCGAATGATAGAGGCCCAGATGCTCCAAGCCTTCCTCGCGCATGCGCCGAAACAGCTGAAACAATTCTTGAGGGGCGACTTCGTACGCGGTTGGACTGGCGAGCACGTTCTTCGCGGGAAAAATCTTCGTGATAACGCCGCCGAGGCCGGCAAGCAGCCCGCAGCATTCCAAGCCCGGCTCGCTGCGTGCATGCCGCAGCATTTCTTCGAGGATTTCCGTGCGCACCCGGATGTCATGTGCCATCTGCGCGAGTGTACATCACTTCATTTTCGGTTGGGCCGGACGAAAAAATAGACCGGCATGCGGGGCGTCCCTCTAATTGAGGAAGCTCACGATCTTGAAACTCTGAGCCGTGTCCCGCCAGGGACGCGGCTCAAGTGGAAAAGCAAAAGAAGCCCGGACCAGCGCTACGCCTTCTGCGCCGCGCGGCGGAGGAACGTCGGCACATCGAGGTCGTCCGCTGTGGCAGCAGTATTCTCCTGGTGGATGACTTCGTTGACGACAGGACGCGGGGCTTCTTGTACGACGCCCTGCGGCTCGACGGCCTGTTCCTCGCGCCCAGCCTTCCACGTCTTCGGCAGGTAGGCCGGCTTCTGGTGGGGCTGCCTGCGTGCCGCCTCGCGGAATCCTGCGGCAATCACGGTGATTTTCACCTGTTCTTTCATGGCGTCGTCCATCACGGCGCCGAAGATGATGTTGGCATTCTCGTGCGCGGCCTTCTGAATGACGGAAGAGGCCTCGTGCACTTCGTGGAGCGTGAGGCTGGAAGATCCGCAGATGTTGATGAGAATGCCCTGCGCGCCCTGGATCGAATTGTCCTCGAGCAGCGGGCTGTTGATGGCGCGATTGGCGGCGTCGACGGCGCGATTCGAACCGGAGGCGACGGCGGTGCCCATCACAGCGTACCCCTGCCCCTGCATGATGGTCCTCACGTCGGCAAAGTCGCGATTGATGATCCCGGGAATCGTAATGATGTCGCTGATCCCCTGGACGGCCTGGCGGAGGATATCGTCGGCGATGCGGAATGCTTCGAAGAAGCTCGTTCCTGTTTCGACGGTCTCCATCAACCGCTCGTTGGGGATCACGATCACGGTGTCCACGCACCCGACCAGTTCCGAGAGCGCCTGCTCCGCTTGCTGCATCCGACGCTTGCCTTCGAAAACGAACGGCTTTGTGACGACGGCGACCGTGAGCGCCCCGAGTTCGCTCGCCAGTGACGCGACAACGGGAGCGCCTCCGCTTCCGGTGCCCCCGCCGAGGCCGGTGGTCAGAAAAATCATGTCCGCGCCTTCGAGGGCTTCGATGATCTTGTCAGTGTCTTCGAGCGCCGCTTTGCGGCCAATCTCAGGATTCGCGCCCGCGCCGAGCCCCTTGGTGAGCTTTCCGCCGAGCTGCAGCTTGACGGGCGCCTGCGAGAGCTTGAGCGCCTGCAAATCCGTATTCGCCGCAATGAACTCGACGCCCTCGACCTTGGCGCGGATCATGCGGTTGACGGCATTGCATCCTCCGCCGCCCACGCCGATCACCTTGATCTTCGCGCCCTGTTGATTTTCTTCGCTGAATGAAATCCGAATTCCCGCGTCTTTCGCCGTCATAATTTTCCTCCCCCGGAAGAATGATCCTGCCCCGCCGGAGTTCTGCGTGTTACCCGCCGGCGAACATGCTCTTGATCTTTGCCACAAAGTTCGCGGGCCGCTGGGGCGCCTGGCGCCGGGCGCGCGCGCCGTAAAGCAGCAGACCCACTACTGTGGCGTACTCGGGCTGGGAAAGCTCTTCGGGCATGCCTTCCAGGCCTCGTGGCGTGGCCAGGCGCACAGGCAAATTAAACATGCGCTCGGCCAGCTCGGTCAGGCCCTTCAGGTGTGCTCCGCCCCCGGACAGCACTAGGCCGGCGGGGATCAGCGCACCAAAACCGCCGCGCTGCAATTCGTCGCGAACGAGCGAGAGCAGTTCTTGCGCCCGCGGCTCGACAATTTCGTTCAGCATCCGCGTAAAGACCGTGCGTGGCGGACGATCGCCAACACTGGCGATCTCGATCGCGTGATCCTCTATCAGCAGATTTTTGAAAACGCATCCGTGCTCGCGCTTGATCTTTTCCGCCCCGGGAATCGGCGTCCGCAGTCCGACCGCCAGATCGTTGGTGAAATGGTCGCCGCCCACGGGGATCGCCGCCGCATGGCGCAGCATGCCGTTGCCGAAGACGACGAGTTCCGTTGTGCCGCCGCCGATATCGAGCAGGCAGCAGCCCAGTTCGCGCTCATCTTGCGTGAGGCAGGCTTCCGCCGAAGCGAGCGGCTCCAGCACCGTGTCAGCCACCTCAATGCCAGCCTGATTGACGGCGATGACCAGATTCTGCATCGCGGAAGCGGACGAGGTCACCAGATGCACGTTGACCTCGAGGCGCTGGCCCACCATGCCCATCGGGTCGCGAATGTTGTCTTGCGCATCGAGAAGAAATTCCTGCGGAAGCACGTGCAGGACAACGCAGTCATCGGGCAGCGTGATATTGCGCGCGGCGTCAACGGCGCGCCGAATATCCTCGCGGTTGATGTCCCGCGCGCGGTGCCCCAGAGTGATACCGCCACGGCTGTTGACTCCCCGGATGTGGCTCCCGGCGACGCCGACAATGGCGCGCTCCACAGGCACACCGGCGATGCCTTCGGCTTCTTCGATAGCGCGGCGGATGGAGGTTGCCGTCGCGCCCAGATTGGCAATCAGTCCCTTGCGCAAGCCTCTCGATTCCGCCGCGCCCATGGAGATGAACTTCGCTGCTCCGGAGTCGTCCACTTCGCTGAGGATGGCGCACGTTTTCGTGCTGCCCACGTCCAGCGCCACCAAATATTTATCCTTCTTCGTCAACCCGCCGCTCCTTCGTGTTCTCCATCCGGCCCAGGCGAGGGCGCGCCCGAAACGGATTCTCTCAAAACTGTTTACCGGCGCTTCCGCGCGGCCTGCGTTCGCTGGGGTGCACTCTGAGATGTGTTGGCCGCCACTGCCTTGGTTTGCGGATTCACCACCACCTGCCGCGCGAACCGCAGATCCACCGAATCCACCCGCCCGGCGCTCGCGCGCCACTGGTCGAGATTCTCAGCCAGCAGATGATATCGATTGGCGAAATCGGAGTCGCCGAAATGCACAAGGATCGGCGAAGCATTGCCCGGGGACGCGCCCAATCCGGCCAGCGTGGCGCGTACATCGGTAGCGTCCGAAAGATCCGCTTCACTGATGTGATCATCGGCGCCGGGACGCGCCAGCTCGATTTCCTTCATGAACTGCACAAACAATTTCATTCGCTGCTCGCGCATATCGCGCGGCATGGATTCGCCGACGCCACTCACGACCGGGAAACGGAATTCGCCCTCTACCGGCCGTTCCAGAATCATGCCATAGACATCCACCAGGGAAAGTTCGTTCGCCGTGCGCAGGAATGCGACCGGCGTGCGCTCGGTGATTTCGACTCGGATGCGGTTCGGCAGCACGCGTTGCACTCCGGCTTGCTCCACCCAAGGCAGAGACTCGAGTGCCTTGCGGCGTTCCCCGAGCGGGACGCGAACGACGCTGCGGCCCATGTCCGCCGAGAATTTCTCGACGATTGCATCGGGCGGAACAAACCGGTTGCCCTCGATTTCGATCTGGTCCGCGCGCTCGAGCATGACACTGGGAGAAAACAAGAAGTAATGGCCCGCTTCATACAGCACCAGTCCTGCGGCAAGCGCAGCGATTCCTCCAACCAGAACCCGGCGGTACAACGGCCAGGTCTTCCGGCTGAATTTGCGCTTCCGGATCTCCACCGGTTTCTGCCGGCGGAGATACTTTGGCTCCTCTTCGGCCAGAGCATCTGCGGGAAGATAGTCAGGTTCTGCGCTCATGATTCCTTCCACACGATCACTTCTTCTTCCAGCTCGACGCCGTAACGTTCGCGCACGCGCTGGCGCACGTCGGCAATCAGCGCAAGCATGTCGGCGGCAGTGGCGTGTCCGGCGTTGACAAAAAAATTGGCGTGGCGGTCACTGACGCGGGCATCACCGACGGAATGGCCTTTCAGGCCAAGCTCATCGATCATGCGCCCGGCGGACCCGCCCGGCGGATTCTTGAAAATACAGCCTGCGCTTTTCTGATTGAGCGGCTGGCTGGCGCGCCGCTTTTCATTGCAGATGCGAATTCCTTGAAGTATCTCGCGGTACGGTTTGGAAGGCAGCTCCAGTCGCACTGTGAGCATAATATCATCGGGCGCAAAAGAAGTGTGCCGGTATTCGAAATTTATTTCGGAGCCGCGCAGGGTTTCGATCCGGCCTGTGGCGGCGCGATACACTTGAACCTCCCGGACGAACGATCCGATCTGCGTGCCGTACGCCCCCGCATTCATCCGCAGCGCGCCCCCGATGGTGCCGGGCACACCGATCAGGCCCTCCAAGCCGCCGAGGTCGGCCTTGGCGCAGGTCGTGACCGTGCGGCCGAGGTCGGCGGCGCAATCCACCAGTACCGAATTCCCCTCGATGCGGACTTCGGGATCCTGGCGCTCGAGTTGGAGAATCACCCAGGGCAGTTCGCCGTCGGGGAGAAGCACATTGCTTCCCCCGCCGAGGAAGCGGTACGGCATGCCGGATTGCTTCAGCAGGCGCAACAACTCAGGCAATGTGTCATGGCGGTGAATCAGCAAGAGGTCGGACGTGCCGCCGATCCCGAGAGAAGTTCTCTCCGCTAGCGAAACACCCGCCTCATGTTCGACGCCCAGGGCGGTGAATGCTCCGATCAATTTGGCATCGCTAATGCGCATGATGCAGGGAAACCTTTGCGCCCAGTAAGATCGCCAGCTCTCCCGGCGCGCGGCTCACATTGCCCGCGCCGATTGTCAGAATCGCGTCGCCCGGGCGCGCGGCCCTCAGCAACTCCTCGATTCCCTGTTGCATGGAGCTGTGGAATACGACGTTCTTGTGCCCGGCAGCGCGAATGGCATCCGCCAGCGCCTGTCCGGTGATTCCCGGAATCGGCGGTTCGCTTGCCGCATAAATGTCCGTCAGCACGACCATGTCGGCCTGATTGAAGGCGCGGCAGAAATCGTCCCAGAGATGCTTTGTCCGCGTGTAGCGGTGCGGCTGGAAGAGCACGAGGATGCGGTCAAAATGGCAGCCGCGCGCCGCTTCGAGTGTCGCGCGGATCTCCACAGGATGATGGCCGTAATCATCGATCAGGGTGATGTTGTTGATGACGCCCTTGACGTCGAAACGGCGGCCCACACCGGCAAACTCTTCGAGCCCGACACGAATCAGGTCCGCAGGCACGTTCAGATAGAGTGCCACGGCCGCAGCGGCGGCAGCGTTCCTCACATTGTGGATTCCCGGCGGACCATTCAGATGAAACTTGCCGAGGTCATCACCGCGGTAAGTCAGGTGAAACGTGCTCTCGAGTCCCTGGAGCTCGATTTCACTGATCACGAGATCGGCCTGACTCGAAGTGCCGTACGTGATGACCGGGCGCTGCACGTTGGGGATGATGGCCTGCACGTTCGGCTCGTCCAGGCAAAGCACAGCGGCCCCGTAGAATGGCACGCGGTTGACGAACTGCGTGAAGATTTCCTGAATTTCCGCCAGCGACTTGTAGGTATCCAGGTGCTCTCGATCAATCGTCGTGACCACGGCGACGACCGGAGCAAGCAGCAGAAAGGTACGGTCGCTCTCGTCCGCTTCGACGACCATGTATTCGCCGCGACCCAGGCGCGCGGTCGCGCCGATGTGGTTCACGCGGCCGCCCACGACAAACGTGGGATCGAGGCCCCCCGCAGCCAGCACCGAAGCCGTCATCGAGGTCGTGGTCGTCTTGCCGTGCGCGCCGGCGACAGCGATCCCATATTTCAAGCGCATCAACTCCGCAAGCATTTCGGCGCGCGGGATGACGGGAATCTTGTGGCGGTGCGCTTCGGTGACTTCGGGATTGTCACGACGCACAGCGGAAGATACGACCACAACGTGCGCGCCGTGAACCTGCTCGGCTTTGTGGCCTTCGAAAATTTCCGCTCCCATGTTCTGTAAGCGATCGGTGATGGCGGTGGTCTTCAGGTCCGACCCGGAAACCGAGTAGCCGAGCGTCAGCAGCACTTCGGCAATGCCGCTCATCCCGATCCCGCCGATACCCACCAGGTGAATTCGTTTAAAATTGTGAAACGTCACCATCATCGGAGCGCCACCGTTTCGATCAGGTCCACGATATCCTGCACCGCGCGCGGCTTTGCCAGCCGACGCGCATTTGCCGCCATTGATTGAAGCTCGAGGGGCTGGTCGAGCAACGCAAAGATCTCTTGCGTAAGACGTTCCGCAGTGAGCTGGGGCTCCGGAATCAAACGCGCTGCGCCAGAGCGCTGCATTTCCTGAGCGTTGCGCAACTGGTGGCTGTCGGTGGAGGCGCCGAACGGGATGAAGATGGCGGCGCGGCCGGCGGCTGCGACTTCGGCAGCCGTGATGGCGCCCGCGCGGCAGACGATCAGGTCAGCCTGGGCAAATCGCTCCGCCATGTTTCCGATGAAGGGCAGCACCTCCGCGTTGATTTCGCGCCGTGCATAAGCCACGCGCACCGCATTATAGTCGCGTTCGCCCGTCTGGTGAACGATCGAGATGCGATTTTTTTGCGAGGCCAGCAGGTCAGCGGCGTCGACCAGCGTGCGGTTGATGACAAGCGCGCCCTGGCTGCCGCCTGTAATCAGAATATGGAAGGGCCCGACGGGCGTGCGCGGCGGCACATCGAAAAATTCCGGGCGCACAGGAATCCCCGTGAGTGTCGCCTTGCGCCCCCAGAGCTTGGTCGGCGCCTCGTAAGCCGTGGCGACGCGGGTCACCATGCCCGCCAACACGCGATTGGTAAACCCAGGCTCGGCGTTCGGCTCGAAAACGACGGTCGGCACACCGCGCAAGATGGCAGCGAGCATCACCGGTCCAGCCGCGTATCCGCCGACTCCCAATGCAGCAGTGAACTGGTGGCGGCGTAAGATCGCGAAGGAATCCCACATCGCGGGAGCGAGCTTCGCGAGGTTCCGCGCGAATCGCACCCCACCAATGCCTTTAAGGCCCGCTGAGCGAATGGTCTCAAGCGGAAACCCCGCCTCCGGCACGAGGCGAGCTTCAATCCCGCGTTGGGTTCCGACAAACACTGCTTCCCTTTCCGCTCCTCGCGACATCCATTCACGGGCAACAGCCAGCGCCGGAAATACGTGTCCGCCCGTGCCGCCCCCCGCAATCAGCAGCTTCAACTTCCGTTGCCCCGCTTCCGTCACACGGCACTCCGAGGTGCACGTTCTGACCTACTCCACCTGCTGGCTGATGTTCAGGAGCACACCGGTCGCCAGCAGCATCACCAGCAGACTCGAACCGCCATAGCTGATGAACGGCAGTGGAATGCCTTTCGTTGGCATCATCCCAAGCACAACGCCAAGATTGATCAGCGCCTGGCTCAGGACCATGACCGTGATGCCCAGCGCGGCGAAGCGGCCAAATTCGTCCGTTGCTTTAAACGCGCAGCGCATCCCGCGCCAGCCATAGACTGCAAACAGTGCCAGCACCAGCCCCCCGCCGATGAAACCCATCTCTTCGCACAGCACGGCGTAAATGAAATCGGTGTGCGCTTCCGGCAGGTAAAACAGTTTTTGTTTGCTCTCCATCAGGCCCACACCGGTGAACCCGCCCGATCCCACTGCAATCAGCGATTGCAGCAATTGGAAGCCTCGTCCCTGAGGGTCCGCGGTGGGATTCAAGAACGCGACGACGCGCTCGTAGCGATACGAAACGTGCACGATCAATAGATAAATCACCGGCAGGGCGGCGAGCCCGGCCCCGATAATGCATTTGGCGTCGAGTCCCGCGACGTAGAGCATGGCGACCGCGATAATGACAATTTCCACGGCCGTGCCCAGGTCCGGTTCAATGACCACCAATCCCACAAGAACAAGCACCGGTCCCAGCGCGGGGAGGATCGTGCGCTTCCAGTCGTTCATGCCAAAGCTGTCAGGCCGGCGGCGCATCTCGAGGAACCATGCCAGGTAGAAAATCACGGCGAGCTTGGCGAACTCGGAGGGCTGCAGGCTGGCCGGGCCCAGACGAATCCAGCGATGCGTCGAGTGCGACTTGTCGAGGAAGAAGGCGCCTGCGAGCATCACGAGCACGGCGAACAATCCCGTGAAAATGACCTCGGGGCGGCGAAGCCTGCGGTAGTCCGCGTTCATCATCGCCATCATTCCGCCCACACCCAAGACCAGCCAGAGAAGCTGGTGGAGAAGAAAATGATAGCCGCTGCCGAATTCGTCACGCGCGGTGACCGCTGAGGCGCTGAAAACCATGACGGCGCCGACCAGGCACAGCGCGACGGTCGAACCGAACAACCATTGGTCGGTTTGAAGATTCCGGGGCACAGTCAGGCCCACCTGGCGGGTTCGTCCGCCGCGTTTCTTTCAGCGAGGCCGCGGACGAGCTGTTTGAAGACTCGTCCGCGGTGCTCGTAACTTTCGAACTGGTCGAAGCTCGCGCAGGCGGGCGCCAGCAGGACGGTGTCGCCGGGACGCGCGAGTCCTGCCGCGAGTTCCACGGCGCGCGCCATCGTGCCCGCTCGCTCGACGGGGACGGCGCCATCCAGTTGCGCTTCGATTTTGTCCGCAGCAGCGCCGATCAGCAGCACCGTTCTTGCGTGCTGGCGCAACGCCTGGCTGAGAATCGTATAGTCGCTGCCTTTGTCCTTGCCGCCGAGAATCACTAGCAGGTTTTTCCCGGAGAAGGCATCGAGCGCCTTGAGCGTGGCATCGACGTTCGTGGCCTTCGAATCGTTGAAATACTCGACGCCGGAAATTGTGGCGACAAACTCAATCCGATGCTCCACGCCCGCGAAGCTGCGCACGCCTTTCGCAATCACCGCAGGCTCTACTCCCGCGAGCGTCGCCGCCGTTGCCGCCGCCAAAACGTTTTCGACGTTGTGATCGCCGCGCAGACCAATGTCTTCGCGGCGGAGGAGAACAGTCTCGGAACCGTCACGCCGGAAAACAATTTCATCGCCACGGAGGAAGCAGCCGCTGGCGACCCGTTTCTGCCGGCTGAACCAGAAAACCTGCGGCCGCGAGGGCGCGTACTGCGCCGCCACCGCGTCGTCCGCGTTCAGGACGGCAGCGTCGCCCTCGATCTGATTTTCGAATATCCGCGCCTTTGCGCGACCGTACGCTTCGAGCGATCCATGACGGTCGAGGTGATCCGGAGTGAGATTGAGCAGCACGGCAACGTCCGGACGGAAAGCAGAAATCGATTCGAGTTGGAAGCTGCTGGCCTCGACCACCGTGAAACTCATGTCACTCGACACATCGACGCGTGAGATCAGCGGCGTGCCGATGTTTCCTGCAACCTGCACGGGCAGCCCCGCGGTTTCCAATATATGGCCAATGAGCGACGTCGTCGTGGTCTTGCCGTTCGAACCGGTGATGCACACCAGGTGGCCTCGCAGGAAACGCCACGCCAGTTCCATCTCGCTCCATACCGGTATCCCGATGACACGCGCGGCGGCAAGCGCCGGCATGGCCGGCGGCACGCCGGGACTTGGGACGATCAAATCCTGCTGGACAAAGGTCTGAGGCTTGTGCCCCCCCAGTTCGAGCGTGACGCCCGCAGCGCGCAATTTCGCAGCGGTTTCGGCAATTTGCGATTCAGGACGCTCCTCGGTGGCGGTGACACGCGCGCCCCGAGCGGCGCAGAACAGCGCCGTGGCGATGCCCGTGCGGGCCAATCCCACGACCAGCACCTGTTTGCCCGCGAGTTCGATTCCCGGTTTCAACTTTTACCTCAGCTTCAGCGTCGTCAGTGAAAACAGCGCGAAGACCAGCGCCGCGATCCAAAACCGCACAATAATTTTCGATTCGCTCCACCCAGCCAGCTCGAAATGGTGATGCAGCGGGGACATCAGAAAGATTCGCTTCCCGGTCAGGCGGAAAGACGCGACCTGCAGAATCACCGAAAGCGCTTCCAGCACGAAAACCCCGCCAACAAAAAACAGCAGGATTTCCTGTTTGATGGCGACCGCCACCATGCCAATCGACCCGCCGAGCGCGAGCGATCCGACATCCCCCATGAACACTTCCGCGGGATGCGCGTTGTACCAGAGAAATCCGAGCGCCGAACCCACGAGCGCTCCACAAAAAATGGTGAGTTCACCCACTTGAGGAAGATGCTGCAGGTCAAGATAGGCCGAGAAACGCGCGTGGCTGGTCACGTAGGTAAGAACCGTCAGCGCGCCCGCGGCCACAACCACACAGCCAATCGCCAGCCCGTCAAGACCATCGGTGAGGTTCACCGCATTCGAAGACCCCACCATGACCGATGCAACGAAGACCAGAAACGGCAGATAGGCCACCGAGAAGAAGTATGGCCGCGTAAGCAACGAATGGATCACCAGGTCCGGATGAAAATTCTTGAAGAATGGAACGCTCAACTGTGTCGAATACGTGCCTGCCGCCGTGAGCGTCAGCAAGGTGATCGCGACAGCGAAACTTGCCAGAATTTGCAGCGAAAATTTGCGCTTGCCGCTAAGACCCAGATTTTGCCGCTTTACCACTTTGCTGTAATCGTCGATAAACCCGATCGCGCCGAATAAGAGCATCGTAAACACGGCGAGCCAGACGTACACGTTCTCGAGGTCCCCCCAAAGCAGCGTAGGGATGACGGTCGAACTCACAATCAACACGCCGCCCATCGTAGGCGTCCCTGCTTTCGAATGATGGCTTTTCGGGCCCTCTTCCCGGATGAACTGGCCGATCTGCAACTCGCGCAGTTGACGGATAACCCATGGGCCGAGCACGAGGGCAAGCAGAAGGGCCGTGAGGCTCGCCAGCGCGGTCCGCACGGTGATGTAGCGAAATACATTGAGCGCGTGAAAATAGCGTTGGAGCAGGTGATAGAAGAGATAGAGGAGCATCTCAGCCGCGCCCCTTGGATGTGCCGCGCGCCACGGGCGCCGGCGCGGCGTTCGACCGCGTAAAGCGGGCATCGAGCGCTTCGACGATGCGCTCCATCTTCACCCCGCGCGAACCTTTCACGAGCATCAGGTCCCCCGGCGCGAGCAGATCCGCAACGAATCCGGCCGCCTCGGCTGACGAACCGATAAATTTCGCGCGCGCGGCCGGATGGCCGGCCTCGACGGCGCCCCGAACAAAGCTTTCCCCGTCGCCCCGCACGCCGATGATCCAGTCGAGGTTTCCTGTCGCTGCGGCTGCGCGGCCCGCCTCACGGTGCAGTTCGGGGGACGAAGGTCCGAGTTCGAGCATCTCGCCTGCGGCAAGTATGCGCCGTCCGGAGGCAGGCGTGTGCAAGAGCATTTCAATCATTGCCGCAAGCGCAACAGGATTCGAATTGTAGCAATCGTTAATCACCGAAAAACCTGCGTCGTAGCGCAGCACGCGCCCGCGCATCCCTGCCGGCTCGAGGCGGGGGAACACGTCCTTCGCTTCAGCAGCTCCCACACCCCAAACGCTAGCAGCGGCGAGCGCCGCAAGCGCATTCGAGATGTTATGGCGCCCAGCGAGCGGCAGCGTTAGCCGCGCGCGGCCCGCAGGTCCTACGAAATCAAATTCGGTGCCGTCAACTCCGCGGTCGTCGATGTTTTCGGCGCGAAAATCCGCGCCGCTTGCAAACCCAAACGTCACGACTCGTCCAGGCGCAACCTCGGCGAAACGCGCCACACGCGAATCATCAGCATTGAGAATGGCTACACTCTCGCTCCCCGCCAACCCTTCAATCAATTCGCGCTTCGCCAACGCGATTTCATCCACGGACGCAAAAAATTCCAGATGCACCGGCGCGACTCGCGTGACCACGCCCACATCCGGGCGCGCAATCTCCGCCAAGCGCCGCAGTTCTCCGGCGTGGGACATACCGAGCTCGACCACGCCCGCCTCGTCCGAGTCATCAAGCCGCAGCAATTGCAATGGCAGCCCGTATTCGTTGTTCAGATTGCCCTCGGATTTCAGTACGCGGAGCCTCGAGGCCAGCAGCGCCGCCAGAATTTCTTTCGTTGTGGTCTTCCCTGCCGAGCCGGTGACGGCTGCCAGGCGCCGCCCCCATCGCGTTCGAACGGCTTGCGCGAGCCCCTGGAGCGCGGCGAGTGTGTCAGCAACAGCAAAAAGTTTGGAGCGAACCGGTTCCGCGAATCCTGCCGCACGATCTTGCGCCACGACAGCCGCCACCGCCCCAGCGTCCAGGGCTGCCACAACATAGTTGTGTCCGTCGTGACGCGGTCCGTGTATCGCGACGAACAGCTCGCCGCGAGCCACGGTCCGAGAATCAATCGAGACACCGGCCAGCCGGGCCAGGGCGTCGAGGCCTCCGGGCGGCGTAACACCCAGAGCGCGAGCCACTTCTTCAACCGTCCACCGCATAGCGTCCTCAAGGGGCTGGGTCTCACCGGTCTTGTGTCACCCTTGGATCAGCGTCCCTTACTTGCAAAGAGCACGTTCCCTGCCGTGCGCGGCAACAACCGTCATTCCCCGTAGCCGCGCTGGCGGAGCATCCGCCGCGCCATTTCGCGGTCGTTGAAATCGATTGTGCGGTCGCGCAAGACCTGGGAAGTTTCATGGCCCTTGCCCGCCAGCAGCACGATGTCACCGGGACGCGCCTGATCAAGCGCGATTTCGATGGCGCGCTCCCGGTCCGGCTCCACCAGAAACTTCGCCTTGGTGCGCTGGACGCCGACAATAGCATCGTTGATGATCAGCAGCGGGTCCTCGCTGCGCGGATTGTCCGAAGTCAGCACGACGATGTCGCTCGAGCGGCCCGCCGCCTCTCCCATTAACGGACGTTTGGTGCGATCCCTGTCTCCGCCGCAACCAAACAGCGTGATGATGCGCCCGTCAGCATTGAGTTCCTTTGCCGTGGACAACAGGTTGCGCAGCGCGTCATCGGTGTGCGCGTAATCCACGACCACCAGGAACGCCTGGCCCGCATCGATCCGCTCGAAACGGCCCGGCACGGAAGAAAGCTGGGCGATTCCCGCCGCGATAACTTCTCGGGCGAGATCGAGCGCCACGCCGGCGCCGATGGCGGCAAGAATATTGTAGACGTTGATTCGCCCGACCAGAGGCGAACGGACCTCGATCTTTCCAATCGGGGTTTCGGCCGTGAATTCGATGCCGGAAAAGGAAACCGCCGGCTTGCGCGTCGTAATGTCCGCGCCGGGTTCAAGGCCATAGGTCAGCGTCCGCGCCGCGAGCCCGGCCAGCTGCTTGCCGTACGCATCATCACGATTGATGACGCCGGCGCCCGGCGCCGCCGCGCCGGTGCCTTCAAACAGGCGCCTCTTCGCAGCAAAATAATCGTCAAAGGTTTTGTGGTAGTCAAGATGGTCGCGCGTAAGATTCGTGAAAATCGCCACCGCAAAAGGACATCCCCACAAACGATCCAGGGCCAGCGCGTGCGAACTGGCTTCGAGCACCGCATGGGTGCCTCCGGCACGGACCACGTCCGCCAGAAAATTCTGCAGGCCGAGCGATTCCGGAGTGGTGTGGCTCGCCGGGCGCGTCTCGCGCACCAAACGATATGCGATGGTGCCGAACAAACCGACTTCGCAGCCCGCGGCTCGAAGAATCGAGTCCACCAGGTAGGATGTCGTCGTCTTACCGTTGGTCCCCGTCACGCCGACAAGCTTCAGCACCTCGGCAGGATGTCCGAAATAGTTCACCGCGACGGCGGCCAGTGCCTTGCGCGCATCCTGAACTTTGATCCACGGGATTTCTGCAGGAAGCGTCTCCGGCTTTGTCTGCTCGCTCACGATTGCAACCGCTCCCCGCGCGATCGCGTCTGGCACAAACTTGTTCCCGTCGGTTTTCTCACCGCGGATAGCAACAAACAGGGTGCGCGGTTTCACGTTACGGCTGTCGTAAGCGACTTCCGCGATTTCGAGATCGCCGTTCGCCGCTCCCCCATCCGTTTCGATGCCCCGCAGCAATTTCACGAGCCGCATTGGATCGCGGCTTGCGCCAGGCAGTTTCTTTTGCGCCAGGCCTTCACTGTGGTCCGCCACGCTTCCCGCCCTCACATTCACCGAACTCTCCTCCGCGCCGCCGCGGACACCAGGGAAGCCCCGCGGGCAAACCGCACGGTGATGCGGCTGCCACGGCGAATCATGGCTCCGGGCTCCGGAGACTGTTCCACTGCAATACCAGTACCAACCAGCACGGGACTCAGTCCAAGTTTCATAGATTGTTCGGTGACTTCGCGCACGGTTCTCCCCTGCAGTTGCGGAACGGGGATTCCTTCTCCCTCCGCGAGTTCAACGGTCGGCGCTGACGATCCGGGCGCTTGTTGAGACACCGCCGGAGCAGAATCCATAGCTGCGGTACCCGTGTCGACCTGCACCGGATTGAAATCGGTCACGTCTGCCAGATCCTGGTCATTGCGTTGTTGGCGGTTCGCTCGAAGAACACTGCTCGAGACAGCAATATCATGTGGCACGTCCAAATAGGCCAGCACCTGCTGCGCGATGTGCTTGAATGTGGGGGCGGCGACCTGTCCACCTTCGTGCATGCCGACCGGCGAATCGAGCTGCACGAGTATTGTAACAGCGGGCGTGTTGATCGGCGCGAAGCCGACGAAGGAGACGATCAACTGGTGCGGAGAGTAATGGCCGGTCGCAATATCAAATTTCTGCGCAGTGCCCGTCTTCCCTGCCGATGTATATCCGTCAAGCCGCGCGAGCTTGCCGGTACCATCGAGCACGACACCTTCGAGCATGCGGCGCATTGTCGCGGCAGTGGTTTCGCGGATCACGCGGCGAGGCTGCTGTTGCGGCGGTTCGACCATTTGCGTGCCGCGGCGCAGCGCACGGACGATGTGCGGCCGCACGACAAGCCCGCCATTGGCCATTGCCGACATCGCGGTGATCATCTGCAACGGCGTCACGCCGATTTCCTGCCCCATGGAAATCGAGCCTACCGAAACCGGCGTCCAATTTTCTAGGCGGCGAAGCATTCCGCGGCTCTCACCGGGCAGATCCACGCCGGTCGGCTGGCCGAAGCCGAAGGATCGGATGTACCCATAGAATTTAGGCGCGCCCAGGCGCAAGCCGACTTTGATCGCGCCAACGTCGCTGGAATGCGCCAGCACCTGTGAAACGGTGAGCAGTCCGAAAGCCTTGTGGTCACGAATGCGATGTCCTGCGATGTAGATGGCGCCATTCTGACAATCGATGAGTTCATCCGCATTGGTGATGCCCTGATCGATGGCCGCCGAAAGCGTCACGATCTTGAAGACCGACCCAGGTTCATAGAGCGCGGTGGCGGCACGATTCATCCGCGACTCGGGATTGCTGTCCTTGGCCGCGTTCGGATTGAACGTGGGCCAGTTGGCGACGGCCAGCAGTTCGCCCGAGTTCGGGTTCTCGACAATGACGGTGCCCGACTTCGCTTGCGTGTCGTGGATGGCCTGCGCGAGTTCCTTCTCCGCGATGTATTGGATTTTTTCGTCGAGCGTGAGAACGACGCTCGTGCCTGTGTCCGGCGCCTTGTCGGTGGAGTCGTACCAGCGGCGGTGGGCATCGGTGAGGATCAGCATCTTGCCGGGCTTGCTGCGAATATGATCGTCAAGCGAATACTCGACGCCGCCCAACCCCTTCTCGTCGATGTCCACGTAACCGAGGACGTGCGCGGCGAGTTCCCGCTTGGGATAGAAGCGCTCACCTTCCCGCTGAAAATAAATCCCGCGCAAGTTCATCGCTGCAATCCTCTCCGCCTTTTCCGGCGGCAGCTTGCGCGAAATCCAGACGAAGGAATGCGAACCAGCCAGGCGTGTGGCGATCTCGTCGGGTGAAACCGCCAGGACTTTCCCGATCAACCGCGCGACCATGTCGGGATCGGCGATCTCCGAGGGAACTGCGAAGCAGGAATCCACCGGTACGCTCATGGCCAGCGCGTTCAGGTTGCGGTCAAAGATCTCCGCGCGCCTTGCGCCGACTTCCACGATCAATCGCTGCTGATGTTGTGCGCGTGAATAGTATTCGCTGTAGCGGAACAGTTGCAGATAGGCCAGCCGTCCCAACGCGGCCACGGTCCACAGCGCCGTCAGGCCAGCCACAATCAGTAATCGGGTCCGGGGACTACGCAGATCCATATTCTCGCCGGGGACTCCGGGTCAAAAGGTCTTCCGGCTCGGGCGCGTCCACGTCACCGGGCAGCTCCGGTTCACCTTTCACGCTGTTGGCAGCGCGAAGGAACGCCGCCGTTAGAATCTTACCGCTGCGCCAACGCAGCGCCTGCCGGGCGCGCTTCCGCCAGTACCGCGCCGGGCGGCAGATCCATCGGAGCCACCTGGCCGGGCACGGGCGCGGTCAAGCCGAGCTGACGCCGCGCGATGATGTCGATGCGTCCGGGCGCGCGCAGGCCCGCCACTTCCAGTTTGAGTTCCTGATTGAGCTCCGCGGCCTGGGAACGCTCGCCGCGCAGCGATTCGAGCTGGTAGCGCAGCTGGATGGTCTCGAAATGCTGCCAGGCATACAGAAATGCGCACAACGCGATCAATCCACCCAGCGAAACCAAGCGCGCGCATTCGCGCATACGGTTTGGCGCCATCGGGCGCACCAGGCGCGAATTATCGATCTGTTTGACGGTAAAATATTCGGTCATTGCGGCCACGCTTTCCCGTGCGGCGCCCCGTGCTGGTCGGAGTCTATTTTCTCGGCAACGCGCATTTTCGCGCTGCGGGCGCGCGGATTGGCCGCAATTTCCGCGTCCGAAGCTTGCACCACTTTTTTCGTCAGGATCTTCAGCGTGCCCTCCCGGGCCAGTCGCTGAAAGCACTGCTTCACCGGGCGGTCTTCGAGCGAGTGATAGCTAAGCATCACCCACCGGCCGCCATGAGATAGTGTGGCAGGAACCCTAGAAAGAAACTGCCCGAGTTCCTCCATCTCTCGATTCACCGCAATCCGCAGCGCCAGAAACGTTTTTGTCGCGGGATGCAGCTTCTGCCTTCCCCTTACTTTTCGGGCCCCTGCCACA
>JBGPPL010000019.1:0-76634 GCA_041488495.1 Terriglobia bacterium
ATTCCCCACTGCTGCCTCCCGTAGGAGTCTGGACCGTGTCTCAGTTCCAGTGTGGCCGGCCATCCTCTCAGACCGGCTACCGATCATTGCCTTGGTGAGCCGTTACCTCACCAACTAGCTAATCGGGCGCGGGCTCCTCCTCAGACGCCCTTGCGGGCTTTGAATCCAAAGACCGAGGTCTTCGGAATGTCATGCGGTATTAGCCCCGCTTTCGCGGGGTTATCCCCCATCCGAGGGCAGATTGCCCACGTGTTACTCACCCGTGCGCCGTGCGCCCATCCCCTCCGCCTTGCGGCGGAGAAAACTGCGCACTCGACTTGCATGTGTTAAGCACGCCGCCAGCGTTCGCTCTGAGCCAGGATCAAACTCTCATGTGAAACTGGCTGCTTAGAAAGCAAAAGGCCCGACCACCATTTCTGGATGTCGGACCAAAGTTTTCCAAGCGAACTTTTTATCGCTCGATTCACTCAATCAATCGAACGGGTTCTGGCACATCTCATCTTACCCAGTTTGTCAAAGAGCAAAGGCCTCCTGTCCAGCAGGTAGGCTACCAACTAGCCCAGCAACTATAGCATCGGTTTCTTAATTGTCAAGCATTCCTTAGGGCAACTATACACTTCACGCCGATAGGAAACTCAAGACGGCGGCGGCAAATCGGTCCGCTGAATTTTTGCCATCTATTCACCGAACGTCATGCTGGCCAGCGCTTCTTTATCGTTGCCAATGCCAAGCACGCTGCGTGCCGGGGAATCCCTCTTCGATTTAGCGCAAAGAGAGATTCCTCACCCGCCGTTCACCCAGAACGTTCACGGTGAACAGGAGCGGGTTAGGAATGACGGCACGCTGACATCTTAGCGAACGACTATTTTTTCGGATGCAGCATCAGCTTCTGCACGCGCCAGTTCAGCAATTCGCCGACATAGATTTCGTTTTCCGACGGGCACGCGATTTCGTGGATCCACCCGAACTGCTTGAGCTGCTTGCCGGATTCGCCGAGCATGCCGAGAACTTTTCCGTCCAGACTGAGCTTGTAGACCCGGCCTGGGAAGGCATCCGAGGCATAGAGCACCTGGTTTGGGCCAGGGGTGATGCAAACGGCCCAGGGGGCGCCGGGGCCCATCGTTCCTGTGGCGTTCGGACCCGGCTTATTGCCGATGGCCGGGGCCGCATTCGCATAATCAAATGGCTCGCTGATCTTGATCTGGCGGAGGTACTTGCCGTCGCTGTCAAACACTTCGATGCGGGCGTTGCCGCGGTTCGCCACATAGACATTTCCCTGCGCGTCGGTTGCAATGCTGTGCGGCGTTTGAAGCTGGCCGGGCTGGTCGCCGGGCTCTCCAAACGACTTGAGCCACTTGCCGTTCTTGTCGACTTTTGCGACGCGTGAATTGATGTAGCCGTCGCTGATGAAGGTGTTCCCGGCCGCATCCCACGCCATGTCAGTCACCTGCCGGAACATCCCGTCCACGGGAGGCAGCGGCGGCTTAGGATGCTTCAATGGCTCGGTTCCCTCGTCGGACGCTTCCATCTTGCGGCCAAACACCATGGTGACCCGGCCTTGAGGGTTGAACCTGATGACCATGTCCGAGCCTTTGTCAGCGACCCAGATGTTGTCACTCTTATCGACCCTCACGGTATGCGCAAAGGACCAGGCGTACAGGTTGTGGCCGATCTCGCGAATGTACGTGCCATCGGGGCCGAACTCCAGAAGTTGCGACGCGCTCGCAGCATAGGCTGGACCGGTCGTACTGCCGCGCGAGTACACGAAGATGTGGCCTTTCGAATTGACCGCCACGCCAGAAACTTCGCCGAGGTACAGGTTCGGCGGAAGCTTCAGCAAATTGGGTACGGAATCAAAAGGAATTTCGGGAGCCGCCTGCTGGGCAAACAGAGCCAGCGGTGCGGCTATGAAAATTACCAGGGCGAGCGCAAAACGTTTCATCGTGTCCTCCTCAACTTGCCGTCACAAACGTGTGATAACGCGGGACCGCCGGAGAATATATCGTTTCCACTGGCGAACGCCAGTGGAAAAGCCGAGTCGAGCCAGCCTCCCGATGCAACCGCACCGTGGTATAGCACATCCATCGAGCTAGCCTGTAGAAGCGTCCAAACAAACTGCCGCATGCCGGCGAATGTTTCTGGACTCGGAGACGGCGTTGAAATTCTGGACTGGTAAACACACATTCGCAATGATCACCGGCGCGCTCATGCTGATTTCATGTGAGGCGCGAGCGCAGCAGCCGTCCACGCTCCAACGGGGACAAAGTGGCACGATTCGGGTCGAGGTCAGCCTCGTGCTGGTGGAGGCGACGGTGAAAGACCGGTCCGGCAAAGTGATGGATGGACTGAAGCCCGGGGATTTCGAGATTCGGGAAGACGGCGTGCCGCAGACCATCGCGAATTTCAGCCGCGATCAATTGCCGCTGGCAGTGGCGATGGCCGTCGACTTAAGTGAATCGATCACTCCGTTTATCCGGCCCTTGCGTTACGCGACGCAGTCCGCGCTGAAGGCGTTGAAACCGGAAGACGAAGTGGCGCTGTTCACGTTTTCGGGCCGAGTCGACCGGCGCATCGACCTGACGCGCGACAAGCGGGACATCGCCGACCAGATCGAATTGTTCTCGACCGGCGGAGCTACGAACATCAATCAGGCTCTCTATGAGGCCGCGCGGTATCTGCGCATCGAAGCCCCGGCCGCGCGCCGCGTGATCGTCCTGGTGAGTGACAATGTTCCGACCGCGGAGAGCGGCGAGGGCCACAAGCAGGTCCTCGACCAGGTGCTCGAGGCCGACGCTTCGGTGTACAGCCTCAAGGTGCCGGGTGAGAATCCGCTTGCGGCGCGCATGATGTCGAGGACGACGCGCGGGCTGGTCAACGTCGCGAAGCTGGCGGAAGAAACCGGCGGCGAAGTCTTCGAGGTCGAAAAAGAGGGCTCGCTATTTCTGGCGTTCAAGGCGCTGATCGAGCGGCTGAAAACGCGCTACACGCTGGGCTATTACTCCACCAATAAGAACGAGAATGGAGCCTTGCGGCGGCTCGATCTCTCTCTCCAGCCGCGCTTCGGCATGAAGGACCACGATTACAGGTTGATTGCAAAGAGCGGCTACTACGCGCCAAAGCGTTAACCGGCCGATCCGGCGCGCGGCGCTGCGACAATGGAATCCGCCAGGCGGCGAAGCGACTCCACATAGGGCGCGCGGGCGACGCCTCGCTCGCAGATGATCGCGGAAACGAGGCGCGCGGGCGTAACGTCGAATGCCGGATTCGCTACGGGAACATCCGGCGCGATGCGCACTCCGCGCAGATGCGTGACTTCCTCGGCCGCGCGCTCTTCGATCGGAATCTGCTCGCCCGAGGAAATTGTCAGATCAAAAGTCGAAACCGGCGCGGCAACGTAAAACGGCACTCCGTGCTCGTGCGCAAGAACAGCAATCTGATAGGTTCCGATCTTGTTCGCCGTGTCGCCGTTCGCCGCGATGCGGTCCGCGCCGACGACAACCGCGCAGACGTTGCCCGTCTTCATGAAATGTCCCACCATGTTGTCCGTGATGAGCGTAAGCGGCACGCCTCCCTCGTGCAGTTCCCACGCGGTCAGCCGCGCGCCTTGCAGGTAGGGCCGCGTCTCCGGTACGAGCACGCGCAGTTGGCGGCCCTGTTCCACCGCCACGCGAATCACGCCAAGCGCCGTGCCGATGCCAGCCGTGGCGAGCGCACCGGCGTTGCACTGCGTCATCACCAGGCCTGCTGCGGGCATCAAATCCGCGCCGAAGCGCCCAATCGCTTCGTCCGTGGCTCGTTTTTCAGCGTGGATCGCGCGAGCTTCCTCGACCATCGCGCGGCGCAGCGCGTCGGGGGGCGTGTTCGCGGCTATGAGCTGTTCGAAGCGGCGGATCATGCGCTCGATGGCCCAGAACAGGTCCACGGCCGTCGGACGCGTCCGAGCGATCGTCTGGCAGATGGCAGGGAACTCTGCGCGGAGTTCATCGAGCGTCCGAGCGTTCGAACGCTCAACACCGAGCGCGACGCCCATCGCCGCCGCTACTCCGATCGCCGGCGCTCCGCGAATCACCATGTCTTTGATGGCCGCGGCGACGTCGCGATAGTCTGTGTAGGTGTGACGGACCACTTCGCCGGGCAGGCGCCGCTGATCGAGCATCACAACGCCCTTGCCGGTCCATTCAATGGGCTGCGCGACATTCATCTTCGTTCGAGGTTCGCTCCATCAGGATTCCATCGCAGGGTTCCGCAGTCGCGGCTCACGGAGCACCGGGAATGTGGCGCAACCCGCCCGTCGCGACAAAAAAACCGAGGAATAGAAGGCTGTTATACCCGAGATGCATAAAATAGCTGGCCGCGACGGTGCCGGTCCGCGCACGCACCCAGGTCAGCAGAATACCGACCCCAATCAGCAGGCCGATTTGCCCCCAGCCACCCCAAAGCTGTTGCGCGTGCATGGCTCCGAACAAGACGCCGGTCACAATCACGCCCGCACCGATACCGAAGCGGCGCGCAATAATTGGATACAGGAAGCCCCGGAACATCGTTTCTTCCACCAATGGCGCCACCAAAATGCCGAAACCCATCAACAGAATCATGGTTGGCCGCGAATGGAACAACTCTTCGATGGGCAGTTTGCCCTTCTCGCTTAAGTATGTCCCCGCAAAGGAAACCAGAAGCGCAAGTATCGCGCCGCCGCCCAGGCAGCGGAGGGCCGATGCGGATGTCGTTTGCCCGTCTAGGTGCAATTCACGCCAGCCCATCGTGCGCCAGAAGGGAGATTTTGTCTTCACTCGCACCAACGCGAAAAAGTAGAGCAATACGAAACCCGACCACAGCCCCTGGGCGAGTACCGCGATCATCGATCTTGCAGGAGACGTGGACGGTGGGCCGAGGTCGCGGAACTGCACACCGAAGCCAAACACGGCGATGCCGACGACAATCCCGGCGGCGACCAATAAGCCGAGGAACCCAAATCCAATAAAGAGGGACAAATCCAACCATCCCCACGGCGAACGCAAATCCTCGGGGACCGAAGCGTCGAATTGCGGCGGAGGCGGAAGCGGAAGTTCCGGAAGGTTTGCCGGTGCGGTCGCGCTGGGATCTAGAACGGGCGGCGGCGCGTCCTCCGGAATCTCGCCGGAGGGATCCCTGGCAGGCGCTGCTGCGGTCGGATTGGAATCGTCGTGAATCATTTTCCGCGTTTTCGCGCCCCCTGCGATTCGATGAGCGCCGCAGCGACCAGTGGCATCATGATTTCGTGATGGCCGGTGATGGCATAGCCTCGCGAAGGTTCGCCCCGCGCGTCCTTGGGCATTGCTGTGGGCCGCTTCACCACGTTGGTCAGGGGCCGGTATCGCTGGATGAAGTCAAAATTCGCCGTCGTAATCGGTTGCAACGGCACGCCTAGATTGTGCACGACCGAGACCGCTTTCAAAAACACTTCCGGGAGCACAATCGCCGAGCCCCAATTCAAGTATACGCCGCCGGGATGCATCTGTTTCACCAGCGCGCAGAAGAGGCGAAAATCGTGATGCGTCGCGGCGCCCATCGCCGCGCCGTCGGCGGAACGATGCATGTGCGGAATGTCGGTGCCGATGGCGAGATGCACCGTCACGGGCACGCGCGCGCGGTACGCGGCCAGAAGCACGCTCGCCTCGGGATATTTCACGCGAAGATGCCCGCTGGCCAGAAATTTTCCCGCGGCTTCACCGAGGCCGATCCCGCTGCGCGCCGCGCCCACCGCAATCTCGTTGAGATAGAGGCCCGTCTCCTCCGCCATGCCGAATTGGCCGTGGCCAAGTTCGGCATCCACGTCTTCGGATGTGTTACCGGCGAGCGCGATTTCGAAATCGTGGACCATGGTCGAGCCGTTCATCGCTACGCCTTGCACAAAACCGCGGCGAATCAAATCCACGACGATCGGACCCAGGCCCACCTTAATTACATGTCCGCCCATCCCCCAGAGTACCGGGCGGCGTCGCGCGCGAGCTCGTTCGATGGCAGCAATCACGCCGCGGAGATCATCGGCGGCGAGGATGCGCGGGAGCGAATCTAGAAGCTCCGTAATGAGTGCGCCGTTGCGGTGCGGCCGCGCGAACTCGCGCACGCTCACCTTGCTTTTCCGCCCCGCGAGCGGGTAGGTGCGGATGTGGTCGAGACTCAAGGGACCCGTGTTGTAGATGCTCTTCACGATACGGCGCGCAGGAGCGCCTTCAGCACTGTAGCGGCACTCCCCATCGTGCGCAAGCCCGCGATGAAGCAGAATTCGCAGGGGTGGCCCTTCACGAGCCACGGTTCACGAGTCAGGAATCACGGCACTTCAGTGCGTCATGGAATAAATGAGGTAATTCACGCCGATGCGGATTCCCAGGTCGGAGAATTTTTGGGGATAGCGCGGATCGTTTGCCCATTCCCAGGAATCGCCGATATCGGAATTGAAAGAGATCGCCACCATGACGCGGCCCTTGTCGTCGTAAATGCCGCGCCAGTGCGCGTCCTTGCCGTCAGCCTTGTAGCCCACGCGCAGGTGCTCGGCGCCCGTAATCCGGTACCGGTCATCCAAATCGAACATCGTATGGAAGATCGGGTCGCTGCTTGGAATTTCCACGATGGGACGGTCCGGGAAGACCTTCTTGATATTCTCTTCGAACACCTGCCACTCAAGCGTCCCGTGGAAATCGTCAGCCATGAAAAAGCCTCCGCGGAGCAGGTAATCGCGAAGTTTTTTCCCCTGAAAATCGGTCAAACCCCATTCACCCACTTGGACGGCATAGAGAAATGGCCAGTTGTACACCTCGTCGCCGTCTTCCAGGTTCACCGGTTGCTCGACCGAGCGCGTGTGAATGCGCGTCAAACGCCGGACCGCCCTGGCAAAGTCCCGATCCGCCCGGGGATAATCCTGAGTCCAAAGGGAAAGCCCTTTCCTCCAATCTCCATCGAACCGGCCGCGATAGCCGTCATTCCACCCCGGCGGATACATCAACCGCGCAAAAGCCCACTCTGTCTTTTCCTGATAGTCCGGAGGGAGCGGTTGGATGCCATATTCTACGGAGGGATATTCTCGGAACGGGCCCTGATAAGCATAAGACGCTCCGACGAGGACCAACGCGCAGCCTATTAGCCAAAAAGCTTTCATGATGCCTATCCTCGCTGCCTAGCGCCGAGGATATCACGGGCCGCCCCTGCATCACTATCGACTGCGGGAAGACCCTGTTCCGTCACAGGTTTCACGGGCTGCGGATTCTCGCTGACGGTGATGAAAATTAGGCTAATGCAACCAAACTTTGGGGTGTAGAATCGCAATAAGTAAAGCAAGCGGGGCCCGCGCCCCGTGAACACGTCCGCAGGCTTTGCGCATTCGTTGCGGAGGGCCCTGACATGACGAAACCCACATCTTCAATATTTGTTTTCACGATAGTTTTATCGATTGTATCCGTCTGCGCGACAATCCCCGCGTTCAGTCAGCGTGGGGGAGGTTCCCACGGCGGCGGCGGAGGCTTTCATGGAGGTAGTGGCGGCGGTTTCCATGGGGGTGGCGGAGGTCCCCGGGGCGGCGGCTCCGGAGGCAGTGTTTCGCGCGCCCCGCAGATGCGCGGCGGCATCTCACGTGGAGTGCCAAGCGCACCTCCGCGCGCGATTGGTGGATCGCATGTAGGACCCAGCGGTTATGCGAATCGCCCAAACGGTAATTCCACCTATGCGAACGAGCGAGTTGTGGTTCCCTCAGCAGCGCCTCGCGCTTATTCTCGCCCAGACGGTCTGTGGCACGCATTCGGTGGTATAGCCGCTAGCCGCGGAGCCGTAGTTTCTCCATCGGAGGCTCGAGGCTCGAGTAACACCGGAGCAGGGGGGCAAGTTTTTGGCGCGAACCGGTCTGCAGGTATTGGACCCACAAGAAGCTTCTCTGGACAGGGGCGCGACATCTGGGAGAATGCTCCGGCGGCAAGGAACGTTGTTCCCGCAGCCCGTGCGCTGTCAAGCATCCAAAATTCTTTCAGCAATTCAGTTGCTCGCAATTCCGCAGGTAGTTCGAACGCATCGCTCTTTGCCGGTTCAAGGCTCGGCGGCACGCTGCGAACCCAATCCAGCGTGATGGCATTCGGCACGCGGTCCACCTTCGGCAGGGGAGTCATTTCAAGTTTTCCGCGTTCGAACAACGGGCTGGTGCAATTTCGAAGCACGGTCAGATTCGGCTTCCCCTTCAGGAGTTTCCACAGGGGCTGCTGGAATTGCCGCTTCGGATTCGGTCTAGGATTCAGTTGGTGGCCCGGCTGGGGCTGGGGTTTTGGCTGGCCTCTGTTCGGCTTTTGGAATTGGGACCCGTTCTGGGGTGACCCGTGGTTGTGGGGCTGGCCTGGAAACGGTTACTACGGATACCCGACCAACTACAACATGTACAACTACACTGCCACCTACGACGTCCCTTCATCTTCTCCTGCGCCGACCGGAAACTACGCGAGCGCTGACCAGAGTGCACCGACCCAACAAGGGTCGCCGGACACAAACACTGCAGCAGTCAGCGGTGAGAACCCCGCAGGAGTGGTTCCCCTCTTCTTGAAGGATGGCACTGTTTACGCTGCGCGAAACTTCTGGCTCACGGGCGGAAGATTGCACTACACCGTCGATAGTGGCGCCGAAAGCTCGATCGACATGGATCAGTTGGACATGCAACGCACGGTCGATGAGAATGCGAAGCACGGCGTGCAATTCACTCTGAAGCCGAGCCCGAATGGTTCTGGACCAGCGCATGACACAAATAACGCTCCGCAGAACCGCACTGATTCAAGACCAGATACTGATACCAACAACTGAACCAGCACGCAGCCGGCAACTGAGCGCTCTCCCGGATACCGATGACTCACGACAGCTTAGGCTACGCGTGATGTCCATTTGAGCCGTTCAAAACGCGGGCGAGGACCTGGCCCGTGTAGGATTTCTTGATGCGCGCGACCTGCTCGGGCGTGCCTTGCGCGACGATGCGCCCGCCTCCCTCGCCGCCTTCGGGGCCAAGATCGACGATCCAGTCCGCCTGCTTGATCACGTCCATATGGTGCTCGATGATGAGGACTGTGTTGCCGAGATCGGCGAGGCGATTCAGGACGTCGAGCAATTTCTTGACGTCGTCAAAGTGCAATCCCGTTGTGGGTTCATCCAGAATGTAGAGCGTGCGGCCGGTCTGGCGGCGCGAAAGCTCGCGCGCGAGCTTGATGCGCTGCGCCTCGCCTCCCGAAAGCGTCGTCGCCGATTGTCCGAGCTGGATGTAACCCAGCCCGACATCCACTAGCGTATCGAGTTTCTGGCGAATCTGCGGAATGTTTTCGAGGATCTTGAGCGCGCCGGCGATCTGCATGTCGAGCAGATCGGAAATCGAGTGGCCTTTGTAGCGCACGGCCAGAGTTTCGGCGTTGTAGCGGCGTCCGCGGCAAACTTCGCACGTCACGTATACATCGGGCAGAAAATTCATTTCGATGCGGCGCAGGCCGCCGCCCTGGCATGCTTCGCAGCGCCCGCCCTTCACGTTGAAGCTGAACCGGCCGGGACGATAGCCGCGCTCTCGCGATTCGGGCAGCATGGCGAACAGTTCGCGGATGGGAGCAAAGACGCCGGTGTACGTGGCCGGGTTCGAACGCGGCGTGCGTCCGATCGGCGCCTGGTCGATCTCGATCACTTTATCGATCTGCGCAGCGCCTTCGATTTCGCGGAATGCGCCAGGACGCTCCATCGAGCGGTAGAGCGTCTGCGCCAGCGCGCGGTAGAGAATGTCGTTTACCAGCGTCGATTTTCCAGAGCCGGAAACGCCGGTGATGACGGTGAGCAGGCCGAGCGGCAATTCGAAATCCACGTGCTTGAGGTTGTTGGCTTCGCAGCCGAGCACGCGAATCAGTTTGCCATTCGGCAAGCGGCGCTTCGGAGGGACGGCAATCGACAGATCGCCGTTCAAGTAGCGCCCGGTAAGCGAATCGGCGTTGCGCGCGATTTCCTCCGGACGGCCGGTGGCGACCAGGTGGCCGCCCGCATCGCCTGCCCCGGGACCCAGGTCTACCACGTAGTCGGCGCGGCGGATTGTCTCTTCGTCGTGCTCGACGACAAGCACGGTATTCCCTAAATCGCGCAACTGTTCGAGCGAAGAGATCAGGCGGTCGTTATCGCGCGCGTGCAGGCCGATGGAGGGCTCATCGAGGACATAGAGCACGCCGCGCAGGCGTGAGCCGATTTGCGTCGCGAGGCGAATGCGCTGCGCTTCGCCGCCCGAGAGCGTGGCGGAGGATCGGTCGAGGCTGAGGTAGCCGAGGCCGACCGCGAGCAGAAAATCGAGGCGCGCGGCGATTTCGGCGAGCGCGCGTCCCGCAATGTCGATCTGCCGCTGCGTCAAGCCTTTGCGGATTTGGTCCACGGCGGGGCGCGCCTCGGAGATTGCGAGCGCTGTGTATTCGGAGATGGAGCGGCTTCCCACTTTCACGGCGAGACTTTCCGGGCGCAAACGCCGTTCGCCGCAGACCGCGCACGGCGCGGGCGACATGTATTGCGTGATCCATTCGCGGTAGGTGTCGGAGTTCGACTCCTCGAAACTGTGTTCGAGAAAGCCGATCACGCCCTGAAAGTGCAGACCCGGTATCGCCTTCGCGCTACGCGAGCGCTTTCCGGGAACCGCACCACTCCCATGGTGTTCTGTCGAGCCATTCGTGGGGGGATTGCCGTAGAGAATCAAATTCTGCACCGGGCGCGGAAGCTTTTCGAACGGTATCGAAAGATCGAAAGCGTACGCCAGCGCGCCCAGCTCCAGACTGTGCTTTAGAAACACGGAGCCCGAGCCGGGACCCAGTCCGCCTTCGAATAGAGGACGCGACCAATCCACAATCACTTTTGCCGGATCGAAATCATATTTCGAACCGAGGCCGTTGCACGCCGGGCAAGCGCCGTACGGCGAATTGAAACTGAACGAGCGCGGTTCGAGCTGCGGAACGGAAATGCCGCAATCGCTGCAGGCCATCTTCTCGGAATAGACCTGCTCGGTGCCGCCGACCACCACAACGGTGACGAGCCCCTTCGCCAGCTTCAACGCTGTGGCGATGGATTGCTCGAGCCGCACCGCGATGCCCGGCTTCACCAGCAGCCGGTCCACAACGACTTCAATATTGTGATTCTTGCGCTTGTCGAGGCGCGGCGGATCATCGAGGGGGCACAGGTCGCCGTCGATGCGGGCTCGGACGAAGCCGTCGCGCGCGAGCTTCTCCAGTTCCTGGCGGTACTCGCCCTTGCGCCCGCGCACGATGGGCGCGAGGATCATGATTCGGTCGCCGGCCTTCGCGAGCTCGCCGTGCAGGATGGCGCGCACGATCTGGTCGGTCGACTGGCGCGAGATGGCCTGGCCGCAGTTCGGGCAGTGCGGCGTGCCGATCGAACTGTAAACCACGCGCAGGTAGTCGTAGATTTCAGTGATGGTGCCGACAGTCGAGCGCGGCGAGCGCGTCGTCGTTTTCTGTTCGATGGCAATCGCAGGCGAGAGGCCTTCGATCGAATCCACATCCGGGCGCTCCATTTGATCGAGGAATTGCCGCGCGTAGGCCGACAGCGATTCGACGTACCGGCGCTGGCCCTCGGCGTAAATCGTGTCAAAAGCGAGCGACGATTTGCCCGAACCGGAAAGTCCCGTGATGACGGTCAGCGTGTTGCGCGGAATTTCGAGGTTAATGTTCTTCAGGTTGTGCTGGCGCGCACCGCGAATGACGATTTTGGTCAGGCCCATGTTTCAAAGGCCGCCCCCACAGCCGGCTCAGCACCCTGCGCGTAAAATACGCCCATCGTAACCTTACAACGTTAGCAAGGCAGCTTGTCGGGGTCAAGAAAAACGACGTGCGGCGCCGAAGGAAAAGTTTTACCTTATGCTGCTCCGGAAAATTTTCCCCCGAGCGTGGCTTTTTTACCCGGCGCGCAACAACAAGGCATTGTATTTTCAATGGGTTACGTTTGGCCTAGAGCGTGCGCTAACAGAGCCCGAAGGGGGAAGACGCGCCGAGGATCCCTTTAGGGGATTGAGGGCTGGGCCGGCACGTTCTTCCCCCCGACTGCTTCCGCCGCCTACCCCAAAATCACACCCAATGGACCATACCCATCGGCGGAGGCATGTCAGCACACTCCCCGCACAGGTTTTTCGATTCACTAGAGGGCAGAAAGTTTTTTCGTTTGCCAAACTGCGCGTGACGATGCTCGGAATGATTTGGTGGGATTCCAATCCGGCCGGAGGCGTGAAAGCTTGGCTGGGGCGACAGGATTCGAACCTGTACCATCCGCATTAACAGTGCGGTGTCCTACCGGTTGGACCACGCCCCAGCAGATTCAAGACGTCCAGTTGAATCCTTACAAGATAATCGGAGTCTGCAAAACGCGCAAGGTCGCGGCAAAAAAATGTCATTTGGTCTTTTCGGTGGGAAATCCCGCTCCAGTCCACCCGCGCCATCCGCCGTCCATCGAAATGCAGTTCGTGTAGCCCATCTTCTGCAAATTATCCGCGGCCAGCGCCGAGCGGAAGCCGCCTCCGCAGTACAGGACCAGTGTCGTAGCCTTGTCGGGCACAGCCTGCTCGATATCGCGCTCGATGACGCCTTTGCCGAGGTGGACCGCGCCGGGCAAGTGGCCGCGCGCCCATTCGTTGTCTTCGCGAACGTCCACGAGAGTGAGGCTCTCGCTGGCGTCGAGCCTCCGCTTTACTTCGCGGAAGTCCCATTCCTTCACTCGAGTTTTTGCATCATTGACGATCGCAAGGAATCCCAGAGCATGTTTCATAGAAGATCTTCCCGAATGGCCACAGTGTCACCGAAGCACAGAATAGCACAAGAAAAAACGGTATATCTCCGCGGAAAACTCGGGCGGCAACCTAATATTGGCGGGCTCCAAGCAGAGCCCGCACCCAAGTGCCTGTGACTTGGAACCTTCCACCTATCACCTGTAACCCAACACCTGCCACCCCTACTTCATATCGCGCCAGTTTGGGCCGGCTTTAATGTCCACAACGAGCGGCACGATGAGCTTGTGCACGCCTTCCATCGCCGAGCGGACCAGCGCGCGCAGGCGGTCCATTTCGTCGTGCGGCGCTTCGAAGAGCAGTTCGTCGTGGACCTGGAGAATCATTCTTGCGCGCAAGCCTTCGTCCGCGAGCTCACGGTCTATGGCAATCATGGCGAGCTTGATCAGGTCGGCGGCGGTGCCCTGCAACGGAGTGTTGAGCGCCGTCCGCTCAGCAAAGCCCCGCAGGTTGGGCTGCGGCGACGTGATTTCCGGGACGGGCCGGATGCGGCCGAACAGCGTGCGTGTGACGCCGGTCTTGCGCGCTTCGGCGAGTGACCGGTCGAGATAATCCTTCACCCCGCGATAGCGCGCGAAATACGCGGCGATGAATCGCGCGGCCTCTTTCTGGTCGATGCCGAGCTGCGCCGCGAGCCCAAACGGCGTCTGTCCGTAGATGATGCCGAAGTTGATGGCCTTGGCCGCGCGGCGGTGCTCGGCGTTCTGCGCCATCGGCCCCACGCCAAAAACTTCCTGCGCCGTGCGCGAGTGGATGTCCTGTCCGGTACGGAACGCCTCGACCAGCACCGGGTCCTCGGAAAAATGCGCGAGGATGCGCAGCTCGATCTGGGAGTAATCGGCCGAAAGCAGCGTGTTGCCGGGGCTGGCAATGAATTCGGCGCGGATCTGGCGGCCCAGCTCCGACCGTACGGGAATATTTTGCAGGTTGGGATCCGAAGAACTCAGGCGGCCCGTTGCCGTACCTGTCTGGCTGAAGCTGGTGTGCAGGCGGCCCGTGTCGGCGTGAATCAGGCGGGGCAGCGCATCCACGTAGGTGGATTTGAGCTTGCTGATTTCGCGGTATTCGAGAACCTTGCGCGGCAGTTCGTGCGTGAGCGCCAGCTCTTCAAGCACTTCCGCGGCGGTCGAGCGGGGCTTCGACCGGCGTCTCCCGCCGAGACCGAGATTCATCTTGTCGAACAGGATTTCGGCGAGCTGCTGCGGCGAATTGACGTTGAATTCCGATCCGGCGAGCTCCCAGATGGTTTTCTCGAGCGCGCGGATTTCGCGCTCCATCGTCGTGGACATCGCGGCCAGGGCTTCGCGGTCGACGCGCACGCCGTGGCGCTCCATGGCGGCGAGCACGGGCGCAAGCGGGAGGTCGATGGTTTCGTAGAGCTTCGTGAGGTGTTGCGCTTCGACTTCCTTGCGCAAGAGGGGCGCGAGGCGTTGCAGGTGGTCGGCATGTTCTCCCGGCGCGCCGGAGAGTGTGACGTTCTCGTGGCGCAGCACCACGCCGGCAAGATCGTGTTTCGATGTCGTGGGGCGCAACAAATACGAGTACAGCATCGTCGCGTGGCGAATTCCGGCCACGGGTCCTGCAAGCAGCTCGAAGAGTTTCGGATCGTGCACGATCTTCGGCCGCGTCGGATCGCGCAGGAATTTGCCGAGAGCGGCCAGCATTTCGCCTTTGTTCTCTTCTGGCGGGCTCCAAGTAGAGCCCGCACCCGTTTCTGGCGGGCCCCAAGCAGAGCCCGCGCCCGGGATCCATGCGGTCCGCGTGACGCCCGCCTGAGGCGAGATTTCAATTCCCGCGACGCGCGTGCCGAAGCCTTCCGTTTCACGCTCGCCGGCGGCGAGCGTATGCCAGAGAGCGATTTCGCAATCGCGCGGAAGCGCGTCCAGATATTTCTCGAGGGCCGAGGCCGATTCAAGCACCGCGGAATCGCTCGCGGCAGCACCCGCCGTAGCTGCTGCGGGGAGATCGCGCAGCAGCGAAGTGAAACCCAGCTCCGCGTAGAGCGCGCGCAGGGCTTCGACGTCGGGCTCGCGGCGCGCGAGATCGTCGAGCGAGAGCTTCACCGGCGCGGCTGTGTCGATGATCGCGAGCTGCTTCGAGAGGAGCACCGCCGCGCGGCTGTTTTCGAGCGCCTCGCGGTAGCGTTTGCCTTCGACTTCGGCGGCATGCTCGAGCGCCGCTTCGGCCGATCCGAAGCGGCGGATCAGGTCCCGGGCTCCCCTTTCGCCGATGCCCTTCGCTCCGGGAATGTTGTCGATCGAATCGCCCATCAGGGCCATCACGTCGGCGACTTTTTCCGGTGGCACGCCCATCAATTCTTCCACTTTTGCTGCGTCCACGACCAGATCGGTTTTGTTCGGTCCCGCGCCCGGGCGCAGCACGCGCACCTTCCCGCCGACCAGTTGCATCATGTCCTTGTCGCTCGTGACAATCGAGACTTCCATGTCTTTTTTCGCTGCCTGCTTTGCCAGCGCGCCGATCACGTCGTCGGCCTCGAACCCCGGAAACTCCAGGATCGGCAGCCGCATGGCCTCGCACATCCGCCGCACGTAGGGCAGTTGCACGGAGAGGTCCTCGGGCATTGGCGGACGCTTCGCCTTGTATTTGTCAAACAGCTTGTCGCGGAACGTCGGCTCGGGCGTGTCGAACACGACGGCAAGATAATCCGGCGCATGTTCCTTCGCCAGTTTGCGCAGCATGTTCGAAAACAGGTAGGGAACTTTCGTGGGAATGCCTTGAGGGCTGTTGAGCCGTCCCATCGGCGCAAAGAACGCGCGGAAAATGAATCCCATCGCATCGACGAGGAAGAGTTTTTTCGCTGCGGCGTCTTTTGCCATCCGCGCGAGTATAGCAAAGCGGCGCGCGCCGCCGGTGTGTGCTATTTTATCGGTTCGCGGTTTTCGAGACTTCTCACCCGCTCCCCATGCCCAAACGTGCCAAGAACGATACGCAAGAAGTGGCCGCCGAATCGGCTTCTGGCGGGCTCCAAGCGGAGCCCGCACCCGGGCAGCCCGAATTGACGCAACCCGGCTTGACGGAACCGACAATAGCCGAAATTTTCGGCCCCGGCGGCGCGCTCGAAAAGTGCATGCCCGAGGGTTACGAGCATCGGCCGTCGCAGCTCGAGATGGCGGAGATGGTGGAAGCCGCGTTCCGCGAGAAGCGCCATGTAATCGTTGAGGCCGGGACCGGCACGGGCAAGACGCTGGCCTACCTGATCCCCGCCATCCGCAGCGGGCGCCGCGTGGTGATTTCGACGGCGACAAAATCTTTGCAGGAGCAGCTGTTCGAGAAAGACGTCCCGTTTCTGCAGAAGTATTTTGCGCCGGATCTGAAAGTGGCGGTGATGAAGGGCCGCAGCAATTTCCTGTGTCGCGAGAAAGTTTACCGCATGGCCGATCGACCGATGCTGAAGGGCTTGGACGAGCTGGACTGGTTTCAACAGATGCGCGACTGGGAAAAAGTGACGGAGACGGGCGACCGCGCGGAACTCAATTTTCTGCCGGACGATTCGGATCTGTGGCAGCGCCTCGACGCGAGGCGGGACGCCTGCTCCGGATCGAAATGTCCCGAATTCAACCGCTGCTTCATCACAGCGATGCACCAGCGCGCCGCCGCGGCCGATCTGATCATCGTGAATCATCATTTGTTCTTCGCCGACCTGGCATTGAAGCAGGACGACTTCGGCAGCGTTCTGCCGGAGTACGCCGCGGTCGTGTTCGATGAAGCGCACGAGATCGAGGACGTGGCCAGCGAGTATTTCGGCCGGCAGATTTCGAACTATCGCTTCGAAGAGCTGGCGCGCGACGCCGAGCAGGCCGTGCGTGTGACGCGAACCGGGGGCGCGGGGATGTTGCGGCACGTCACGCGGATGCGCGAACGCGCCCGGACCTTTTTCGAGGCGTTCCCGGCGCGCGAGGGCCGCTTTTCGTTCGATCAGACGCAGCGCGCGGGGTTCCTCGAGCAGAACCGCGAGGCGTACGCCGCCCTGATGAACGCGCTGAAAAGTCTTGAGGCAGAAATCGCTTCGCTGCCGTCAAAGCCCGAGGAGCTGCTGAATATCGCGCGGCGCGGAATGGAACTGCGCGCCGAGCTGAACTTTCTGTTCGAATCGAGCGAGGGCAACTTCGTGTACTGGTTCGAACGCCGGGCCAAGGGCGTGTTCGTCGCGGCTACCCCGATTGACGTAAGCGCGCTGCTGCGCGAGCGGCTATTCGAACCGTTCGAAACGATCGTGCTGACCTCGGCGACGCTGGCGGTCGGAGGGCGTTTCGATTTTCTGAAGCAGCGCCTGGGCGTGAATCTGGCGAGCGAGCGCGTCTTGGAATCGGAATTTGATTTTGCGACGCAGGCGCTGCTCTACATTCCAGCGGCGCTGCCCGATGTGCGCGACCCGGCGTTTCCCGAACGCGCGGCGCAGGAAATTATCCGGCTGCTGGAGATTTCGCGCGGGCGGGCGTTCTGTTTATTCACCAGCTACGGCCAGATGAACGACTTGTACGAGCGCGTGCGCACCCGCGTGCGTTTTCCGCTGATGATTCAGGGTTCCGCGCCGCGCACGGCCCTGCTCGAAAAATTCCGCAACACGGAAGGCGCCGTGCTGTTCGCAACGTCAAGTTTCTGGCAGGGCGTCGACGTGCGCGGCGAGCAGCTTTCCTGCGTGATCGTGGACCGGCTGCCGTTTGCCGTCCCCTCCGATCCGATTGTGGCGGCACGCGTCCGCGCACTGCAGGAGGACGGCCGCAACGCGTTCGCGGAATACCAGGTACCCGAGGCCGTCCTGGCGCTGAAGCAAGGCTTCGGCCGGCTGATTCGCGCGCGCACGGACCGCGGCGTGCTCGCCATCCTCGATAACCGTATCCAGCGCATGCAATATGGTAAAATCTTCATGGAATCGCTTCCGGCGTACGCGACCACCCGGGACATCGCCGCAGTCGACCGGTTCATGCAGAAATCAGGCTAGCAGGCTGCGGGAAAAGGCTCCTGGCTCTGTCATTCCGAGCGCTCGCGCTGAGGCCCCGCGCCGAGGCGAAGCGAGGAAACTCTCTTTGAAGAAAGCCAGGGAAAAGAGGGATTCCTCGTCGCTTCGCTCCTCGGAATGGCTCACAAAGTGAGTTTTTCCACAGCTTGGTAGAAAGCTGCTGTGCCGGCGGATGTTTCCGGGTTCTGAATTCTTGTTCTTGGCGGGCTCCAAGTAGAGCCCGCACCCGTTTCTCAAGGGAAATCGATGTTCCAAGTCAGCGTAGACGAGACTTTTTCCGCAGGGCACGCTCTGCGCGGGTACAAGGGGAAGTGCGAGAACGTGCACGGCCACAATTACAAGGTGCGGGTCATCATGGAAGGGCCGCAACTCGATTCGATCGGCCTGCTCTACGATTTCACGCATCTGAAGCGGGTGATTCGCGACGTGGTCTGCGGCGTGGACCACAAATTCCTGAATGATCAGGCACCGTTCGACGTCATCAATCCTTCCGCGGAGAATCTCGCGAAATATTTTTATGAGGAAACGACGCGCCAGATGAATGCAATGCCCGAGGGCGCGCGGATCACGTGCATCACCATCTGGGAGACGGACACGACTTCGGCGACCTACTGGCCTTAGACATTTGGACGTTTACGATGAACCGTTCTTTCCTCATCATTCTTCTTCCCGCGATTGCCGTGGCGCTCGGCTACTTTTTCGTGCTTCGGTGGCTCGGCTACGAGCTGGAGCCATTCCGCTTTGTGATGGCCGGTCTCGGGGCGGTTGCCGCAATTATCCTTGTCCAATGGTATCAGCGCCGCAAAGCGTCGCGCCGGAGCCGCTAGGAAACGGGAGCGGGCTCTACTTGGAGCCCGCCAGAAAAAAATGACTATCACAGAAATTTTCCGGTCGATTCAAGGGGAGAGCACGCACGCGGGCCTCCCGTGCATTTTCGTGCGCTTCACCGGTTGCAATCTTCGCTGCACGTGGTGCGATACGGCATATGCGTTTCACGGTGGCACGAAGATGAGCATCGAAGAGATACTCGCGCGCGTCGAGGATTTGTCAGGCGTCGGTAAAGACGGTGGATCCGCAAAAATAGGAGCCGCGCGAGGGGTCTCTCTGGTGGAATTAACCGGCGGCGAGCCGCTGCTGCAGCCGGATGTGACTCCTCTGGCTCAAAGACTGCTGGACGGCGGCTACACCGTGCTGATCGAGACCAGCGGCGAGCGCCCCATTGCAGAGTTGCCGCGTGAGGTGATCAAGATTGTGGACATAAAATGCCCCGATTCAGGCGAGGCGGATACATTCCGCCTGGAAAATCTGGACGCGATGGACCATAAGGACGAAATCAAGTTTGTGATTTCCAGCCGTCGCGATTATGAATTTGCGCGGGAGTTCACGCTTCAGCGCGGGCTGGCCCAACACGTCCATCAAGTGGTATTTTCTCCGGTGCACGCCGATCCAGAGGGGACGTGGCCCGGGATGAGAGCGCAGGACCTCGCGGAATGGATTCTGGCTGACGGTTTGCCGGTGCGGCTCGGTTTGCAGTTGCACAAATTCATCTGGCATCCGGCCACTCGCGGCGTATAGTCTCCGGAGTCCGGAATTGCATCCAACGAAGGAGAGGAAGCAGTCAACCAACACGATGAGCAGGCAGCCCAGGGCGGTGGTCTTGCTGAGCGGCGGGATGGATTCCTGCGTCACGGCAGCGATGGCGCGGCAGACGCACGAGCTCGCCCTGTTGCACGCCAGTTACGGCCAACGGACCGAGCGCCGCGAGCGCCAGGCCTTCGACGAGATTGCGGACTTTTATTCCGTGGGTGAGAGGCTGGTCGTGCATCTCAATCACTTCGCGCAGATCGGTGGTTCTGCGCTAACCGACAAGCGTATCGCCGTGCCCGAAAGGGAAGCAGGAACGCAGACCGGTGGTAACGAAATCCCGCCCACATACGTCCCATTCCGTAACGCCCATTTTCTCGCGGTTGCGGTAAGCTGGGCGGAGGTCATCGGGGCGAGCGCGGTGTTCATCGGCGCAGTCGCAGAGGATAGTTCGGGCTATCCGGACTGCCGGCCGGAGTATTACCGGGTGTTCCAGCAGTTGGTGCGCGAGGGAACGCGTCCGGAGACGCGGATTGAAATGGTCACGCCGGTAATCGGCATGCGCAAGCGGGAGATCGTGCAGCGCGGCATCGAGCTGGGCGCGCCGCTGGATCGAACCTGGTCCTGCTACCAGTTTGAAGACGAGGCGTGTGGCGCGTGCGATAGTTGCCGGTTGCGCCTGAGTGCGTTTGCGGAAGCCCGTGTAACCGATCCTATCGCTTATCGGGCCCGAGTTGAGAGATAATGAAAAAAGCCGTCTGGGGAAGCCCGGCGGATTTGGGCTGCTAGGAGGCAGTTAATACCATGAATCGAATGAAGACATTCCGGATGGCAGTGGTGCTCGCGCTGGTCGCCGTGCCGCTGGCGGCGTTGCTGGCTACTGCTGCCTACGCGCAGGGAGGCGGCTTCGGCGCATTGCAAGGCACCGTGTTTGACTCCGCCGGCAAGCCGTTCCCCGATGTTGCAATCATGATCAAGAACAAAGAGTCGGGTCAGATTTTCAACATCAAGACGGATGCAAGGGGGCGCTACTCGGTAGCCGGCCTGGCGGGGGGAACTTACGACATCGACTTGAAGGTGAAAGACCAGATCATTTACCAAACGGGCTTAAAGATTACCGCCGGTACTTCGCCCAATTTCGACATCAACCTGAAAGAGATTATGGAGAAGGATAAAGCCGCCAATGCCGAGGCCGAGGCGAAGCGCGCGGAGGCGGAAAAGGCGTTTCAGGGGTTGAAGGCGCATTATGATGCGGGGCTGCAAGCGATTGAAGCCATGAAGGCCGCCCAGGCCCAGCTTGCCCAGACTCCTAAAGACCAGCAAGCTCCCATTCAGCAAAAGATCAACGACACAGGCAGCACCGCCGTCACAGAGTTAACCGCGGCGCAGCAATTGATGAAGCCGGAAGACCCGAACCGCGCGATCGTTCTGTCCCGGATGGGAGAGGCTTACGAAAGTATGGGCAAATGGCAGGAAGCGGCCGACACGTATCAGCAGTCCATCGCGATGAAGCCGGATGTCGCCGCCAACTACAACAACCTCGGAAACGATATGGCAAAGCTCGGAAAGATCGATGAAGCGAGAGCCGCGTACCAAAAGTACGTCGACCTCAATCCGGCCGACGCCGCGCTCGCATGGCGGAACTTCGGGATCGTCCTCTATCAGGCGAACCGAATGAAGGAAGCCCTCGAGCCGCTGAAGAAGGCCACGACGATCGATCCGAAGAATGCGCAGGCCTGGTATCTGTTGGGTGTCGCTCTGGTCAACACGATGGAATTCAAAACCGAGGGCGACAAGATCACCCCCATTATGCAGCCCGGGACGATTGAAGCGTATCAGAAGGCAATTGACCTCGATCCGAACGGGACGATTGGCGCGCAGGCCAAGCAGGGCCTCGAGCAGCTCCAGGCGATGGGCGTCGGGATCACCACGAGAATTGGGAAGGCCCCGACACCGACGAAAGGCAAGAAGTAATTTCCGATTTGTCCCGCGCGTCTTCGGGCCGTCACCTCGGCCCGAAGATGCGCAAACGTTTTTCCGCTTCGTTTTGTCCGATCTTTTCCTTCAAATTTCCAAATTGGGCCGGCGGGACTCGTATGTCTGCCGCGGCGGACCCTGCTGCGCCTGGCGGTTCGCCCCTAGAAATGGGTAAGCGTGCCCGTAATCTTGGTTCGGCGGAGCGCCCACAAAAAGGCAGCGAACGAGATTGGCAGCAGGAGGGCGGCGAAAATCAGCAGCGCTGCGAGTGACGGCCATAACTCTCGCACCGCAGCATGGTCGAGGAGCGCTGCACGCATTCCTTCCAGGGCATAGGTGACTGGGACCAGGCGCGCGACGTGTTGCAGCCAGACGGGCAGCACCGATACCGGATACATCATTCCGCCCACCACCGAGGAAAGTCCCACGAACGCCCAATTCACCGGATTACCGCGCTTGAAGACCAGCAAGTAACTGGCGCTCAGGATTCCCAGGGCCGAGAACGCGAGAATAGAGGCGGCCAGAACCAGGAGCGCACCCAGCCAATTCGCTTCCCGCAGAGGAAAACCAAACAGCGCCGCGCCCCAGCCGAGATAGATGGCCGTGCGCAGCGACAGCAAAACGAAAGGATACACGATCGAGCCGGCCAGGATTACCGGAAGAGAAGTCTGCGTGACGAGCAGGTGTTCGAGGGTGCCGCTTTGCCTTGCCCCCTGCAAACTTTCATCGAATGCGTTTAGGGCCACACTCAGGTAGTCGAAGAACGCAAGTCCTACCAGCGCAAATGAAAAATAATTCGTGCCTTGCGGCAACGCCCGCTCAAGTTGCGGACTCTCAATGAATCGCGAGAGGAAATAGAAACTGGCCACGCCAAACAGCGCCTGAAATATCTCCAGAATAAAGGCGGCACGGTAGCTTCGTGCAATGGCAAGATCCCGCCGGAACAGGGCTGCTATTTTGCCAAGCGTTCTGCGCAAATGGAGCTGTCCGCTCACGAAGCGTGATCCGCCGGGCGGTGAGTCAAATGTTCAAGCGCGTCCTCGAGGGTCTCCGCGCCAGCCGCGGCCTTGATGGCGGAGGACGTGCCGCAAACCAGCATGCGTCCCTGGTCGAGCACCGCAATCCGGCCGGCAAGCTGTTCCACCTCGGCCAGCGCGTGCGACGCGAATAACACCGTCGTACCGTGCTCCGCGACGATCCGCTGGAGAAGAAAGCGCCGGAATTCCGCCGCGGCCAGCGGATCGAGGCTGCGAGTCGGTTCATCGAGAAGCAATACAGAGGGCTGGTGAAGCATGGCGCGCGCCAAACCCAACCGGTGGATGTTTCCGGTCGAAAGAGCGCGCACCTGGCGGTCCAAGAGCGCGCCCAGGCCAAGCAGGTCGGTGAGGTCCGCGATGCGCCGGGAGGTTTCGGCGCGCGATAAATTGTTCAGCAGCGCAAACAGTTCAAGATTTTCGCGCCCACTCAAGCGGGCGTAGAGGCAAGCGTCGGCGCCCGTGTGATATCCAAGCTGGCGCCGAACTTTCGCGGGCTCGTGAGCCACGTCGAAACCACACACCTCGGCTCTCCCGCGCGTGGGGAGCAGCAGCGTCGTCAGGATGCGCAGCAGAGTGGACTTCCCGGCGCCGTTGGCGCCGACCAGAGCCAGCACCTCACCCGGCTTTACGCCGAAGGAAACTCCACGCAAGGCGGGCACCGTCAGCTTCGCGAAGGGATGCAACAGGGCCCACCATCCAGTTATGGCGGGCGGGAAATACTTTTCCAGGCTTTCGACGCGCAGTGCGAATTCGTTCACCACACGTTTCGTTATATCCTGTCGCTCGGGAGGAGACAAGACCCGTCCGTGCATACGTGGCACGCGGTTCAGCGAATCACGGTTGCCGTTGTGCACCGAAGCCGCTACAATTCCCGGTGTTGATTACCGGCAGTACTCTCAGAGGATGCAGCGGCACGGCTCGGACTCTGCCGGCACGCGAGCCCGGAAACGTTTCAGATCTTCGGAAACCTGGGGGGAAGGAAGATGGCGATGAGCACGACGATTTCTGAGCATACTGTCGTTGTAGCAGCCAAAGACCAGGTCTCTTGCGACCTCGCCGGGGAAGCCGCGATCCTGAATATCAAGAACGGCATCTATTACGGGCTTGATCCGGTGGGTGCGCGTATCTGGGATCTGATGCAGCAGCCGCGCGCGGTCGGAGAGATCCAGAGCACGATCGTGGGCGAGTACGATGTCGAACCCGAACGTTGCTCGCAGGATCTTCTTGGCTTGCTGGAGAAGCTTCTGTCCGAGGGTTTGATTGAGGTGAAGGATGGTTTGGCCGGATAGGCCTTTTCTCAGTGCCTGGTGTGTGTGCGGTCCGCAATGACCCGGCTTCCTGCCGGAACGGTTGAAAGCAACGCGGCCTCAATTCCTTCGCGTCCCTCGCCTCGGATCCTTCGCATCGAGAACCACGACGAGACCTTGCCGCTCTGGCGGGAATCGGCTGGAGCGGGCCGGATCCTGGTGCATGTGGATGCGCACCACGATATGTGGTGGGTTCCTCCCGGGCAGCGCGTTACAATTGCCAATTTTATCAGCCCCGCCTTGCAGGAAGGGATTCTCCGCGAAACCTATTGGGTCGTGCCGGACCGCTCGTGGGAATCTGTTGAAAACCGCCGCCAGATTTTGCATCATCTTCGACGCATCCAGGAAGAATTCCCCATCCGCCCGGCGCACCTCGAAATCGCGCGCGACCACATTTCCACCACGCTGCTTGGAAAACCGCTGCACATCTGTTCGGTTGAAGGTTTGCCGGAATTCAGTGAAAGCGTACTGCTCGACCTGGATGTGGACTATCTGATTTTTCCGCGCGTGGCCTACGGTCCGGGGGATCCTCATCCGGAGGTACCCTGGCGATGGCCCGGAGATCTTGTGCAAAGTCTTGACGCCCGCGGCGTGCAATCCGATCTGGTCACCATCGCGTATTCGGTCGAAGGCGGCTACACGCCATTGCGCTGGAAATACCTGGGAGACGAACTGGAAGCGCGTCTCGATGCTCATGGCTCGGGTGAGGTTGTGCGCGGGATGGATCTCATGCGTCAAGCAGCCGAGGCCGCAGCGAATGGCGATCGCATTGCCGCTGAGCAGAAATATTTGGAGGCAGTTCCCCTTCTGCCGCATCTGGCCGCTCCTCTCTGGCATCTTGCGTTCTTGTACCAGGACCGCGGGCGTATCGATGAAGGGCGAACGTTGTATCGCGCCGCGCTCGACCTCGATTCGACTTATGGAACAGCTCATAACAATGAAGGTCTTTGGCATTACTGGGGCGAACGGTGGGCGGCCAGCGAGCGGGAGTATCGCCGGATGCTGGCATTGGATCCGCGAGACGCGCTCGCGCATCTGGGGCTCGGGTGGCTCGCCATGGAGAAATCGCGCTGGAGCGAAGCGGAATCGGAATTACAGCGCGCCGCCGACATCGATCCGGACTTGCTTGACGCACACCGCGCTCTGGGACGGGTTTTTCGGAAGATGGGCCGGCTGCGCGAAGCGATTGCGGCCTACGAGAAGTCGTTAAAGCTTTCGCTGTCCGGGCGAGTGTCGCTCCGGAGCAGCCCCATCATTTCAGCCGAACGGCCGCAATGGAACGATTTGAGCCACTTTGTAGTTTTCCTCAGGTTGGGGCAGCTCTATCGCGCGGTAGGTGAGCCGGAGCGCGCTGCGAAGTTTCTTCGAATGGCTGCCGCTGGGGGAATGGACGGCGCTGGCCTGCGCCTGCAGCTTGCTTCGCTTGCCTTCAGTCAAGAAAAGTGGAGAGAGGGGTTTGGCGAGATCGGCCAGGCGTTCAAGCAGGCTGCGGTGTGGGCGGGCCGTATCGGCAAGAAGGTTCTGCGTGGGGTGAGGAAACCCTTCCTGCTGGCGTACGAATTCTGGCAGGTGCGATGAGCACGGCGCGCGATCCGTTCGGCGAAAGGTGGCGCAGATTCCGCCGGCTTGCTCCGGAGGAACGCGGACTGATTTTCCGCGGGATGGTTCTGCTTTCCTTGACTATGCTCGGGCTTCGAACGATGAGCTTTCGCCGATGCAAGGAGCTCATCCAGCAATTTTCATTGTCTGAGCCTTCCCCGCGACGATTAGAATCGGGCCGTCAAATGGAGATGGGGAGGAAGATTGTTTCCGCCATGTACGCGGTTGAACGGAATAGCCCGAGGCGACCGAACTGTCTCGAGCGCTCGCTCGCACTCTGGTGGATGCTGAGGCTCAACCGCATCGATGGCGAGTTGCACATTGGCGGGCGCAAGAGCCAAGGCCGTTTTGAAGCGCATGCCTGGGTGGAGTGGGGGGGACATGTGCTCAACGACAGCACGGATGTCCACGAGCATTACTCGCGCTTTGACGCACCCATCGCTGCGGCCGAGGGAGACTGGCGATGAGCGGCTTCGCCGGAATATTGAATCTTGACGGTGCACCGGTCGACCGCAGTCTGCTCGAACGCATGACTCGCGGGCTTGCCTTCCGCGGGCCGGACGCAGAGGGGATCTGGTCGGACGGAGCTGTCGGATGGGGGCACGCATTGCTGCGGACCACGCACGAGGCCGCGCGAGAGATGCAGCCTGCCGGGCTCGTGACCCGCGTCGAAACCACACACCTCGGCTTGCCCGCGCGTGCGGAGCAGCAGCTTTGTCAGAATTCTTAGCAGAGTGAATTTCCCGGCGCCGTTGGCGCCGACGAGGGCCAACACTTCACCTGGCTTTACATCGAAAGAAACTCTACGCAAGGCGGGTACCGTCAGCTTCGCTAGGGGATGCAACAGGGCCCGCCATCCAGCTAAGGCAGGCGGGAAATACTTTTCGAGATTTTCGACGCACGACGCGGTTTCGCTCACGGTCAGCCTTGAAGGCGTGGCTGGCGCGCCAAGGCAAGGCCCACCCATCTGCGCAGGGAACGTGACTTGCCGTGAGGCGGTGGATTGCGGGGTTCAAAGTGGGCATACGTTTCCAATTAAACATCAAAAATTACTTCACTTTCGGGTTACTACCACATTGGAACAGAGCGCCAATACGGGATTGAAACCGAATGTTTCTCATTCTAAACTTGCTCTCGAGCTCAGCGGACGAAGTGTAGGCCCTCGTTGTACGGGAAGTCGGTCTTGCGTGAGATTAGGTTTCCCGGTGCCCTAGTAACTAAGTTTCGATGTTCGGGCGTGTGTTAGCCCAGGCCGAGACGAATCGGCTTAGATTCATTTAGTCATATGGAATTTTGCTCTAAACCTCTATGGCGAGGATCAAAATGAAATTGAAGAATGTTTCATGGCGGGTCACGTTGGCCCAAGTTTTATTTGGCACTGCGATCGTGATCGCGCTGCTTTTGGGAGCGCGGACCCGTGCCCAAGGCCCCGGTAACAATCCTTCGCACTTGCCCACGGACTGGAGCCATCGGCATATGGTCTTTTCCCGGCCGAATTCCTTCTGGCAAGCGTGGGAGTTCCAGAAGGAACCCCGTTATTGGCACCAGTGGACCCGGCGGAACGGATGGGCCATGCGGTCGGCAAACGTACACATAGAGCACAATGAAACTAATCAGAACGGTGATAGGGATCATGACGGCGATGATGGGCCTGCTCCAGCTAATAATCCGGCGCATCGTGATTGGGCGATTTCACTTGGCACCGGTGGAACCGTCGGGGCTGGACAGTTTCCCGCAAAATTTACGTTTGACGTAAATGCAGCTCCGAGTTGCACGGCCGATTACGTAGCCTTTACAACGAGTCTTGCTGGTTCAGCCACGGTGCCGAGCATCGTTGCTTTCGATAACCTCTATTCGACGCAGCCTGCCGTGGGTGGCTTCTGTAACAATGCTGGACCTTCGGTCAAGTGGGCCTATAATACGAATCCTGCGGGCGACGTCACGGGGACAACCCTCACCTCCCCCGTCCTTTCCTTTGACGGAACGAAGATCGCATTCGTCGAGTCCAGAACCAACGCAAACGGCGGGTCAATCTTGCACCTATTGAAGTGGAAGCCTGGGGCTGGTGTGACAGTTCAGGGTACCATCGCTGCCCCAGCGGTTCCGGACACGCTCATGGCAGCTGGCCAGGCGTGGAACACGACCAATTGCCCGGCGGCGAACTCCTGCATCGTAAATATAATTTATAGCGGGGCCCGGCCAGATACGGTCTCGGCGCCTTTTTACAATTACGCGACCGATGAGCTTTACGTGGGTGACGACAATGGCGTGCTCCATAAGTTCACGGGCGTGTTTTTGGGGACGCCGGTCGAAGTAACCACTGGCGGCTGGCCGCTGACGGTGAACGCAACAGCAATTCTGACCAGCCCGGTTTTGGATTTCACATCAAAGAATATCTTTGTGGGCGATAGTACTGGTCGCCTCAGCTTTGTCAGGGAAGTGGGCAGCACAATAGGTACGTGCGCTGTGGGCAGCCCGCCATGCCTCGGTTCGGTTAGCCAGGCACTGACCGGTTCCATTGTTGATCCGCCCATCGTCGATGGGTCCACAGGCCGAGTGCTTGTATTCGATGGCACCGAAACCAGCGCGAACCATGGGTCTATGTTTCAGTTCGACACAGCGTTGACTGCGGGGTCGAAAGTTACCGTCAGGATTGGCGGTAATGCGGTCGTAGCGACCGCCATCCTTCATGCCGGAACATTTGATGATGCCTATTTTTCGGTGGGTCCCGCCTCCGGCAAGCTCTACACTTGTGGGAAGGATCCTGGTTTCAACAACCGGCCGGCGATTTATCAATTCTCTTTCAATGGTGCTGGAGTATTGCAAACGGCAGGAATTCCCGCGCCCCTCGTAAATCTGACCAATACTTTCAGTCTTATCGGCGATGCATGTTCTCCGGTCACCGAGATCAAGAACGGCGCAACGGATCGAATTTTCTTTAGCTTCGCAATTAATGCCAACCCCGCAGGAACCGCCACCGGTTGCACAGCCGGCCAAGGCTGTGTCGCGTCAATCGTGTTAGGCGGCGCATGGCCTCCCGCGGCGACGACCGCCGGAATTGCTGTTCCTTTCATCCTTACCGGTGTTCAGACTGGCAGTGGTGGGACGAGCGGCATCGTGGTTGATAACGTTGGTGCCGGTGCGCAAGAATCGAGTATTTACTACACGTTTCGGACAAATTCCACCGCGGCGGTCCCCTGCAATGGAACCGTGGGTGTGGGATGCGCAGTGAAGGTGACGCAATCGGCGTTGCAATAATGCGCCAAAGCGACTTCATTGGATCGGAAGAATTAGGGGGGCTCCGATGTTGGTTCCGATACCAGGAGTCAAACGGAAACATGTACAAGTTTTATTCGGGGGCTGGAGATCCTGTGTGCCCTGCACGACGATCGGTCGCAGTAGTTGCAGGAAAATCGCAATCGTCAGGGATGCGGTGAAGAAGACACGGCCGGAGTTAAACTGAGAATGGGAAATTCAGCGACTCAGAAAACAAAAGAAGCGGTGACCGCAAAGAAGCCTTACCGCAAGCCGAAAGTCCGGTTCGAGCGCGTTTTCGAAGTCATGGCGCTCGTCTGCGGCAAGGTCTTCGACACGCAGCTCTCCTGCAGGGGCAGCAGGAAAGCATCGTAGCGATCGCTGCTCGGATGGTTATGAACTGTCATGCGGGTGGGTCGAACGCTTTGGCGTGCGGTCTGGTGGGAGAAGTTGTCCGCACTTTCGGTGACGTTCGTCTTCGTGTGTTTGGCACCAGCATGGCGCCTTCTATCCTTCCAGGTGATCTGATTTCTGTCCAACGCGCCGGCCTGGACGAAATCTCTCCCGGAGAAGTCGTACTTTTCACACGCGAGGGGGGCTTGGCTGTCCACAGGGTCGTGGCCAAGACAACCACCTCGAGTCAGTCCTACTTGATTACTCGCGGCGATCGCCTTCGCGAGAACGATCCCCCGGTTTCTTCCTCCGAATTGCTCGGACGGGTCCAGTTCATCGAGCGCGGCTGTCGGCGGCTCCAACCTGCTACCGGGCTCAGGATGTGGGAGCGGATGATTGTCCTGTTGCTGCGATCTTCCGATCGCGCAACCTATCTCTATCTGCGACTTGCCGCGCGCCGGCAGGGACTTTCTTCCAAGAGGGCAGAGTGCCGAGCGTAAAGACCGCCACGCAACCTTCTGACGTAGTGGTCGAGATCGGCGGCCTTCCCATACGGTTGTGTTGCGATGATTCTGCCTTCCTCCACATGATTCGGGAGCGCTATGCCGGCTATGTGAGTTCCACGAACGGTGCCAGTTTCGATTTCGAGATTGAGCTGGCCCCGCCGGGCACCGAATCCAGGGACGAAGACGTTCGAGTGTCGTGGGATTCCGGGCGGTGGCTGATGGAGCGCGGCGATTTTCGCGCTGAATGGAATCCATCCACGGCTCGTGGCCGCATCCAGCAGACCGTCAATCCTTACTCGCTCGACTCGGTGCTGCGCATTGTGCACACGCTTCTGCTGGCCAGGCAGGGCGGTTTTCTGGTGCATGCTTCGAGCGCAGTGCGGAATGGCCGCGCGTTTTTATTTGCCGGCGTCTCCGGCGCCGGGAAGACCACGATGGCGAGACTGGCTCCGCCGGACGCCTCCTTGCTTACCGACGAAATTTCTTATGTGACCATGCAAGACGGCCAGTACACCGCAGTGGGCACGCCCTTTTTTGGCGAGCTCGCCCGCGTCGGCGAGAATCTTCACGCGCCCATTGATTGTCTGTACTTGCTCGCAAAGGGTCCCGAAAACATGATTGAACCGATCACCGGGGCCGATGCGGTCCGTGGTCTGCTCGAAAATATTCTTTTTTTCGCCAAGGAACCTGAACTCGTGAATCTAGTGTTTGAGACGGCCTATGGTTTTGTCAGCCGAGTGCCTGTCCGCCGGTTGACATTCGTGCCGGACGCCCGAGTATGGGAGATGATCGGATGAGCGAAAAGCGCTATGTGGCTCGAAGCACTGCCATCGCCGCGCGGGTGCTAGGCGATGAAACGATGGTCATGTCCGCAACCAACTCCACCTTATTCACGTTGGACGAAGTCGCGACGGTCATCTGGGAGTCGGCGGACGGCGCGACATCGCTCGAGGAGATCGTGACGGATAAGATTTGCACGCAATATGACGTGACGCCCGAAGTGGCATTGAACGATGCCGAGAGCCTCGTCGCAGAACTGGCGGAACACGGCCTCTTGGTGCTTTCCGACCAGCCAATCGCAGAGTCAACTCGTTTGCCCGGGGAGACCAAATGAGCGCTTTAGCGGCAGAAATGAGCGCCAAGGCGCTCAAGATGGGCATCCCACTGAGCGTGCAACTGGACCTGACCTATCGCTGCAACGAGCGCTGCGTTCATTGCTATCTCGACCACCACGATCACGGCGAGATGACCACGACTGAAATCAAGGACCTGCTCGACCAAATGGCGGATGCGGGCGTTTTCTATCTCACGATCAGCGGCGGCGAAATTCTGATGCGGCGCGATTTCTTTGAGATCCTGGAGTATGCCCGCATGCGGACGTTCTGCATAAAACTCAAGACCAACGGGCTCTTGATTCGTAAGAAGGAAGCAGACCGCATCAAAGCTCTGGGCGTGGAATCGGTGCAGATCAGCATCTATTCGCACCGCCCCGAGGTTCACGACGCCATTACCAAGATGCCGGGCTCGCTGGAGCAATCAATCAAGGCCATGCGCCTGCTTCGTGCGCACGGTTTGCACGTCATTGTCGCCAACGTTCTGATGGTTCAGAACGTTCACGACTATTCCGGCGTGAAAGAATTGGCCGCTGAACTCGGCGCACAGTTCATTATCGATCCTACGATTACGCCGATGATGGATGGGGACAGGTCCATTCTCAGTTTGAATGTGAATGAAGCGGCATTGAAGGAGGTATTCCGCAATGAAGCCCTCGTCGGAAACGTCGAGGAATTCTGCGCTCCTCCGCAAGGTGCGGATGAGGATGCCCTGAACTCTTTGCCCTGCAGCGCAGGCCACACGGCGTGCTATGTTTCTCCTTACGGTGACGTTTATCCCTGCGTCCAGTTCCCTTTGCCCAGCGGCAACGTGCGGCGCACGAAGTTCGCAGATATTTGGCGCGATTCTCCTCAGCTCAATGAGGTCCGGTCGATCACCCTGCGTGATATGCCGACATGCTCCAAGTGCACGCACGGCGGAAGCTGCACGCGCTGCCCGGGATTAGCGTACCTCGAAGGAAACATGCGCGGACCTTCTTACCAGGACTGCGAGAAGTCTTACGCACGGACCGGGATTCCATCCGAGAATTTGAAAGCCAGGAAAGCGTCTTCGCGGCCTTTCCAGCCTTTGCAGTTGGTTCAGATTCAGTGCCTGCAGCCTGTTGCTCAGGCCTTGGCTGCCAGGGCCGCCGAAAGCAGCGCGCTGAGCGCCTGATCGTTTACCCGGCTTGAGCCAGCACACCCAAGAAATTGTGATGTTTCCGTCCTCGCCGCGTTCGAGCGCCCATCACTTGACAATCGATACGGGCAGAATTCAGCACGCGGGCCGATTTTTTCTGCTCTGAAAATCCGGAACCCTGCCAAAATAAGCCTCATGATGAGCCTGGATCTTAAGCGGGGGGAAGGATTACGTCCTGAACTGGAGTTGATTCTATGCTGCGCTCGTACGCGTGTGGATGAGACGAGTGCCGGACACATCCGCGCACTTCTCCGCGGAGGATTGAACTGGTCCGACGTCGTAGCCACAGCCTTCCAACACCATGTCGCTTCGTTTCTCTACGAAAACCTGAGACTCACCGGAGAAGGACTCGTGCCAACCGTCTGGCTGGACAGCATGCGGCAGTACGCACGGGAATCATCTCGGCTGGCTTTACTTCTCCTCTCCGAGCTTTTACGTATCCACGAAATCTTCGAGGCGGAGCAGTTACTGTTGATTCCCTATAAGGGGCCAGTCTTGAGCTGGCTCGCCTACCACAGCTTGACGGGGCGAACGTTCATCGATCTGGATTTTGTGTTGGAACAGGAACACATTCCCCGCGCAACGGCCCTGCTCCAATCCGCGGGTTTTAGCGCTGCATTTGAACCGCAAGAAGCGCTAGCGGGCCGGAGCGGTCATCCACCAGGTCAATATGGCTTCTTTCGGGGAGCCACCCGGGCTCAAGTTGAATTGCATACAGAGCAGACCCTTCGGTATTTTCCCGTTCCGCTGGACTTCGAAAAATTGAGCCGGCGGCTTATCACAATAGAAATTGCCGGACGGAAGATGCGCACGTTTTCCGTCGAAGACACGCTGGTGATGTTGTGCGTTCACGGCGCCAAACATTTCTGGGACCGCCTGGCGTGGATTGTCGATGTTGCGGAACTCATTACAGCGCAGCCGGTGGACTGGGCGTTGGCCATGCAAATTGCCGCCGAGATGAAGTCCACACGTGTGCTCTTGTTGGGACTTTATCTGGCGCACGAATTTTTGGGGGCGCCGCTGCCGCAGTCTTTTTTGGAGAGAGCTCAGCAGGATTCCGGCGTTCGCTGGCTCGCGGACAAGGTGCGAGCACAGTTCCAGGGCGACGCCAATTCAAGTCCCGGCGTGGTGCCCCGCGCCGTATTCCGGCTGCGATCGCGGGACGGAATTGGGCAAGGGATGCGGCACTTGCTGCGCCTTGCCATGAGCCCTACGGAGCGCGATCGCCAGACCATGCGCCTGCCCCGGGCGCTTGCCCCCCTTTACATGCTTATGCGGCCTTTGAGGCTGCTGCGGGAGTACGGCTTGGGCTTGCGGCGGCGCCTTGAACCCGATCTTGCGATATTCGAGCCTACGCCTTCAGGTGTAGTGGATCAGATGTTGCGTTTTGCCGAGGTCGCTCCAGGTGATGTGTTGTACGACCTTCGATGCGGCGACGGGGCTCTTGTGGTAGGTGCGGCGAAAAAACACGGTGTTCGTGCCGTCGGCGTGGACATTAGCCCAAAGCGAATTTCAGAGGCCCTGGCCAACGCGGACCATCACGGCGTCAAGGACCAAGTGCAGTTTCTGCTGCAGGACGCCAAGAAAGTGGATGTGTCCGAGGCGACGGTGGTCACGTTGTATTTGGGTACTGATGCAAACCTTGGGCTAGTGGAGCGCCTGCGAAAACAGCTTCGTCCAGGCGCGCGAATTATTTCTCGGAATTTTCAAATTCCTGGTTGGATTCCCGATCGTTTCGAGACGCATGTGTTGCCAGGCGGGATGCAGACATATTTTTATCTATGGACGATCAACGAACCGGAAGAGGAGACTCTAGTGACAAAGTACGCTGCCCCTGAGTTGCAGCCTTCGGACAAGAGAAAGCCACACCCTGGCGCGTAGGTTAGATCTCGCGCCGATGGGAACTTTCCAGGTTTGTCTCGGGCTGTCTGACGCTTCCCCCCGGAGGAGAAGTTCGAATGAGCGGCTTTGCCGGAATATTGAATCTTGACGGTGCACCGGTCGACCGCAGTCTGCTTGAACGCATGACTCGCGGGCTTGCCTTCCGCGGACCGGACGCAGAGGGGATCTGGTCGGATGGAGCTGTCGGATTGGGGCACGCATTGCTGCGGACCACGCACGAGGCCGCGCGAGAGAAGCAGCCTGCCGGGCTTGATGGCCGGCTCTGGATCGCCGCGGATGTGCGAATCGACGCGCGCGCCGAGCTGATCGAGAAGCTAAAAGCAAAGCGAAACGCGGCGAGCGTGGTATCTCTTTCGACGCCGGATGCCGAACTGATTCTCCACGCCTACGATGCCTGGGGCGATGCGTGCGTCGAACATCTGCTGGGCGATTTCTCCTTTGCGCTTTGGGATTCATCCAGGCAGCGGCTGTTTTGCGCGAGAGATCACTTCGGCGTCAAGCTCCTCTACTATGCGCGCATCGGCGGCACTCTGATCTTCAGCAACACACTCGACGCGTTGCGGGTCCATCCCGGCATCAGCGCAAAGCTGTGTGACGCTTACATCGGCGACTATCTGCTCATCGGCTCCAACATGCACCCCACCCTGACGCCATTTGAACAGATCTTGCGGCTCCCGTCTGCACACACGCTAACCGCTTCGAGAGAGCAGGTGCGGCTTGCGTGCTACTGGTCATTTCCGATTGAAGAGCCGCTGCACTACCGCCGCTCACGTGACTATGTGGACGAGTTCCTGAGCTTGCTCCATGTTGCGGTCGAGGACCGGCTGCGCACATACCGCGCCAGCATCAGCTTGAGTGGAGGACTCGATTCACCAACAGTGGCTGCCATGGCCGTCCAACAGTTAGGCGCGTCTGACAAGCTTTTAGGAGCAACGTACGGATTCAACCGCGCGGTCACGGACCCCGAGCCTCCCTTGGCCCAGAGAGTAGCCGAATATTTGGGAATTGCGTTTCACTATCTTGTGGCCGACGACTACAAGCTCTTTGAACGCTGCGATTCGCTGGCACAGCGATGTCCGTGGCCCGTGGACCTCTCGTTGGCCGCTTCCATGTACGATTTCTACGAAATCGCTTCCCGGCATGGCCGTGTTCTCCTCACGGGGGAAGGAGGAGACGTTGGAATCGCGCCTTCCCTTTGTGCCTACCGCGGAGCGCGCATCTTCGGGCTTGCCTGGAACGTTGGGAAATATTTCCTGACGCATGGACGCCACCCGCGCCTGGGGTTTCGAGTGACTTGGCAACGATGGCGCGGCATAGCCCCAAAGGGAATTCCAGACTACCCCGAGTGGTGCGAATCCGAATTCGAATCGCGCCTGAGGTTGCGCGACCGGTTTCGGGAGCTGTTGAAGGATCCCTCGTCGGTGCATCCGTTTCGTCCCGATTCGTATTCCAGTCTAACCACCCCATATATATCAATTTTCTTTGAACGTTACGACGGGGGCTTCACGCGCCTGCCTCTCGAAGCCCGGCATCCGCTATTTGACCTCCGGCTGCAGAGGTTCTTCCTGCGGCTTCCGATGCTCCCCTGGTGCGCTGACAAGGAGTTGCTCCGCGTAGCGATGCGCGGCCGCCTGCCCGTGCAAATTCTTCGCCGCCCCAAAGTGTCGTTCGAAGGGGATCCGTTGATCCAAATGCTTCGGGAGGCAGATACACGTTGGTTGAACAACTTTGTGCCGGCTCCAGGTTTTGAACGCTACATAGCGCGAGAAAAAGTTCCCATCTTTGGAAGTAATGTTGAGATAAGGAATCCGAAATTAGATTTTCGCCCCATCAACCTGAATTACTGGTTGCAATGAAGCCAGATATTACTCTACACTAGAATATAGGTTTGGACAGAGGAGGGGGGATTGTGAGCGCGCCTCAAAAGCTGGTTACGAGGAAACCTTACAAGAGTCCTGAACTCGTAGTTTACGGGCCGGTCCACGTCCTGACGCAGACAGATACAAATTCCTTCGGCCGGACAGATAACGCCATTCCAGATCCTAGCAGGAAGACCTAGAGGACACCCAATTCGGTGAGCCCCCTTTATTCTGCGTTTGGTTTGCGGATCCAGTCGAACATTGAGGTCCCGGGTTTCCTACCGCTTCCGGATGAACCACCCGTTGATGTAGTCGTGACGCTTGGCGGCCTGCCGGATTGCTTATCTCGATCCCTCCCTCCAGACCAAAGCGCCTGGTATGTTGATCCTCAAGAAGGTGATAACAGCAAACCAGACACTCGCGTTTGGAGGATCGGCGACGGTGATTACTTCCGCTTGCTTTACTGCGATGGGACAGACTGCGTCGTCGATAGGAACGGAACGCGGATTTGGATCTGGTGGCCTGCGCCTTACGGTGTCGAAGATGTCGTGCCTTATTTGCAGGGGCAATTGTTGGGTCTGGTCCTTCGGTTGCGCGGCGTAACGTGCCTTCACGCCAGCGCTATCGTGATCGGCGAATCGGCGATAGCGATCGTCGGCCCGAAAGGAAGGGGAAAGTCTTCGACCGCAGCTGCATTTCTCCAACTGGGATTCTCCGTGCTTGCCGATGATGTGGTCCCCGTCTACGAGGACGGCGGAAAGTTCATGGTCCGGCCGGCTCATTCGCGGCTCTGGCTCCATCCCGATATGGTGGAGACGCTGTACGGTTCGAGCGATGCGCTGCCGCAATTTGCACCGTCCTGGGGAAAACGCTACCTCGATCTGAAAGCGGCAGGCCCCGGACAGCCCAGCGAGCCGAAACAGTTGGGGGCCATCTATATACTCGCTGAACGCGCCGATGAACCGGACCGCCCGGCAGTTGGCGAAGCCGGGCCCCACCACGCGATGTTCGAACTGCTCTGCAACACGTACATCAACCATCTACTCGATCCGGGAATGCGCTCGCGGGAATTTAACTTCCTTAGCCGGCTCCATCAAAGCGTGTCTTTGCGAGTGGTGTACCCGCACGAGGATGCATCTCGAATTTCCCAGCTTTGCCGGACCATTTTGGATGATTTTGCGAATCGAACAGGCTCTCCCCTGAGTAATGTCTCTTTCGTCCGCTCATAGCTTTCGCACTTCTTAGCTAAACGAAAAATTCGACCGGATGCATTCCGTCTGAACAAAGTGCGGTGCTGAGTTACTCGTGCGCGAGCTATTCCGAGGACTCCCCAGCGACAACTGAGCAGACAAACCGAACGGGCTTTTTCGACAGACTGCTAACTCATTTGGTTGTCTTTCCGGTGGGCGTGATATTTTCATCGCGCCAGGATGAAAATATCCTGAGAGAATGGGGGCCTATGTCGCCGATAGTTCAGCAGCAGATGAAATTGGATTTGCGCCCGGAATTGGAACTCATTGTATGCTGCGCGCGCTTGCGGCCGGATATCACGAATGAGGGCCGCATCCGCGAGCTTCTCCGCAGCGAACTAAGCTGGTCCGAGATCGTGGCGAACGCGGTCCAGCACAAACTGGATCCGGTCGTGTATGAACGCTTGAGTGCGGTGGGCGGAGACCTGGTGTCAGAAGCGCAGCGGAAAACGCTTCGGGACGCGGTGTGCGATACAGCAAAATCAGTTCTGGGGCTTCTCCGGGAGATGCTGCGCCTCTATGAACGCTTTGAGGCCGAGCAGATTCCTATAGTTCCATATAAGGGTCCCCTGCTAGCTTGGCTTGCCTATCGCAGCTTCACGAAGCGCAGCTATGCGGATCTGGATTTTGCCGTCCCCCAGTCTTACGTCCCTCGGGCAGCGGCGGTGCTCCAGAGCGAGGGTTATCATGCCGAATTCGACCTGCGAGACGCTCATGCGGACCGGTCCGGATACGTGCCAGGCCAGTATCCATTCTATTCGAATACGCAATCGATACTGGTGGAACTACACACGGAACGGACACTCCGATATTTCCCCGTTCCGCTGAACTTCGAAGAAATCAATAGGCGGCTCATTCACGTGGAAATAGCCGGACGGAAACTGCGGACATTTTCGGTGGAAGACACCCTGGTGATGTTGTGCGTCCACGGTGCAAAACATTTTTGGGAGCGGCTTTGTTGGATTCTCGACGTCGCGGAATTGATCGCGATGCAGCCGGTCGATTGGCTACGCACCATGCGCATCGCCAAGGAGTTGAAATCTGAACGGACACTTCTGTTGGGCCTCTATTTGGCTCACGAAGTACTCGGCGCATCGTTGCCTATTCCCATACTCGAGCAGTCGCAGCAGGATTCCAATGTCCGGTGGCTGGCGAAGCAAGTTTGCAATCAGCTTGCGGGCAAGGAAGATCCCGCCACAGGAGTTGTCCCGCGAGCTGAATTCCGGCTGCGATCGAGGGACAGGATCGTGGATGGAGTCCGGCACATGCTGCGTCTGGCCACAAGTCCGACGGAGACGGACCGCCAGTCCGTTCGCTTACCCCGCGCGCTATTTCCGCTTTATGCCCTTGTCCGGCCGTGGAGGTTATTGCGGGAATACGGATTTGGTGCGCGGCGACGCGCAAAGCCTGACCTCGCGATCTTTAAACCCACTCCTTCGGAGGTCGCAGACCGTATGCTGCGCCTTGCTGAAATCTCGACCAATGACGTTCTTTATGATTTGGGATGTGGCGATGGAAGGATTGTCGTGACCGCGGCGGAAGAATTCGACGTTCGCGCAGTTGGGATTGACATCAGCCCCAAGCGGATAGCCGAGGCTCGGGCCAATGCCCGGAGGCACGGGGTCGAGGATCGGGTACGATTTTTTGTACAAGATGCGAAGCAGGCAGACCTGTCCGGCGCGACGATTGTCACACTCTTCATAGGTGCGAGCGGAAATCTAAGGTTGGTGGACCGACTCCGCACACAACTCCGCCCTGGTGCACGAATTGTTTCCCGAAACTATCGAATTTATGGCTGGCCAGCCGATAAATGTGAAACGTATGTTTTACCGAACGGAATTCCGACGATTCTCTATCTTTGGCGAATTAAAGAGCGGGTAGAAGAAACTCGAACGGGGAAGCCCGTCACGCTGACACCAGAACATGCACACGAGAAGGAAACCTAAGTCTGGAGGGTGCTGCAGGAGCGCCGTACTATGCGCAGAATGGGGATTTGCCAGCCTCCTTTCGGATAGGCACAGGGATTCAAGTGACGCGCAGGGGCGTGATTCTCACGGCGTCTACGGCCGTTCTGAGTAGCCCACAGGCGCAATACGATCGTGATGATCAAGTGATCCTGCCAAAATTGATTGAGCTGGAACTGCTGGACCTGATTGTAAAGCGTTTCGAATCTGCCCGATTCGTGGCTCGTAATCATGCTTGGATCGAGCAGGAGTTTTGTATGGCCGATCACGTGACAGCCGTGTTGTTGATGTTCCTGCCCAACAATCCAGCGTTTCTTCGGATAGTCGAGCAAATCACCGGGTGCCTTCCGCTCGGAGAGTTTCAAGGGCGCGCTTGCCGGATGGTTCGTGTCTGGAAGAAGCTTTCACCAGGTTGCACGCGAACTTCTAAGGCAGTCGGTATCTAGCGGACCGCTCTTCGCGGGATCTGATTCCAGGCCAAGGGATTAGCGTTTGGTCCCTAGGATGACCGGGTGTTTTCTCTGTTGCTGGATGCGCGACCGGCGGCAGTTTCCCTGCCTTTTCAGTTGCACAATGCCAGCCATCCGTAGCAGATTATCGCCGGATGAATGAGCCACTCACCAATCCCACCCGGCGGAGCCTTGCGATTGCCCTTGCGGTCGCAACCGCGGCCTGGCTCTGCTACGCAAGTGTGAATCACACGCGGGCCAGCCACTACGGCGCATCCTCGAATCCGGACGATTGGCCCCAGGCCGCGAAGATCGAACCGGCAAACGCCGAAAACTGGTACCGGCTGGGACGCTACCGCCAGCTTGATTTCGAGCACTCCGATCTCCCCCTGGCTGTTTCTTATTACCGGCGCGCCGTGCAACTCGATCCCCGCTCCGCTTTCTACAAGCTCGATCTGGCGAGCGCGCTGGAGATGACCGGCAATGACGCGGAGGCGGAAAAATACTTTCGCGGGGCGCAAGAAAATTACCCGATTTCGGCGGAGGTTTCGTGGAGGTATGGGAATTTTCTCCTCCGCCAGCAGCGTTTGCCGGAGGCCTATGCGGAAATTCATCGGGCAGTCGTGGTGGACCCAAAACTGATCCCTCTCGCTGTATCGCGTGCCTGGCATAGCAATCCCGATGTACGCGTACTGCTCGATCAAGTCCTGCCGAAAACACCCGTGGGAGATTGGGAGGCGCTCTCTTTTCTGGTTCAGGCGCAGGAGGGAGCGGCTGCGCTGGACGTGTGGAATCACCTGATCGCGCAAAAGCCATCCATCGACTGGAAGAAACTGTTCGCGTTCACCGACATGCTGGTAGAGCAGGCGCGCTTTGATGAGGCCGGTTCCGTTTGGCGCCAGGCGACGGCAGCCGAAGGCGTCTTCCCGCCGCCATTGCCAGCCGGCTCACTGGTTTTTGATGGAGGATTCGAAAGTGACCTCTCGGGCGGAGGCTTCGGTTGGCGCCAACACGACGTCTCAGGCGCGGACTTCGATTTCGACACTGGAGAAAAACATTCAGGTTCGCGCTCGGCTCGGATCGCCTTCGATGGTACGCAGAATCTTTCCTACGAAGATCTTTACCAATGGGTCCTCGTTGCGCCGGCCACGCGCTATCGCTTTCGTGGGTATCTCCATACGGATCGCATTTCAACCGAAAGCGGCATGAGGTTTGAGATCCGTGATCCGCGCCGGATGAAGGATCTGGACGTGCTTACTCCCAATGAAACGGGCACCCAACCGTGGACGATGGAAGAGGTCGAGTTCACGGCCGGGCCGCAGACACATCTGATTCAGATCGTCCTTCGACGCATGCCCAGCGCTCGTCTTGACAACAAAATCAACGGCACGGTGTGGGTGGATGACGTGTCTGTTCTTCCCGCCGGGGCGCCACGATGAAGGCGATACGCGCCGGCATCTGTGTGCTGGTCACCTTCGCCGTGCTGGCGCACGGAGCGGTCGAGCCCTGGTCGGAAGCGGTGCTGGAGGTGGGCGCTGCCGCTTTGCTTTTGCTCTGGGCATGGAGAGTGTGGGCTGGCAGTGCATTCAAGGTGGTATGGAACCCGCTCTTGTGGCCGCTTCTCGGTCTGTGGGGAGTGGCGGCGCTGCAGCTGGCGACAGGCATCACCGTGTATCCGTTTCTGACTCGCATAGAACTGCTCAAGTACACCGCGCTCCTGGCATTGTTCTTTCTTTGCGCGCAGTCCTATCGAACACTTGAGCACTGGCACGGTTTTGTCTGGTTCTTGCTGATTCTTGGATTTAGCGTGTCGCTATTTGCCATTCTGCAGCACTTTACGTTTAACGGAAAATTGTATTGGGTGCGCGAACTCCGCTACGGTGGGATTCCTTTCGGTCCTTACGTCAATCGAAATCACTTCGCGGGCCTGATGGAATTGTTGATCCCACCGGGCCTTGCCATCCTGGTTTTGAGAGCCGAACGGCGCGACCAGTTGCCGTTGGTCACTTTGTTCACTTTACTTCCCATCGGAGCGTTGTTTCTTGCAGCTTCGCGGGGCGGCATCATCAGCTTCCTGGCTGAAATCGGATTACTTGCAATCTTGATCATTTTGCGCCGAAGGGAACGGAAGGAATTGGCGGCCGCAGGCTTGGTCGTAATTCTGGCCATAGCGCTTGTGTCGTGGCTCGGCATAGGCCGGGCGCTTGAGCGGTTTGCAAGCTACAAGAGCCTGGAAGTGAGTGAAGGCCGCAGGGTTGAAATGCGCCACGGGACCTGGCGGATTTTTCTCGATCATCCAATCGCCGGTACTGGTTTGGGCACGCTGCAGGAAGTGTTTCCTCTTTACGAAACCATTTATGACGGACTCGTCGTGAATCACAGCCACAACGATTACGCAGAGGCCCTGGCAGAGACAGGCGCTCTTGGTGGCCTGTGCGGTTTGGCATTTCTGGTTTTGCTGGTTTGGGCCGGCTGGAAGAGTCTTGTTGCGGAGCGGGAGGTGATGAACCTCGCCTATCATGCCGGCGCCTTGGTTGCTTGTTTCGGCCTTCTTGTCCACGCGACCGTAGATTTCAATTTTCATATTCCCTCGAATGCGCTGGTTTTTCTCTTGCAGGCCGCACTCGCAACATCCCCGGTTCCTTCTTCGCGCCCTCAGATCAGACGTTGAATCTCGCTGACGGTTTCCCGGCTATCTGTATGACACATCTGGCGGTCTTATGTCGCATGGGTTCGAATCCCTCCCGTAATTTTAAGTGCGCCGAACCGTTCGCACTGCCGACGCGCAGACACAATGTTTCAGCGCGGTGTACCAATGCGAAACATTCTATTTTTCCGCGAATAAATGGCCTTGACATGAGAAAAGGGCCTGTATAATGGCAACCGCGTGGGGGAATCTAACTGATGACTCTTCACAGGCTGGGTGTATCCGGCCCGCTAGTGCGCTTCTCTAGCCGGGTCGCAATGGTTTTTCTGCTGGCAGCCCCAGCAGTCCTCTCTCAACAACAAAAAGCGCTGCCATCTCGAAAACTCGAAACCATGGCGGACGCCAACGATCGCATCGCGCAGCTCGCGCTTGCCACTTCCGTAAAACAAGGCGACTACGTGATCGGGAGCGGCGATCTTTTGGGCATTGAGGTCTTCGATGTGCCCGAGCTCTCACGCGAGGTTCGTGTCAACGAAACTGGTTTTGTTTCGCTGCCTTTGATTCCCGTGAAAGTGCACGTCACCGGACTCACGACCTTTCAACTGCAGGACAAGGTCGCGGAATTATTGCAGAGCAACGGTTTGGTATCGACGCCGCAAGTGAGCGTGTCTCTGAAAGAGCAGCATAGCCAGCCCATCACGGTCATAGGTGCGGTCAAGAACCCGATGGTCATTCAGGCGATCCGCCAAACGACACTCCTCCAAGTTCTTTCCCAAGCAGGTGGCATCTCGGAAGACGCCGGGAGTACGGTCATCATCACACGCCCGCCTTCGTCGCAGACGGGATCCGAAGACTCCGATGCGGGAAAGGTTTCAGGCGGAGCCCAGACATTCGCCATCAGTTTGAGCGACCTGCTCGAATCGGGAAATTCGAATTTCAATGTTCCGGTCCTCGGCGGTGACGTCGTTTCCGTGCCGCGCGCTGGAATCATTTACGTCGTTGGTGCGGTGACTCGCCCCGGCGGGTTCGTGATGCAGAACGACCACGATCGCATGACCACCCTCAAGGTCCTGTCTTTGGCCGGGGGGGCGACAGGAAGCGCCAAGATAAAAGAAGCCGTGATCCTGCGCAAGAACCCGGACACCGGAAAGCGGGATGAGGTGCCCGTGGACTTGAAAAAAGTATTGCAGCTCAAGAGCGAAGACGTGATGTTGCAGTCCAGCGACATTTTATTTATTCCGGACAGTTCGGGGAAGAAGGCATGGCACCGCGCCGGCGATGTTGCGATATCACTCACGACGGGCCTTGCCCTTGTCACTGCAGGAAGATGGTAGTTGCGGCGAGCCGCGCGAATCCAGTTTGACACTTTGGAGCAAACGAAGATCTTATGGATGAAACAAACAATTTAGCGCCGCGTGAACGGCCTGCCGGCGCAGCGTCGGATTCGCTCCAGAACCGGTCGCCGTTCCTGGCTCTGGACCTGATGCCGCGCGAGCCTCATCTGCTCGACTATCTGATCGTTCTGCGCAAGCATCAGTGGCTGATCCTGTTTTTCCTGCTTGCGATCGTTTCGATCGTCACCATCGCCACGTTCCGGATGCAGCCCGTGTACGAGGCCACCGCGAGAGTTGAAATCGACCGCGAGAACGCGAATGCGATTCGTTTCGCTGATTCGGAACCGTACGACATGTACGCGGATTTGGAAGATTATATCGTAACGCAGTCCAAGATTCTCCAGAGCGAGACTCTGGCGATGCTTACGGTCAAGTCCGTGGGTCTGGATAACCTGCCGCAATTCGGCGGTCCCGTGCACAAGCCGGGAAAAACCCCGGCACCGGGCAGTGACGCCAGTCTCCAGCGGCCGGCGGCCCTCGTCGCATTTCTCGGCAGCATGACCATCAAACGGGTGCCAAACAGCCGCTTGCTCGATGTAACGTTTGAATCGACCGATCCGAGTCTTGCCGCGCACGTTGTGAATGCGCATCTGAACAACTTCATCGAGCAGAATTTCCGGAGCCGCTACGAAGCCGCGACGCAAGCTTCGAATTGGCTTGCCGGTCAGCTCAATGAAATGAAGATTAAAGTGGAGAACGCCGAGGATGCGCGCATCGCTTACGAGCGCGAAAACCAGATCTGGACGATTGACGAGAAGAATGACATCAGCTCGCAAAAGCTCGCGGACATCAACAAGCAACTGACCGAAGCGCAAACGGACAGGATCAATAAAGAGGCCGTGTATCAGCTCGCGCAAGCAGGAAATTACGATGCCCTCGCCGCCGTTCGCGAGAGTGCGGTCATTCAGGATATTCTCAAACAGGAAAGCACGCTGAGCGCTCAATACACCGATGCCGTCAACCAGTACGGGCCCAAGTATCCCAAGGTCGTCCGGCTGCAGGCTCAGTTGAAGGATTTGGATCAACTGGTTGCGCGCGAGAAGACCAATATCGCCAACCAGGTGGAAGCGGAGTATCACGGATCGCGGCAGCGGGAACTTCTGTTGAAGCAGGCGCTGGATCAGCAGAAAGCGGAAACCAACCGGATGGCCGAGAAGCTGGTCCAGTTCAACATCCTGAAGCGGGAGGCCGAGGCGAACAAGCAGTTGTATGACGGGATGCTTCAGAAATTGAAGGAAGCGGGCATCACCGCAGGTTTGCGGTCCTCGAATATTCGAGTCGTAGATCCGGCCCTGATCCCCACCTGGCCTTTCCGTCCGAACAAGACGCGAAACATCATGCTGAGCATCCTGGTCGGGCTGATTGGTGGAATCGGTCTGGCTCTTCTGCGCGAGTATCTGGATAACACCGTTAAGACTCCGGACGACATCGAAAGGCTGGCCCGGCTGCCTTCGCTGGCGGTGGTGCCGGCCCTTTCCAATTCCAGTGGAAAGCGCAACGGACGTTTCTCGAGATTGTTGAAAGCCCCGGTGATCGCCAGTAAGGAAGGCAGGGCGGAATTAATCTCGCATAATATGCCGCAGTCGCAAATGTCGGAAGCATTTCGCGCGCTGCGGACTTCGTTGCTGTTATCCCAGGCCGATCATCCCCCGCAGGTCATCCTGATGACCAGCGCGCTGCCGCGCGAGGGCAAAACGACCGCTGCGGTAAACCTGGCAGTAACGCTTGCGCAGCTCGGTGACAAGACGCTCCTGGTGGACGCCGATTTGCGCAAACCCGGAATTAATCGCGCGCTGAGTCTCGTAGACGGCAAACACGCCGGTTTGAGTTCCTATCTGGCGGGCGTCTCTTCCCTGGATTTAATCACCGTGTCCCATCCGGCCATCACGAACCTCGCTGCAATTCCGACCGGGCCCATTCCGCCGAATCCGGCCGACCTATTGTCTTCGCGCAGGCTGACCGAACTCATCGCCGAACTCCGTTTGCGGTACAAATTTGTTGTGATTGACTCTCCGCCGATTATGGCCGCGACCGATGCGGTTATTCTTTCCGTCCTTGTGGATGGAGTGTTGTTGGTGGTGCGCAGCGGTGAGACTCCCAAGGAAGCGTTCACTCGCACGCGGGATCTCTTGGCGGGTGTGAAGTGCCGCATGCTCGGTGTTGTGCTGAACGCCGTGGATGCCAGTTCGCCTGACTACTACTACTCGTATCGGTACTATCCCTATTCCTACGGCGGCTATGGCCGGGAAGAAGATGGCAAGAAGTCACGCAAGTCCCGTCGAGCCGAAAGTTCAGAGTCCCAATTGGGCCAGGATTAGGCCGCAAGGAGGATCCGACTTGGTTTATTTGATTACTGGTGGGGCAGGTTTCGTGGGATCGCATCTTGCCGAGCGCCTGCTGGAGCGCGGCGATGAAGTCCTGCTGATGGACAATCTTTCGACCGGCAGCATGGAAAATATTCGCCACCTCAAGAAGTATGACCGGATGCACTATTTTCTCGAGCCGCTTGAAAACCGTCAATTACTGGCGGAGCTCGTGGACGAAGCCGACGTCATTTTCCACCTGGCTGCAGCGGTAGGCGTCAAGCTCATCGTGGAAAGCCCCGTGCGAACTATCGAGACGAACGTCAACGGCACACAAATGGTGCTCGAGGCCGCATGCAGGAAGCGTAAGCTCGTCTTCACCGCGTCGACTTCCGAGGTGTATGGAAAGAGCACCGACTTGCCTTTCCACGAGGACGCCGATCTGGTGCTCGGCCCGACGACCAAGGGCCGGTGGAGTTACGCCGCGTCGAAGGCGTTGGATGAATTCCTGGCTCTCTCCTACTGGAAGGAAAAGGGCCTGCCGGTCGTGATTGCACGGTTGTTCAATACCGTGGGACCCCGGCAAACGGGGCGTTACGGCATGGTGCTGCCGAATTTTGTAAGCCAGGCGCTGGAAGGAGCGCCGATCACAGTCTATGGCACGGGCCAACAGTCGCGCTGCTTTTGCGACGTGCGCGATTCCGTCGAGGCGATCCTCCGGCTGGTTGCCACCGACAAGGCAGTCGGAGAAGTGGTCAATGTTGGGAATGACTACGAAGTAACCATCGAAGGCCTGGCTCACAGGGTCAAGGAACGGACCGGCAGCGCTTCGCCCGTCGAGTTTGTTCCCTATGACCAGGCGTACGAACTCGGGTTCGAAGACATGTTCCGGCGGGTGCCTTGTCTGGATAAACTGGAACGGGTGACCGGATTCCGTCCCAAGACGACGTTGCCGGAAATCATAGATCGCGTTGTCGCTTACCACGGAAGAAAGAAGGACCTTGTAGGTGCGCCCCGGGAAGCTGCAAGCAGCAGAGTTTGAGTGTTTAGGCCTGGTTCCACCGATGACTTTCCTATAATGATGGAGGAACAAGTCGGTCATCCGGGCCTTTTGATTGAGGAACACAATATTTCTTCTTTCGTTGGCCTGGAATACACTTTGGCGCATAGTCCAGTCACAGATTCAGGTCTACCGTACTGTGTTGCCTCCAGCGGCGAGCCTTATCGACATGGAACTGTTGTTGGCACCGCGATCGGAAGAAACTCGCATGCATTGAAGCTCTTCGTGCGCAGCAGTTGCGCTTCGTATGAGCGGGGGGGCTAGGAACTATGGCTCACTCGAATGTGCGGCGCCGAATTTTTTTATGGGCGGAAAAATGAGCGGCGCGCGGATCGAAGGAGCGCTCGAAGGCGATCGCATTGTTGGGGGTGTCCCTCTCCCGAACGAAGCGCTTTCGGTCAGCGCGGCCTCCGTGTGGCACGCGAAGTTGCTGTTCCTTTTTTTCCTTCTGACCCTTCCGTTGGTGAATCCCTGGGTCCGCGGGGATGGAGTTGGTTACTATGCCTATTTGCGCTCCGCGCTGATTGATCACGACCTGAATTTCGAAAACGACTACCTCGCAGGAAACCAGTCTTTCGTTATGGGGCGGGTCGATGCGCAGGGACACCTGCTCCCCGAGCTGTACACAAAAACGGGGCACGTCGACAATCACTTCAGTGTTGGTCCCGCGATCTTGTGGGCGCCCGCCGGTGTGACGGTTCATCTGGGTGTTGTCTTCCTCGATCGCTTTGGTGCAAAGATTGCTGCTGACGGATACTCGCGCCCCTATGTGCTTGCAATGGCTCTCACGACGGCTTCTTACGGCTTTCTCGCGTTGTTCCTGGCGTTTCGAATGGCGCGGAAATACTTCGAACAGCAGTGGGCATTCCTGGCAACGATCGGAATCTGGCTGGCCGGCTCTCTGCCGGTATACATGTATTTCAACCCCTCCTGGTCGCACGCATCTTCTGCATTTTCGGTTGCTCTGTTTCTTTGGTATTGGGATCGCACAAAGCTGCAGCGGCCTCCCCGGCAATGGGCGGTTTTAGGGCTATTGGCGGGCCTGATGGGGAATGTCTATTATCCGAATGTTTTCCTGCTGATTTTCCCTGGGCTCGAAATAATTCATCTTGTTCGGACAAGGCAGCGCGGCCCCAACCAGGCGATCATGCCACTCGGCAAACTGGCGTCTTGTTCTGCCTTGTTTGGAGCGATGTTTCTGGTATCGTTGTTGCCTACCTTCATCACTCGTCAGATTATCTATGGCAACCCGTTCGAAACGGGTTACCCGGGACTCCGCACGTGGAACTGGACTTCTCCTGCATTGCTGAGCGTCTTGTTTTCCTCGGACCACGGATTGTGGAGTTGGACGCCGATTCTGTTTTTGGCGGTGATCGGGCTGTTTTTCCTCGCCAAGCGGAATGCGCTGCTGGGGGCCGGATCGATTTTGACGTTCCTGGTCTACTACTATTTCATCGCCAGCTGTCCGTTTTGGGACGGCTTTTCCAGCTACGGCAATCGCTACTTTTTGTCGCTGACGCCGATCTTCATTCTGAGCCTTGCCGCATTGTTCAGCGCTTTCTCCAGTTGGGTCGGGAAAGCCTCAAGGGCGATGACCCTTGCGGGAACGGCAATCGCTCTGTTCGTGGTATGGAACGTCGGATTTATTTTTCAATGGGGCACGCACCTGGTTCCCGCGCGCGGCGAGATTTCGTGGCGGGAGATGGTGCACAACCAGCTTGTCGTGGTGCCCGTGCGGTTGACGCATAGCCTGGAAACCTACTTCTTGCACCGCAAGGAGATGATGCAGCACATTGAACAGGAAGACATCGAGCAGCAGAAAACGCTCGGGATACCGAGGAAATGAATAAATCAATGGCTGTCAGTCAGACCCACGTGGCGGCAATCGGGATGGCAGATGAAGGTGGGGGCCTCTTCGGCCAGCCTTGCAACGTCAGGAGGGACATTCCAAGTGCAGCGCGAATGGGCCTTTGATTCTCCTCATTATCGCGCCTTGGATCAGGCACGCCTCGCGCTGTTCCGGGAGGCGCTCGGAGCATGGAAAGCGCAGTTGAACCTGCGAACGGCCTGGGATATCGGCTGTGGGATCGGAAATTTTTCCCTCCTGCTGAAGGAATTGGGATTCGAGACGCGGGCCATCGATGGCCGCGCGGAGAATGTCGAGGAAGCCCGGCGTCGCGTTCCCGGCCTCGATGTACACGTGGCCGATGCCGAGGATCCGGTGCTGTCTGGGATGGGCAGCGCGGATTTGGTTCTTTGTGTGGGACTGCTCTATCACCTGGAGAACCCGTTCCGCACGATCCGGAATCTCGGGCAGCTTACCGGCAAGATGCTCGTTGTCGAGAGCATGTGTACCGAGGATGAATTGCCGCTTCTGTTGTTGGCCGGCGAGAACACGACCGAGGAGTTGGGGCTTAGTGGATCTGCCTTCTTTGCTTCGGAGTCCTGCCTGGTCAAGGTGCTCTACCGGGCTGGGTTCCTCTATGTCTACCGCTTCACACGCTTTCCGGACCATGAAGATTTCCGCAGCACGCCGGAAAAGAAGAGGTCACGCACCATCCTCGTCGCCACGAGCGCGGAATTTCATTCGTCTCTTCTCATGCACGTGGAAGAGCCCGGCCCGGCTCGCGATCTTTGGGAAACGAAGTGGGGCAAATTCATGTACCAGGCACGGCGGATCCCGCACTTCATCACGAAGCCCTGGCCGGGAAAAAAAGCCACGTTGCGGCGTCTTTTGAGGCTCGAAAAGGAGATGGGCTCGTTGCCCGGCGAGGAGCGCGGATGAACTTTGTGAGAGTGGGAATCGCCAAATTCTCAGTGAACAGTTACGTCACCACGAAGATCGGCTTTGCGAACATGCTTGCCCGTTTGTGTGAGAGAGTTCCCGGAGTAATCGTGGATGCAGGCTGCATCGGCGCATCCCCCGGAGGGGCGGCACATTGAAGCCCTGGACCATCCTCGTGACCGGGAGCAGCGGCCTGATTGGCTCCGAAGCCGTCGAGTATTTCGACCGGCAGGGCCACCGTGTCGTCGGCGCGGACAACAACATGCGCCGCGTTTTCTTCGGCCCACTGGGAGACACGCTCTGGAATCTGGAGCGGCTCAAGCGAGCCACGCAACGGTTCACGCCGACCGCGCTCGACATCCGCGACCGCGAAGGCGTGACGGCGCTGTTTCGCGAGCACCGCTTCGACCTGATTATCCACTGCGCCGCGCAGCCCTCGCATGACAAGGCAGCCGACATCGCCCTGCTCGATTTCGAAGTCAATGCGCTCGGCACGGTGAATCTTCTCGAAGCCGCGCGCCAGCACTGCCGCGATGCCGTGTTCGTCTTCATGAGCACCAATAAAGTGTACGGCGACGCGCCCAACGAGAAGCCGCTGTGCGAGACCGAGACGCGCTACGACTACGCGGACCCTGCCGATTTCGAAGGGATCGACGAAAACTGCCGCATTGATCGCACGCTGCATTCCCTGTTTGGAGCTTCCAAAGTTGCGGGCGATATTTATGCGCAGGAGTATGGCCGGTACTTCGGCATGGGCGTGGGCATCTTCCGCGGCGGATGCCTGACCGGGCCGTCGCACTCAGGCGTCGAGTTGCATGGCTTTCTTTCCTACTTGCTGAAGGTCGCCCTGTCCAGCCGTCCCTATACCGTGTACGGCTACAAAGGCAAACAGGTCCGCGACAACATCCATAGTTTTGATGTGGTACGCGCGTTCGAGGAGTTTGCGCGCAATCCGAGGCCTGGAGAGGTCTACAACCTCGGCGGAGGCCGCGCCAACAGCATCTCGATGCTGGAAGCGATCGCGCGGATTGAAGCGCTGACCGGACGGAAGATCAACTGGACCTACTCGGAACAGGCGCGAAAGGGCGATCACATCTGTTACATCTCGAATCTGGCGAAACTGAAGAGCCATTATCCCGGTTGGAGCCTGACGCGCAGCCTCGACTCCATCCTTGACGAAATGGTAGCTGCCGAGCGCGAGCACAGCCACAGCCAGAAAGTGGGAACGTAACCTGGGACAACGATGACTACCTTTCTCACGACGCCTAAGCCATTTCGCGAACGCATCGGCGTCATTCAACACGACGCGAGCGTCGGCACCCGGGTCTTTCAGAACACCATGGTGCAGCTCGGCGGGCGGGGCGTCGGCCTGATCCTCTCCTTTGTCCTATTGCAGATACACGATTCACTTTGCCATAAATCAACTTGTTGATTACATTCTTAGTTATAGAATTCCTGGGATGAAATGATGTAAAGGGAATCCCAGTTGCAACATTTGCGGGGTTTTTGACGTGGGCTGTTGCAAGTTTGTCTTGGCAGTTTATGGAACAATTGCTGGGCATCGGTACGCCTGTTGAATGGATGGGTGCTGAGATGGCGGATTCTTTGGCAAAAAAAAAGGCATGACTGGAACCAGGATGAGGATTCTCATGGCCGTTCACGCCCCAAAAGGGCGCGAGGGCGGCGCCGCGGGTATCGTAACGAATTACGCGGAGGGCCTTGAGAAACGCGGCCATCAAGTCACATGTCTCTTTCAGGAAGACCTTCTGGAGAAACAGAACCGCACGGGGCGTTTCGTCGCGCTGCACTTCGCTTCACGCCTTGCGAGTCATATCTTGGCGCACCGAAACGCATATTCGGTCGTGAATCTTCAAGCTCCGTCTGGATTTCTCTATGGCTTTCGGCGGCGTTTTCTGGCGGTGCCGGGCCCACCATACGTGGCGACGCAGCCGGGGCTGCAGGAGAATCTTATTTACGCGATGAAACGGGAAGCTCGCAAGGGCCGCGCCTGGCATTTCGCCTGGCAGAACCGCGCCTGGCATCGCCTTTATGGTATGCCGCTGTTTGATCTGTCAGTTCGAACGGCGGATGCGGTGAATTGTTACTGCCGCGACGTTTGGGCTATGCTCCGGTTGAAATACGATTTTGACGACGACCGCGTCGCTTTTATTCCAAACGGAGTTGCTGAGAGATTTTTTATCCAACGGGAATATCATCACGCACGTCCGCTGCGGATGCTTTACGCTGGCACGTGGCTCGACCAGCGCGGCATCTTTTACTTGCGCGAGGCGCTGCCGCGCGTTTTTGCCCAGCGGCCTGAGCTGCGTTTTACCTTTGCGGGTCCTGGCATGCCTCCCGAGGAGATCCGTAGATTCTTCGGGGAAGCAGTGGCCGCCCGGCTCGACATTCTTGAAAAAGTCCCATGGGAAAAGATGCCGGAACTCTATGCCGAGCACGATATTCTGGTTTTCCCTTCGCTCTTAGAAGGGCAGCCTTGCGTGATCCTGGAGGCAATGGCCAGCGGCATGCCCGTGATCACGGCGGAGACCTGTGGGATGGTGGACGTCATTGAAGATGGGAAGAACGGCCTGCTTCTTCCACCGGCGGACTCCGCCGCTCTCGCAGGAGAGATTCTTCACCTGTGCGAATCGGCAGAACTACGAGAACGAATTGGCCGTGCCGCGCGGGCACGTATGATGGGACGCACATGGGAGCAGGCGGCCTACCGCCTCGAGAAACTTTTTGAACGAACCATCCAGCGAGCGCAAGAGAGTGCAATCCGTTGAATTCCACCTGGACTCGATCCTTGTGCCGGGACTGTGGCGAGCGCGCCCGAAAGAATATGTTTCATTAATTGCGTCCTGGTGCAAAGCGCGGGATCCGAATTCGCCCGTACTCGGGGCAGCAGGGCGTCAAAAAAGTCCTTGGTTTTTCAGGTCCAATTGGAACGGTGCTGGTTTCCAATTCAAGTGGTTGCAGTCTCGGTAGTGCTTATCCTTTGCGCACTTGTGTTTCGCAAGTCCCTATTTGCGCGCAAGTCTTGTGCTATTGGTTTGATTGAAAGAGTTGTCGATTCTCTTGGTTAGTAGGTGGACAGGGAACCCCCGTTCCCGTTTGGTAGATGATCGAGCGGTGACCGGAATTGCGAAGCTTGCCTTGCTCTCTGGCAAGTGGGAAGGGAAATCGAAAAATGGTTCGGGTGTTGAAGCCGGGCGGTATTTTCTTGTTTCAATACAACGGCACAAAGCGGCCAACGATGAACTGGAAGGGAAGATTGGCATGGGGTGCGGTGGATGCTCTTTGGGCCCTCGATCTGAGATGTGCGAGTCAGGCCGCAGCGCGCTTACTGGGTTTTGATCCTGACACAGCAGGGAAGAGTTGGCGCGGAGCATCGCTGCGGGCTGGCAAGGTGGTCGAGACGCTCCGAGCGGTCGGCGGCTCCGCCGTGCAGATTACAGGTGACCAGACCGCAATGGCATGGTGCCGAGGGAAGAAAGCGGCCAAGGTGGCTCCGTGATGCGAGCGTATAAAGACATCCCTGAGGTCGCCGTCGAGGACAGCGCTTCATCCCCTGTGCCGTCGGCAGTTCCTGCCCTTTCATCGAAACAATTCTACAGAATCACGCCTCGCGGGGGGCTGCTGGACCTGAATCTCAGCGAAGTCTGGAATTATAAAGGCTTGCTTTATTTTCTTGTTTGGCGGGACATCAAAATTCGCTACAAGCAGACCGCCATCGGGGTCGCGTGGGCGATTATTCAGCCCTTCATGACCATGGTGATCTTCAGTCTCTTCTTCGGAAGACTTGCACGCATGCCCTCGGAAGGCCTTCCTTATCCTATTTTTTATTACACCGCCCTGCTGCCCTGGACCTATTTTTCTGGCGCCCTGCAAAACGCCACCAATACCATCGTAGAGAACCAGCGGGTGGTAACAAAAGTCTTTTTCCCGCGCGTGATTCTGCCCCTTTCTGCGGTCCTCTCGGGTCTGTTGGATCTTGGAATTTCCTTCCTTATGTTCATCGTCCTGATGTTCTATTACCGCATTGATTTTGGGTGGACCGTTCTGCTGCTACCGTTTTTTGTGATATTGGCCGTGGCTACGGCCTTCAGTGTGGGCCTGTGGCTTTCTGCACTGAACGCGATTTATCGCGACGTTCGTTATGTCATGCCTTTTCTGGTTCAGCTTTGGATGTTTGCTTCGCCTGTAGCCTATCCAAGCAGTCTTGTTCCGGAGCGCTGGCGGTGGCTCTTCGGTTTGAATCCCATGACTGGAGTGATTGAAGGATTTCGCTGGGCGTTGACCGGCCACGGTAAGCCGCCCAGCGGCTTGTTGCTCGTATCCATTGGGATCGTCGCCGTGATTTTTTGCGCTGGACTCGTGTATTTCCAAAGAATGGAGACAACGATCGCTGATGTCGTCTGAACGATGAGTTCCATTGTCATTCGCGCCGAAGGCTTGGGCAAGCAATATCGCGTTGGCGAGCGAGAGCGGTATCTCGCCTTGCGGGATGTTCTGATGAGGGCAGTCCGGTCGCCGCTGAAATTGTTTCGGCCATCCCGATCGGAACTCATGTGGGCCCTTCGAGATGTCTCTCTTCAAGTGGAACACGGCGAAGTGATTGGCATCATTGGTCGCAACGGCTCAGGAAAAACGACGCTTCTCAAGATTCTTTCCCGTATCACGCGTCCGACAATGGGCACCGCCGAAGTTTACGGCAGTGTGAGGACCTTGCTCGAGGTAGGAACTGGTTTCCATCCTGAATTGACCGGCCGAGAGAACATGTACCTGAGTGGTGCAATCCTGGGCATGAGCAGGCGAGAGATTGACAGAAAATTTGACACCATCGTTGCCTTTTCCGGAGTGGAGCGCTTCATCGATACCCCTCTGAAACATTACAGCACAGGCATGCAGATGCGTCTCGCCTTTGCTGTCGCAGCTCACCTTGAACCCGACATTTTGCTGGTGGACGAAGTGCTCGCTGTCGGTGACCTCGAATTCCAAAAAAAATGCCTCGGAAAAATGGAAGAGGTATCCGGGAGTGGCCGCACGATTCTCTTCGTGAGCCACCAATTGAATCAGATCCGGCGTCTCTGCAAACGCGTTCTCTGGCTCGAAGGCGGCGAGATTTACAAGAGCGGTCCGACAGGCGCGATCCTGGGAGAGTATGAAGCTGCACTCACCTCCGGACAGCGGATAGAGAATCAGCGATCAACTAGAATCCAAACCAAAGCGAGATTTGTCCGTTGGCAGATTGACGGCCCGGAATCGAGTCGTTCGAATTTCCTCACTACCATGGGCGCCGTAACAATTCGTTTTCAAGTGGAGGTTCTCGCCCTTATCCAGAATGGCCACCACGGCATCGCACTTTACAATGGCGAGAGGCAATTGATGTGGGGCTGGGCAACGGACGGCGTGCAGCTCGAGCCGGGCACGTATGAGTTCAGCTACACGTTTCCAACATTACCGCTCAAGCCGGGCCCTTATTCGTGGCTAGTGAGCTTATGGGAAAACGGAAAGATTGTAGATCTCTGGGATTGCACACCGGATATGATCATCGACACCGAGGTCCACCAGCACCCTCAGGACGAGTGGAGCGGCGTTTTGAATGTGCCGTGTCAGTTCGAAGTCATGAGGAACCAAAGATCTCACGGCAGCGAATGAGCGTATAGGCTTCCGATGAAAACGGACCCCACAATGGTTACGCACAACAGCAGTCTGAATAGGCCTGACGGGAGTAGCGGACAGCTACACGGCATGGGAAGATTCCTCTCCAAGCCCTGGTCCGAAAAGGTGAAGTCAATCAGATATCGCTGGTTGAAGTGGTTCCCGTCGATTCCACTGCCTGTGAAGTTACCTTTCGGAGCGTGCGGAGCGTGGTGGCTCGCAGAGCACGATTTTTGTGGGGTTGCCATAATTCTCGGAGGCTTCGAAAACGCAGAGCGCGAGTTTGTAGAGAATTTTCTGCGGCCTGGAATGGTCGTGATAGACGTCGGTGCGCATCATGGCTTCTACACCCTACTCGCTTCTAAGAAGGTTGGGCCCGTCGGGCGCGTGCTCGCTTTTGAACCATCCCCGCGCGAGAGAAAAAAGCTCCTTAGGCACCTGAGGTTTAACCGGTGTTCGAATGTGAAGATTTGGGATTGTGCGCTTGGTCGTGCAGCAGGAAACGCAGACTTGTTCGTAATCAATGGCACCCAGTCAGGTTGTAATAGCTTACGACCTCCCAATGCAATGCAGCCTACCACGAGCATGCCAGTCAGAGTGGAGAGTCTTGATGAATGCATAGAGCGGGAAGGGATTGAACATGTTGACTTCATAAAGATGGATGTTGAGGGTGCCGAAATGGAAGTCCTTAACGGTGCGACGCGCTTATTAGAGCGCCGTCCTCGACCGGTATTGATGTGCGAAGTCCAGGACATTCGCACGGCACCCTGGGGTTATCCGGCCAAGGCAATTGTCGATTTCCTGAGGCAACGTGGCTTTCAGTGGTTTTCGCTCTCTGATGTCCAAGGGTTGAATCCTATTGCGTCCGATCAAGCTGAATTTGACGGTAACTATATCGCAATACCTGATGAACGGATCGCGGATGCTTCGAGCGGTGCCTTAGGTCGTCCAGGATTTCACTCTCAGGTTCGATCATAGTTTATCATGCGCCGTGGGGACCCTTAGTTGCGGTCTCCTGCGCGTCCTGGAAGAAATGGTAAGGAGTAACGGAAGCAAACTCGCGAAGAGGGCATGAAAAGCTAATGCTAACGATCTTTTCAACTCCAAAGCCCTTTGTTGGCCATAGCAACATCATTCAGCGGAACGCCCTCAAGAGCTGGACACTTCTCCACCCGGACGCTGAAGTAATCCTCTTCGGAGACGAGCAAGGCGCTGCGGAGGCGTGTCGGGACCTCGGCATCCGGCACGAGCCCCAAGTCCGCCGGAACGAGCGTGGCACTAAATACCTGAACTATCTCTTCGAACGGGCTCGTGACATGTCTCGTCACAAATTTCTCTGTTATGCCAACTGCGATATCATGTTGACGCCTGATTTTCTGAAAGCACTCGAGATCGTGACAAAGGTCCACAGTCAATTCCTGATGGTCGGTCGGCGTTGGGATACGGACGTCACCGAACCATGGAACTTCGGCCAGCCTGATTGGGCCCAGCGATTGCGATCCCTTGCTTTGCTGAAAGGCAAACGGAATGGTCCGAGTTGGGTGGACTATTTTTGCTTTTCCCGTGATCTATATTATGGAAAGATGCCGCCATTTTTGATAGGCCGCAACGGTTGGGATCCTTGGCTAATGTGGCACGCGCGTGAGAGTAAGGTGCATCTGATTGATGCGAGCCAAATGGTCATCGCGGTACACCAAAATCATGACTACGCTTACCTGGGAGCAGGACCCGCGGCTCAGCAAAGTAAAGCAGAGGTGGATTATAACTGGAGTCTGGGTTGTACCACGGCGTGGCACTACTACCACGTGAAGGCTGCGACCAAAACGCTTTCCGAAGGGCGCCTGCACGTAAATCACATGGCATTGTTCGGACCGGTCAAGACGGGAGCGATGACTTATCTGCGCTATGCGTGGTGGGCCTGCCTGAAAGCCACTCGACCGATTCGTCATCGGCTCGGATTGCGAAGCGCCATTTCGAGACCATGATTTGTCTGCGGGTAAGCTCGCGTCTTTTTGGAGGGCTCGGGAGAACTGATCTTGACGCCATACAGGGATCATTCGGCGGAGAAGTAACACACCGCCGATGTCATTCGCGTCGGTGCGATAACCGTAGACGCTTTTGCACTTGAGCATCTACCGCCTGCCGTGATCAAAATCGATGTTGAAGGAGCAGAGTCAGAGGTACTGAACGGAGCTGACCGTGTGGCGCGCGAAGTGAAACCTATTATGATTTGTGAAATCCACAACGCTAATGCGGAAGCATACGTATTGAACTGGCTTGCCGAGCGATGATACCTGTGGAAGTGGTTGGAGGGAGCAGATTCGTTTCCTCGGCGCCTTGTTGCTCAAGCATCCTGCTGACCGACCGGGTGCCGCGGGGAGAGTTGCGGTGGATATCGAGCCTCGTTCTCGTTTCGGAGATGATCGAGCGGCGGTCGGAGCTGTGAAGCTTGCTTGCTCTCTGGGAAGTGGGAAGGAAAATCGAAAATGAATCTGACGGAATCCATGCGGCAGGACTGGGACGAGAGAGCCCGCAAGGATGCATTTCATTACATCGCTTCCTGGCGCAAGGATTGGAACGAAGAATCTTTCTTTGAATCAGGGGAAGAGGATTACCAGCAACTCGTGGCCCCGGTCCTGCAGAGATTGCGGTGGGACTTGCAGGGCAAGGTGATGCTTGAACTGGGCTGCGGAGCTGGCCGAATGACGCGGAGCTTTGCACAGAGATGCTCACGTGTCTACGCGTGCGATATTTCCGCAGAGATGTTGACGCATGCGAAGGCGCTGCTCCCCGGAGCTTCCAATATCGAATGGGTTTTGGGTAACGGAACCGACCTTTCCAGCCTTGGCGACGGTATGATGGATTTTGCCTTCAGCTATATCGTTCTCCAACACATGCCCGCCCCAGAATTCACATTGCGATATATTCGGGAAATTCTTCGGGCGTTGAAGCCCGATGGAATCTTTTTATTTCAATTCAATTCGCTCCGTACGCCCACGATGAATTGGAAGGGCCGGGTAGCGTGGAGAATGGTCGATCTCCCGTGGTCGCTCGGCCTCCGCGGCGCGAGCCGTGGCGTCGCGTCCCTTCTTGGACTTTCGCCCGAAATCGCGGGCAAGAGCTGGCGGGGAGTTCCGCTGGATGCCGCAACCGTGCGCAGCACAGTGCAGTCAGGGGGCGGTGTTGTGTGCGAAGTGAGCGGAGAGGGCACCGCGATGACCTGGTGCAGCGGCATTAAGTCAAGGACGCTTAGTTCGTGATCACAATTGGGTTCAATCATTCACAGATGCACGACGTCGCAGCAAGTTCGAAAGACATGAGAGAGAACATCTCGGGTAGGCTCGCGGAAGATAGTTGGCCCGTCTTTCGTTTTTCCCTTTGGGCGATCATGATCTTGTGTTGGCTCGCGGAGGCCCTATCCTACCGGCATTCGATCAATCCGGACGGGATCTCTTACCTCGATATCGCCTCCGCATTTATGAAGGGTCGATGGACTGCGGCCGTGAATGCCTATTGGAGCCCCGCATATCCTGTGCTCCTGTCATTCTGGCTCTCTATTTTTCGTCCCTCTGCTTTCCAGGAACTGGCGGTAGTCAAATATTTCAACTGCCTTACCCTGGTTTTTGTGCTGTATTGCTTCGAATATTTTCTCCATGGAGTGCTGGAATATACGCAGGTGGCCACAGGCGGTGATCGAGAGGGAGTACCCCTGCCGATCTGGGCCCTGCGGGCAACCGGTTACACTTTGTTTTTTTGGATGTCGTTGTACTTGACGCCGCCAAGTCTTGTAACCCCCGACGCCCTGGTTTTCGCATCGATTCTTTTTGCTGCTGGAATCATCGTACGTATGGCTGCTGGAGCAGACGGTTGGCTGCGCTTCGCCGCGCTCGGGATCGTCTTGGCGCTCGGTTATCTCGCGAAAGCCGTGATGTTTCCATTGGCCTTTATGTTCATGGCAAGTACGTTCTTTACCTTCGGAAATATACGGCGGGCCATCCCTCGTGTTCTATTGGCGCTGATGCTCTTTTCCCTAATATCTGCACCGTTTGTGCTTCTGATTTCGAGGGGTAAGGGGCGCTTTACCTTTGGCGACTCCGGCAGAATCGGCTATGCCGAGTACGTGAACGGCGTAACTTTTCTTATCCATTGGCAAGGAATGCCGCCGGGCAGCGGCAAACCTAAGCACCCGACTCGAAAGATTCTCGAAACGCCGCCCGTTTATGAATATGCGTCCCCGGTCATGGGCACGTATCCGCCCTGGAGCGACCCATCCTATTGGTACGATGGCGTGCGTCCACATTTCGAATTGATCGGACAGCTAAATACTCTTAGGTATTCGCTCGACCGCTATTTTGAACTCTCCACTCAACTTGGATGTCTCGTTGCGGGATTTGTGGTGCTTCTACTGTGGGGAAATCGATTCCGTGATTTTTTAAAACGTTTCTGGATCGTTGCATTTTTGTGGATCCCCTCGCTAGCTGGATTGGCGATGTATGCGCTCGTACTCGTGGAAGGCAGGTATCTCGGAGGTTTTCTTTTGCTGCTATGGGCAGGAATATTTTCGGCGATTCGCATTCCCCGAACCGAATCGGGAAGCGCAATCGTCCGGTGTGTCACACTCGCGATTGTCCTTCTCCTCGATGTTCAAATTGCGTGGTCGGTGGGACACAGCGTCGTCCGGCTGGCATCTTTTCGCGCTCCTGCGGATCTGGAAGTCGCGCATGAACTAATTCGCGAAGGAATCGTGCCAGGGGACAAAGTCGCCTTCGTCGGATTCGCCCTCGCGGATCATTATTGGGCGCGCCTAGCGAGGGTTTCCATCGTGGCGGAAGTCTATCACGACGGCGTGGAGAGCTTTTGGGAAGCCCGCCCGGAGCTTAAGGCGCAAGTTCTGAACCTCTTCGCGAAATCGGGTGCGAAGGCCGTCGTTGCAAAAAATGTCCCTCCCATGTTTGTCGCAGACGGTTGGAGGCAGGTGTCCGGCACGAGCTATTTCGTATTCATGCTGCCAAGCCCGTAGACGGAGTCTCAATGCATGGTTTCATGTTTGGCGATCGACAAACATCGTTCGCAGCGGGGAGGAGGAGTTAATCTTTCGCTCACCCTTCCTCTTGTGTTCTTCCGAAAAGGTTAAAGTATCTTGTGTTAGGCAGCGACAGCCCGGCCCGTCCTATCGCCAGACCTGCGTGTTTGTGTTGTTCTGAGCGAAGGCGCGTTTCGTGGGGAGCATTTTGATTATTCTCGGTTTGAGTTACCTCGATGGAAACCGCTGCAGGGAAGCGATTGTGAATACCCCGACCGATGCCGTGCGCATATTCTTCGGCTCGGGAATGGACGCTCTGGTCATCGGCAGCTACGTGGTGGAGAAATAACATGCACCCATCGGAAGGAACATGAGCGCGGAGCGAATCGTGGCGCTCGTAGGCCGGCGCGACGAGCCCACCGACGGCGTCGCCGACTATTGCGAGTGGCTCGGCCAAGCGCTCGAGCAGCGCGGGTACGCGATGGAAACGGCCCGTGTGGACTGGTCGGAGCAGGGTTGGCGAGCCTCGCTCGCGGATTTGCGGCAAAGGGCGTCGGCGTGGCGCGGTTGCTGGGTCCTGTTGCAATACACGACCCTGGCCTGGTCGCGACGCGGTTTCCCACTGCAGGCACCTCGGATTCTTGCTGTTTTGCAAAAGAGCGGCGTGCGCTGTGGTGTCGTTTTTCACGATTTCGGGCCGTTCGTCGGTACACGCGTAATCGATCACGTGCGCGAATATTGCCATATGCGTGTCCTCAAGAGCCTTTACAGACAGGCAGAACGCGCCATCTTCACTGTGCCTTTGGAGAAAGTCTCGTGGCTGCCAGCAGCGCACGATAAAGCCGTCTGCATCCCAGTGGGAGCAAATTGCCCGGAGACGCCACATGACCCCCGCACAGATCCGTCTGAAGCACGGACCGTGGCAGTGTTTTGCGTAACTGGTGGCAGGCGCATGATCGAGGAGGTCAGCGACATCGGCCACGCGCTGAAGCGGGCCTGCCGGACCACGGGACGCTTGCACCTGATCGTGTTCGGTCGCGGGTCACGGGAAGCCGATTCGGCGCTGAGGACAGAATTCGCAAGCACGAATATTGAGGTGGAAACGCTCGGGTTACTTTCCCCGGAAGATGTCAGCCGGGCTCTGGCGCGTGCCGATGTTCTGCTGTTTGTCCGCGGCCAGATCTCTAGCCGCCGGGGCAGCGCGATTGCTGGCATCGCATGTGGTTTGCCGGTGGTGGGATATGCAGGGCCGGAAACGGGGTGGCCCATCACCGAGGCGGGTTTTGTTCCCGCCCCCTTGGGAGACCGAGAAGCACTTTCCACAGCGCTCGAGAGCGTGCTTGCCAACGACGCGCTGCGAATATCCCTGGCTGAGCGTAGCCGTCGGGTGCAGGTGCAATATTTTTCCTGGCAGGCGATCGCAGCCCGGTATGCGGACGCCTTGGGGAGACCCGCTGAAGGATCAAGCGCCAGTGTGGTCACGGAGCCCGCTGCGGTTGCCCGAACGAAATAAACACAGGGAGTGAACGTAAGGAGATGGATCCCAAATTTACTGAGTGGTTTGTGTGTACGGAGTGCGGCTCGCCGCTGCGCGTGGAAGTGTCTTCGTCCGAGCAGAACAACGGCACGATTGTGGAAGGGCAGCTAATCTGCACTTCCTGTGCCCGAACGTTCCCCATTGTTCGATCGATGCCGAGGTTTGTTCCCAGCGAAGAATACGCGCAGACGTTCGGTTACCAGTGGAATTATTTCGACCGGTTGCAGCTTGACCGGCACATGGGAAACGATCTGAGCCGCGAGCGCTTCTTCGCCACCACACAATGGCCGGCGCATATGGAAGGTCAGCGGATTCTCGAAGCCGGTTGCGGCATGGGCCGCTTCACGCAGATTGCGCTCGAAACCGGCGCCGAAGTTTTCTCCTTTGACTTGAGCAACGCCGTGGAAGCAAATTTCAAGAACAACGGTGACTCTCCCCGCGTGAACATCTTTCAGGCAAGCATCTATCAGATTCCTCTGCGCCGGGAATCTTTCGACAAGGTGTTTTGCATGGGAGTCCTGCAGCATTGCCCCGATGTGCGCGGGGCGTTCATGAGCCTGGTGCCTTATCTTCGTCCAGGCGGTGAAATCGTCATTGATGTCTACCAGCGCCACACCGGCCTGTTTCCTCCGCTCAAGTATTGGGTCCGCCCCTGGCTGACTTGGATGGGGGCTCAGCGCGTTCACAAGCTGCTTTCGTGGACGATTCCTCCGGCCTTCGAGCTGAAAAAAGCGCTGTATAAGGTGCCGCTGATTGGCAAGCCCGTCGGCGACCTCATTCCGATCGGGCCGGTCTCGCACAAGCCAAAACTCGATTTCACCGACGATGAACTCAAACAGGTGAAGATCCTGAGCGCGCTGGACATGTTTTCCCCGGTGCACGACCATCCTCAGACCATCGAGATCGTGCGTCAATGGTTCGCGGACGCAGGTTTCGTCGATGTCTATGTCGGAACAGGGTTCAATGGCATCAACGCGCGGGGGAGGAAACCGTAACGGTTCAAATTGGCTAAGAACCTCCAGCTCGCCGAACGCACTTCGGTCCATTTGGACCTGATTCGCGGAGTTGCCGCCCTTGCGGTCATGGTGGGCCACGTGCGGGGCTTGTTCTTCGTCGACTTTCCGTTTTTTGCGAACAAGTCTCTAGCGTACCGCGTGCTCTATGCCGTTACAGGCTTCGGCCACTAGGCAGTCATCGTATTTTTTTGTGTTCAGTTGTTATCTCATCGGTACAAGTGTGGCTGAATCGGTGGGCGTGCGTCTGTGGTCCGGCGCCGTCTCCTGCAGCCGCAAGCCCCAAGGGCGAAGGAAGTGGCACAATGAAGTTTTTCGCTGGGACCGGCACTGGGGAGACATCTTGGTCGGCTCAGGAGGATGTTTTGCTTGCCAGGACGAGTAATTCGTCGCCATCCGTTGGGGGCGTCCCGAGCCGCCCGGTGAGCGCCGCGACCAGGTTCTCGTCGAATGGGCTCGATCCGAACTGGAGCCGTTGCAGACCGGAACGAGGAACAGCGTATTCAAAAAACTCCATGGTTGGGGCAATGGGATGGTCCTCACCGATCCAGTTTAGCCACAATCCAGTTCGTGCCTTTTTTCCTGTGAAGTTCGGAAGCACATGGAAGACGATTCCGTCCTTGGCGAGCAGGGGAGTCAGCATTCGGAACGCCTCACCGATGGGGAGGATATGTTCCAAGACATGATTCTAAAAAATGATGTCGAAGCTTCCATTCGGAAGCAAATTCACCTCATCGAGGGTGTCAATCACCTTTTGTCCCAGCAGCCGTCTGCCGTATTCGGCCCGGGGCTTCGAAATCTCGAGCCCTATGACGTCGTAACCGTGTTGTTGGATCTGGTAAGTGCCGTATGCCCAGGAACACCCGAAGTCGAGGACCCGGCCCACAGGGCGCTAAGCTTTCAGCACAAGAATCTTGTGGTTAATATCGAGGGATGATCTAAGGAAGTTGTTCTGCATGAGAGCTCGCAACTCGTCCTGTTTCGGTGGAACAACCTGGGGGGTATCTTCGGCAAACTCATCCTGGTAGTACGCATCGTGCTCCTGTGGCGTATCTGTCGGCCAGCGGAAGATCAGGTGGCAAATCTCGCACTGGAGAATATCCATGATGAGCTTCTTGCGACGAACCAGTTTTAGGGCGGAAGACGGCCCGCAATACGGGCATACGCGAGGTTGCCCTTTCATGCGGTGATGAACCATCCTCCGCGCAAAACGGAACTTTGCTCCTATATCGAAGACGTTTTCTTTGGACATATGGGTCCGTTGTCTTGCCCAAAGGGAAAGGATTATGCATCACCCAATATGGCCGGACGCAGTTTTTGCGCTGCCGAAGTGGTTAGAATGAGAGCTAGCACTGCGGGCCCCGAATAGCACAAGGGAACCCAATCGATGATTGTTCTTTCTGGAAAATCGAGGCGATTCTGCATTGCCTCACCCGGATTCGTAAGACATAATCGCGTGGGAGTTTTTGTGCCGGAGAAACAGATACCGTGCAGATAGGATCAGCATCGATCACAAGCAATCGGCAGGTCCGCGGCGTGGTCCTGGGACTGATGCTTTGTGGATTGGTCTGGGAATCGGCGACTTGGATCGTCGCCGGTTCGGACCAGACGCTGATCATGTTTGGACTCAGCCTGGTCGTGGGCGCGCTGGTCGTGCACATTCTGGCGGACTGGCGTTCCGGAGTACTCCTCTTCTTGATCTGGCTCTTGTTCGAGGACCTGGCGCGGAAGTACCTCGGCAACAGCATGATGGTCTATTTTGCTAAGGACCTCCTGATCGGCGTCGCCTATCTCTCGTTTTATTTTGCCAAACGCCGGCGCCAGGTAGACACTTTCAAAATTCCTTTTCTTGTCCCTTTGATAATATTTTTCTGTTTCGTGGTCATTCAAGTTTTTAACACCTGGTCGCCCAATGTCCTCTACGGGTTGCTGGGGTTGAAACTTTATTTCTACTACGCTCCTCTGATGCTTCTCGGGTACGGAATGTTGGAGCGTCCAAAGGATTTGGACCGTCTCCTTATCATCACCGTGGCGGCAGGAATTGTGGTCGCCGCGCTGGGGATTGCCCAATCCGTGCTGGGCATAGACTTCCTGACTCCGAACGACATTGCGCCGGAGTTATATGGGTTGACTCATGTCACTCGCATGTCACCGGTAACCCACCAAGCGGTTTCCGCGACGAGTTCGGTGTTTGTCAGTGCGGGCCGCTTTTCCTTCTATTTGATTCTGCTTTGGATACTGGCCATGGGGGCGCAAGGCTACTTATTGCTGACCCGCCGCCGTAGCGGAATCTATGGGTTTTTAGGCATCGGTGTTATTACGGCTGCCGTCATGATCACGGGTACTCGAACACCGTTCGTTTTTGTAATTGGCAGTGCCTTTGTGATGACCGCGGCATTTCTGTGGGGCGCGCCCTGGAAGTGGGGGCAAGGGCATCGTCTCGTGAAAGCACTTCGCCGGGCCTTCCTTGTCGGCGGGATTAGTTTGCTATTGATGGCAGAGGTTTTCCCAGCAGTATTGGGGGGCAACTGGGCATTCTTATCAGAAACACTGTCTTACGGGAGCGAGGGTTCGGAGTTGCAGAACCGTGGCTGGGACTATCCCATCGGAAACCTGAAACTGGCCTTTGAGAACGAGCGCTGGGTTTACGGCTACGGTACTGGCGTGAATTCGCTCGGCATGCAATATGTTGCTAGATTCCTGAACGAACCCCTCCCGAATGTCGGCGTCGAGAGCGGCTGGGGCTCACTGATTGTGGAACTGGGTATCCTTGGTCCCTTCTTGTGGATTTTTTGGATCTCGGCCTTACTCTGGTCCACATGGAAAGTGGTCAAGCAGCTTCGACAGACCGTGTATTTCCCGATTGCTTTCGCGATTTGGTGGTATGCCTTTGTGCTTCTATTTCTACTCGTGTATTTCGGCCTCAATGCGTATCAGAACTTTGTGAACAACGCATATATGTGGTTGCTTCTTGGAGTTCTATTCCGTTTGCCAAAGCTGGCTCAGATGCCGCAACCAGTCCCAATGGGCAAGCACGCACGCGCCATGACGCGCTGGCAGTTTGCGACTGGGAGAAGATAGATCGCATGTGCGGAATTGCCGGGATCGCGACGCCGGGTTCAGCTGAGGCGTTGCGCCCGGCGGCCGAGCGCATGGCGCTGGCCATGTTGCATCGCGGCCCCGATAGCCAGGGAGTGCAATGCCTGGGCCCGTGCCTACTTGTCAACGCACGTCTTGCCATCATCGACCTCAGCAAACGCGGCCGCCAGCCGATGTCCAGCGCCGACGGCCATCTCTGGATCACGTACAACGGCGAAAGCTACAACGCCGCCGAGCTCCGTGCGGAACTGGAGCAGAGCGGTCATCAGTTTCACTCCACAACCGATACTGAAGTTGTCCTGCACCTCTACCAGGAATATGGCGAACGTTGCGTCGAGAAGCTCCGTGGCATGTTCGCCTTTGCAATTTGGGACATCCGCGCGCGGAAGCTGCTTCTGGCGCGTGACCGGCTGGGCATCAAGCCTCTCTATTTGTATCGTTCCGCAAACCAGTTGGTCTTCGCGTCAGAGATCAAGACGCTTCTGGCTTCAGGCCTGGTACCCAGGAAGCTACATCCGGCGGGCCTGCGGACATTTCTTCAACTTGGTCACATTCCTCCGCCTTGGACCGCAATCCGCGGAGTCGCTCCACTCGAGCCGGGTCACGTCGGAGTGTGGCACGATGGGGAATGGCGCACGGAAGCCTATTGGACGCTAGACCCGCACGCCTCCGCCACGCCTCCACCCGAACAGCTTGCCTCTAGCCTCGCTGATGTTCTGCTCGACGCCATGCGGAACCATTTGGTCTCTGACGTTCCAGTCCTGATGTTTTTGAGTGGAGGAACAGACTCCGCTTGCCTGGCTGCTGCGGCCCGGAAAGCAGGGGCCCAGAATCTCTCCGCCATGACCGTAGGGTTCGGCGAAGCCGAATTCGATGAAACCGAACTCAGCCGCCGGACCGCCCGCGCACTCGACATTCCGCATCAAGTCGTCACTCTGGACGCAAGCCGCGTGGCCGCCGATCTCGACCACGCCATCTGGGCCCTCGATCAGCCCAGCGTGGATGGCCTGAATTCTTACTGGATTTCAAAGCTTGCGGCCGAGGCGGGATTCAAGGTCGCTCTCTCCGGGCAGGGCGCCGATGAATTGTTTGGTGGCTACGAATCGCTTCCCTGGTTCAAACGCTTCACGAAGGTCGCTCGCTGGGCGCGCCCGTTGCCCGCCACACTATTCGGCCGTATCTTGGACCAGCCGGCGTTGCCGTTTCGGTGGCGCAAACTCTCCTATTTGATCGGAGCGGACGATCCATTTGTCGCCTCGCAGATGGCAGTCAAGTTCCTCTTCCTGGACCGCGATGTCACAGGCCTGCTCTCGCCCGCGCTGAGTCAAAACGGCCATCACGCCGAAGCGGAGCGCCATCTTGCCTACTGGTCAAAACTTGTCGAACATGAGGATCTCCTCGAGCGCCTTGCCTTCATGGACATTCACACGCACCTGGAGCCGCGCCTGCTGCGTGATCTCGATGCCATGAGTATGGCGCACAGTATTGAAGTCCGCCCTGTCTTCCTCGACCACCGGCTGGTCGAGTTTCTGCTTCCCGTGCCGTCGGAAATTCGCATCCAGCAGAAACGCCTTCTGCTCGAGGCTGCAAAGTTTTTTCTTCCTCAGAATCTCCTGGAAGACTTGGAAACGCGCCGGAAGCGGACCTTCACGTTCCCTTTCAAGAGATGGATCACACGGGATCTGCATCGCACGATGCAGGAAGCGTTCTCACAGGAGCGTCTCCGCAGCCTGCAGGTCCTGGAGTTCGGAGCGGTGGACGATCTCTGGCGCCGCTATGAGCGGTCGGAGGCTTCCGTCGGTTGGTCGCGGATCTGGAGCTTGTTCGTACTTGAGCGCTGGTGCGAAATCATGCAGGTCAGCCCGTAGGGCCGCGCCTGTCCATGCCTAGACCACGCATCGCCGTTGTCTCCCCCTTCATCGACAAGCGTCATGGTACCGAACGGCGCGTTGCCGAATGTGTCCAGCGCTTGGCTGAGGACTACGAAATTCACGTGTACAGCAATCGCGTTGAGGATGTGGACCTCGACAGAATCACCTGGCATCGCATTCCGGCCCTTCCAGGACCTCACTTGTTTGGATATTTGTGGTGGTTTCTGGCGAATCATCTCTGGCGTTGGCGCGACCGCCGGTTTCGCGGTTTGCAGCCTGATGTAGTCTATTCTCCCGGAATCAATTGTCTCGACGCCGACGCCATTTCCGTTCATGTGGTGTTCGCGCGGCTCCGTGAAAGTGTTTGCGAGGAAGTGCGGTTGTCCCGCAATCCGGTGAAGACCTGGCCGCAGATCGTTCATCGGCGTATTTACTACCGTTTGATTCAATTTCTTGAGGGCCTTGTGTATCCGCGCCCAGACAGTCCGCTCGCGGTGGTTTCCCGGAAAGTTGCAAGCGACTTGAGCCACTACTATGGCCGGACGGGTGGGGTCCGCGTCGTGTATGGGGGATTCGATCTCTCTCGTTTCAATCCCGAACGGCGCATCTCCCTTCGGTCTGCTGCGCGCGCAAGTTTTAGTCTTGCCGAAAACGATTTCGCACTGTTGTTGATCGGCAATGGCTGGAAGAACAAAGGCCTGCCAAGTTTATTGGAGTCTACTGGCATACTGCAGGATTCGCGGCTGATCGTCCTGGTCGCCGGCCAAGATAATCCGGCCCCGTACCATGCCGCCATCGAGCGCCTTCATCTGGCCGGGCGAGTACGATTTTTGCCGTCCCGACCTGATGTCGAGTTCTTTTACGCTGCGGCCGACGCCTATGTCGGACCCTCACTTGAGGACGCTTTCGCGCAACCTCCCGCAGAGGCCATGGCATGCGGTTTGCCTGTCATCACTTCACGCAATAACGGTGGCGCCGAAATTATTTCCCACGGTTCGGATGGCCTCATTCTCGAAGATCCTGAGGACGTTCGAACTCTTGCGGAATGGATCCGCAAGCTCCTCGATGATCCCCATTTCCGTTCCAGTCTTGCCGCGAACGCAGCGCGCACGGCACGGAAGTTCACGTGGGAAAATAACGCTGCTGAGATGAAAACCCTATTTGAAGAGGCACGCCTCGGCAGGAGAGAACAGCGTGCCAATCGGCGGCAAGACTCGGTTGAGAAGAAATGATTATCGGGTTGTTCACGGAATTGATTTCGGCCGGCGGGGTGCAGCGCGCCGGGCGGCACGTCGCCGCCGTTGCGGCGAAGTTCGCCTCCGAACGCGGATTTGCGTGCCGTTTCCTGAGCCTCAACGATCCGCAGGGGCTGCATACGGTGCGCGCCGGTCCCCATGAATTCTTGGTTTCCGGATATGCCCGCAACAAGCCCCAATTCGTGCTCGCCGCACTGCGCGCGGCGGCACGCCAGCCGCTGCTTGTGCTTGCGCTGCATCCCCACCTGGCTCCCGTCGTTGCGGTGATGCGATTGCGTTCTCGCACATTCCGCTCGATTGTGTTCGCGCACGGGATTGAAGTGTGGCAGCCGCTCGGGTGGCTGCGCGGATCTGCTCTTCGGAGCGCCGACCTTGTGACCGCGCCCAGCCGGGACACCGCGCAGCATCTGATCTCAGAACAGGGAATTCACCTGGAGAGAGTTCGACGGCTTGCCTGGGGGCTCGATCCCGAATTCGAGGCGAGACTTCGAACGCCCGTCCGTCCATCGCGCCCGTTGGCCTTCCCGGATCCAATGGAGAAGGATGCGCCCTACCGGCCTGCACAGTGCACACATCTTCATCGCAGGTGCCGTGAATGCTCTTAGTAGACCATCGTCGTCTTGACGTCCTTGTGCCCCAACAATTCCTGAACTCGGAATCTGGCCACTGCCCCAGCAACGGCCCGACGCAACCCAACTGGACGCCTAACAATAAGACCGCTAGGCTCTAGCTGGCCGCTGCTATTGCTCTGGCTGACAGAATAATGCTAATGGTTGACACAAAGTTCGCTTCAAAATAGTAACGGTACGCTTTCCGCGTGCTTGCGCTAAATGCCATCCATTTAGGGACATCAGCATTCACCGCTGCGGGCTGGCCCTGCACCTTTTACCCCGAAGGCTTGCCAGGGCATGAATACCTAACGTGTTATATATCATGAGCAGTACTTCAACGCGGTTGAAGTGAACAGCACCTTCTATCGGACACCAGCGTCCCGCCGAGCAGCGCCCAACGCGGCGGCAGCCAACCCTGCAGCACCTATAGCACCGCCGCGCACATCAGCGCGACACTCAGCAACACTCCGAACCACGGGTCGCCGAGCACCTGGCCGACCGCCAGCACAGCGCTCTGAGCCGGCGGATACTTCGAGATATACGTGGGGTGCTGATTGACGTGAATGGTGTCGAAGAGTAGCCACATGGGATGTGTTGGGCTTGCGATGCGCCCGTGCGCGAAGGTGTCACCGGCAAGCAGATGGACGAACTCATCGTGAACGAGAGGCGCTGGAATCGGGAGCAGCCATAGCGGACTGAGCCGGACTAGAATTGCAGCGGCAACAATCAAAACAATTGCCAGACGCTTTCTGTCCGCCAAGTGCGCCCCGACTCTTTCGATGGCGCCTAGAACGCGGTTTCCCATTCGCGGCATATTCCACGCGAGGACAAGACACGGGAGCAAGATCAGGTCCGGTATAATTTCTCGATACCCTAGATGGGTAACTAAGAAGGCGACGATGCGATGGAAGGCGATTGTGATTCGCTCCAGTGCGCGCGCTTTCTTGTAACACGTCCTCCGCATACTGCAAAGGCCGCCATTTGTTAGAATATTTTCTGGGGGTCGTGAAAGCTGAATCTGGGCCGTGACTGACCTACAATTGCCAGGTGTGATCTGGAGGGACAAATCCTTTTCCAGCCCCACCCGGGTCAGGAACTCGACGTAACGAAAAGACAACTGACAAAACTTCCGCCAAGGGAATCATCGCAATGATCAGAGTGACGAAGGGCATCATCGTTTCCGCCGTATTAACGGTGTTGGTGGTCGCGGCATTTGTAGGAAGAGCGCAGGCGCAGGGGTCGCGCAAGGACGACATCGTGTTCAATGCGCAAGGGCGCCCGATGGCCGGGGTGGCCGTCCGCATCTGCACATCCGCGGCCACAGGACAGCCCTGTACGCCGCTGGCGCAGATCTACTCCGACGCGGCGCTGACGCAGGCGCTCACGAATCCGCTCTCCGCGGACGGATTGGGGAATTACAGTTTCTACGCCTCCCCGGGGCGATACATGATTGAGATCAGCGGGCCTGGAATCACCACCAAGCAGATCCCCGACGTGATCCTGCCGAGCGATCCAAGCTCGCCCACATTCACTAGCGTCACGACCACCAGCGGAATCTCCGCTTTCTCTCTATCGCTTACGGGGAACCTCACGGTCAATGGTTCGACGGCGGTGGCCGGATCGCTCACGGTCGGGGGCGCGCCGGTCCCATCGACAAGCGCGGACAATCCATGGTCGGCAGGGCAGCGATTCAAAGGGCCGGTCCCGTGGCGCGATCCAACCGCATACGGAGCCACAAGTCATCCTGTTAATCAGGCGGCTGTGACCGGGACGATTAACGCGGCCTCTACCACGCTCACGCTATCGGGGGCTTCGGACTTTGCCAATGGTAACGGCATTGTAATTGTGAACGCCGGGGCGACAGCAACGATTGCGACGCCTGCGGGATTGGTCGTGGGCAACCAAGGGGCAACCGGCGCAACGACGTATTCCTATCAAATTCGCGCTATCGACGGTTTCGGTGGGACTAGTGCCTGTACTTCTGCGTCCACGACAACCACCGGGAACGCTACGCTCGATCTGACGAACTTCAATAATCTCTATTGGACAGACGACACAAACGCAACGGAATGGGCGGTCTATCTTGCAGGGACATTTCTCGGGACAACGCCGACGCACGCCTATGTAGACATGGGGCACACCTATGCCGCACCTCCGGGGATTCCTGCGACCTGCGCAGCAGCGGCGTCGAACGATTGGCTCACGACTCAAATTGTATCCGGCGGCGGGACCACAACTCTAGTGGTAGCCAATGCCGCGATCAACACGGCCACTACCGCCTACGTCCAGCACGATGAATCTGCGTACTTCAACCAAGCGGCGGCGGATGTCGCAGCAGATACCGGCGGGTCAGAATTGCGCGTGCCACCTGGGAACTATTTTGTATCCCACCTTAATGATCCTACCCCCGGCATAACCACGCATCTGGCTGGCAGCCTGTATTTCAACATGATGCCTTGGATAAAGAAGGCAGGCGGCATCATCGAAACCGAAGGCGGACCGATCTATAAGCTTCAAGGTTCTGGCATCAGAGCCCTTCCGGTCTACGCTGGAACCGGGGTTGGCACCACGATAGTCGTTCGTGACGCCAACTGGGGAACGCATATCAGCGGCATCGCCAGCACGCCATACAAAGACTTCATCTATATGAAAGATCATACAGCGTGGTCAGCATTTTCCGAACTGGCGTGTTCTAACCCGCAGTACGGCTCGTGTATGCGCTTTGACAATAATGTAATCGGAATTTGGGTCGATAGATTTGCCTTTCAAGCAAGCCCCACAACCGTCGGTTTGCCCGCTATCTGGTTTGATGGAATCTCAAGTGCTTTCACAAGCGTAGTGTTTCACTTCACGAACGGATATCTTGCTTTCCACGACGTTCGCTTCGACCAGCCTATCGGACAAAGTGGGCAGAGTGCCTATCAGGGAATCTATTTCGATCACATCGAAACAGAATCGAACTACGATGGCGGATTTGTTATGTTCCACGGTGGTGGGCAGACTAACGTCGCGCCGTGGGGAGGATTCTCAGGACTTGCTATTGCCGATTTCCATATTTCTAACTCCCAAATGGCAGATGATATTTTCGCAGGGGGTTCAGCCCTGATCTATCACATGAACCCTGCACAGACCGCGCATACCGCTGGCGTACAGGGTGTTTCTTGTGTGAACTCTTTTTTCAATAGTGGGTATCGCTCCGCCAACACATCGTTGGATCGGCAACTTGGATTAAGTGGCTCTCTTATATCCTTTAGTTGTGGCATTGATAATCCGGCTACTGATGCAAGCACGCCACGAAACCACTTTGGTGCTTTTGGAGCAAGAATTACTAGTGGCACAAATGCTCCTGATGCGGCCTATACGTCAATAAGCAGTGGCGGAGGATCGGCTGGTCCACTAGCGAATATGTTGCCTTATCCAGACCTTCGTAGCGTTACCTTGGGTTCGGGATCACTAGGTGCAGGAACTTATTGGTATCGGATGGTCACTGTTGATTTGTCGGGAGGCACATCGCTCCCCGGCCCGATTGACGTGGAAACTGTAGGTGCCAATTCCAAGCTTACCTTCTCATTGCAACTCCAGCAGGCTTTTGGACGAGGACTATCCGGGTATCGCCTGTATCGTTCTGCGGACAGCGGTGCGACTTGGTGTTATGTCGCCACGACTGGGAACGGTACTCCAAATGACAATGTGGACGATGGGGTAGTGACCTGCACCAGCGGCGCGTTGCCGACCAGGAACACAGCCTACGAAATGCGGATCACGAACGACGCGCTTGATCCAACTTTCTTTGCTGCGACAAACTTGGCGGGAACACGTCCGGTCGGTATCGGTACGACCTGCAAAGACCTTGGCGTCAATACCTGCATCACCGATGGCGTGAAGCTCGATGTGAAGGGCGGGACCCTCCGCGGGCAGGGCGGCGTGCAAGCGGGAACGGACACCGCGTTCAACGCGTCGCCTACAATGCATTTCTGCCGAACCTGACATCGGCCGCGGCGACGTACCAGCGCATGACATTGAACAAGGCGATCACCGTTACGCGCTTCCAGGTCGTGCTCGGTACCGCCGGCGCGGGATGTACGACGCAATCCACGGTGAGCGTCACCGACGGCACCAACTCTGTCACACTGACCACCGCGAATGGCACAGCCATCTACGATTCGGGCGCGGTTTCGCAGAACTTCGCTGCCGCAGCCAACCTCGACATCAAGATTGCCACCGCCGCCAGCGGCTGCACCACTGCCCCACAGAACGCTAACGTCACGGCGCAGTACCGCATGCAGTAGCAGGGCAGGCAGCCCCTCGATGTCGCGCTCCAAACTGTCATTCGCGCGGGAAGCCGGATCGCATACTTCACCCCGCATTCTTCCATCGCTTCATAGATCTCCGGCTTAGCAGACGCCGCATCGGCCCGAAACACCACATCCTTGCCCAACTCCTGTTGGCGCTCCACCTCCGGCAGCAAGAGTTCTTCCCAGCGCTCGGCACTGTGCATGTTGCCCGGCCGCAGCTTCGCTCCCGAACAGTCTCCTTCCCCATTGAACAGCAGCAGCGGGTGATAACAGGTCGACTCGAAGTGCCCGTTGTAGGCACTCAGCTCTTGCTGCCCGTGGACCGGGATCTCGGTGCTGTCCATGTCCAGCACCTCTCGCTGGGGTGAATCCATGGCCTCACCCTCGCACGACTCAGGTAGGCTACCTTCTGACAATATTGGCGCAGAGATGAGAGCCTCGATCCCAGTGCAATACCACTTGTTATGACGGATAATCTACTGATTCACCCTTGGACGTCCGTCTTAACAGTCGCGTGCTGGTGAGGCAGCTTGGCTTTCAATTGATGGAGTCTTCGGTGGCAGCAGCAACACAGCGTAACCAGATTGTCCTCACTATCATCGCCGAGCCGACCTCGGGGTTCGATGTGATGAACCTCTACTCCACCGAGAGAACCACACCTCTGGCAGCGCCAGTGGTCGCGCTCCAAAACCAACCCACGTAACGAGCGATACGATTCTGGGTCGAGACGTAGCCTCGGACATTTGGGCCGAAGGATGGTCATGAAGTTCTTTGCAGACCGTTGAGGAATTGTTCTTTCTGAGGGGAAGGAAGGAGTTTTACGAGGCGATCTAAGGAGAGAAGCAGCGCACTAGCATCGCCGTTCTCCAAATTGGCACCAGCGAGGAAATCGGCACAGATCATCTCCAAGCAATATCCTCTCGACTTGTCAGTACCCAGCATCAATGCGGCTGTCTCAAGTGCCCGCTCGATCACAGGCAACTGGCTCTTGTAGGCCTTGAAATAGAGGATCTCCCACGGCTCCGTGTCCTTGCCGGTTAGGTAGCGATCGACCTCGCGCTTAAATTCCTCCCTGGGCATCGTGCTGGCTTTGTGCACCCAGGGTGCACAATCGAACCCCTGTCTGTCCCGCCGGGCCACCTTGGCTAACTCCCGAGCCTTGGTCCATCCGATCAGTTCGAGTTCCCGCTTGCGGATCGGCGTCAGGTGCTCGTGGATGGCCATTAGGTAGTAGGCCTTGCGCCTGGACTCCGGGAACTTCCTCTCCAGGAACTCGTCGAACGAACGGACGTTGTCAACCCTCCAGTATTGACCTGCCCGAACCTCGCAGAGATAGCGGCCCAGTTCGACAAACTTCGAATCTCGTTCGCGATCCGTTGTCTTTTCCCAGGCCAAGATCTCGTCGATCTTCGAGAGCACAAACACGGCACGCCGGCGATTGAGCTTCGGAGCCACCAGAGGTCTTCCGTTAGTCGTCAAGCACGTCAAGCCAATCAAGGTCGCTCGCTCCCGGTTGACGAATGAGTTTGGCCCCAACCAGTGGCTCGTTCCCTAGGCACAGTCCGAGGTGGGCGCAGCTGACGCACCCGTTCTGCGGGAAGCGGATTCCGGGCCGAGGAAGGAAGTGTGCGGTCTCGATTTGGCCGACCGTCGCGTCAACCAACTGGCCAAACTCCTGACGCTGCTCTTCGGTAATTGAGGCCATCAAGTACTGAATCTCCGGGACGCGTTTCCTCACGAAAGCCACAATGGCAACGTCGGAGATGCCACTGATCCAGGAGTAGCAGACCAGCTGGAGATCAAGCGTTGTCAGGCCCTCGGGCTGCTCGGGGTAACGAGCACTGGTGGTCTTCCATTCCAGTAAACGCCGCGTACCGTCCAAGTGGCCGATGGCATCGACGTAGGCCACGAATTCGTTGCTGTTTGAGAGCGAACGGACGAGTTTCTTCTGCATGTTGCACTGCGGCTGGCGAATGCGGATTCGGTTATCTTGGGCAAACCGCTCCAGCAGCCCGATCCCCTGACGAAGCAGGCGCTCCCAGTCATCTCCGTGGGAGTACTCCAACTGAACATCGCGGTACGTTCCCCACTCCTTGAACAAGACTGCTCCGGCATCCTCGCGCTCGAAGAACGCTGCCAGGGCCTTCTCAAAACAGCGGCCGAAGCACAGCGACGCCCGAGACTCCTTCTCCCTCCAGCCGTCCAGATACCGATAGCGATAGCTCCTTGGACAGCGCAGGTACTGGGAAATCTGCGTGTAGCTAAACGTCACGGGCCACCTCCTGGCTGCTCGCCACAGACACGGAGGGTTCTTCCCATTCACTGGCTGGGGCAAACCCGCCGAGATTGAGAAAGGTGTGGCCGTTCAGGGTAGTGTGGGAAATCCGCACGATTCCTCGCAGTCCGAGCAGCGCCTTTTCATCGACTTCGTCCCTGCCCATCAGGTCGGGGTCGTAGCCGAAATCCCGCAGGAACCAGCTGAGTTTCCAAAGCGCTTTGGGGGTGCAGTAGAGGCGCCCGGTAAGTGAACGGCCCTGATGTTCTCTTGGTTCGAGGATAGCGAGCCGCAGAACGTAGAACGGCCGTTGCGGATGCCAGCGGTAAAAGGCTCGATCGACGCGGACCAGGAAAACGCCCTCCAAGATGTCCTCGGAGGTGTGACTTTCGCGATGCAAACCTGGGATGTGGCGCTTCATGAATTGACCTCCTGTTGCTTAACGTAGCTGTTGAGTTGACAGATCAGCCCTTCGCGATCTTTGGCAGCTGATTCCGAAAGGTTGTTGATAAAGGCTTCGACCTGATCTCGGCTGGCATCCCGCAGAGTGGGGGTTCCGCAGAAGTCGGCGGCATAGGCCTTCACGAGGCCCGCATCTAGCTGGTACTGGCGAATCAACAGGCAGAGGCGGTCGCGGAGGCGAG
>JBGPPL010000020.1:0-72867 GCA_041488495.1 Terriglobia bacterium
GGTTTCTTGCTTTGGTCAATACGACCGAATAGACGACTTCATTGCCTGCAAGCTGCGCGGTGATAAACGCGCTGTCTTCCGGCAGTTCTTGATAGATGAATTTCACTTTTCTGCCGTCTTCAAGTGTTTTGATCCACTCTTCGTCTGAAACTTTCATATCGCTTCAAACCTATCGGGGAGACTGGTACTAAAATCGTAGCACAATTGACAGCTTTAGAGGCCAAGTTCTATAAAAAGGGATGTCAAGAGAAATACCCGGGATTATCCCTTTTACAAACCCAGCTAGGGCTAACCGGAAGACCTGTCTTTTGCCTGAAGCTCTTCTGGGGTCGGTTCGCAGCCACGATGATAGGTCTTCTGTCTGATAGTGACCTTGTCGGCCTCGCGGTCAATCCTACGTTCTGCACGTTTGCATTTCTCGGCTTCGCAAACTCCGAACAAATCGATGACATTTTCTCCATTCATTGTTTCGCCTTCCGTTTCTTGGCACGGTGTCCCTTTGGAAGTTTCGGCTCTGGCTTGATTCTCAGTAGGTCCGCTATCGCTTCCTGAAATTTCAGAGGATGTAGGGAGAGTCGTTTTGATTTCATGGTTATCACTTTCGATGCTTTCTGCTGGCGGCATTGGGTTGGCGGCTGCGCCAGCAATTAGTTTCTGCTGGCGGTATTCACCTGGAAGACATTGCGTATCATGCGGAAAACGGATGGGTAGCGCCAGATCATTTAGCGCAGTCGCATTAGCATGGGGCTTATTATCCCACGTTAAGAACTCGTCACACTTAAGTTCCATTGCAGATGCGATATGAACTGAATCCGCCCCGCCGAATGCTAGGCTATGAACCCATCGGAGATTCCTAGCTCTTTCTGCTACCAGCACGCTGTCCTGCACGAGAAACACGTAGCGACCGGACGTAAGGAATCTCTTAAAGAGGGATTTTACATCATCACTTATGTCTCCCTTGGCATGCGAGCATTCCGCGATAGAAAGTGTGGAGGTCAAGACTTCTATCGCTTCGTCAGATGCTGCATTGAGAAGTTCCTTAAGAAACCAAAGGTCATTTTCGCGGTCTGCCTCATGCTTGCCAGCGGATTGCAGGGCAAGCTCGATGAAACAGCACGAATCCATATAGACCTTCGATTTAGCTGGCACGTCCCCTCACATAATCAATGAAATCCTGTAAGTTTTGCCCACCAAGCAATCCTGGTGCGCATCCGATAAAGCGATCTAAATCTTCTTTGGAGAAGCTGTCAGCCAAGTCTATCTTCTCGACCCGGATTTCCTCGATCTGGCGATTTACATAATCGGTCCTTATCGTGCCAAAAACATGGACGACCGCATTTTGTTGTTTGAGCGCGGCAGCAAGTTCATCATATTGTTTGCGACTGCTATAAACGCATTTCACGAGGTCGCCAGTAGAAAGCTCTCTCAGTTGAAAATGAGGGGGGGATGCACCGAAGAATACAGAATGAATCACTCCCTGAACTCCGCCATGCGAGCGAACAATGCCCTGAAGTTCGGAAGCAATTAACAACGCTCCCTGTTTGTTTAGTTCGCACCACTCATCGCTCTGATCGTCAGTGTCCGATTTTGGAAGGCCGAATTCCACCAACTCTCCAGGATCAATAGGATCGGCGATTCTAGTGAATTGGCGGATCGTAGATGGGCGCACCCTAGCATCCGGTTTCCGCGTAGCTATATTTCTGAACGCCTGTTTGAACGCCTTCGCCTTTGGCTCTTCAACTGGGCCAACCTTCTCGGCGGTGAATGCGAGCGAACCTTCATGAAAGTCAGTGCCGAGCCATCCAGCGCCCATCTCAATCTGGAGGTCTTCACCGAGCAATCCCAGAAATTGTTGGAGTTCGTAGGAAATACGAGCAAGTTTCTGTAACGGAATTCCTTTCCGCCCCTTGTTCAGAATAATCGGAATGCGCAACTCAGCCATGTGTTATACTCCTGACTGAGTTAGCCACACCAATCTTGTTGCGTCCGTGACAGCGGACACCATCGCCGACACTTTTGATTTTTAACAACTGGCTCGCTGGCAGGCGAGCTTTAGTTGTTTTTAGCGGCATCTGCGCATGAGTCCCGTAGTTTCAGCCTCTTTCCAGATACTCCCTTGATCGCCAAAAGGCTTCTTTCCCCATCCTTCAACTTGCGGGCATTGTACCGGAAATCGAACTCGCTGAGGTAACGATGTAAATGCTGCTTGCCTACATGGTGATAAATGCCGTTCAGACCGCGCTTCAAATTGGCGAAGTATCCCTCGACGCCGTTTGTGGTAATGCACACGCCGTTTTCACGGCGGACGTATTCCTTCCTCTTATGATTCACGCGGGAGTGCTTCCGTGCGCTACCAGCACTGGTGAGCACTGTGGAGGTGTCCGTCATTAAGTGGGCATCTTCGGCAACCATTTGGTCAATGATCGGCCTGAGCGTCTTCGCGTTCACCGTTCCAATGTGCATGGATTGGACGCGTCCGCCACGCTGAAGCACAGAGACAACCGCTTCCTTGCCACTAAACGGCGCGGGACGATCTTTCGGTCTCTCTCCGGGCTTGATGCTCTGGGGACCAAAATATCGCTTCCCGCCGATATACGTTTCGTCAACTTCGATTGTGCCAGTGAGCTTCGATGACAAAGGCTCTTGAGTCATGGCATAACGAATCCGGTGCGCCATGAACCATGCACTCTTGTAGGTCACTCCCAGCATTCTGTGGAGTTGGTGTGCGCTCATACCCTTCTTGGACGCACAAAGCAGGTGAATCGCTTTCAGCCAAGTGGATAGGGGAATATGGCTGTCCTCGAAGATCGTTCCAACTTTGACGGTGAACTGCTTGCGGCATCCGCCACACTTCCACACGCCGGGGCGCACGGGATGCTTGGATTCAGGCTTTGCCTTGAGACGATACGATTCACCCTCTACGCCGCAATGTGGACAGATCGCGCCTTTGGGCCAGCGCTGGGCTTCTAGGAATTCGCGGGCTTTATCTTCGCTTTCAGACTGCTTGGTTATGTCGTTGAGGTTCATAGTGCTCTCCAATGAGCACTATTCTTTCACAAACCCGTGGGTTTGTCAAGTATATAATTCCGGAAATACCTCTCCTCCAGCCGGATTTTTTCTTACTCTCCAGCCCGTGTGATTGAGCAGGGATTGTTCTGGCCTTCCGCCCCATGAACTCGGTTCGTTGCACAGCCTGGCACGGCTCTTGGGGTTTTCTCTCCCAGCGGTTTTCATCGTGTGGTTGCGACGAAGCCAGTCAGTTCTGAAACCGACAAGCAAAACGGTTGTCAGGTGCCAACCATGGTTCTATGGGAGACTCGTGGCCTATAGCTTTTTCGGGTTGTCCGAGGGGGCGGCGGGCGTATGGTTTTGCGCAGGAATAGAGTTGAAATCGGAAATTCCGACTTAGGTGACGGAGGCTGGCGATCCAGCAGGTTATCGAGCGGAGTGTAGTTTTTGACTGACCCAATTGTCAATGCGCAGTAGGGCAAACTGCAAGAGTGGAGTGACTTCACAAGGCGGCTTGGCGCGAAATACGGTGGAACTTGGCGCCTCTCTCGCGACGGACTGCTGCCGTTCAAAAAACCTTGCAATAGGTGACCGCAATGGTAAAGTCACGCGCAGGGAAACAGGGTGTAAGGTATTTGGTGATGGGGACACGGTTGGGTTTGCAATGACTTCATGAATTGATGCAGCACCAAGTCTGTCGCAGTGCTTCGGATTCCCCGTACCATGATTCTGGGTTTGATCTTGGAGGCGCAACGTGGCCAATTCAGCTCCGCGTTTTGATCACCCTTTATCTCGCAGAGGTTGGCTTTACGGGATTTCGGCGGGAATCGCCGCTTCACTTGCTGGAGCGTCTTCGCCTGCCTGGGGCCAATCGGGTACTAGTTCGTCCCGAGCGAAATCGACCGCGGCTCTGACTCCGTCGTCGATGCCGAAGGCATGGTCACTGGAGGAGATGCAGCGCCGGTGGCAGATCACTCGCCAAAAGATGAAGGAGAACCAGCTGGATTGCTTGTTGGTTTCCCAGCACCACAGCGGAGAAATGATCGCCGAACGGATAGACGGCGACGCGGATGTGGAGTGGCTGACGGGAAATAGCCTCCCCTTCAAGTATGTCATTGTCCCCGTGGAGGGAAAGATCACCGCTATCTCTACGGGTCAAGTGAGGGGAACGCCCGAGGAGAAGTTGTGCACAGATCGCGGAATTGAAATCCGCATCCCACAGGGAGCGGCTGTGTGGTCCGGCGCAATGATTGATTCGCTGCGCGAAAAAAATATGGCTCAAGCGCGCATCGGCGTCACCAACCTGGCTAAAGCGCCGCGCCAGCCGGAAGGCGAAATCAGCTACACGACCTACGACCGCATCCTGAAAGCTTTTCCGCAAGCCAAATTTGATTCCGTCGGTGACTTTCTATGGCGGCTGAAACTCGCCCACAGCCGGGAAGAGATTGCGGTACTCGAAAAAGCGACTCTGGTCAGTGAGATCGGTCTGCAGGCGATGATGGACACTGCCCGTCCGGGCGTTATTCACCGCGTCGTATGGCTGGCTATGTTCAACGCGATGCTGAACGCGTCCGGAGAGCGGCCCTGGCGTGTGAGCATCCGCGCAGGAGCCGGGGGCAACTCTGCGCTGAACCGTCCACTCGACGAAGTAATGCCTGCCGGGCAGATTCTGACCCAGGAATGCGCGGGGTGCGTCCTGGGATATGGATCGCAGTCGAACCAGTCCGTGCTGCTCGGTCCGGCCACCGACGATTGGACTTCGATGAGCCAATATTGTCTGGAGACGTTTCACGCGGTTCTGGATGCGGTCGTACCTGGAAAGAGCATCCACGATGTTTTGGCCGTCTACGACAAGAGATTGGTGGCGAAGGGAGAGAAGCCGGGCGGCCTGATCATCCATTCGGGCGGCCTGGGGGATCTCCCGCGCACTGGTTCGAACGGAGAAGGTTCCGATGTGGCGCTTGAGGCAGGGATGGTCTTTGACATCAAGCCGGAATTCGCGGTGAAGGGGCGAGGCGTCGTGCAGATCGGCGATTCAGTGGTGGTCACCGAAAACGGCGCTCGCCGGCTCGGCAAGCGCGACATGACACCGAACAACCTTGTTTGAGGATGACGCAACCTGATCTTGAGATCGCAGAACGAAGGAGATCTTCAAATCATGTCGAGTACACATAAAAGCTATCGAGCGCCCGCGTCTTGCGACCGCCAGCGCCCTTACCAGCCAGGATGGCCGCACGCTTTCGTGCTTGCTGCCGTGCTGGTGTTTATTCTCTCTGGAAGCCAGGCTGGCGCAGCGGTATCTCCGAATGGTGAGGTCAATGGCCTGAAGGCAAAGTTCGTGGACATTAACGGCATCAGGACGCGTTACTACGAAATGGGTTCTGGCGAGCCTATGGTGCTGGTGCACGGCGAAGGTTGGTCCGGACATTCCAGTGCCAACGCTTGGTCCAAGAATATTCCGGGCCTGGCAAAGCACTTTCACGTGTTCGCGCTCGATAAGGTTGGCTCAGGGATGACGGACAACCCCAAAGATGAGAAGGATTACAATCTCCAGGGTGAAATTGACCACCTCTACCAGTTCATTGTCGTGATGAAGCTCGGCGCAGTTCACCTCGTCGGCCAGTCGCACGGCTCCGGAGATATCATGTTCCTCGCGTTGCAGCATCCGGAAGTCGTCCGGGATCTCGTCCTCTGTGATAGCAATACAGCGGCGCCTCCTGGTCCCCCCACGAGACGCCAGGAAGCCATCAGTAATTGTCCCAAGTGAGGATTGGGAAGAGTGGAAGTGCAGAATCCAGGCCATAACCGCCAGACCGGACCTGGCCTTCGACGATGAGTACTTCGAAGCAGGAAAATATATGGCCAGCCTTCCGAAATCACAGGAGGCTGTCGCGAAGGTCAAAGCCGGGGCTGGCGCGCCGTTATTTGATATGCGGCCGAATTCAGGATTTAACGCCTGGAAAGTGCCGCAGCTTGAGCGCATCAAGAACGAAGGCATCCTGCAGGTGCCGGTGCTGTTGTACTGGGGACACGACGATCCCTCAGCCATCATCCAGAATGGGTGGGCGCTCTACGACGTTCTCGGGGCCAAAAATTCGAGGGTGCGGATGATCACCGTAAACCACGCCGGACATTTCCACTTCCGGGAATATCCGGATGAGTTCAACTACAACGTCATCAACTTCATCGATTATTGGGAACACCAGCCGGCGGGAACACCTGCGAAAGCGGCGGAGGCGTCTCACTAGAAAATGTACCAGTGCGGAAATTCGTTCACTTATAGGAGACGAGGCCCAGCTTTTTCGCCTGTTGAAGCAGGATCTGATTGTTGACCAGCTCATCCAGGATGTTCAGCTTCAGCGAAAGGGCTTCGTCTTGAGAAGGCTCGGGCGCGTCGGGGTTCAATTACGTGCGGCAGTATTTGTCCACCTGAGCGCGCGTAATAGTTTGGCCGTTTACCACGGCCCATACACCGTCCGCGAGTTGCGATTGCTTCTGGTAACCGGACGCCATCGTCAAGACCGCTGCCAGTAGTAACGCCCCTTGCCGCAAATCGTGCATTTCTGCGCCATAATGGTTCCTCAACAAATCTTCAAAAGTTGACCAAAGTGCGCAGTTTGGCAGACCTATTCCGCTTCCGCACGCTATTTGTTTCTGGGCGGCTTACATACTGGGATTCGGAATCGCCCCTGGTGGAGGCGCCGTTGGATGATGCTCCCAATAGTCAACAAAGTTGATGTAGTCCTGATTGAATTGTTCGGGGTGCTCGCGGTACATGAAGTGTCCGCCGTTGTTATAGACGATCATCTGCACTTTCATGTTCTTGGCGGCGACAATATCGAATAGGCCCAACTCTCCCACCAGCTTCGCGCCCGCATCGTTTTCGCCCCAATCGAGGATGTAGTTCTTCCCAGCAACCATCAACACAAGTATCTGCAGCACGCCGTCTTTCTGTGCGCGATCCCGCATCTTCTGCCGCCATGTGGGGAAGTCCGTCATACGTCCGGCGCCTGCTGCAAGCTTCGCGCGCGCTTCCTTTGACTTCGCCTGGCCGGACATGAAACGGTCCGCCTCCCAGTATTCGTCCGGAAAGGTGTCGGGCAGCCAGGCGAGCAGTGCCAGCCGGCACTTCAAGCCTTCATATTGCGACTGCTCTGGGCACTTCTTCAGCAGAGCATCCAGCTTGGACGTTCCCGCCGGAGGGTCTTCCGGGCCCATGGCGAGGATCGTCAGTGTCCGGACAATCTCGGGGTGTTGAACGGCGAGGTAGAAGACCAATCCGCCGCCGGCGGAATGCCCCACGAGATGTGCCTGCCCGAGCTTCATCGTTTGGATGAAAGCGTAGATGAACTCGATTTCGCCCTAATTACCGCAACGAGATCCCGTATGAATATGAGAAGTCAAAGCCGCCGCAAAATCTCCCTGACAGCATCAGCGGAGAGAGGCGCATGCTGAAGTCGGGCCCGACGGCGCCGCGGTTCCGCCCGCGTGACAGGGTACTCGGACACCAGCGGATTGTGGAAGAGTCGGCGACGATACGCCCGGAATGTGCCGGTCGGGAATCGTTGCTTTGGGCCCTGACCTCTTAGTGGCTGAAAAGCACCACCTCCGCTCGAAAAGCACCATCCGCCCGCAATCCGCGCACGTTGGCACACAAACCTGCGTTGGGCATCGCATTGAAAATAGATAGCTTCGGAAATACCTGGGATCAAAGCCTTGTTTGGCATTGCTTTTGCTCTATTTCACTGCAGTAGTTTGTAATAGGTTTTACCGATTTCTGAAGGGGGCCAAAATTGCGATACCTAAAACTTCTGGGTTTGCTTGGCATCTGCTTGTTGTTTTCAGCACCTTACGCGCACGCGCAAAGATTTTCGGTCGGGGTTGAATTTGGTCCGGACTACTACGACTACGGCCCCGCCCCATTGTGCACCTACGGCTACTATGACTATTACCCCTACGAGTGCGCGCCTTACGGCTACTATGGGCCTAGTTATTTTTCCGGAGGTGTCTTCATCGGTGCAGGCCCGTGGTTCGGCGGCTATTATGGTCGTCCCGGCTATTATGGACGCTCGGGCTATAGGTCCGGCTTCGTTGGTCGCGGACCTGGCTACGTCGGACGCGGTGGATTCGGTCGTGGCGGCTTTGTTGGGGGCGGACAGGGCGGAGGTAACTTCCGCGGCGGCTACGGACATGGAGGTTATTCAGGTGGTGGCCTCCGCGGTGGAGGCAGTTTCCAGGGCGGTGGTGGCTCTCGTGGCGGAGGTAGTTTCCAGGGTGGAGGTAGCTCCCGCGGCGGAGGCGGTTTCCAGGGCGGTGGTGGCTCCCGTGGCGGAGGTGGTTTCCAGGGTGGAGGTAGCTCCCGCGGCGGAGGCGGTTTCCAGGGCGGTGGTGGCTCCCATGGTGGCGGCTCGCATGGTGGCGGACGCAGGTAAATTCCACCGTTAACTGAAGAATCGAACGGCCGGCAGTGTGAGCTGCCGGCCGTTTCCCATTATACCGAGACCCTTGACGAAAACCATCTGGGCACAAACGCTTTCGCCTTCAGGTTGCGGAAATTGTTGTGAGAGTCATCTCGAATCTATTTCTTGCCTGCTTCCTTCTCCAGCTTATCCAACTCTCGGGTCAATTGTTCGGCTTGATCTCGGAGGTCGCGTAGGCAGGTCACTTTGACGGTAGTTCCCGAGTTACGGCGCACTCAGGAATAATCCACTCGATGTCCATACAACGGGCAGCTCAAGATAGCTGCTGGGGCCAGCGTCTCGCACCAGCTATCTCAAAATGAGACGGATCAGTGAGGGTTATCTTACCGTCCGCTAGACTGTTGTAAGTGAATACAAAACAAGCCCTCAGCCGTTTTGCGATCGAGGGCCTATCTTGTCCCGCTCACCCACCTTCATTTGGGCTTTGGCACTCTGCCGCTAGAAGACTGGGAATTGCGGTACTGTGGCAGGTTTTGCAGCAAGCATGGTTGAGCCGTGCGCCCTGCGCTTTATTTCGAAAGCGCGGGAATGTTTGTCCTTGTTTTGGGTAATCAACGGAAAGAAGGAACCAATTCTTCCACTCTCTCGTCTTTCGGGTGATTTGACGAGATTATAGTTGTCCGAAAAGATTAATGGCCGCTTAATTAGGGTCAAGAAAAATGTGAAAGGGCCCTGATTAGGCGTTGGCTACTCTTGACCTGTTGCCCCGTTGACGCAAGTACGCTGAGGCCGGCTCGGCGTGGGACGCTCGGGTTACCGGCGCTCCTTCAAATTCGACTATCTCGCCAATCTTGTATGGTTTCTCCTTACCACACGCCGCGCACCGAAGATGGAACACTTGGCATTTCTGATGTCGTAGAGGCGTTGTTTCGCTGGCCTTGAATTCAGCTTCGATGCCGGCCACGAGCGGAGAAATTGGAATTGGCTGCTTGCAATGAAGACATAAGACACCACGATAGTACTGTCGCTCTGTATTTTGGGTCATTTCGAACCTCGCTTCTAGAAAAATGGGGTGCCGAGGAGATACCGATGCTACACCGGTTTGCGTGCCGAGTCCAGTTCTAACCGCCTGCTCTATTATCTTAAATAACAGCAATAACTTAGCGGCAATAGAATCGAGGTTCTTGCGGTTTCCAGTCCCCTATAGAGATTGAAACCGGCATGGCCCTCCCTCTTCGAAAATTAGTCCAGGGAAAATGCAGCTTCGCCGGGGATTGATCCGCCCGCGAAACTGTACCGAGCGAAAGCTGAAGATCCTGCCTCGCGTGGTGCGTTTTCGCCGATTCTCTCAGCCTCAAGAGGAAACCGAATGCTCCACGATTACCCATCCGGATGCCGGCAGGTCATTCAATCGCAAGGTAGGCATAGCGCAACACAAACAACGCCGTCAGGATCCAGATCAATGGGCTGATCTCGCGGTGCTTGCCGGCGCCGAGTTTCACGAGCGTGTACGAAATCAGCCCGAGGCTCAACCCAGTGGCCACGCTGAACGTGAGCGGAGTAGCCACCATCGTGAGGAAAGCGGGGAAACCCTCGCTGAAGTCGTCCCACTGAACCCGCACAATCGATTTGCACATCAACGCGCCGACCAGGATGAGCGCCGGCGCAGTGGCATACGAAGGAATGGCGCTGACCAGCGGCGCGAAAAACGGCGCCACTAGAAATAGCGCCGCAATCACCAGGTTTCCGAGCCCCGTGCGCGCGCCGGCCGCCACACCGGCGGCGCTTTCGATGTAGCTCGTCACTGTAGAGGTTCCCGTCAGGGCGCCGAACATCGTGCCCACGGCGTCGGCCAGCAGCGCGCGGCCTGCGCGCGGCAGTTTCCCCTCTCGAACAAATCCCGCCTGCTCGCAAACGCCGACCAGCGTTCCGACATTGTCAAACAGGTCCACGAAGAAGAACGCGAAGATGATCTCAACCAGTCCCAGGCGTGCGGCCCCTGCCAGGTCGAGCTTCAACAAAGTGCCGCCGGGATGGGGCAGCGAGAAGATGTGACTCGGCCATTGACTCGCGCCGCGGAGCATGCCGGCGATCGTCGCAGCGACAATGCCGAGCAGGATGGCGCCGCCTACGTGCCGCACCAGCAGCACGGCTGTGAGGATCAGCCCGAATGCTGCGATCTGCACTTCATGGTCTGAAAAGCTCCCTAAAGCTACGAAGGTCGATGATTGCGCGACTACCAGCTTCGCATTCCGCAAGCCGACGAAGGCAATGAACAGTCCAATGCCTGCTGCAGTGCTGTACTTCAGGCAGTCGGGAATGCCGTTGACGATCTGTTCGCGAACACCTGTCAGCGTGAGGAGAAGAAAAAGCGCGCCCGAAAAAAACACGATACCGAGCGCGGTCGGCCAGGGCACGCCTCTCCCGAGCACGACTGAGTAGGTGAAATACGCGTTCAGCGACATCCCCGGCGCGAGAGCAATCGGATAATTCGCCCACAGGCCCATCACCAGAGTCGCCACGGCGGCTGAGATGCACGTCGCGAAAAGGACGCCCTCTATGGGCATTCCGCCTTCCGCGAGAATCCGGGGGTTGACGACGATGATGTACGACATCGTCATGAACGTCGTCAGGCCGCCGAGCAATTCCTGGCGCACACCCGTCTTGTTTTCGGCCAGCCTGAACCACCGCTCGAGCACAGCCCCTCCCGGAACAGAACAAAGGCGCGCCAGTATATATGCCGCGCAAGTGGCGGCGTCAATACGCAGTTCGAGACCGTACGTTCGCGTGTTGCGCTGGCTCGCCCCTTGCCAAACGGAGATTCAACTCGGTGGGGCTGGTAGCCCGGACGCCAACTGAGGGGCGCTCCACACGTCGGGTTTACGTGTGCGGCTCTTGGTCTGGTTGTTCCCGGGTCTTTATCCGCCCTTTGCGCGCTCGCATCGTGTTGAGCAGCGGCAACCGCCGATAGCAACTAAACGTGAGGAAATGCGGATGGCCGCGTCCATAGTAACGCTTCAAACCTTTCGGCATGATACAACCCCCCACGCGTAGAACCAACGCTTGGGGCACCTTCGTTTCTTAACGTCCCGGTGTACCGCAGCAGTGGTATCCTTCATCGATGCACGCTGCCGAGAGGAAAGAACAAAAGCGGGTCTGGGCCAGCCGCCTTTAAAGGGGCGACAGAATTATGGAGCTAAGACAGGACCCCTTTCACGTCTTGCCTTGATGGTTTGATTGGCTGTAGCATGCCAGATCAGTCCTGTTAATTCTGGCGGGCTCCAAGTAGAGCCTGCACCCGGCTGAGTCTGGCTGCTGATGAAACGACGGCAGCATCAGGGCCGTCTATTAAGGAGCTACCTTATGAGGCTCCTCGCACGCATTTCGATAGTTCTTCTGCTGATGGGCGTGAGCACGGGTCTGCTAGCCCTCCAACGCGGCGGATATCACGATGATGAATACGGTTCCGCTAGAGAAGCCCGTACGTACCCATCCGATAGCGGCAACGGAAAGAGCGAGTATTCCTGGTCGCGGCTTCGCTACTCGGCAGCCAGCAGCTACGGAGGTTACGGCTACTACCGCGGCGGAAATTGGTCCAGAGATTACCCGAAGGCAGACCGCCAATTCCTGATCGCTTTGCGCCGCCTCACGCGGATTCAAGCGCGGCCGACGGAACAGGTCGTGGACCTCGACAGCGACGAGATATACAACTATCCCTGGATGTATGCCGTCCAAGTGCAGACCTGGACTTTCACCGAGCCGGAGGCAAACCGCCTGCGCGAATACCTGCTCAAGGGCGGCTTTATCATGGTCGACGACTTCCATGGCGCGACCGATTGGGAGCGCTTCATGAACGGCATGCTCATGGTGTTCCCGGACCGCCCGATCGAAGACCTGAGCGACAAAGATGAAATTTTTCACGTGCTCTATGACTTGAGCGAGCGTTTCCAGGTGCCCGGCGAGCAGTACGTGAGCACGGGCAGGACTTACGAAAAGGATGGCTACGTCGCGGAATGGCGCGGAATCCGCGACGACCGGGGCCGCGTCATGGTAGCCATCTGCCACAACATGCACCTCGGCGACGCCTGGGAATGGGCCGACGATCCTCGTTATCCGGAGAAGTTCGCCTCGCTGGCTTTTCGGATAGGCATCAATTACGTCATGTACGGAATGACGCACTGACGGCGAACTTCGGGCCGCGATCCTAAAGCATCCAAGTGATCCTGACGGGTGCGGGCTTTACTTGAAGCCCGCCAATATAATGTTCGAGTTCCTTTTTAAGTATCCGCGCGCAGTTTTCTCCAAGGGCGAGTTTGTCCTGCTCGGCGCCTGGCCGAAATGGGTTCTTGCCATTTTTCTTCTTGCAGCCGCCGCCGGTCTGGCCTGGCTGATCCGCTCGCGGCTTCTGCAGGCCTCTCCCCACGTCCGGAACTGGAAGGCGGGCGCCATCTGGCTGATGCAATTCGCGATGGCGGCCCTGCTGCTTATCCTGTTGTGGCAGCCAGCGATCATGGTTGCGGAGCTCAGGCCGCAGCAGAACATCATTGCAGTCCTGTTGGACGATTCACGCAGCATGACAATCTCGGACAACGGCGCGACGCGGGAGTCGCAGGCCGTCAAGACGCTCGAAAGCGGCGTGCTCGACGAGCTGCAAAAGAAATTTCAGATTCGCATTTACCGTGTTGACGGCCGCTTGGCGCGCATCTCAAAGCTTGACGAATTGAAGACGACGGTTCCGGCTCCTGCCACGCGCATCGGTGATGGTCTGAAGGAATTGGCCGGCGAAGCAGCCGACCTGCCCATCGGCGCGGTGGTGCTGCTCAGCGACGGAGCCGACAATTCCGGCGGGATTGATCTGGAGACGATCTCGACGTTTCGCAGCCGGCGCATTCCGGTGCACACCGTCGGGTTTGGCCTCGAACAGGTGCCGCGCGACATCGAAATCAATGATGCGATTGTCGCGTCCCGGGCATTGGCTGATTCCCGATTGGCCGCCAAGGTCAGTTTTCACCAGCGCGGTTACGCCGGACAGAAGTCCATGCTGACGGTTCGCGACGGCGAAAAAGTATTGGCCGCCCGCGAGATTACTTTCGCATCCGATGGCCAGGTCCAGAGCGAGACGCTTCTTTTCAACGCCGGCGCCGCCGGATCGAAAACTCTCCAATTCACGATCGATCCGCTTCCGGGAGAGGAAAACCGCGCCAACAACGGCGTCACCCGCATGGTGAACGTCGGATCAACCAAACGCCGCATTCTGTACGTTGAGGGCGAGCCTCGCTGGGAGTACAAATTCATCCGGCGGGCGGAACAAGATGATCGCATCGTCAGTGTCGCCTCAATGCTGCGCACGAGCGAAAACAAAATTTATCGCCAGGGGATCGGCGATCCGAAGGAACTGGCTGACGGCTTCCCGTCGCGTGTCGAGGAACTTTTCGATTACCAGGCGCTCATCATCGGGTCGGTCGAAGTAACATATTTTACGGCTGCTCAGCAAGAGTTGATCCAGCAGTTTGTGGACCGCCGGGGCGGAGGTTTGCTGCTGCTCGGCGGCCGATCCTCGTTGGGTGACGGAGGTTGGGGCGTCTCGAGCCTTGCGGACCTTCTTCCGGTCGTCCTTCCAAACAAGAAGGGCACATTCCACCGCGACCCAGCCACTGTTGAACTTACTCCTGTCGGCGCCGACAGCATCATCACGCGGCTAGTGGAAGACCCTGCGCGCAACGCGGAGCGCTGGAAAAAGCTTCCGTACCTGATGGACTACCAGGAGGCCGGCACGCCGAAGCCTGGGGCGGTTGTCCTGGCCGTGATGAATGCCGGCAACCGGAAGCTGCCGCTCCTCATCACGCAAAACTACGGCCGTGGCCGGACAGCCGTGCTCGCCACCGGCGGCACGTGGCGCTGGCAGATGAGCCAGCCGCTCGAAGACCAGACCCATGAGGAATTCTGGCAACAACTGCTTCGCTGGCTCGTTACGGACACGCCGGGGCGCGTCGTTGCGTCGGTCCCAAACCAGATGTTGTTTGACGATGGCCGCGTCCGTTTTTCAGCCGAGGTGCGCGACAAAAACTATCTGCCCGCAGCCGACGCTCGCGTCGAGGCGCACATCCTCGGGCCGGGTGGCACTGCAGTTCAAATCGAGATGACGCCCGATCCGAACACACCGGGCACATTTCACGCCGATTGGAACGCCGACCGTCCTGGGTCCTATCTCACCGAGGTGACCGCTGCACGCGCCAATGAAGAAGTGGGCCGCGACGTCCTGACCTTTGCGCGCATGGACGGCGTCGCCGAAAATTTCCACACCGAGCAGAATCGCGAGCTGCTCGAAAAACTTTCTTCGCAGACCGGCGGGCGCTACTGGAAGCCGCAGGAGCTGTCCAAGCTGCCGGGTGAGATTTCCTATTCCGAAGCCGGCATCACCGTGCGTGACACGAAGGACCTGTGGAACATGCCCGCCATCTTTTTTCTGATACTGGTGTTGCGCTCCTCCGAGTGGCTCTTGCGCCGGAAATGGGGCGTCGTATGAAAGTCTGCGTGAAGGCCACAATGTGGATTAGTCTGTGCCTTGGATATACGGGTCTGTCCGCGCTCCCCGCGCAGGCCGCTTCGTATTACGTTACCGTCGCGGGCCTGGGCGGCGAACCCGATTACGAACAGCGCTTCACCGCTTTGGCAAAAGATCTCGACAAGCTGCTGAAAGCTTCAGGCGCCGATGCGCATGTCTACACCCTGACCGGCAGCGACGCCACGAAGGCGCATCTAACCGATACGATGAACATCATCTTGCGAGAGGCCAAGGCCGACGACGAGTTCACCCTGATTCTCATCGGCCACGGCTCCTACGATAGCGTCGAGTACAAGTTCAATCTCCCCGGTCCGGACATCTCCGGCGAAGATCTGGCGGCGTTGTGCGATCGCGTGCCCGCCAAGCGCCAATTGATCGTCAATACAACGAGCGCAAGCGGCGGCTCCATTGGCGCACTGCAGAAACCTGGACGGATCGTCATCGCCGCAACGAAAACCGGCACGGAGAAGAACGCCACGGTGTTTGCCCGTTACTGGGTGGAGGCCCTGCGCGATGCCTCCGCGGACGTGGACAAGAACGAAGTGATCAGCGCGCTCGAAGCGTTCCAATACGCCGACCGCAAGACAGCCTCCTTTTACGAATCGCAGAAGCGGCTGGCGACCGAACACGCCATCATCGAAGACACGGGCAAAAAAGAAGGGGTGCGGGCACCCTCGACGGAGAATGGAGAAGGGCTGCTCGCTTCCAACTTCGTGCTTCTTCGCCTCGGCGCCGCACAGAAAGCCGCCAACGATCCGGCCAAGCGCGCCCTGCTCGAAAAAAAAGAGGAATTCGAGCGCAAGATCGATACCCTCAAGTACCAAAAGGCTGCGATGTCAGCGGAGGATTACAAGAAGCAGCTTTCCGACGCTCTATTAGAACTGGCCAGGGTCCAGCAGGAGTTGGATAAGTGACGCGGACGGTTCGTAGCTGCGTGGTGTGTTTGGCGGGCCTGTTGGGAGCAAGCCTATGCTGGGCCGCTACGCCCGACGATTGCCACGCCCTGCGCAAGCACGGCCATCGCGCCGAAGCACAGAAATGCTACGAGTCGCTCAGCGTCGCGCGCGATCCATATCTCCGCGCCGAAGGCGACTGGGGCATGGAAATGTATCAGGAGGCCAACAACCAGTTCCGAATCGCGGTGGCCCAGTCGCCGGGGAACGCGATGTACCGCGTCCGCTGGGGCCGCCTGATGCACGAGCGCTTCAACAACACCGATGCTGCGAATCTCTTCAAGGAAGCATTGCAGAAAGATGCGAAGAACGCACAAGCCTATTATGGTCTCGCCCTGGTCAGCGCAGATGGATTCGACAGCAAAGCCGTCGAATACACTGGCAAGGCGCTGGAGCTCGATCCGAAGCTCGTCGAAGCGCACGAACTGAAGGCCAATCTGTTGCTGGAAGACTCCGACGAAGCGAAGGCTTTCACAGAGGCGGACGAAGCCCTGAAGATTTCTCCCGAGGCGCTCGATGCGATGGCCATCCATGCGGCCATCGAAGCTCTGGCCGACCGGTCGCCCGATGCGTGGTTTGCAAAGATCCATCAGATCAATCCTAGCTATGGCGAAGGTTACGCGCTCGTCGCGCATCATCTTGTGCTCAACCGCCGCTATGAGGATGGCATCGCTTACTACCGCAAAGCGATTGAAGTGGACCCGCGTCTCTGGCCGGCGCGCTCGCAGCTTGGCATCAACCTCATGCGCATGGGCCAGGAAGATGAACCGCGCAAGCAGCTCGAGATGTGCTACGACAACGGCTACCGGAATGAAGAGACCGTCAACAGTCTTCGCCTGCTCGATAGTTATAAGAACTTCGTCATCTTCAAGGATGAAACCACGATCCTCAAGCTGCAGAAGAAGGAAGCGGAGCTCCTCCGCCCCTACTTCGAAGCCGAGCTGAAGCGCACGATCGCCACCTACGAGAAAAAGTACAAGATGAAGCTTCCGGCCCCGGTGCAGGTGGAAGTCTATCCGGACCATGAAGACTTCGCCGTGCGCACGATGGGAATGCCTGGCCTCGGCGCATTGGGCGTCACGTTTGGCGAGGTCATCGCCATGGACAGCCCGTCGGGCCGCCCTCCCGGTGAATTTCATTGGGCAAGCACTTTGTGGCATGAGATGAGTCACGTGTATATTCTCACCGCGACCAACCACCGCGTTCCGCGCTGGTTCACGGAAGGTCTCGCGGTCCACGAGGAAACGGAAGTCTCCCCCGAGTGGGGCGACCGCATGACCCCGGACATTGTGGTCGCGATCCGCGACAAAAAGTTGCTTCCTATCGCGGAGCTCGACCGTGGTTTCATCCGCCCCGAGTATCCGATGCAGGTGATCGTCTCCTACTATCAGGCAGGCCGTATCTGCGATTACATCAAGAGCCGCTGGGGCGCCGACAAGTTGTTGGACATGGTGCACTCCTTCGCGCAACGCAAGACCACGCCGGAAGTGATTCGTCAGGATCTGGCCCTGGAGCCGGAGGAATTCGACAAGCAATTTCTCGATTGGCTGGATAAGGACGTGGGCAAGACGGTCGCAAACTTTGACAAGTGGCGCACGAGCTTGAAAGATCTCGTGGAGCAAGCCAAGAACAAGAATTACGACGAAGTTCTAAAAAAAGGCGAGGAAGTTCGCCGCATGTACCCCGACTACGTCTATCCCGCAAACCCTTACGAGTTCATGGCCCAGGCTGACTTGGCGAAGGGAAACAAGCAGGCCGCCTCCGCCGTGCTCATCGATTACGAGAAAATGGGCGGGCGGAGTCCGCAAGCGCTGAAGCAACTGGCTTCGCTCGAAGAAGAACTCGGCAAACCAGCGGATGCCTCCGCAACTCTCGATCGCCTCAATTACATTTACCCAGTTGACGAAGAGCTTCACCGGCATCTCGGCGACCTCTGGTTTGCGCAGAACAATTACAAGGGCGCAATCCGTGAGTACAGCGCCGTGATCGCTATACACCCGCTCGACAAAGCTTCCGCGCAATTCAATCTGGCCCGCGCGTATTTCGCCTCGGGTCAGAAGGATATGGCTGAGGAGCACCTCCTCGCGTCACTCGAGGCCGCGCCCGGCTTTCGGCCCGCTCAAAAACTATTGTTGCAATTGAAGGATTCCAACGAAGGGAAATGAACAAATGGCCTCCATCGCACAGCTCGACCCGGATTCGGCAGAACTGAAGAAGCGCATTGAACGCTTTCAGTCGGTGCGGGACAACATTCTCGCCCAGGTCCGCCAGGTCATCGTCGGACAAGAGGAAGTGCTCGACCAGATACTCATCTCGCTGTTTGTCGGCGGCCATTGCCTGATCACCGGCTTGCCCGGCACGGCGAAGACGCTCATGGTCCGCACCATTGCCCAGACGCTGGGTCTCGTCTTCAAGCGCATCCAGTTCACTCCGGACCTGATGCCCTCCGACATCACCGGGACGGACATCATCGAGGAGGATCCCACGACGGGTCACCGGCGATGGACTTTCGTCCCGGGGCCGATCTTTGGCAACATCGTGCTCGCCGATGAGATCAACCGCACACCGCCGAAGACCCAGTCGGCGCTGCTGGAGGCCATGCAGGAGGTATCCTGCACCGTGCGCGGCAACCAGTACAAGCTGCCCGTCCCCTTCTTCGTGCTGGCCACACAGAACCCCATTGAACTCGAAGGCACGTACGCGCTGCCCGAGGCGCAACTCGACCGCTTCTTGTTTAATACCGTCCTCGATTATTTGAGTGCCGCCGACGAATTGAAGGTGGTTGATTTGACCACCGCCACGCACGTCGCGCAGGTCAATCCGGTCACTTCTGCGGAGGAAATCCTCGATTTCCAAACGCTGGTCCGCATGGTGCCGATCGGCGAATCCCTGGCCCGCTACGTGGTTGAACTGGTTCGTGCCACGCGCCACAACAGCGGCTCCGCGCCCGACTTCATCAAGAAATACGTAAATTACGGTGGCAGCGTGCGCGCCGCCCAGTTCATCGTTCTGTCGGCCAAAGCGCGCGCCCTTGCCCATCATCGCTATCACGTCGCTTACGAGGACATCACGGCGCTGGCGATTCCCGTGCTTCGCCACCGCATCCTGCTGAATTTCCACGCCGAATCGGACCGCATCGATTCGGACGAAATCTTGCGGCGTTTGCTCGAACATATGCCGCCGCCTGCGAAGGCCTGAGAAAACTGGATGCTGCAGCGCTTCTTAGATCCGTCTGTGCTCGCCGGCATCTCCGGCCTGGACCTGGTGGCGAAGACTGTCGTCGACGGGTTCGTCGCCGGCCTCCACCGATCGCCGGATTTCGGTTTCAGTCAGGAGTTCGCCGAATACCGCGCCTACTCGCCCGGCGATGATCTCCGCCATGTGGATTGGAACGTGTTTGCTCGCACGGAGCGCGCCTATCTGAAACGCTATCGAGGCGAGACGAACAGCATGCTCACCGTGCTCCTCGATGCCAGCAACTCCATGAAGTTTTCTTCCCACGCGGTGAACAAGATGGACTACGCTCGCTTCACCGCTGCGGCGCTGTTCTATCTTGCGATCCAGAACCAGCGCGACGCGGCGGGCCTGATCGTTTTTGATGACGAAATTCGCTCGTACATCCGGCCTTCGACGCGGCAGGGACAGCTCTTTCGGCTGCTAAGCGGGCTCGAGCACGCGGAGCCGCGCGCCCGCACCGACTTCGCCAAACCACTCCACCACTTCCAGCAGTTCCTGCGGCGCCGCGGAATCGTGGTATTTATCTCCGACTTTTACGATTCTCCCGAGCACATCGTTCGAACCATCGAACCCTTGCGTTTCCACGGAAATGAAGTCGTTCTGTTTCACATCCTCGATCCCAGGGAAATCCGGCCAGAATTCGGCGAGCCGGCCACGCTGATCGATCTGGAAACGCAGGAGCGGATCGAAGTCACTCCGGAATATGCCCGCGACGAGTACCGCCAAAAAATGGACGCGCACATCGAAGCGCTGCGTGACAAAGCGCGCGGCTCCGGGATGGATTATCACTTGCTCGTTACCGACAGGCCGCTCGACGACTCCCTCAGGGAGTACCTCTCGATTCGCCAGGGGAGGGATTAAATGGGCCTTTTCGCTCCCTGGTTCCTGGCGGGCATCGCGGCGGTGGCCGTGCCCTTCTATGTGCACTTGCTGCGGCGTCACACGACAACCCCGCACCCGTTCAGCTCGCTGATGTTTTTCGAGCGGCGCACGCAGAGCTCGATCAAACATCGCCGGCTCCGCTATTTGCTCCTTCTGTCGCTCCGGACCCTCTTGTTTCTGTTGCTCGCGCTGGCGTTTGCGAATCCCTTCATCAACCGCACGGCCGCGAACATGAGCAGCGAGAAACTCTTGCTGTTGATCATCGATAATTCTTCGAGCATGCGCGCCGGATCGCGTCTGGCCGACGCGCGCCGCGAGGCGCTTTCTGTTCTGTCCTCCCGGAGGCCGGCGGACCGCGCCCAGGTGATGGCGTTCGGTTCCCAGATTCAGGTGCTTACGCAACCTTCGCAGGATGCGGGCGCACTGCGCGCCGCTGTCGATAGCCTCCAGCCGGGAGACTCTCATGGGAATTTCGGCGAACTCGCGCGGGCCCTCCGTTCCCTGGCGGAAAGTGTGCACACGCCGATCGAACTCCATCTGTTCAGCGATATGCAAAAATCCGCGATGCCTGCGAATTTCGCGGAATTGGCCCTGCCCGCGAATGTCTCTCTCGTCCTGCACCCGGTGGTCAAGAACGCTGTGCCGAACTGGACGGTGGAAAGCGTCAATATGCCCGGCCAGGTCTGGGACCCGAAGAAAACGCGCGTGCAGGTGGTGGTCGCGGGATTTGGCACTCCTGCCGCCACGCGCACGGTTTCTCTCCTCGTGAACGCCAAGGCGATCGCCACCCGCAATGTCGATGTGTCTGCCAACGGACGGGCCACCGTCGAGTTCCAGTCGCTCGATGTGCCGTACGGCTTCACCCGCTGCGAAGTGAAGATCGATTCAGCGGACGCTTTTCCCGGGGACGACACGAGCCTGTTCGCGGTGGAACGTTCCGATCCCCGGCGAGCGCTGTTCGTTTACGAACCCGGTGACTCGCGTTCCCCGCTTTATTTCCGCGCTGCGCTGGCCTCGGCCGCTGAAGCGGCTTTCACTCTCGATGCCGCCAGCGTCGCCCAGGCGGCCGGCCTTCCGCTTTCCAAGTACGCGTTCGTCGTCCTTTCCGACGTGATGTCGGTGCCCTCATCTTTCGAAAGCGATCTGCTGAAATACGTTCAGACCGGCGGCAGCGTCTGGGTCGCTGTTGGCTCCTCCGCGGCGCACAGCACCCGCATCCCTGTGTTTGGCGGCAACGTCCTGGAGTCCCGCTATTACTCGCGCAGCAGCGACCTCTTCCTCTCCGTGGGTGAAGCCGATCCCTCGTATCCGTCGGTAGCGAAGACCGACCGTTGGTCCGGTGTGAAGTTTTATTTTGCGGTCCGCGTGGATCCCGGCGATTCCCGCGTTGCCGCGCGTCTGACGGACCAAACACCGTTGCTGCTGGAAAAGAAAATCGGAGAGGGCAGCGTGCTGCTCTTCACTTCCGGCCTCGACAATCTCACCAACGATTTTCCGCTCCACCCGATCTTCGTGCCCTTTGTCGAGCAGACCGCGCGGTATCTTTCCGGTACCCAGAGCCGCAGCGGTTCCCGCGTGGTCGATTCCTTTCTCGAACTGCGCAGCTCCAAGGAGCAATCGGTGAGCGTGGAGGTGATCGACCCTGACGGCCATCGGCCCCTTTCGTTGAAGGAGGCCGCCTCGGCACAGACCTACCAGCTGACGCGCGCCGGGTTCTACGAACTCCAGCTTGCCAACGGGCGTCACGACGTGATCGGGGTCAATGCCGACCGCCGCGAATCCAACCTTGACGTTATTCCGGATGATGTTCTGTCGCTTTGGCGCGGGAATCCCGGCACAGGGGCCGCGCAGGCCGCGGCTGCGGGACAGAAGCAGGAACAGACCAGACCCTACAGCGTATGGTGGTATATTATGCTTCTAGTATTAGCGGCAGCGCTTGCGGAATCCCTGCTTGCCAATGAATATTTAGGGGCACAGCAGCAGGAGGACTCATGAGCATTCGGGACCAGCTCAACTCCTATATTCGGCGGCTGGAGAAGCGGTTGCGCCTCGGCGCATTGCTTCGCGGTGCGGCGATACTGACGTCGGTTGCCCTGGCGGCCACCGTTGTCCTTGTCCTCATCACGAACGCGTTCGCTTTCTCCCGCTGGAGCATTACGAGTGCGCGCGTCGTTCTACTCTTCGCACTCGCTCTGGCGGTGAGTTTTGGGATTGCCCTGCCTCTGAACGCCCTCAACCGGCGGCGCGCCGCCCGCACGGCCGAGGCTATATTTCCCGAATTCCAGCAGCGTCTGGTGACCTTTGCCGAGCGCGATACGGCTATTCGCGAACCCTTCATCGAATTGCTGGCGGCTGACACCCTCGAGGTCGCACGCGCGACGGAGCCCGCGTACCTGGTTCCTGACCGCAAGCTCGCAACTTTCCTCGGCGTCGGCGCCGCTTCGCTGTGTGTACTGCTTTGGCTGATCCTGGCCGGCCCGGGATATCTCGGCCATGGCGCCGCATTGCTGTGGGCGGCGTCGCCGCGAAGCGGGTCTGCTCCGTTTTATGACATTCAAGTGACCCCCGGCGATGTTTCTGTCCGCCGCAACGCAGACCAGATCGTCACGGCGCAGGTCATCGGTCTCCAGACCGACGCCGTGCGCCTCTACGCCCGCTACCAGAGCGCCTCCAAATGGGAGCAGGTTCCTATGCAACCGCAGGCCGGAGCCTCCGGCTTCCAATTCGTTTTCGCAGGCCTCCCGGAAAGCGTCGAGTATTACGTCGAAGCCGGGCCGCTCCGCTCGCGCCACTTCAATATCCGCGTGCTGGACCTCCCCGGGGTGAAAAATGTCCGCGTGACGTACCGCTATCCCGAGTGGACGCGGTTGCAGAAAGTTGTTGAAGAACGCGGCGGTGATCTCCGCGCAGTGGAAGGCACGGAAGCCGACCTTGAAGTCGAAACCGACCGGCCGATGCGCGATGGCGTCCTGGTCCTCGACGACGAACAGCAGATTCGCCTCTCGGGCGGCGAGGGCAACGTCTACAAGGGCACCGTTCGCATGGAGAAAGACGGCGTATACCACGTCGCTGCCCTCGATCAGGGGCAGCCCGTACGCCTCTCGAACGATTTCTTCATCGAGGCCCGCAAGGCGGACCCGCCGAACGTCATCATCGCGCGTCCCGGGCACGACTACCGCTCGAGCCCCATCGAAGAGGTCACTGTCGCTGTCAAAGCAGACGATGAATTCGGCGTCTACGACATGACGCTCCATTACTCGGTCAATGGCGGGGCCGAGCAGAAAGTCGACCTGCTCAAGCAGAAGGGCATCAAACAGGCCGATGGTTCCACCACGATTTCCCTGGAGAATTTCAAGCTCGTGCCCGGCGACGTGGTGAGCCTCTATGCGACCGCCAAAGACGCCCGCTCCGAATCGCGCACCGACATATCGTTCATTCAGGCCGATCCGTTCGAACGCGAGTTCTCCCAGTCCCAGCAGGCCGGGGGCGGTGGAGGCGGAGGTGGCGGTGGCGGCCAGATGGATCAGAACGACATATCGCAGCGCGAAAAGGAAATCATCGCCGAAACTTGGAAGCAGCAAGGTGACAAGAAGACAACCAAGCAGGGGGCTGCCGAGACCGCCAAATTCCTTTCCAAGGTCCAGTCCAAGCTGCGCGATCAGGCGAAGTCTTTGGCTGGACGCATGCAGAGCCGCGAGTTGTCGCAGCAAAACGAGGAATTCAACGGTTTTGTGAAGGACATGAACGCGGCCGCCGACGCCATGGGCCCGGCCTCCGAAAAGTTGCAGCAGCAGAAGTGGCAGGATGCTCTCCCCGACGAACAGAAGGCCCTCCAGCACCTGCTGCGCGCCGAAGCCACGTTCCGCCAGATTCAGGTGGCGTTTGGGGGCGGCGGGGCGGGAGGCGGCGCGGGACGCGATCTCGCGAGCCTGTTTGATCTGGAGCTTGATACCGAGAAGAATCAGTACGAAACGGCGCAGACCGCCGGTTCGGCCAGCCAGCGCGATAAGGACATTGACGAAGCGCTTCAGAAGCTCGATCAGCTGGCGCGCCGCCAGGAGGAACTAGCCCAGCAGCAGCGCAACAGCGAGCTAAGCTCGGAGCAACGCTGGCAGCAGGAGATGCTGCGCCGCGAGGCCGAGGAGCTGCAGCGCCAGATGGAGCAGATGGCCCGGAACAATTCGCAGGGAAGCTCACAGCAAAGTTCGCAACAGGGCGGCTCACAGGGCAATTCCTCATCTGGTTCGTCAGGCCAGTCGAGTGCCGGAGGAAAACAGGGCTCGACCGACCCGCGCGTCCAGCAGTCTCTCGACCGGCTCCGGCAGGCTACCGACGACATGCGTCGCGCGACTTCTCCGCAGCAGAGCGAAGCCGAAGCGCGCCGCGCCGCCGATCGCCTGAAAGAAGCCACGGATTTGCTCGGCGGCATGCGCCAGCAGCAGGCTTCCTCGCGCCTGGGATCACTGGCCGACGAAACGAGCCGTCTGGCGAAGCAGCAACGCGACCAGTCGGACCGCATTCGTCAAATGTTCGGACAGCAGGGCGGGCAGTCTGGGTCGCAAGCCGGATTGCAAGATCGCCGAAAGCTCGCCGATGACCGCCAGCGCCTCGCCGAAGACCTGGGCCGCCTGGAAAAGGAATTGCAAGACACCGCGCGCGATTTGGCCACGAACAAACAGAATGCTGCGTCCACCAAGCTGCGCGAGGCCCTTGGCAACATGCAGCAGTCCGATCTGCGCTCCCGCATCCAGCGAGGCGCCGATTGGATGCGCCGCGGCATCGATCCAAACGCCAGCGGAGCAGAACCGGAAATTACCGCCGGAATGCAGCGCCTCGAAAAGGAAGTGAATGACGCGCAGCAGGCCATGGGCGCCAGTCCGCAGCAAGGAAACGATTCGCAACAAGGACTCCAAACCGCTCTGAATCGCGTCGAGCGTCTTCGCAACCAGATGGATTCCCTCACCCGCGACAGCCAGGGGCGCCAGCCGGGACAACAAGGCACAGGTCAGGGGCAAGGCCAGGGCGGGCAGCAGAGTGGCCAGCAAGGCGGCCAGACGGCAGGTGGTCCCGTCGGCGGGCCGGGTGCAAGGCTCGGTGACGGCGTCTACGGTGGAGGCTATCCCAACGCCAATCCCCGCGGAGGCGGTGGCCGCGATTATTGGGGCTTCGATACAGGAAACAACACACCGCCCGGAGGTCCTCCCGTTCAGCCCGATAACTCTCCGATTCCTCCCCAGCGCGCTTACGAAGACAGCATGCGCGATCTGAACCAGCTCCGCCAGGCGGTTCAGGAGGACCCTGAAATGGCGCGCCAAGTTCAGGAACTGATCCGCCAGATGCAGCGCCTGGACCCGAGCCGTTTCCCGGGCAATCCTGCCCTAGTCGAGCAACTCCACACGCAGGTACTCGCCGACGTGGACAAGCTCGAGCTGCAGTTGCGGCGTCAGCTGGACGATAAACAATCCGGCCAGGTGCGCAGCGGCGATACACGAACGGTCCCCCCGGGCTACGAGGATTCCGTCGCGGAGTATTACCGCCGGCTCAGCAAGAACAAGTAAACGGAAACTTTTGGCAATAATCCGCTAATGGCTTTGCGGCAGATCGGACGAGTTCAATAACTCCGACCGGAGAGCGTTCTGCTGGGCGCGCGACGCCCTCTGCGGTGGCTACTGTTTGGGCAGGGGTTTGCGAGGAAGTTGCTCGTTTGCGTTGGCCGTCATATAGACGAACGATGCGACGATCACGGCCATCTGTTTCAGATCCGCCTCCTGAATCCTCTCGTACAGATCCATATTTGTGTGGTGCGTGCGCGAGTCGTATTCGACCGGATCCTGGATAAACTGAAAGCCCGGCAAACCAACCTCATCGAAGGCGGCGTGGTCCGTGCCGCCGGTGCCGCGAATGGAAAGTGTGGTCATGCCCTTGGATTTGAATGGCTCCATCCACTTCTCGAAGATGGAGCGTACCGCCTCGTTGCCCTGCAAATAGATGCCGCGAATTTTACCCGTGCCGTTATCCATGTTGAAGTAGCCTGAAACCTTCGCGTAATCCGGCTTGAGCTGCATACTCTGCCGGTCGGCAAAATGTTCCTTGACGTAGGCGCGCGAGCCGAGCAGGCCCTCTTCCTCGCCCGTCCACAGGGCGAGGCGGACGGTCCGCCGCATTTTCAATCCCGCCACATTCAAGATGCGCATGGCTTCCATCATGACGGCGGAGCCCGCGGCGTTGTCCGTGGCGCCCGTTCCGCTATCCCAGGAATCGAAATGCGCGCCGAGCATCACGAACTCACCTGCTTTGTCTGTGCCGGGAATTTCCGCGACGATGTTGAACGAGTCGAGATTTTCGTCGTAAAACTTGTTGACGATGTTGACGGTGAGCGTCACCGGTATGTGTTTCTCGAGCGTCCGGAAAATGCGCCCGTAGTGTTCAATCGCCACGGCAACGCGGGGTAACACGAGGGGTTCCTTCGGATCCCGGGAGCCGCCGCCGAGCACCGTAATCGTCCCGCCGTCGTGCGGCGAAGGTTCGAGCCACGCCGCCGCGCCTTCGTCCGTCAAAAACTTCAGGAGCCTTTGGTTGAATTGCTGCTGCGTAAGAAAACGGTCTCGGGCGGCCCGGTCGGGAGGAGGCTGGCTGGGCGGCGGTTGCGCGCGGTCTGCCAGTTCCTGGTCTGTATAGCGGTGGGCCTGCGCCTCGATTTGCGCCTCGACCGCACGCAGAGGCGCTGTCATCACAAACTTGCCCTTGAGGTTTCCCCGAAACGCACCGAAGTCCTCGTCTTTTTCAATTTTTGCGTATACGACTTCCGCCGTGAGTGCTCCGGTTGTGCCGAGGGTCCATGCTTTCGGATACGCGATCAGCGGAAAATGCCGCGGGGCAATCTCATTGGCTTCGAACAGTTCATTCGACCAGCCCCGCCCAAACGGCCCCCACGGCTCCTCGCGAACGTTCGCCAGCCCCCAGGAGCCGAGCGTCTTGACCGCGTAGTCACCGGCTTCACGGATGTTCGGGGAGTTGGTCAGGCGCGGGCCATACACGTCCGTCAGGTAGCCCATGACCTCCATGACGTGCGAGTGCTGGAGGCCTTCCTCTTCGAACTTACTGATCGCAGCAGTGTCCGGACCGGGCCAATCGGTCTGCGCAGTCACGGTCCATGCGAGCGCGAACATCAACGCCAGCAGGGCCGTGCATTTCACCGGTTTGTGCACGTTCAACCTCCACACCCCTCGAAGGATTTTACCCCGGGAATTTCCCAAACGCGGTGCACAGTCCTCTGGCGTGTGTCTATCCGCGCCACGACACGAATCAAATACTTTTGCAGAGAATTGGGAAAGAGGCTTAAAATGGATGGATGAAGAAAAAGGCCATATCGAAAGAGAAGGCCGCGCAAGCGCTCGCTCTCCTTGCGGAAGAGCATTTGAAGTCTTTCTCTGCGAATGAAAGAGAGAGAAGGATTGAAGCATTCCGATCGAAGGTTTCCGACCTCGAGAGGAAGAGCGCCAAATCTTCAAAGCCTCCCGTAGCCTCTCAGGGTCGTCGGCAAGTCCTAGCTCGCGGATAGCTTCTACAAACTCGCGTTCCGTTCTCAATTTCAGAGCTTCTCGGAATCCCTTTAAGAGTTCTTCCCTTTGCCGGAGCGCCTTCGTGTCGACGCGGCGTTTGCCACGGCTCTTTTCTTCCTTCATCACGTCCCGAATATCCAGATCTTTTAGGTCATCTGCCATCGGGATTTTTTCTTCCACTCAGGATTCCGGAGTTTTTCAACTCCCTGCGCGTATGGTTTTCCGTTAGATTCCTGGCCGCGTCAAGTCCTGCGGTGTTGCATCAGACTGAATCGAGTGCCCAAGTTACTAAGCCACTTGAGTTTAGAGAGCAATGGGATGATATATATTTTGTTGCCATATGGAAACAAATAGCACAATTCCTTGTCGGCTCGAACTCTTCGCCGGTGACGCGGTGCGGAGGGGTGTGGTATTCTTAGTTGTTCGGATGCACTTGTAATTCCTCTCGGAATTGAGCGTGGGGGCTGCAAGGACGCACTTGCAGCCCTTTTTGTTTCCATCGCTGCGCCGAACCGACCATCGAAGGAAGAGTCAGGATCAGATGCCACAGATTCGCAATATCGCCATCATCGCCCACGTGGACCACGGAAAGACCACGCTCGTGGACGCCATGCTGCACCAGAGCGGCGTCTTCCGCGATAATCAGATTGTCATGACGCGCGTGATGGATTCGGGCGATCTCGAGCGCGAGCGCGGCATCACGATCCTGGCGAAAAACACGGCGCTGTTCTACCACAACACGAAAATCAACATCGTGGATACGCCCGGCCACAGCGACTTCGGCGGGGAAGTCGAGCGCGCGCTGAAAATGGTGGACGGCGTGCTCCTCCTGGTGGACGCAAGCGAAGGTCCGCTGCCGCAAACGCGCTACGTCCTGCAGAAAGCGCTGCAGGCGAAGCTGCTTCCCATCATCGTGCTCAACAAAATCGACCGCTCCGACGCGCGCGCGGCCGCCGTGCTCGACGAAATCTACGACCTCTTCATCGACCTCGAAGCCACCGAGGACCAGCTCGATTTCCCCGTCCTCTACACGAACGCGAAGACCGGCGTCGCGCACCGCAAGTTGGGCGACGCCTCGACCAATCTCCAGCCGCTGTTTGAAACCATCGTTTCCGCCATCCCCGAACCGAAGGGCGATCCGAACGGCGTGTTGCAAGCGCAGGTGATGAACCTGGACTACAGCGATTTTCTCGGCCGCATCGCTATTGGCCGGGTCTTCAACGGCACGCTGCGCCGCGGCTCGGACGTAGGCATTGCGAAGCGCTCGGGCGCGATCGAGCCCACGCGCATCACGAAGCTGTATACGTTTCGCGGCCTCGAACGCGACGAAGCCGAAGAAGTTCCCTGCGGCGACCTGGTCGCCGTCGCAGGCGTCGAGGGCATTCAGATCGGCGAGAGCCTGACAGACCTCGAAAATCCCGCGCCGCTCGAACCGCTGATCGTGGACGAACCCACGCTGGCGATGAATTTCACCGTGAATACCAGCCCGCTTGCCGGACGCGAAGGCCAGTGGGTGACCTCGCGCGACCTGCGCGAGCGTTTGCAGAAGGAATTGCTCACCAACGTTTCGCTGCGCATCACCGACTCGGAGACGACCGACGTATTTCGCGTGCTGGCGCGCGGAGAATTGCAGCTCGCCATCCTGATTGAAACGATGCGCCGCGAAGGCTACGAGCTGATGGTCGGCAAGCCGGAAATCGTCGTGCGCGAGGAAAACGGCAAGAAACTGGAGCCGCTCGAGCGCCTCGTTGTGGATTGCCCGGAATCGTTCGTCGGTGTGGTGATGGAGTCGCTCGGCCGGCGCCGCGGCGAGCTCGGCAAAATGGTCAATCACGGCTCGGGCTGGGTGCGCATGGAGTTTACGGTTCCTTCGCGCGGGCTGATCGGCCTGCGCGGCCAGTTGCTCACCGATACACGCGGCACCGCGCTTCTTCACGCGTTGTTTGAAGGCTGGACCGAGTATGGCGGCGAAATGGCTTCGCGCCCGACCGGCGCCCTGGTGGCCGATCGCATGGGCCACACGACCGCCTTCGCGTTGTGGAATCTGCAGGAGCGCGGCGAGTTGTTCGTCGGTCCTGTCGAGGAAGTCTATGAAGGCATGATTGTCGGCGAAAACGCGCGCGACGCCGATATGGACGTCAACGTCACGAAAGAAAAAAAGCAAACCAACATGCGCGCCTCAAGCGCCGATGAGGCCATCCGCCTGATTCCTCACCGCCAGTTGAGTCTCGAACAGGCCATCGAGTTCATCGCCGACGACGAATTCGTCGAGGTCACGCCGAAATCCATCCGCCTCCGCAAGAAAGTGCTCGACCCGAAGAAGCGCCCGCGCCGCTGGCAGCAGATTCGCGCCAACGCCGAAGCCGCACAATAACCACAAATGCGTTGTCATTCCGAGGGCCGGTTACATCGGCCTGAGGAATCTCTCCGTACCTCATCAATAAGAGAAACCCCTCAGAGGGATTCCTCGCTTTGCTCGGAATGACAAACAAAAAACTGTTTGTACCATCTCGTTTACAATGGCAAAGGCGTGAAGCCACTCACGATATTCGGATTGTTTGCTGTCATAGCGATGCTAGTTTGCTACGCACTCGAGCGGCGCAGCCGCTGGTTCACCCTGGGATTCGCAGGCGCGTGTGTGCTCGGTTCGGCCTACGGCTTTCTTCAAGGCGCCTGGCCATTTGGGTTGGTCGAAGCTATTTGGTCCGCCGTCGCCGTCCGCCGCTGGTGGATGGCAAGTGTCGCTAATTGAGCTGCAGCGACGTCCTATACTCAATGTTTTCTAGTCTCCTCCATTCCGACATTGATTTAGATGTTTAATTCTCGTTCGAACTCATGCCAAGACCGGCGACGCGCTGTTCGAGGACTTGCGCGATCTGCTGCGGGTCCGACGCGGCGGGAAATTCCACGGGCTTGCCGATGTATACGCGAATGAGGCCGGGGCGGTTGAAACGGCTGTGCGCCTCGCGGATTTCGTAGGCGCCGTCGATGCGGATCGGCACGACGGGAAGCTTCAAGTTGTTGGCGAGCAGACCGATGCCCGCGCGAAACGGCTGCAGCTTTCCGTCCGGAGTCATGTCGCCTTCGGGGAACACAAGCACGCTCCAGCCGCGATCGGCCAGATCCCCGGCAAAGCGAAAACTTTCTCGGAAGCCGGAGCGCTTGGGTAAGGGGAAGACGTTGAACAGCGCAACGACCAGAAAATAATTCATGCGATGGAGCCAGCGGCGCAATAAAAACCAATCTTGCGGCGGCCGGCGCATCTCCGCGAGGCGTTCGCCGCCCATCGCGACAGCGAGCCGGTGCCGGAAGCGCAGCGGCAGCGCGGCCAGCACAAAGCCCACATCCAGATAGATCACGTGATTCGAGATGACAAGCACCGGCCCCTTTACGCCTCGAAGATTCTCGCGGCCGAAGACGCGCGGGTGGGCCATCAGATGCGTCGCGGGCCACGTCAGCAGGTAGTAGATGAACGTGCGAATCCAGGTGACCGGCCAGCGCTGCGCCCAGCGAGGAAAAACAAATTCGGCGCGCTCGGGGGATGACTCCCGCGCCAGGCGCTCGAGATCGCCCACCGTGGCTGCCGATGCGAATCGCGTCTCGTTCAGATCGATCTGGTAGCGGTCTTCGATGGCGCCCAACAACTCGACGCGGTCGAGCGAACTCAGATTCAAATCCGCCTGGAGATTCGCATTGGCGCTTACGCCTCCGCCGGCCCGCGCGCCGCTAAGCCGCGCAATCATCTCTGTGATGCCGCCGCTTGTAGCTGCTGAGCGCGCGCCGCCTTCCGCGGCGCCCCATTGCGATTCGACCGCGGCGCGAATCTCAAGGAGTATCGGTTTCCCCGTCGGAGTGCGCGGAAAGTCGGCCTCGGGCCATAGGAACCAGCACCGCATCCTCTGATACTCGGCAAGGGAGGCATTCACGCGAGCGACAATTCCGGCGGCGTGACGCGGCTGTTTCACGTTCCTTTCATCGCGCAGCAACAACACCCCGCAGGGCTCGGCATTTCCCCCGCGCTCCAGTCCTACGACGACGCAGTCCCTCACTTCCCGTTCGCGCCGCAGCGCTGCTTCGAGGTCTTCCGGGTAGATGTTCATCCCCGCGGGCGTCACGATGACGTTCTTCTTCCGGCCCTTGAAATAGAGATTTCCTTCGGCGTCGAGGGCGCCCAAGTCGCCCGTGTGGAACCACCCGACATCCTCTCCATCGGTCGCCATGGGGCGAACCTCGCGGCCTTGCCAGTAGCCCGCGGCGATGTTCTCCCCCCGCACCAGGATTTCTCCGTTTGCATCGAGCTTCACTTCGCGGCCTTCGAGAACTTTGCCGATTGAACCGCGGCCGATCTGAAACGGGTGATTCAGGCTGACCAGCGAAGTCGTTTCCGTCAGGCCGTAGCCCTGAATCGCGGCGAATCCGATGCGTCCCCAGAACAGTTCGGTATCCGCGTCGAGCGCCGCTCCTCCGGAAATGACCGCCCAGAATTTCCAACCGAAGCGGCGATGAATCCGGCGGAACCGCCACATGCGGCGGACGAATTTTTCATTTGCCGCCGCAGCAAAGTCGCGGCGAAATGTTTCGAGGCGGCCTCCGGCCTCCATGTCACGCTCGATTTTGTTCTGAAGCGCTTCGAGCACGCGCGGCACGGCAATCAATACCGAGACGCGCTCGCGCTTGATCGTGGAGATGATTTCGGTTGGGTTGAGCGTGTCCTGAAACAAGACGGTCGCGCCGAGCAGCGGCGGCACCCACACGCCGAGAAACTGGCCGAAGACGTGGCTGAGCGGCACGAGATCGAGGAAGCGCAACGGATGGAAGGGGCGCTCCCACTTCAGGTAGGGCTGCATGGCTGCTTCGAGCGGCTCGAGATTGGCAAGGATGTTCCCATGGGAGATGACGACGCCTTTGGGCTCGGCGGTGGTTCCAGAGGTAAAGATGATCTGCGCCAGCGAGCTGCGATTGAGAAGGGGCGAAGGGTACGGTTCGGGGGAATGCCGGGCGACGGCCTCGCGGATCGAATCAAGCAATAGCACCGGCCGGTCCTCGCCTCCAAGAGCATGTTCCCGCGCCACGACGAGCAGTTTTGCGTCCACCTCCTGTGCTACGCGGCCCGCGAAGTCTGCCGTGGCACCCTGATCCATCGGAACGGCAACCGCGCCGCGAAGAATGCAGCCCAAAAATGCGGCGACCCATTCAGCCGAGTTGCGCCCCCATAGCAGGACCCGGTCGCCCGGCCCGATTCCGCGCGCCTCTAACTCCCTGGCGCATTGACCCGCCACGCCTGCTACATCGCGGTAGGACCAGCGCACCATCCGGTAGCCGTGACGCTCCCCGAAAGCGATGTCGCGACCATGCTGGCCGTATCCGGCAAGGTATTCGATCAGGGAGCGGTGAGGCATGGCTGCGGTGGTCCTACCTCCAGGTGGCGCCGTATCGAAAGAAGAGTACGCTCATTCCTGCCACTGGCGAAAGCCCTGCCCCCTTGCCGGCACCAATACGACGGGTCAACTTGGAGCATATACCTTGGGGTTTTCGGAAATGTGAAAATCTGTTCATCTGTCCGTAAAATAATGAAACACATCATCTTAGCATCTGAAACGATGCCCATCAGGCCACCCTCTAGCTGACGCGATCCATCTAGACAATGAATCCAGATTTTTGGTAACATAATGGGGCGTTTGTTGCTCTTGTGATTCCTTTTGACTCGTTCAGAGGGGCTGCAGGTTCAACCTTGCAGCCTTTTGTTTCTACGAGCTAGAGACAGTCGAGGCCCCGTGCCATGAGAGGTTTACGGGGCAGAACGAGACGCACAAATAGCTTAAAGCGAGGTAGTAGCAGTGAAAGAACAGGGAACAGTGAAGTGGTTCAACGCCAGCAAGGGCTACGGATTCATCCAGCGCCAGTCCGGCGAAGATGTGTTCGTCCATTTTTCAGCAATCATGATGGACGGATATAAATCGCTCAACGAAGGACAGGCCGTTGAATTTGAAGTCCGCAAGGGCCCCAAGGGCCTGCAGGCGGAGAACGTGACCGGCCTCTAGTCTGACAAACGTGGATCCGTCCTGCCCCGCACGAGGGACGCGACGGACTCGCTCCTCACAGGAAGTGCTCCGAAGTTGCCAGTAGCAAGCAAGGAGGCAGTTGTGCAGGTTCTTTCCGAAGGACAGTGCATCAAGCATGACCAGTATGGATTTGGAATCGTGGCTGAATCCGATATCGAGCGTACTACGATTGATTTCGACAGCGTCGGCACAAAGAAATTCGTCACCAGCTTGATGACCATGGAGTTGGTGGGCGAAGCTCCCGAACGACCCACGAAGCCCCGGCGCCGCAGCAAGAAGGCGGGTGCCGCGGCTGCAGCACGCGTTGCGGCCGGTGGCAAGTAGACCGCGTTCGAACGAAATCTCCCAGTCCAGGGTTTTCAGCAGACCGCCGCGTCTGTGCAGACGCTCGCCGCGGCAGGAGAATTTCGCGCGGCACCTTCCCAGGGCATGAGCGGTTACCGCGCGAAATACGCAGCAAAATGATCCCCGGGTGCAGAGCAGACTACATGCGTCCCATACCCTGTTGCGCCGACGGCGGGGTGATCCCGTTTACACGCAGGTAGATAGCCATGGTTCCGTAGTGATCGAACCAGTCCTCACCCAAAATCACCATCGCGCCGCCACGCGACATCGTATTGGGGCCCATTTTCCCTGCTGATTGCCCCAGCGTCGAGTCGTCCAGGCCGCTCAGTGCTGTCGTGCAGAAATCGAACGAACCCTTGACCGCAGCCACCAACTTGTCTTTGCTATCCGTGTCCTTCAGATCCTTGATGTCCGGAGCGGTCATGCCCGAGATCCGAGCGCACATCATATTGTTGAATTGCGCGACATGCAGAACGAGTTGGCCGAACGTTCTCGTTTCCGGCGTGGATCTATAAGCATATTTGTCTGCGGGCATCGCTTCGGCTCCCGCGACTTGCAATTGTCCGTATCGCACGACTTGTTGTTTCATGAGCGAAGTAATTGGATTCGGTATCATGGCCGAATCTTGTGCACCTGCTGCGACCGGCAGCAGCAGGGCCGCCAGCGCAAGGATCCCCAGATATTTCATCGACGTTTGCCTCCTTGGCAATGTGGGGAAAGAATAACGCCGCAAGAGCCGGGCAACAAGCTGGATTCTTGGCAGAGACACAGCGAGGTGACAATTTCCAGTCATCCCGCTACAAGATGCAGATCTCGCAGGAAAACGATCGCGTACCCGCTCAGTGATTAATGCGGCTCATCCCGATTGGGTCGTACCGGTCGCCGGCAGTAATTCCGGACGGCAGCTCCTGATCCATCCGTGCCAGATCCGCGGGGGTGAGTGTAATGCGGACAGCTTCCGCGTTTTCGTCGAGATACGTGCGGCGCTTGGTGCCGGCAATCGGGACGACATCGGTTCCTTGCGCCAGGACCCAGGCGAGGGCAAGTTGCGCCGCTGTGCACCTTTTCTCGCCGGCAATTTTCTCGATCCGCTCGACCAACTCGACATTCCGCTTGATGTTTTCGCCCTGAAACCTTGGGGTGAAGCGCCGGTAATCACCGGCCTCCAGTTTCTCGGGGCTGCGGAGTTTCCCCGTGAGGAACCCGCGCCCCAGCGGGCTGTACGCGACAAACCCGATGCCCAACTCACGGCACGTCGGCAAAACTTCCGCCTCGGGATCCCGGGTCCAGAGCGAGTATTCGGATTGCAGCGCGGCAATGGGATGTACCTTGGCGGCGCGGCGCAACGTGGCTGGGGCTGCTTCGGAAAGTCCGAGGAAGCGCACCTTGCCTTGCTGCACCAGTTGCGCCATCGCGCCCACCGTTTCTTCGATGGGCACGTGGGTGTCCACCCGGTGCTGGTAGTAAAGATCGATCTGCTCGACGCCCAGCCGTCGCAGGCTTGCCTCGCAGGATTGCTGCACGTACTCGGGCCGCCCATTCACGCCCAAAAACTTGCCGTCAGGCGAACGGACATTGCCGAACTTCGTGGCCAGCACGACTTCATGCCTGCGGCCGCGAAGCGCGCGTCCCACCAACTCTTCATTGCGTCCGACTCCATAGATGTCGGCCGTATCCATGAAATTTATTCCCCGGTCGATGGCGCGATGGATGGTAGCGATGGATTCAGCGTCGTCCGTCGAACCGTAAAACTCGGACATGCCCATGCAACCCAGGCCGAGCGCGGAGACAACCAGCACACTGCGGCCCAGGCGGCGTTGTGGCATCGGCGTAAATTGCTTGGCTTCGGATGCGCTCATAATGCCGGCATTATGTCGCGGGAGCCAGATTGGTGTCGAGACCCAGACCCAGCCGGGCGGCCAGCTCCTGGCGCGCGCGCCACAATCGGGCCTTGAGCGTGTTCCGCGAAACGCCCAGCACTTGCGCCGCTTCCTCGGCGGAGAGTCCTTCGATTTCCCGCAGCCAGAACGCCGTGCGCAGCAGCGGCGAGATTTCCGCAAGTTTCTTGCTTACGCGTTCGCCGAGTTCGGTCCCGGCGTAGATCTGCTCGGGATTCGGGCTTTCGTCAGCGAACCGCTCGGCCAGTGGCATCTCCCCCTCGGGCGTCCAGTCATCCAGCGAAACTGCCGGACGGGCACGCTTGCTCCGGCGCCGCATCAATGCCGCATTGATGACGATCCGCGTCAGCCAAGTGGAGAACTGCGAACGGCGCTCAAACCTTGGCAGATTGCGGTAAGCGGAAAGCAGCCCTTCCTGCAGGGCTTCTTCCGCATCCTCCGGGTTGCCGAGCACTCGCAAGGCCGTCTGGTAAAGCGTGCGGTTGTTACGGGCGAACAACGTGTCGAGAGCTCGTGCATCTCCATTCAATCCACGCTCGATTAATTGCTCCTCACTCTGTTCGACTGGATCCAGACTTGTAACGGTCCCGTTCGTATGATGATGCCCCTGATTCATGGCCTTTTCTCCCCCTCACGCTGGATGAATTTTCGTATGAATCGCCTGCCTTCGCCTCTCCCCACCTATGGTTCCTTCGCATTGCTAAAAAACCGTCCTCTTACTACTTGGACGGTTCCGCCGGCTCTTAGTGTGCAACGGTGGCCGGTTTATGCGGCAGCACCACAGTCACGCCGTCTTGAACCGTCAACTTAAGTGGCGGCTTTCGTTGAGCTCACAGACCCGCGCTGCCGCCGAGCAAACAGCTCACAAACAAGATCGTCGCAAGGATTTTTTTCGTTGATCCGTTCATGTCCCTAGTCTCTTGATCTCTCACAATCTCTTCCACAACGGCCCGGGTCATGCACCCACATCCCCTAATTTCTGCGCCGTGTGCATGCATCTCAGCCAGTAATTGCTTCCCTGCGGGGTCTATAAAACTCACTGCCTTCAAATGAATTTCGGTTGTGACCCCGGGGCGTGCAGATCTTTCCTTCCATAATCGGTCCAATTCGCTCGCCCATTCACCTGAGAGCTTCCCCTCCAGCTCCCAGATTTCGCCCGAGTCTTGCTTCTTGATTGTAACCCTAAGCATTGGCCCTTCTTTCCTGCGAGACTCATAAGTTTAGCATGTCGATTGCCAATCTGCCGAAATGAAGACACTAATGTTAAATTGCTTATAAACAATAAGTTACAACAAATAATTGAATGAAAATGAGAGGATTTACGAACTGAGAAACTAAACCTCTGCCGAAATATGGGCGCATGCCGATATTTCGGCACTAAACGAATGATCTCAATGGCTCCGACTGACACCAAGCTTTTGCATCCGGGATTGCAGCGTAGTTCGTTTCATTCCCAGCTTGGCAGCAGCACCGCGCGGACCAGCCAGAACCCAGTGGGTTGCCTCAAGCGCCTTTAAGATATGTTCACGCTCGGCAGCTTCGAGCGTGAGCAAATCCGCTGCGGCAGGTTCCGCAGGAAGCTTCAACTCGCCCAACGGCACGCGGAGCACGGGACCGGGCGAAACGATGACGGCGCGTTCGATTAGGTTCTCGAGCTCGCGGATGTTTCCCGGCCACGAATAGTGCACCAGCAGGTCGAGAGTCTCGGAGGGAATCATTTCGACCGTGCGGTTCATGCGACGCGCGTATTTCTGAACGAAGTACCGCACGAGCGTGGGGATATCTTCTTGCCGCTCGCGCAGGGGCGGCATGATCAGTGGGAACACGCGAAGGCGGTAGTAGAGGTCGCTGCGAAATGCGCGCGCGGCAACCATCCCGGCCAGATCACGGTTTGCGGCGGCGACCAGACGGACGTCCACGCGAATCGTGCGGGCGCCTCCCAGCCGCTCGAACTCCTGCTCCTGAAGCACACGCAAAAGCTTGGGCTGCAGCTCGAGCGGGATGTCTCCGACTTCATCCAGGAAAATCGTGCCGCGATGCGCGAGCTCGAACCGGCCGATGCGCTGCGCGATGGCTCCTGTAAACGCGCCACGCTCGTGGCCAAACAGTTCCGATTCGAGCAGTCCGGCGGGGATCGCCGCACAGTTCACCTTCACAAACGTGTGCTCGCGCCGGGGACTCAAGTTATGAATCGCGCGCGCGATCAGCTCCTTTCCCGTGCCGGTTTCTCCCTGGATGAGCACGGCCGAATTGGTGGGAGCCACAGTTTCGACCTGCTTCAGGACGGCGCGCAACGATGGGCTTTCGCCCACAATTTCTTCGAAGTTCATCTCGGAGCGGATTTCGTCTTCGAGGTAGAGTTTCTCTTGCGCCAGTTTGTTCTTCAGTTCGGCGATCTCCTGGAACGCGAGGGCGTTTTCCACTGCGATGGCTACCTGCCCCGCCACCTGGACGAGCAGATCCACGTCGCCCTGCTGGAATGCGGCGTCGCGGAGGCTTGCAAGACTCAGCGTGCCCAACGCGCGATCGTGTGTGATCAACGGCGTGGAAACTACCGAGCGCACGCCTTCGTCCCGCAGCAGGCGCGAGGTCGGTGAATCGAATCCTTCCATGGCCGTGTGGTCCAGGACGAGCGGCCGGCGGCTTCGAAAAGCGGTGCCTGTAATCGAACCCTCGAGCGGCACGAGCATTTCTTCGTGGATCAATCCTTTTCCCTGCGGGAAATCGAGCGCCAGCACACGCATCCTATTCTTGTCTTCTTCGTACAGCGCGAGGCTGGTGTAATCATGGTGAATCACCCGGCGGAGCGAAGCTGAAATTGCGTTGAACAATGCGCGCAGATCGAGCTTCGAAACCATGGCGTTGTTGACTTCCAGCAGCACGCGGAGCCGGTCGCGCTCTTGCGCCAATTGCCGCTGATATGCCTGTGCACGCTCGAGATTGAGCGCGTTATCCACCGCTACGGCGACTTGCCGCGCTACCTGCTGCATGAATGCGATTTCGACCTCCCCGTATTGGTGAGGAGTACTGCGGCCAAAGCTCAGCACGCCCAACCGGCGCTGCGCCGTCGTCAGCGGGACCGAGCAAGCCGACCTCACGCCGTTCTCGCGCAAAATCTGCAGCAGAGCCGGGAAGCGCGTTTCTTCCTCCGTGTCGTTCAGGATGAACGGCTGCTGCGTTTCCCACACCCACCCGGATGGCGTCTCCCCGACCGGGAATTCAGCTCCGGGACGAATCTTCCTGGGTTCTTCGGTTTCGAGGATGTGCAGCCGCATGACGTTGCGCGACGCGTCATGCAGGGTCAGATTCAGGTAATCAAACTCCACCACGCCGTGCAGCCGCGCCGCCAGTTCATGAAACAATTCCCCCAGGTCGCGGTGTTGGGAGATGGCTTCCGCCACCTCGAGAAGCGCCTGATGCTGCGCCTCAGGAGAAGTGGCCGCCAATTGACGGGCAGGAACATCGCTCATACAGCGGAGAATAACACCCTGGTTCGCCAGGGCTCAACTCGGTGGGGCACAAATATGGATGACAAATCGTTGTGTCATCTGGCCGAATTCTATTTTCCCGGGGCGATGCGTCACTTCGGCAGGTTGGCCGGGTTGCGCACGGCTGCAATGAGCTTCTGTACCTCTTCGTGGTAGGGCGTTAGAAACTTCTCGTTAGCGGCATTGACTCCACTTAAGCGTTTCTCAAGCGGGGTGAGAACGTGATCCTGCACCGCAGGCCCGCGGTTCCCGGAAGCAATGGCCAGCGCCGGATTCTCGACGACGGATTCAATGGCCTCCGCGATGCCGCGGTACGTCCGGCCATCGATTTTCATCTCCTCTGCTACGACTTGATCCATCGAGAGCGCCACGAGATTCGCCCGTTCCAGTGTTTTTACGTCGTCCTGCGTGGGAACGCGTCCCGAGGCGGTGCCCGCGAGGATCCTTGTCGCGCCTTCGAGCGCGGCTTTGTCACTTGCCGTAGGATTTTTCACACGCACGGACGCCGCGCGCATCACTTTCAAGTAGAGCTCGACGTCGTCCTGGGTCAAGGGATCGAGTTTCTGCTCCGTTTGCTGCTCGAGCGACGCTTCCGCGGGTTTCGCGCCGGACGCTGCGGTGGAATTTTCTTCACCCTCAGAGAGCGGAGCGGTTTCCTTGCGGCCGCAGCCGGTGAAGGACACAGCGGCGCAGAGCACGATCCCCAGCCAGAGCGTTCGAACGCATCTTGTTGTGCGCATCATGATCTTCAGGCGGCGGAATCTTACGGTGCGCGGCGCCGCGCGTCAATCGGGTGAGGGCCGGCGGCCGGAACTTTTCGAATGAAAATAATTTGTGAAAAAGCGAAAATATAAATTGACAGACACCCGGTATCCACCGCATAATTATGCAGTTGACTGCATAATATTGAACGCCTATGGGACTGAACGCACACAAACGGTTCCGGCAAGGACAGATCCTGAAACTCATCACGAGCGAGCCGATCTCGAGCCAGGATGAGCTGCGGCGGCGCCTGTCGCACGTGAAAGTTCGCGTGACGCAGGCGACGCTTTCGCGGGACATGTCCGAGCTGAAGCTGGTGAAGACCACGGCGGGTTACAAGCCGCTTCCGAACGGCGACGAAGTCGCGGCGCCCCTGCCGCCGCTCGGCCGCGCCCTGCGGGAGTTTCTCGTGGACCTGCGCCCGGCGTTCAACCTGCTGGTGCTGAAGACGCCGCCCTCGGGCGCGCAACCGCTCGCCGCGGCGCTCGACGCCGAGAAGTTCAAGGAAGTGGCCGGCACGATCGCCGGGGACGACACGGTTCTGGTCATTACGCCCTCGCGCCAGGCGCGCGCCGCCGTTCAGAAGCGAATGGAGGATCTGCTCCGATGAACGACCCGCAACGGGTCGCCGTAGTCGGAGCGACGGGCTATGCAGGTTTCGAGCTGACCCAGCTTCTCCTTCGGCACCCGAAAATTCAGAGACCAACCTTCTATTTGCGCGAAAGCTCGGCGCATGTGAAGTGTCTGACCGAGATTTTTCCCCGCCTGCGGGGCTGGGGCGAAGCGCCGTGCAAGACTTTTTCGGTCGACGCCGTAGCTGCGAGCGGCGCGGGAACGGTGTTTCTCGCGACGCCGCATGAAGCGTCGCTCGAACTGGTGCCGCAACTCTTGAATGCGGGCCTGCGCGTGGTGGACCTGAGCGGCGCGTTCCGCTTCCGCGATCCAGAAACGTTCGCGCACTGGTACAAGTTGCCTGCGCCACCGCGCGAACTGGCGGAAGAAGCCGTTTACGGCCTGCCGGAGCTGTACGCCGATCAGCTGCCGGGCGCTCGCCTCGTCGCCAATCCCGGCTGCTATCCGACGAGCGTGATTCTCGGCTTGCGGCCGCTGGTGGAGTCCGGCTGGATCGCGCGCGAGCGCGGCATCGTCTGTGATTGCAAGTCCGGCGCGTCGGGAGCGGGCAAGGAGCTGAAGCGCGAGCTGCACTTTGTCGAAGTGGACGAAAATCTGCGCGCTTATGGATTGTTCTCGCACCGGCACACGCCGGAAGTAACCGATCATCTGGGCATCGGCGACGACGACATCGTTTTCACGACGCACCTGCTGCCGGTCGCGCGGGGCATTCTTTCGACGCTGTACGTTTGGCTTGCCGAGCCGCATACGGCGGCGGAGATCGAGGCGCTCTTCCATCAGTTTTATGCCGGGCGCCCGATGGTGCGCCTCTGGCCGGCCGGGAAGCTGCCGGAGCTGCAGCATGTGGCGTACACGAATTTCTGCGATATCGGATTTGCGCTTGATCCCGCGGGGCGGCGCCTCGCGGTGGTGAGCTGTCTCGACAATCTGGGCAAGGGCGCCGCGGGCCAGGCTGTACAGAACATGAACGCGATGCTGGGCATCGAGGAGGCGACAGGACTCAGATGAGAATGGTCGTCAAGGTTGCGGGAGCATTGCTCGATGACGCGGCGGCGATGGAAACGCTGGCGCGGCAGGTGGCGCAGCTCGCTCACCAGGGCCACGAAATTTTGGTGGTGCATGGCGGCGGAAAGATTTTCACCGCCACGCTCAAGCGCATGGGGATTGAGAGCCGGTTCGTCGGCGGGCTGCGCGTGACAGACCGCGAAACGCGCGACGTCGCGGTGATGGTCCTGGGCGGCCTGCTCAACAAGCGCCTCGCCGGGGCCATTTCGGCCGCCGGACAACCCGCGGTCGGCCTGTGCGCCTCCGATTCGGGTTGCTTCCTGGCCGAGCCGATGACGCATGACGAAGTCGTCGGCGGTCTGGGTTTTGTCGGCTATTTGACCGGCGCGAATCTGGAGTTTATCGAGTCGTTCTGGATGGCAGGCATTGTGCCGGTGGCATCGTGCCTGGGCCTCGGCGCCGACGGGGAACTCTACAACATCAACGCCGACCACATGGCGGCCGCGTGCGCCGAATACATTCACGCCGACCGCCTGATTTATCTCACTGACGTCGCCGGCGTGCTCAACGGCACCAAGGTGCTTAAGGTGGTTTCAACCGGCGATGCCGAGGATTTGATCCGCCAGAATAAAGTTTCCGGCGGGATGATTCTGAAGCTCGAGGCGTGCAAACGCGCGCTTTCCGCCGGTGTCTCTGAGGTACGCATCGTCGGCGGTTCGGTGCCCAAGGGGCTGCTGGCCGCGGCGAACGGCGTGCGTTTCCCCGGCACGCGTGTCACATCGGAATTCCCCGCAAGCGCCACAGGGGCGGCGCAGTGAGATCGAAACTCAGGAAATCGAAGAAGAGCGCCCCCGCACGCGGAGCCGGCGCCGCGCAGAGTTCCGTCCTCCGGGACGCCTCGCGCTATTTGATGAACACCTACAAGCGGTCCGACATAATCTTCACGCATGGGCGGGGTTGCTACGTGTTCGATCAAAGCGGAAAGAAGTACCTCGATTTTCTAGGCGGGATTGCCGTGAACGCGCTGGGGTATTCGTATCCGGACCTGGTGCGCACGATCCGCCGCGAGGCGGGGCGCGCGGTTCACGTCTCGAATCTGTTTCACAACCCGTTCCAGGGACCGCTTGCAGCGAAGCTCGCGAAATGGTCGCACATGGACCGCGTATTTTTCACCAACAGCGGTTCCGAGGCCATTGAGGGCGCACTGAAACTGGCGCGCATTGCGGCACGGCAGAAACCTGGCAGCGAAGGAAAGACGCGCTTCCTGGCGCTCGAACATTCGTTTCACGGGCGCACATTCGGCGCTCTCTCCATCACGTACCTGCAGAAGTACAGGGAACCGTTCGAGCCGCTCGTCCCTGGAGCGGAATTTGTCCGCTTCAACGACGTGGCGGACCTGGAAGCGAAATTCACCGGCGATGTTTGCGCGATCGTCATCGAACCGATTCAGGGTGAGGGCGGAATTTTTTCCGTCAGCGACACGTTTTGGAAGCGCGCCCGCGAATTGGCAACGCAAAACGGCGCTGCGCTGATCGCCGACGAGATTCAGTGCGGCCTGGGCCGCACGGGCCGGGCCTTTGCGTTCCAGCGGCTTACGGGCCTTCCAGACATCGTCGTGGTTGCAAAACCGCTCGCGGGCGGCCTGCCGCTGGGCGCTTTCCTGGCGCGCGAGGAGTTTGCCGCGGCATTTTCGCCCGGCCTTCATGGCTCCACGTTCGGCGGCGGTCCGCTGGTGTGCGCCACGGGTTTGACCTTCCTCGACACGGTCGAGCGAAAGCACCTGCTCGCGAACGTTCGCGCGCGTGGCGGGGAGCTGCGCGCGGGTTTGAAGAAACTCGCCGCCAAGTTTGATTTTATCCGCGAAGTCCGCGGAGAAGGACTGATACTGGGTGTGGACCTGGACGTCGAGGGCGCGCCGTACGTCGCCGAGGCGCTCACGCAGGGCCTGCTCATCAACTGCACGCACGAACACATCCTGCGCCTGCTGCCGCCATTCATCCTGACCGCGCAGCAGGTGAAGGAAGGCCTTTCAAAGCTCGAATCGGTCTTTGCGAAAGTCGAGCGGCCCGCCAAGTTGCCGGCCGTACCCACCACCACCGCCGCGGCCCAGGCGCTTGCGGCCGCGAGGTGAACATGAATGCGCAGGCCCTTGCATTGAGTCTCGCCTCCGACCTTCTGACCGGCACGGAGTGGAACGCCGCGCACGTCCGCGAGCTGTTTCATCTGGCCGCGGACGTCAAGGCCCACCCGGACCGCTACAACGGCGCCCTCGTCGGCCGGTTCCTGGCGATGATTTTTGAAAAGGCTTCGCTGCGCACGCGCGTCACTTTTGAAGTCGGCATTACGAGTCTGGGTGGCTCGGCCATTTTCCTCGACCATGCGAACGCTCATCTCGGCGAGCGCGAATCGATTGCCGACGTTGCGCGGAGCCTTTCGCGCTGGGTGCATGGGATTGTCGCGCGTGTGTTTTCGCAGGAAGCGCTTGAGACTCTGGCGGCCCATGCGAGCGTTCCGGTCATCAACGCACTGTCGGACCTTTACCATCCCTGCCAGACGTTCGCTGATTATTTCACGCTGGAGGAAAAGTTCGGTTCCGCGCGCGGGGTGAAACTCGCGTACATCGGTGACGGCAACAATGTCTGCCACTCGTTGATGATTGCAGGGGCGCGCGTGGGGGCGCATGTGCGGATTGCGACGCCCGCAGGCTACGAACCCGACACAGCGATTGTCGAGGGGGCGCGGCGCGATGCGGCCGCCACGCAGGGCACGATTGAATTATTCCGCGCGCCTGAGGAAGCCGTTTCCGGCGCGCAGGCCGTTTACACGGACGTCTGGGCCAGCATGGGCCAGGAAAGCGAGGCCGAGGCGCGCGCCGCTATTTTCGCGCCGTATCAGGTCAACGCCGCGCTCGTGTCCCACGCCGCGCCGGACGCTGTTTTCCTCCACTGTCTTCCCGCGCATCGCGGCTCCGAAGTCACCGATGAGGTGATGGAATCGCCGCGCTCGATCGTGTTTGACCAGGCTGAAAACCGCCTGCACGTGCAGAAAGCCATCCTGTTGATGCTCCTAAACTGAAAGGACAACCGGTGCCGAAGAAAGTAGTTCTCGCCTATTCAGGCGGACTTGATACGTCAATTATTATTCCGTGGCTGAAAGAGACCTACGGCTGCGAAGTGATCGCCATGGTCGGCGATGTCGGCCAGCAGGAAGACTTGAAGGCCGCCAAGCGCAAGGCGCTCGCGACGGGCGCCTCCTCGGCGACGATCGAAGACCTGCGCGAAGAATTTCTGACCAATTACATCTGGCCGACCCTGCGCGCGGGCGCCGTGTACGAACACAAATATCTTCTCGGTACTTCCATGGCGCGGCCCGTGCTGGCGAAACGTCAGGCGGAAATCGCGTTGGAAACTGGCGCCGATGCGGTCGCGCACGGCTGCACGGGCAAGGGCAACGACCAGGTGAGGTTTGAGCTGGCCTACAAAGCAATCGCGCCGGGAATGAAAATCATCGCGCCCTGGCGCGAGTGGACCATCAATTCGCGCGAGGACGCCATCGCCTACGCCCGGGCGCATAACGTGCCGATCGAGCAGACCAAGGCGAATATTTACTCGCGTGACCGCAACATCTGGCACTTGAGCCATGAGGGTGGCGTGCTCGAAGATCCCGCCATCGAGCCGGAAGATGCCATGTGGCAGTGGATCGTTTCACCTGAGAAAGCGCCGAATAGGCCGGCCGAAGTCGCGATCGGTTTCGAAGCTGGAACGCCCATGTCGATCAACGGTAAGAAACGTTCCGGCGTCGCGCTGCTCGATGAGCTGAACAAGGTTGGGGCGGAGCACGGTGTCGGTCGCATTGATCTCGTCGAAAACCGGCTGGTCGGCATCAAGTCACGCGGCGCCTATGAAACTCCCGGTGGCACGTTGCTGGTGACCGCGCATCGCGAGCTCGAAACGCTTTGTCTCGATCGCGAGACGGCGCACTACTCGGAAATGCTCTCGCTGCGCTACGCCGAGCTGGTCTATTACGGATTGTGGTTCACGCCGCAGCGCGAAGCGCTCGACGCGTACTTCACGGCCGCGCAGCAGCGCGTCACGGGCACGGTCGGCCTCAAGCTCTACAAGGGCAACGTCACAGTCACGAAACGCACCTCGCCCTATTCGCTCTACCGCAAGGGCCTGGCGAGCTTCGCCATGACCGGCTACAACCCGAAGGACGCCGAAGGCTTCATCAATCTGTTTGCGCTGCCGGTGACGATCCCGGAGGAAGCGAAAGTACGTTGAGCGCCGCGCCCAAAGAGCAGTCGTCGAATAAATTATGGGGCGGACGGTTTGACCGCGCGCCCGACGAGCTGTTCTACCAGTTTCAGCGGTCGTTCGCGTTCGACCGCCGCCTGCTGCCGTACGAGCTTGCTGTCGATCGTGTGTGGGCGGGCGCGCTCGAATCGGCCGGCATCCTCGCCGTCGAGGAAATGCGCGACACGCTTACCGCGCTCGATAAGATCGCCGAGCGTGCGGCGAGCGATCCGGCATGGCTTGACGCCTCACCGGCCGAAGACGTGCACCATTTCGTCGAAACTGCGCTGGTCGAATACCTCGGGCCGCTCGGCTACAAGTTGCACACGGGTCGCAGCCGCAATGAGCTGGTGGCCACCGACTTCCGCATGTTTGTAAAAGAAGCCGCGCGGGAAACACGCGCCGCCGTGGCGCGGCTGATCGCCGCGCTGGTTGGGCAGGCCGAGAGCGTGTTCGGGATTCCCATGCCCGGCATGACGCACATGCAGCACGCGCAACCGATCTTGTTTTCGCATTTTCTGCTCGCGCATGCCGAGGCTTTTTTCCGCGATACGGTTCGCCTGGACGCGGCTGTAGCCACGGCGGACGCCTGCCCGATGGGCTCGGGCGCGCTGGCGGGCTGCGCGCTCGATATCGATCGCGGCGCCATCGCGCGCGAGCTGGGCTTCGCGCGTCCGACGGCGAACAGCCTCGACGCCGCGAGCGACCGCGATTTCGCGCTCGATTACCTCTACGTGCTGGCCGTGATCGCAACGCATCTTTCGCGCCTGGCCGAAGATTTTGTACTGTTTGCTTCGCAGGAATTCGGCTTCATCGTGCTGCCCGATGAATTTTCGACGGGCAGCAGCCTGATGCCGCAGAAAAAAAATCCCGACGCGTGGGAGCTTCTCCGCGGCAAGACAGGACGCGTCACCGCGTCGCTGCACACGCTGCTCACGACGCTCAAGGGGCTCCCGTCGAGCTACCAGCGAGATTTGCAGGAAGACAAGGAACCCGTGTTCGCCGCGCACGACCAGGCCGTCGCCATGCTGGCCGTCGCCGCGGGCGCGGTTGCCGCGACACGCCCCAACGAAGCGCGCATGCGCGAGGCGGCCTCCGACCCGGCGCTGCTCGCCACCGAAGTAGCGCATTACCTGGTTCGCCGTGGAGCGCCGTTCCGCCACGCTCATGAAATCGTGGGCCAGATTGTCCGCGAGGCCGAGCGCAGCGGAAAATCGTTTTCCGCATTGCCGCTCGAGACGCTGCAAAATTTTTCGCCGCTGTTCGCTGCCGATTTCTACGATGCGCTGAATCTCGAAGCCGCGCTCTCCGGCCCCGATGTGGCCGGCGGCACTGCGCCGGGGCGTGTCCGCGAAGCCATCGCCGCCGCGAAGCAGCGTCTGGCCGCTCTCGAGGTGAAGCCATGAGGGCCCGCGTCGCCCGCGCTGCCGATACCGCCGCGGTGCATCGCGTGATCGCGCATTACGCCGGCGAGGGTCTGCTGCTCCCGCGCACCGAGGCCGAAATCCGCAAGCACATTGGGCGCTTCCTTGTGCTCGTGGAAAAACGCAACGGGGAGGAAAAGCTGCTCGGCTGCGTCGCGCTTGAGACGTACGGCCCCGATCTTGCTGAAATTCGCTCGCTCGCAGTCGCTCCCGACGCGCGCGGCCATGTCCACAACGCCGGGGACCGCCTGATGAAAGCGGTGATCGACACGGCGCGCCGCCGCAGGATCGCGCGCCTGTTTGCCGTGACGCACCGGCCCGAGTTTTTCTCGCGCTATGGGTTTACACCCGGTCCGCGACAGATGGTGCCCGAAAAAATCGCGCGCGACTGCGTCACTTGTCCCAAAGAGCACCGCTGCACCCTGGTCGCCACCGTCGCGGTCGTGTGTCCCGAACGCGATGTGCTGCCCGTACTGAACGGCGCGGGGGAAGGCGCTGTCTGTCCTGTGAGACCGATATGAGCGATCTCCCGTCTTCCCGCGCGCTGCCGCGCGGTTTTCGTTTTGCCGCGGCGTCCTGCGGCCTCAAGAAGCGCGGCCACCACGGCTCACTCGACGTCGCGCTGATCGTTTCGGACGCACCGGCGTCGGCTGCGGCCGTGTTTACACAAAATCTTGTGCAGGCGCCGCCGGTGATTCTTTCCCGCGCGCATGTGCGGGTGTCGGCGAGCACCATGCGCGCCGTCATCGTCAATTCCGGAAACGCAAATTGCTCGGTTGGCCCCGGCGGCATGGCTGTCTCGCGCGCCACGGCGCAGCGCGTTGCGAATATACTTGGTTGCCGCACGAAACAAGTAGTGGTCTGCTCGACGGGAGTGATCGGCGTGCCGTTGCCTGTCGAGCGCATCCTAAAAGCTGCTCCGGGTTTGGCCAAGGCGCTCGAATCCTCGCCACGTGCGTTCGACGGCCTTACGCGCGCCATCATGACCACCGATACGCGTCCGAAGCGGGCCGCCGCGAGCTGCCGCATCGGTGGCCGCACCGTGCGCGTCGCCGGTTGCGCCAAGGGCGCCGGGATGATTCATCCGAACATGGCGACGATGCTCTCCTTCATCGTCACCGACGCGGCCATCGCGCCGCGGGTGCTCGATCGCGCGCTGCGCGGTGTCGTTGCGCGCACGTTCAACTGCATTTCCATCGACGGCGACACTTCCACCAACGACACGCTGCTCGTGCTGGCGAATGGCGCCTCTGGCGCACGAAAAATCGCGCAGGCGAGCGGCGGCGATTACGCGAAGTTTGCCGCCACGCTCGAAAAAGTTTGCCACGCGCTTGCGCTAGGAATTGTGGCCGATGGCGAAGGCGCCACGCACGTCGTCGAAATCGAGGTGCGCGGCGCTCCGAGCGACCGTGCCGCCGCGCAGGTCGCTCGTACGATTGCCGGCTCATCCCTGGTGAAGACGGCGCTCGCGGGCGCTGATCCCAACTGGGGACGCATCCTCGCCGCCGCGGGCCGCGCGGGCGTGCCGTTCAATCCCGACCGCGCCGAAATCTGGCTGGGCGGGATCAAAATGTACGGACCGGTTGGGGGCGCGTCCTATTCGTCCGCGCTCCCGCTCGACGAGCGCGCCGCACATCGTCGCCTGCTCGAAAAGCACGTACCGATTGTCGTCGCTTTGCACCGTGGCCACGGGACCGCGCGCGTCTGGACCTGTGATTTCACCCAGGAATACGTCCGCATCAACGCCAGCTACCGGACGTGAGTTGCTCCGATTCGCTCTAATTCTGGTGGGGCGCAGATAAACGTTTTGGGGTGTCATTCCGCCGCGTCGGACAACGCGGAATTTCGCCTGGAGTGTTCAACCGCCGTAGATTTGCTGGATCTTCCCGGCAAGATCGAAATCATTTTTCGTCAGGCCGCCGGCGCTGTGCGTGCATAGATCCACTGTGACTTTGTTCCAGGAGTTTGACCAGTCCGGGTGATGATCCATCTTTTCAGCCGCGAGCGCGACCCGCGTCATGAAACCGAAAGCCTGAGTGAAATCCTTGAATTCGAACACGCGGTGCAGGTTTCCGTTCACCACGCTCCAACCGCCGAGTTTCCGCAGCTCCGCCGCAATGTCCTGTTCCGCCAGCTTTGCCGTTGCCATGAAGGCCTCCCTTGTCGTCCGGCGCGTTGACCTGCTCCGCTCAGCGTTCCCGGGCATTATCCGCCCGTAGCGCGGGCCGGGCAAGCGAACCCGCGCTCGTCCGTCAATTTATTGCGAGTCTGCGGACGAAATCGGTTGAACGCGCCGCGCGATTGCTTTATGGTACTTGCTCCAATTTTCGTGATCGGAGAAACCGCCGCCCGGGACGCCGGCGAGAACGATTGTTCGAAAAAGCGCGCGGCGCGCCCGACGGAGCCCATCGTGAAAAAGAAAATTCGCGCGGTGCAGTACGGCGTAGGCCCCATCGGAGCCGCGGTTGTGCGTCTGATGCGGGAAAAGATGTCCATCGAAATCATCGGGGCCATCGATTCCGACCTGGCGAAGGCGGGGCGCGATTTGGGCGAGGTGGTGGGCGCAGCCGATGCGCCGTGGCATGTAATGGTAACGAATGACGCCGCCGCCATGCTGGGCGAATCCGCCGATGTCGTGGTCCATTCGACTTCCACGCCCCTACCCGGCGTGATGGAGCAGTTGATGGCATGCCTGGCCGCGGAATCCTGCGTCGTTTCGACGTGCGAAGAGCTGGCATATCCGTTCCGGAAGTATCCGGAGCTGGCGGCGCAGCTCGATGCCGAGGCCAAAACGTGGGGCGTCGCGCTGATCGGCACCGGCATCAATCCCGGCTTCGTGATGGACAAGCTCCTGATCACGCTGAGCGCCGCGTCGCAGGAAATCAAATCGGCGCGCGCGATCCGCATCGTGGACGCATCGAAGCGCCGCCTGCCGCTGCAGAAAAAAGTGGGCGCGGGCATGAGCGTCGAAGAGTTCCGCGCGCAGGTCGCGGCCGGGATCATCAAGCATCACGGCCTGCCCGAATCGGTGGCCATGGTTTCTGACGCGCTGGGTCTCGGCGTGGATGAGATTACGGAAACGATCGAGCCGGTCGTCGCGCGCGAGCGCGTGAAGACCGAGTTCCTCGACGTCGCGGCGGGACAGGTTGCCGGCGTGCACCAGATCGCGCGCGGTCTGGCCGGCGGCGAAGAAAAAATCTACATGGAATTGCAAATGTTTGTCGGCGCGGAAGAGCCCGGCGACACCGTCGAGATCACCGGCAATCCCAACCTGACGCTCACCATTCCGGGCGGAACGCACGGCGATATCGCCACCGCTGCGGTCGTCGTGAATTGCATCCCGGCGATTCTCGACGCCCCGGCGGGCCTCCGCACGTCGCGCGATCTTCCGATGTGCTTCCTCCCGCCCGGCGCAAAGCCATAAGGTCAGCCGTTCAACTTTTCGACCAGAACCTGGCGAGGGCGGAGAAATCGACATCTTCTGTTGCTGCGCCCTTAACCGCGCTCAAGACTTCGCGCGTAGCCGCCGAGGAGGGCAGCGGCACGCCCAACTGATTGGCGAGATCGAGTGCGAGGCTCATGTCCTTGTGCATGAGGCGCAGAGGAAAGCTCGGCTTGTATTCGCCCTTCAGCATCATCGGCGCTTTGATGTCGAGCAACCCGGAGCGTCCCATGCTCGTCTGCATGACTTCGAACAACCGTTCGCCCGGCACTCCCGCGCGCGTCACCAGCGCCAGCGCTTCGGCGAACGCCTCCACCTCGAGCGCGAGGAGCAGATTCATCGCGAGCTTCACCGTCTGGCCCGCGCCGTGCGGTCCCAGGTGAAACCAGCGCTTCCCTAGAACGCCGAGCACGGGCTCGACGCGCTTGAGCGTTTCCGCCTCGCCGCCGACCATGAACACCAGCTCGCCTTTTTCCGCTCCCCAAGTCCCGCCGGTTACTGGCGCCTCCAGAAATTCGGCGCCTTGCGATGCCGCAGCCGCAGCAGCGCGCCGCGCCAGCGCCGGAGAAACCGTGCTGGAATCAACCAGGACGCTCCCGCGACGCAACCCAGCGAAGACACCGGTCTCTCCCCACAGGACCGACTCCAGCGCCGGGGGATCGCTCACAATCGTGAAGAGCACTTCTGACGCTGCTGCCACATCGCGCGGCGTGGCAGCACGCTTGGCCCCTTGCGCCACCAATGAGTCGGCGCGCGAGGCCGTGCGGTTCCATACGGTGAGGTCGTAGCCTGCCTTCAACAAGTTCGCTGCCATGGGGCGGCCCATCAATCCCAATCCAATAAATCCAACAGATAGTTTCATGTGGAGAATCCTCCTGTGTGTTAGAGGGAAAAGTTTACAGGAGTTCGTTCAAAAATCGAGCAGAAATCGGTGGGCTAGACGGGAGATTACGCGGGACGGTTTTTCAGTTGCAGGGCGCCTGCCTCGCGAGCAGGCTCGGTGGTTGCTTCGCGCGGCGCATTCGCGGAAGCATGCAGCTGCGGCCCTTCCGCGCATTCATTCAATTGAATGATGCACGGATAGGGAATTTCCCAGCGGAAGGTCTTTACGTTGCCTTTTTGCTGGTAGCTCTCTTCGAGAAAGATCGACTTTCCAGAGTCGGCCGCCAGGTTGCCCATCGCGGGGAGGACAATATCTCCGGCGCGGTACGTCACCTCGATCCGCCGTCCCAACAATGCTGAATACCGGGCCATATGGCGAGTATCGCGGTAGGAGTGTGGGGGATCAATAGTACGTTTGGGGGGTGGGATTAGTACTAATGGTCTGCATCTGCTGTAAATGCGTGGGATAGCTGAACTATCCCTGTAGCGCCCACCTTCAGGTGGCGGGTCTTTGAATCGAAAATGCACCGACCCTGTCGGTGCGCTACAAAAACATCCGAGACAACCTAATGATGACCACCGCCGTGGCCACCCCCGGAATGGACAGGCTCAGGCGCCGGCAGCGCGGGCGCGTTGCGCAGATTCGCGGTGAACATCAGAACGAGCGGCGAGACGATACCGAAAGCGAGAAACGCGTACAGGGTCGGCAGGACGCCGCCAAGATCTCCGGCCGAATGGCTCGATAGCCGCCCCGCAATGGCCGCAGCAGCAAGGCCGCATAGAGTGGAGATGGTCCTGGTGCCTGGCGCGACCTCCAGCCGCGTCTTGCACTGGGGACACTCGACGCTATCGGAGTACGCAGCGACGTTTGCGGCGGTAATTTCGGTCTTGCAGTGCGGACACATGCGAATAGCCACGGCTCACCCCTCAGGTCGAACGCTTGACAATAAACAATGCATGGAGACTGTCCTCAAAAAATTAGGAAAATTATGTGAAGGCTCTATGCACATGCAACTGCCTCGCCGCACTTTTGCCCCCAGTCGGCTGAAAGCATAGTATTCCGATGAACGATTCTCGCAAGATGTTCGTAAAATCTACTGCAAATTGGCATCTATTGTGCCAGTCTCCGCAAACTATTTTACGATTCCATGGCGGGTGGCCAACCGTTAATGTGCCTGAATTTTGGAGTGCAGGGTACCCCGCGCTTTCGCCGTTCAAGCGTGGAAATTTTCAGTTTTTCCTAGTAGCGGCCACAATCTAGTGAGTCTCCTTCCGCTTGGATTCGAGGAATTGTAGCAGGGTCGACCGGCTTCAAAACTTAAAAATCTTGATGCCTGCCAAGCGAGCGGCTTTTTGTAGCTCGCTGTCGAGAGTGGCCAGCGGCGCTCCGTGCCGGACAGCCACATTCAGATACGCCGCGTCGTATGCGGAAAGATCGTACTCCCACGCCAAGGGGAGAATATTGCTCACGGTATCGGCGAACGGTTGTCCATCTTCGATAATGCTCAGACCTTTAAGCAGCTCGACAAAACGCCGCACTTCCGGCTGCCGGATGCGCTTACGCCGCTCGCCCACCAACAGGGCGTTTGCAATCTCCACCGACCAGATGGCCGGGACCATGACCGTCCGGTCTTCGAGCGCCACCAGCACCCCGTCCGCGTAATCGCTCGCCTCGTCGGGAAAACACCAGGCGAGCGCCACCGAGGCATCAATGACGATCCCAGTAACGATCCCTGTCAAAAGCGCCGCCCCTCGGCGACCATCTCGCGGACGCTCATCTTGTCGGGCTTGACCCGCTTACGCAGCGCCCGCATTCCCTCCACGACTTCCTGGTGCGTCAGTTTGGGCGCCGTCTCTGCGACAGGGACCAGCAACGCCGCGGGAACCCCGTGTCTCGTAATTGTGATTTTTTCGCCTCGGCTTACCCGGTCCAGCAGGTCGGATAGGTGCGTCTTGGCCTCAAAAGCCCCTATCGATTCCATTGGCCCTCCAATACAACTAGGTTGAACTAGTTTAATTGTAGGCCTAAAACACCTTCTCGTCAAACTCGCTGTGCGATAGGCGGTGTCGTAATTTGGAGTGAGCCTGGCCTTCAGGAGGTCGGAGCTTCAGCTCCGACATTAAAGTTCGAGCAACAAGGGGCTTCAGCCCCTGAAGCTTCAGGGCTTGAAAGCCCTTCTCTAACCATCCCGAATGTCGGACCTAAAGGTCCGACCTCCTAAATTGGGGAAAACTCGACGCGGCGGCGAATTGGGTCGATGCGCTCGGCGCGGACGCGGATGCGGTCGCCGAGCTTCCAGACGTGTTCGGCCCGAGTTCCCCGGCCGGCCTTTTTCTGGTGTCCTGCCTCGTGTGGCGATGGGCGGCGGCTGTGGCCGCTGCCGCTGACTATCGCGTGATCGCGTTCGCGGTAGAAAACCTGTTCGCCGGTCAGCTCCTCGATGCGCGTGATGGGCACGATCCCCTCGACAAAGATTTCCGTCAGCTCGACGAAGAATCCGAATTTCTGCACGGAAATAATGAGCGCGTCGTACTCCTCGCCCAGATGCTGCTCCATGAATTGCGCCGTCTTCCAGGCCATCAATTCGCGCTCGGCGGTTTCGGCGCGGCGCTCGGTCTCGGAAGTCTCTTCGGCGACAGCGTCAAGTTCCCCGCGGCGATACGGCCCAAACGTCGCAGAGTCTTTCAACGCCACCCCATGTGGCTCGACTTCCTTCGGCGCCACTCCGTGTGGCTCCTTCTTTGATCCTTCATGCAATGCGGCAGGGGCCGCGGGGCGCGCTTCGGGATGATCGAGCGCCCACTTCAGGACGCGGTGGACGATGAGGTCCGGATAGCGGCGGATCGGCGACGTGAAATGCGTGTACTCGCCGAAGGCCAGCGCGAAATGGCCGAGCGGGTCGGCGGCGTATCGCGCCTGCTTGAGCGAGCGCAGCATCAGGTAAGAAACGATGCGTTCTTCGGGCTTGCCCGCGATTTTTTCGGCCAGGCGCTGGTAGTGCTCCGGGCGAATGGCGATGTCGAGCGCGCCCGGCACCGTGACGGTCATTTGCCTGTCGCGGCCGCCGCCCCGCTTTGCGGGACCATGCCGTCCATGTGCGCCCCGATCGAATCGGGGCGAGCGCACACTTCCATGTTTCACGGCCACGCGGCGCTCCGCAAGATTTTCGACGCCCAGCGTGTAGCCGAACGTGTGCGCCAGCTCTTCGAACTCGAGAATCTTCTTGGGGTCAGGTTTTTCGTGAATGCGGTGGAGCGAGCCGATGCCGCGCCGTTCGAGATAGCGCGCGACCGCCTGGTTGGCCGTCAGCATGAACTCCTCGATCAGCCGGTGCGCGATGTTGCGCTCGCTGCGGACGATGCCGGTCATTTGCCCGGCAGCGTCGAATTCGATCACCGGCTCGGGCAGGTCGAAATCAATCGATCCGAGCCGCGCGCGTCGCGCGTTGAGGATGACCGCGAGATCGCGCATCGCGCGAAATTCTTCGACGAGGTGTGCGAATTCCGCAATCGCGGCCGGTTCGCGCTGGAGCACGGCATTGACCGCCGTGTACGTCATGCGTTCGACCGAGCGAATCACGCCGCGCGAGAATTCCGAGGCGACGATTTCGCCGTTCGCGTCGAGCTCCATGATCGCGCTCATCACCAGGCGGTCTTCGCGCGGGTTGAGCGAGCAGATTCCGCTCGATAATTCTTCCGGCAGCATCGGCACGGCGCGATTGGGAAAATAAACCGAAGTGCCGCGCAGGCGCGCCTCGCGGTCGAGCGCCGAGCCGCGGCGGACGTAGTGCGCGACGTCGGCAATGTGCACCTGCAGTTGCCAGTTGCCGTTTCCGAGACGTTTGACGCATACCGCGTCATCAAAGTCCCGCGCCGTTTCGCCGTCAATCGTGACGATCGGCAGATCGCGGAAATCTCGGCGGCCCACGCGCTCCGCGTCGCCCACCGGATGCGCCGTAGCTGCCGCCTCCGCTAAAACTTCCGCTGAAAACTGGTGCGGGAGATGATGTTTGCGAATCAGGATTTCTACGTCCACTCCGAAATCGCCCGGCCGTCCGAGAATTTCGATCACGCGGCCCGCCGGCGCCACGCCGCCGCGCGGAAAGCGCGTCAGCTCCACGTTGACGACGGCGCCGTCGAGTTCCGGCAGGCGGACTCCGCGCCTGGGAGGATGATGCCCCGTCTTTGCGCGCAGCTCCGGCGTCAGCTCGTCACCGGGTGGGATGATAATTTCCTGCAGCAGCCGCGCTTCGTACGGCGCAACCGTGTTCCCGCGCGATCCGTACCGGAACAGGCCCACGACGGTGCCCTGCGCGCGGTCGAGCACGCGGAGAATGCGCCCTTCCGCGCGGCCTGCGCCGTCGGCAAAACGGCTGCGACGCTCGATGCTCGCCAGAACGTGATCGCCGTGCATGGCGTCCCCTAAAGCGTCGCGGCCGATGAACAGATCTCCGTCCAGGTCTTTTCGCGGCGTATCCGGCACGACGAAGCCGTAACCGTCACGATGCGCGACGAGACGCCCGGTAAGTTGATTCACCTCGGGCCGCAGCGCCGTGATGGACTCTCCTCGTGGTTGAGCCGCGTGTCGGTGTGGCGTCCCCTTTTGTGGCGGCGCGTATTCCGCGCCCTGCTTTTCCTTGGGCAGAGCGACTCTTCCGTTCGGATATTCGTGGATTTCGCCCTGCCGCTTCATTTTTCGCGCGAGCTTGACCAGCGCGCGGCGGCCGGAGTGGCGCAGGCCAAGCGCGGCGGCGATTTCACGGAGACTTTGCGGCCTGCGGGACCGGGACAGGTGCGCGAGGACGTCGGCTTCGGTGACGGGCGCGTGGGGCTCATCGTGGTGTGGCATGGACCCGCCCATTGTATGCGTTCAGCCTGCAAAAGGTGAAGCTGTGAGAAAATTGGACTCTCACCGCAACATTTTCCCGCGGCGCGTGTTGGAAGCACTAATTGAAGATATGTTGGCCCGGTTTTCCTCCGACAGGCCGGGTCCAACGATAAGAAGGGGGCGAAACGACCTGGTTCGCCCCCCGATCACTATAGATGTGGGCGACCGCCGGACTTCAGCACTCGTTGACGTGGACACGGCCATGGGAATGAGGGCGAAGCTCACAACAAAGGCTGTCATCAGGACTGTGCCGAGGGGCGACTCCCACGGTACAGAACATTGGGCTCTTGACGAGTTTGTTCTCGAGCTCAAGCTAAAGTGCGTTATCGAATTCTAGAACACGCATTCCCACACTAGCGATCTCCTCTGGATTACGCGGCCTCTGGCGGCCCGTCAGATCGACGGAATCGACGGAGCCGATGGCGCAACCATCCCAGTACGCCTTCTCCGTCCAGCTCCATCCGCAACACCACGACGGTAATATTGTCTTTGCCGCCGTGGTCATTCGCCAGAGCTACCAGACGGTCCGCGGCGGCTTGCGCGCTTTCGCAAGCGATCAGGGTGCAAGCGATTTCGGAATCGCTCACCATGCGCGTGAGACCGTCCGTGCACAGTAGCACCGCATCTCCCTCCATCAACAAATGTTCGCGAACATCCACTTCGATTTCCTCGTCCATCCCCACCGCGCGAAGCAGCACGCTCTGTAGCGCGCTAGTTTGGGCCTCCTGCTGAGTGATGAATCCCCGGCGCACTCGTTCTGCGGCGAGCGAATGATCCAGAGTGAGGTGCCGGAGCGCACCCGCACGAAGCAGGTAAGCGCGGCTGTCGCCCACATGCGCCAGGCTCAACCGCTGGCCCTCCAGCCAGGCGGCCACCACCGTAGCCCCCATGCCGCGGTGTGCAGGATTCCTGGCGGCAGCCAAGCGGATCTTGCGGTTCGCACTGTGCACCGCGCTCGCGAGAAAAGTAGTCTTCTCGGAGACGTGGGAACGCGGTTTACGTGAAAAAGGAGTAAACGGGCTGCTCGTTGCTTGCAGGCAATGCGCAGTGACAGCTTCCACTGCCATTGAACTGGCGACTTCGCCCTTGGCCTGGCCGCCGATGCCATCTGCGAGGACGAACAGGCCTAGCTCGCGCAACGCACAGTAGCAATCTTCATTGTGGGGGCGAGCGCGTCCGATATCGCTACGCGCACCGAAATCGATACGCAAACAGACACCTCTACTTCCCGATTGAAGGGCTTGCGGGGATGACCACTCAGGAACCACATCGGAGCCCGTGCCCCAGCTTCAATAAAGGGAGCCTGAATGTATGCCCAGTCCTTTCGATTTGTAGACAAAATCTCGATTTCAACGCAGGCTAGCAAAGGACTGCAACGTGTTCAAGTACTTTGAAGACCACGAGTTACGTACGTTATACGCCTGCTGTCCTCACCCCCCCCAGTGCTGACCTTTTTTCTGTGTTCTTTCTTAATGTTCGCAAATCCGAAGAAGAGTTAAGCCTTGCAACGCAGAGGTCTGCCAGAGAAGTTAGACCAGAGCCCTGGCAGACGAGTTCTGCCGTGGATTGCGACAAAAGTTAAATCTCCGAATGGAACGTGTTGGGGGGGCACAATCCGGGGTGCCAGATCGTCGAAATGGCCGGACCAGGCCCAACAACCCTAGCCGGACAGTTGAAGCTAGGCGGAGGATTTTAGGCGACACCTCAAGCCCAGCAAAGATCGGAATGGGAGTGCGCATAAGTGTAACCCCTCCGGCGAATCTCATTGAACACAAAGTGGAGCGCCCGTTAACATGAAGGGGATCTTCTTATGCACCAACGGAACGAACTATGACGAATAAAGTTGATTCGTTCGCCTTGCAAAAGGGGGTAACGCCACGAATTGAGCTCGAGGAGGGCATCGCCCTCGCTCGACAGAAACATGTGTCTGCAATCGACTTGCTGGTCAACGATAAACAGCATTCAGAGGAAGCGCTCGCCCAGGGATTCGCTGAGTGGCTGAAACTGCCGCGTGTTCGGATTGCCAGTTTGACGCTGGACCCAGATGCGGCGAAGGTCATCGACGAAAAGGTAGCACTCAAGCATGAATGTCTGCCGCTGAAGCTTGAAGGTTCCACACTTATAATGGCCATGGCCAATCCCGCGGACTATGATGCCATTCAAAACGTGCAGTTCGTTTCTGGATATACGGTACAGCCAGTCGTTGCAACGCGCACTGAGATCCTAGACGGCATTCAAGAAGTTTACGGCACAGAAGACCGCATGCAAGATTTCCTATCCGGCGTCGTAGACAACGGTGATTTCACGATTGTCAACCAAGACTCCGAAAAGGTGGATCTGGACAAGACAGAATCCCGAAGTGCCGCTGAAATGGCTCCGGTCGTGAAGATGTGCAATCTGATACTTCAGGAGGCCATTCGGTCACAGGCCAGCGATGTGCACCTCGAGCCGGCGCTGAATTGCTTGCAGGTGCGGATGCGCGTAGACGGAGTTCTGAGGGAATACATCGATGTGCCCAAGTGGCTGCATCACCCTCTGGTCTCACGGCTGAAGATCTTGGCGGCCCTTGATATCTCTGAACGCCGGTTACCTCAGGATGGCAGGATCAAGGTGAAATTCCAGAAGCGATCCGTTGATCTTCGGGTGTCAACTTTGCCGACCCACTTCGGCGAAAAGGTTGTCATGAGAGTTCTGGGCACAACGTCCATCCCAGGTTTGGAATCCATGGGATTTACGGAATGGCAATTCTCGGCTCTGACCGATTGCTTGAGTCAACCGCAAGGAATGATTCTGCTGACGGGCCCTACGGGGTCCGGGAAAACGACAACTCTCTATTCAATGATTTCGAAACGACGTTCGCCGGAAGTAAACATTGTGACCGTCGAAGATCCGATTGAATACCAGTTGCCCGGAATCACTCAGGTTCAGGTCAATTTGAAGGCTGGCCTGACGTTTGCGGGGACACTGCGGTCCATTTTGCGTCAGGATCCGGATGTGATTCTCGTGGGGGAGATCCGCGACGCGGAGACTGCTGATATCGCTTTTCAGGCCGCAATCACTGGCCATCTTGTGCTGAGCACAGTCCATACGAAGAGTTCGTTCGCGGCGATTACACGTTTGTTGGAGTTGGATATCGATCCCTTCCTAATTTCGAGCTCGCTCAGCTTAGTGGTTGCTCAACGGCTCTCACGGCGAGTTTGCACCCATTGCAAAGAGCCGTACACACCGCCACAGGAACTCGTTCAGAGATTCCGGCTCGACGATCCGGATCTCGTTTTCTATCGAGGACAAGGTTGCCCGGAATGTGGAAAGACGGGTTACTCTGGCCGAATGGGTATCTACGAAATGCTTCGGATGACGGACTCGATTAGGGAACTTGTGCGGCAGAAAGCAAGTGAAAACGCATTGCGCAGAGCAGCAGCGGTGATGGGCACGCGCACGCTGTTGGAAGACGGACTTTCGAAAGTGCGTCAAGGCTTAACGAATCCGGAAGAATTGCTCCGAGTGATTGAGGTTGAGGTCGACGAGAGCTTGCCGTGTCCGAAGTGCGGTTCCGTGATCCACCGCGAATTCAAAAGCTGCCCCTATTGCATGTTTACCCTGCGAAATATCTGTGAGTCGTGTGGCCAGGACCTCAAACCAGACTGGAAGATGTGCCCGTATTGCACAAGCCCTGTCCGGGTACAGGCGGCTCCAACAGAAACCAGCAAGCCATCGCTACTCACCGAGGGTTCCAAGGATTCTATTCCCCTGGACGCGGAACATTCCGGCGCGTCGCGCCAGGTCCATGCGTTGCCACCTGTGAATTCGGGTGCGTCCCGCGAGGTCGCTGCGTCGCCCTCCGTGAAGAGGCCGAAAATCGTGGTTGCGGATGATGACAAAGGGATCCTCAAAGTGATTGAAGCAGCGCTCGAACAATTACCCATGGATGTGGAAGTCTTCGAGGCAGGCGACGGGGTCGAGGCGTTAAACGCGATTGAGTCGAACAGAGCGGATCTGGTGATTCTCGATGTGATGATGCCACGCATGGACGGGTTTGCCGTTTGTGACCACTTGCGCAAGGACCTCCGGACAGCTTTCCTGCCCATTCTGATGCTGACAGCCAACGCCGATCAGAACAATCGAACCAAGGGATATATGGTCGGAACAGACGACTACATGAGCAAACCTTTCGAAGTGTCGGATTTCATTGCTCGAGTGGCTCGACTCCTCCGAAGAACGTATGGGCTCTAGGATGAACGATTATTACGCCATCCTTGGTCTTGATCCAAGCGCCTCACAGGAATCCATCAAGGTCGCTTTCCGCCGGTTGGCCTGGGAACACCATCCGGATCGGAAGATGCACTCAACCGAGACTGAGAAGACCTCGCAGTCCATAGACATCGTGCAATTGAATGAGGCCTATTCTGTTCTCTCCAACGCCAAGCGACGGCGGGAGTATGACGAGTCATTGCGTATTCGCGGAATTCTAGCCAAAGATTCCAAGACCGGTGCGGCGACAGTTGATACGAAGACGGGAGCTACCCAAAGCACGGGCCAGCGAGTCCGTTCCCGGCATCGGTTCGAGGACGACTCAACTGTAGTGAGTGAATTCTCAAACCATCTTCGTTCGAAATTCTTGGCTGACCGCAAGAATTTCTCATGGAAAGAGAAACACCTGGAGGGATTTACTTGGGGACTCGAAGCTTTATTCTGGTCTTCTCACTATTGCGTGGGGCTCCGCGGCTTCACGACAGCCGATTTGGCTACGGCAAAAAAGTTCATAAACTACTCGGAGATCGCGATCGCTCGCGCCCGGCGGTATCTCCGGAGAAGCTATTTCCTCTTCTTGCTTCCGTTTCAGCAGTTAAACGAATGGGAATTGGTGTCTGCCCAGTGCAAGGGATTTGTTGGTGAGGGAAGCCAAGCAAGACTTTCAAGCACCTCAACCGGGATTTTGTTACTGGATGTCCGGCATGGCCGGACCATGCGGTTTGACACTCAGATCCGTGAAAAGCGATTTGAGCAACTGCTGCGATCGATAGGCACTCCTACTCAGGGTGGCCGTCCGACCTAAATGGCCCGTTCACTTGGCAGGCTGGACGGCTGCCACGGGAAGACGAAACACGAAGCAGGAACCCTCACCCACGCGGCTCTCGACCCAGATCTTCCCCCTATGTTCGGTGACCAGGGCGTGAGTAATTGCCAAGCCGAGACCCGTGCCCCCTCCCCGCTGAGGGGAACCTACCTGTTGAAACTTGCCGAATATTCTGTCCAGGTCCTCCTCCCTAATGCCGCAACCTTGGTCAGAAACACTGCAGCTGACCCACCCGTCCTCTACCGAGAGACCTACGCTGATTTTGCCTTTGGAAGGGCTGAACTTCATTGCATTAGACAATAGATTTGTTACCACCTGCTCGATACGGTCGCTGTCTGCTTCCACACAAGGAAGATTCTGGGGGCGCTCGACCTGGAAGGTGATTTCATCCTTGGCGGCAAGACTTCTCAGACCACGTAAGGCTCGTTCTACGACGTCAGTCAAGCTGATCGGTGCCAGCTTCAATTTGATGTGGCCAGCCTCAATCTTTGACAGGTCAAGGATGTCATTGATCAATCGGATCATCCGATCGCTCGCGGAATGCGCGACCTCAAGAAGCTCGCGCGCGTCTGCGCTGACTTCTCCCGCATATCCGCCGAGAATAAGGTCGACCGAGCCCTTAATGGACGTCATGGGCGTGCGCAACTCGTGCGAAGCAATCGAAATGAACTCAGATTTCATTTGGTCAATGGTTTTCTCCCAGCTCAGGTCGTGATACGCGTGCAATCGGCCTACGATACGTCCCGATTCGTCACGTAATGGTCCGCTGTCTTCGCGCAAGTGCACAATCCGTGTGCCATCGTTCCATTCGACTTCCCGGGAGTACGTTCTGGCAGCGTCCTGCAGGGAATCCTGGTGGTATAAAGGCGATCGTGTTGCCGGCGCGGACGACTTGATGGACCTGAAAAGTTCCGGCGCAGGTTTCCCCAGCCAAGTTTCCTGGTCTGTGCTCAGGCGCTCGGAGAGCGCGGCGTTCACGAACAATATATGGTTCTCCAAGTCCACCGCCAAGATGCCTGACGTCATCGAATCGAGGAGCATTTTGGGCAAACGATCGATCATGAAATTCCCGGCACCTTTTCCTTTTCCAGAATGTCCAAGATCTGCTCGTGTAAAGTCATGGGATCAAATGGCTTAGTCAAATAGCCGGCGGCGCCTGCCTGATAGCCAATTGCTTTCTCGTAACTCTGCGCTTTGGCACTCAGGAAAATTACAGGAATTGATCGCGTTCCAGCATTGCTCTTCAGGAAGCGGCACGTGTCGTAGCCGTCTAGCTTGGGCATTGTGATGTCGAGCAGAATAACATCGGGACTCACGCGATTTGCCAGGGCCAGGCATTCTTCTCCATCGCTTGCAACAAACACCTCCTTAACACCTCGAGACTTCAGACTGATCCGTATCACCTTCTGGATGGAAAGATCGTCTTCGACCACGAGAACTTTGGAGAGGGTCATTCCCAGATTCCTCGAGCGCTTTCCAGCTTAACGCTGCGCCAGTCCTGGCTTTCCTGCGTTTGTAGTTTCGGCTGGACTAGCTCTATTTTTTCCCACGGCATCTTGACATACAGCCACCGCCTGTCCCGCTTCCTTTAAACCCAAACGCTCTGCCTCCTCGAAGTATGGAAGTGCTTCTCCATAACGCCGGAAGGCATTCACCAGTGTCATTCCCCTGAGAAACCACGCCTGCTCCAGGCGCGGATTAATTTCTATGGCGGTGCCGTAGCAATGCAGCGATTCATCGTGTCTGTTCAATGCACCCAGCGCAATTCCTTTGTTCATCCAAGTAAGGTCCAAGCTCGCGTTGAGCGCCAACGCGCGCTCGTAGCAAGCGACGGCCTCCTCCGGACGGCCCAGTGTATAAAGTATATTCCCCTTGTTCGACCATCCATTCTCATCACTTGGATTAAGCCGAAGCGCGCGGTCGTAACAGGCAAGGGCCTCCATGGTTCTTCCCAATGCTCTCAAGGCGACGCCTTTATTCACCCAGGCATTCGGGTAGCGCGGATTGAGCTTGAGGGCGCGTTCGTAACAAACAATGGCCTCGTCTGTTTTTCCCAGGCTCTTCAGCGCCACTCCCCTGTTGGACCATACTTGCTCCGACTGTGGATTGAGCTTCAGCGCGTGCTCATAACACGCAAGGGCCTCCTTCACTTGACGTGATGCAAACAGCGCCACGCCTTTATTGAACCAAGCAGGCGAAAACTCAGGGTCAAGTTCAAGGGCGAAATCATAGCAGGCGATTGATTCCGTACGTCGTCCCAGATTGTCCAAGCTGGAGCCCTTGTTGCTCCATTGCAGCGCCGTCAGTGTGGCTCCCTTGGCCGGTTCTTCGGGGGGCGAACCCACAACGCTTTCGTAGATCACACCCAAACGGTCGCGCAATTGCACAAAGTTCAAGAAGCGGCAAGCCGGGTCTTTTGCTAAACAGGTCTGTATCAGGTCAGCAAGTCGCGGGTCCGTCCCGGTTAGGTAAGGTGGAGTCTGATTTTTGTGTGCATGCTCGAGATCTTCCCAAGTCTCTCCGACGAATGGCAATTCTCCCTTGACCATCTGATACAGCATTATCCCGAAAGAGTAAATATCCGCCCGCAGGTCGACGTTCCCAACGCTTTCGAACTGTTCGGGCGCCATATGTGTGCAAGTTCCAATCGCCGTCATCGTCAGACTGTTATTCTGGAATCTGGACTCTGAGTTCGGCGTGTCTGCCGGCTTTTCCTCTTCAAACAACTTCGCTAGCCCGAAGTCCGTTACCTTCAGCACCCCATCGTTCGTGATCAAGCAGTTTCGCGCCTTGATATCCCGATGCGCACGGATTCCTTTCGACACCGCATGAATCATCCCGTCACAAAACTGGATGGCGAATCGCAGCACCTGAGGAAGGTCTTCCGTCAGCCTCGGCGTCCCAATCCATCTTCCCAGGTCGCCGCCACTCACATATTCCAGGAACAGGATCGGTTTGCCTTCGATTCTCTCCAACATTCGGGCTTGTGCAATGTTCGGATGGACATCGAGCCTGATCCAGGCAAGTGCCTCACGCATGAACCGGTCGGCAATGAGAGGGCTGCTGGCGAAAATTTCGTCCCGGAACGTCTTGGCAGCAAATGGCTCCTTAAATGCGTGATCGTAGACGATATAAACGATACCCGCACCACCCTTGAGAATATCGAAAATCTCCCAGCGGTCTTGAATGTGGTCGCCGATTTTCCAAGTGGTTCGCATAGTGGATCAGCCTCACAATGAGGCAAAACTATTGACCTACACTCTGAAGGAGGAATTCATTCATTTGAGAATTCCTTCGCGGAAGCTTTCGCCAAGAAAGCGCAAAGCCGCCTCCTCGGCAATCAAATTCGACAATAATTTTAACTCACCGGGAAATCCGGATTGCCGAATCAATCCGAACTGTTTCCAACTTGCACATGGGCTGGGAGTAATCCAGGGCGCTCCTCAGTTCTATGCCTTGCCGCCATCCGGATTGGCACGTGAGCGTCGTCGAGCGAGGCAAACTCTTCGGCCACACACGTAGGACCGACGTACCATTGCCCGTGTTCAGTGCAGCTAATAAAGTAGCAGGCGGTGAGGTTCATATGAATTCTCATGAGAGGGGTGCAAGACTCGAAAATTTCGCCGGGGCTGCCCTGCTGCCGGAGGACCGCCGTTCTAACACGCGCGCTAAATTCCTGAAAAATATACGCATCCACCACGTGGACTCCGCGAATTACGAGAAAATAGGGACCATGGTAGACCTCTCTCGCGATGGTCTCTACTTCATTGCCCGGTCCGATTACTTTCAGGTAGGGATGGAGTTGCGATTGATCCTTCCCAACTCCGATTCGGAGTGCAGGTGCGAGGTGGTGCGCACGGAGCGACTTCCTAACGGCCGTAAGGGAGTGGGTGTTCGCATTATCGGCTGGTAACAGCCTTGCGCCCTATATGGGCAACAACATCATAAGAAGTTGAGGTATTTATAGGACGACGTAACCGATTGCTGCGACGATTGAGGCAGTGCTAGTTCCGCAAAAGGAAAAGCGCAGAAAGCCGCGCGCCAAAATCTCAAAGCCCGTGCGGGCCCGCCCTGTTGACCCCAGTCGTGCACAGGAAGTACAACCTACACTGAACGCCTCCCGCGACGGTCTCTACTTCACAACCTCCGCCGCTCATTACTATGCCGGAATGCACTCCCGTATCACCTTCCCATACGTATCACCCGTGGACAACCGAAACTTAGAGCAGCTCCCGGACGTCGTGCGAGTCGACCGCCTTGAGGATGGCCGCTTCGGAATTGCCGTTCGGATTCTGCTCCGCTAACCCAGATTGTCTCCGCGCGCGTTGCGTGCAAAGAATTTGACAAACCTGAAAGGCACGCGTGGACAAACATCCTCGATTGACCAAACAGGATTCGTTATTGCAGCTCTCATTCCCGCAGGAGTGATTTTGGCATTGACACATTACGGATGGCGGTGGGATATTGTCGCCACTTCTAGAGGTGTCCCATGAAAACTAGGCGCTTAACCCTCTTCGCTTTGGCTGTTGGTCTTCTCATGGTTTCAGGTCCGACTTTCGCACATCACGGGTCGTCGGCATACGACTCGAAGAAATTGACCACCTTGAAGGGCACGGTAACGGATTTCCAGTTTATGAATCCCCATACGGAACTTTTTTTCGACGTGAAGGACGCCACTGGCAAGGTCGAAAAATGGACTGCCGAGGCCGCTAGTCTGGTCACCATGTCCCGGCTTGGCTGGACCAAGAACATATTTAAGCCAGGGGACCAGATCACTGTTACAGGTAATCGCGCGAAAAACGGGTCGAATACCATGCGTCTCCGCAAGGTCGTGTTGCCCAACGGCAAAGAGTCCGTCATCGATCGTGGCGAGGATTACGCGGATCAATGAGGAGTTGCCCAGAGGAAGCGAGTGTGAGCATGTCGCTCTGGCACGCAAGATCCGGAGCTAAGTCGAAGGCTGGAATCCGAACCACAAGAGGAGTTTCAGAATGCCCAATCGCTTAATGGGTTCGATTCTTGCTCTGGTGGCGGTGCTCGCCCTCTCTTCCATTATCCTCGCTCAGACCGCTGAGAAGTCGGGGGTGTCAAAGGCCAAGATGGCGGCCCCGACAACGGACCTGGGGGGAGTTTGGAGGCGATCCCGGCGCCCGCCCGACAACGCTCGCCGGTACACCATTTATGAGCTCGCATTTTCTCTTACCAGCGAGAAACCTCCGATGACGCCTTGGGCAGAGGCCAAATTCAAGGCCAGCAAGCCCAACGTAGGACCCAACGCAGTCTCCTTAGCGAATACGAACGACCCGGTAACCAACTGTTTTCCCCCCGGTGTGCCAAGGATCTATCTTATACGAGGGGAGCCGGTGGAGATCATGCAGATTCCTGGCCGGGTGGTCATGCTCTTTGAGTACGATCACTTTGTGCGCCATATCTACACAGATGGGCGTCAGCATCCTAAGGACTTGGCTCCCACGTGGATGGGAGACTCGATTGGTAAGTGGGAGGGAGATACACTCGTCGTTGACACGGTCGGTTTTAACGACAAAACCTGGCTCGATAACGAAGGCCATCCGCACAGCGAAGCGCTGCACGTTGTGGAGCGCATCCGGCGTGTTAACCACGACACCTTGGCGATCGACACTACGATCGACGACCCGAAGGCCTATACAAAGCCCTGGGGAGGACATGCAATCTTCGAGTTGAAGCCGGACTGGACTCTTGGGGAAATGGTCTGCGAGGACAATGCCAACTTCCTCGACTTGCAAAAAAAAACGGAGACCGGCAAGTAGGCTGACCGATCGCTTACCGTTTGCTTAAGTCCCCGATGCAAAGTCTATTTTCCCACCTACGTCTCATCCGGATTCGCTGGGGCCTAAACCGCCGCGTGCCGCCGGCCAATCAGCCGGAGTCTGCGCTGGACGCGCACAGTGGCGAGTTCCAACAACCCCGTGCCGAAAACCTCTCGAAACGGCCTCTTCCAAGTTACTGAATTCTTATGCCCGAAAAATGGGTGTTCAGGTGCGCGGAAACCTCGCGGTAAGCCCCCCCCCGACAACACTCCGGTAGTATCTCTCCCAGAGTCCGGCGCCACTAAGGAAAGGAGTGAAAGACGCCTAAACTTACCAGTGATAGGCAAGGGCAATATTGATTCGGGCGTTACCATCGAGTTGGCGCGTGTTGCTGCTCCCGACGCCCGATGCTACGATGGCTTCTTCCATGCCTGAACAAAATCATGCCCGCCCGCGTGTGGGTGTCCCGTGGCGCACTGCCGCAGAAGAAGCGGCGAACCTCCGGCCCAAGATCGAGCGTTATCTTCTCGCCGTGCGGCGTGCTGGTGGCGAGCCCGTTCTGGTCTCACTCACATCGCCACCTGGAGAACTGAAGCGCCACGCCGCGGACCTGGATGCGTTTCTGCTGACCGGCAGTCCCGTCGACGTGGACCCGGCGCATTTCCACGCAAAGCGCCACCCTGCCACGGCTGATGCCGACGCCGCTCGCGAGCGCACCGATTTCACGCTGCTCGAGCACGCTTTTGCCGCGCAAAAGCCTGTCCTGGCGATTTGCTATGGAATACAGTCCCTCAACGTTTTCCTCGGCGGCAGCCTGGTTCAGGACATCCCGAGCGAGCTTGGTTCGAAGGTATGCCACAGCCCCGAAGAAGACGGGGCGCCGGCCGGAGCGGAACCAGCCGATTCGATTCACGGAGCGCAGTTCGACCCCGGCCGCGTTCTGGATCTCTCCGGCGCGCGTGAAGCGGAGGTTAACTCGTCCCACCATCAGTCCATCCTTGAGCCCGGCCGCGGGTTGCGGATCACGGCGCATGCCCCCGACCGCGTGGTCGAGGCGGTGGAGTGGACCGGAGACTCGAATTGGGTTGTCGGCGTGCAGTGGCACCCAGAGAGAATGCCGGAGGACGCGCTGGCGCAGGCATTGTTCCGCGATCTGGTGTCAGCCGCGCGCCAGGCGCGCGCGGCAAAGTAGGGCGCGCCGTCATACGTTTTGTCTCGATGCCGTGTTCGTCCTGTCGCGCCAATTTCCAACCGGGGGCTGCGTGATTTCTCTTGCCGGCAAGGCAGCTTTGATTACGGGAGGTTCCCGCGGCATCGGCGCGGCCACGGTGAAGCTATTCGCCCAGGCAGGCGCCGACGTTGTCTTCAATTATCATCGGAACAAAGAGGCGGCCGTCGCGATCGAGCAGGAGGCGCGCAAGCACGGCACGCGCATCGAATCGATGAGGGCTGACCTCAGCCAGATGGCCGATGCGCGGAGACTCGTCGAGCACACGGCGGCGCGCCTCGGCCGTGTGGACATTCTGGTTGCCAACGCGGGAATCTGGAACGCAGAAGACGCGCCTATCGAAAAATTGGCCGAGCGCGAGTGGGACGAAATGATGCGGGTCAGCCTCAAGAGCGTTTATGCCGTGACGCATTTTGCCGTGGAGAAGATGATCGCGCAGCGCTCGGGCCGCGTGATCGCCATCAGCTCGACAGCGGGCCAGCGCGGGGAAGCGTTCCACTCGCATTACGCCGCCGCGAAAGGCGGAATGATCAGTTTCGTCAAGTCGCTCGCGGCTGAACTCGCGCGGCAGCACATCCTGGTCAACTGCGTGGCTCCCGGATGGGTTGAAACCGACATGTCGAAACCTGTGCTCCGTACGAAAGCGGGCGCAAACCTAGTGCAAGCGCAGATTCCGCTCGGCCGCGCGGCGACGCCTGAAGAAATTGCCGGGCCGATCCTGTTCCTCGCTTCCGACCTGGCAACCTTTATCACGGGTGAAGTCCTCAATGTAAATGGAGGTGCGGTCCTGTGCGGGTGATACTTCGAGCGATCGCATGTTTTGTCTTGGTTCTGGGTTTGGCGGCGGTGTACGGGCAGCCAGCGGCGGCGCGGCCGGGGCAGGAGCTGCTTCCCGAACAGAGCGCCGCAAAGGCAAAGGCGGTCCTGCAGCAGGTGATCGCAGCGCTTGGCGGACGCGCCTACCTGAATGTCCGCGATTCCGATTGCGAAGGGCGGCTCGCGCAATTCGGTCACAGTGGCGAACTGATGGGCTTCACACCGTTTCGCGATCTGTGGCTGCTGCCTGCCAAGAACCGCGTGGAATACATCTCCAAAGGCGAGCACACCGTCCTGGGCTTCCTGCTCGGCGTTGATGGCCTGAGCATCACGCACGGCGGCGTCCTCATTACGGTATTCGATGGTGACCAGGGCTGGATGCTTGATAAATCTGGCGTGTCCGACCAACCAGAGGATGTCGTCAAGAATTTTGCCGAGCAGGTGAAGTCCGGAATGAACAATCTGCTGAGGTTGCGCATGAACGAGGACGGCGTGGAATTGCGTTACGCCGGGACCGATTTGGTGGATCTGAAGGAAGCGGAGTGGATCGAAATTTCCGACCGCGAGCAACGCGCGCTCCGCATGGCTGTCGAGAAATCCACGCACCTGCCGCTGCGCTGGGTGGTGTCCAGACGGGACCCTGAAACGCGCGAGCGCACCGAGATCGTCATGAGTTACACCCAATTCATATCGGTCGACGGCGTTCTGACGCCCCTCAGCGTCTCGCGCGCGCAAAATGGCCGCCAAGTGTCACAGCTCTACCTCACCGGCTGCAAGTACAATTCGAACCTTTCGCCGCAGCTCTTCACCCGGATGTCGCTCGAACAGCGCTCCGCCGAAGTCAGCAAGAAGGGCTATAAGGACAGCAAGAACAAGAAGTAAAGCGGCCCACAGCGCTTCCCGAAGACTTCATGACATTCAGACCGTTCGGCAGTGCTCTAAGCCGAGCAATGGTGCGCGCCCGTAGCTCAGCTGGATAGAGCATCTGCCTTCGAACAATGAAGTAACGTCACTTAAGCGCAGCCGCCGCCATTTAGCGGTAAGCTGCGTCAGCCGGAGACGAAAAAACGTAAGGATACCAAGGTTCCGGACGATCTGAACGCCCAACTCCGAACAGCCAACCGAAAATTCCACGGGATCAAATCACGCTCTTCTGTTCATCGAAAGCTTCAAGCTTCTGTGGGCAGCTCTGAAAGTTGTAGCGTTTAACTGCGTTTACGGCTACGGCGCAGACCAAAGCACCTTTCTATCTTTATTGAAGAGTGTGATCGAGGCGGCGGAGGTTTTCTTTATTTGCCCGCCCTTGGAAGGTTGCACACCATTGCCGATGTTTGTCGTGAAACCGTTTTGATCGGATAGTGCCAGTGTCGTTCCATCCGGCGTGACACCGATATGTGCCTGAATGTCTGCGCGCTCGCCGGTTAACGATAGTTGAGAGCCTGCACCTGCCAGAACACTCATCGAGAGCCCAGCGTGGTGCTGCGGGTCGGATAGCAGCAGAAATGGGCCGCTAGGCGCTGCATCGTTCAAGGACAGGGTAACCAATGCCGAGCCGCTTTGATCGCGAAACTTGAAGCTCGGTCCCGTCCCGCCCATGGATAGCTCCGCACGCACCCGTCCGTTGGCGTCCTTTAGGATGAAACTCTCGGCTTCAATATTCTTTGGTATGGCCGGTGCGGGCGCTGGGGTTGGAGCAGGCGCGCGCGTACTCTTGCGTTGCGTTTGTCCCATCAATCCGATAGACGCGATGGCGACCAAACAAGCCAGTGCGCCTCGTTTCAGTCTGCGGTTCTGCTCTTCCAGCCGTTCAATGCGAGATACGATCAGGTCCTTCTCGTGGGTTGCTTCGCTCATGTGACCTCCGCAACTCCCTGGATTCTATCGGGTCCAATGGCGGTCAACCAAAATAATATCTCGCCTCGGCGCCAATGACCAACTACAGGGAGCGGCAGCCTTTGGTGCTCCCTGCTAATTTAGACAGTTAGAGCCTTGTTTTTTAATAAAGCTGCAAAACTCAGCAACGCCTCGTGCGGCATTTTTTTTTCGACGCTCCGATGAGTGAGGTCGTGAATGTACTCCCCAATCCAGCGGGCAATCGACTCCCGCGCCTCCCGCAAGTTGCGATACTCCGCCGTCCATACTTCCTCTTCCTTCAAGCTGCGATGAAACCGTTCGATATAGAGTCGCGCCCATCCTGAACGAGCTCTTTGCATGTTTTGGTTCGGCCGCATGAGCGGTGTGAGTGGTGAGCCACTTTCCGGTAACGGCGTTTAGCGAGACCTATCCTGGGGCCGGGTCGGTCCCGGCCATAGAGCGTCACTCTTGCGTCGCTTCAGCGTTGTGGTTACGGCTGTCGCGGGCGGGGCTCCGAAGACGGCGGCACAATGCTCTTGATCCGCATGTACGTGACCAGGTTCCCGTAGTGGTCGTTGTTGTGCCCGTAGTTCAAGACCAACAGGCTCATGCGGGGGACCTGGGCCTGCCGGCCGTTCTCCTGGATGACTGTGATGATCTCCAATCCGGAAGCATCGGTTAATGCGGCATAAACACTGTCACAGTAAGTGAAAGCGTCGCTCAGCGCCCGAGCCAGAGCGGCCTTTGAGGTCAGCTTCTCGAAATCGTTGCCCTGGCCGGGATTCTTTTCACCCTTGGCCTGCGAGCACCAAAGATAATTGAAGTTAGCAAGGTGCCCGAGGATCTGCCCGAAAGTCCGCACTTCCACCTGCGGGCCGGGGCGCAAGCCATAAAGCTCTTCCGGAACCTTCTCGGCGGACCTCCCGATGTTGTTCCGATTGGTGCTGTAGGCGTTGCGAAGCCAAGTGGCCATGGGATCTTTGGGGCTGGTTTGTTGGCCCGTCTGTCCCGCGGCTGGAATCACCAGCCAAGTTCCAAGTAGCACAACAATGAAAACTTTCTTCATCATCAACTTCTCCTAGGCAGCCTGGTTGGCTCGTGTCAGCCAGCCCAGCGAACCTAAGCATATACCAAAGCCTTGGGCCGAGTCCCGAGAACTCGGGTCTTCGGAATGTGGCCATGGGCCTCATAGGGTGGTTTCTCACATTCCGATAATCCCTGCGAGCTCAACTGGTCGATGCAACACCATCTAATCGGTTGATCCGACAATACTTTCCCTGGAGAACCGATCTGTCCGGCTGTACTCAATCAGACCTAAACAGGGTAGTGTTCCGTTTGAATCAACGGTCGCCAA
>JBGPPL010000021.1:0-66820 GCA_041488495.1 Terriglobia bacterium
ACAAGGACGCGAAGTTCTGCTCGATGTGCGGACCGAAGTTCTGCTCGATGAACGTCACGCAACACGCCGAAGCGCTCGACGGCAAGGACCAGTCCCAGCGCCAGCAGAAATTCGTCGAGCTGCTCGCGAAGATCGAGCAGTAAGAATCGAATTTTCGACGAAAGTCACCGATCTGAACCGAGGCCTCTGTTGTATCGTCTCTATTCTCCCAATGTCCGAATCTGACTCCAATGAAAAGCTGCGTGCGGAATTCAATCGCTGGGCCGAGGCCGGCCGCGGCGAGGGAATGGAGGAAGACCATCTGCCCATCACGCTGCCGGTTCTCGACCTGATGCAAATCGCGCCGGATGACAACGTGCTCGACGTGGGTTGCGGTGCGGGATGGCTGGCGCGCCTTCTCTCCGAGCGCGTGCCCGATGGCCGCGTCGTCGGCATAGACATTTCCGATGAAATGGTGCGCCGCGCACGAAGGAACTACGTCGCGCTAGAGAATACGATGTTCGCTATCGGCGGCGCGGACGAGATTCCCTGGGACGCAAATTTCTTCACGAGAGCGATTTCAGTCGAGTCGGCCTACTACTGGCCTGACCCGGCACGCGGCCTGCGCGAAATCTTACGCGTGCTGCGCGAAGGCGGGTCGGCGTGGATCCTGATCAACTACTATCGCGACAATCTGGACTGCCACCAATGGGGCGGGCAGTTTGCAACTCCCGCGCATCTGCTGAGCGCCGAGGAGTGGGCCGCGATGTTTCGCGACACGGGCTTCACGGACGTTGCGCATCGCCGTATCCCCGATCCTACGCCCGCGCCCGAATCGTACACGAGCCGGTGGTTCCGCGACGCCGCTCAACTTCGCGCCTTCCGTGAAGCGGGCGCGCTGCTCGTCCACGGAACAAAGTAGCGATTGGAGTCTTGAATCACAATGACGGTCATGTTTCAATATGCCCGGTCAAAAACAGCGCTCAAACCTGCATGTGTTCTGCAGGCGCGCAAAAATACTTGGGGGGGGTCATGAAGAATTGTGCCTGGGTCGTGGTGCTCGCATTGCTTGTAGCGGTTCCAATCGGAGCGGAGCCCCCGCAACAGCAAGGCGGCGCGTCCTTGTCATGGGCGTTTCCCGTACCTGACGCTGTTCAGCCCGCTCGTGAGGACGGTCCCGTACATTTAGCAGGTAGCATCAGAACGTACACGCAGGCACAGATTGACGATCTCTCCAATCCGCCCGATTGGTTTCCCGACGAGCATGGCCCGCTGCCGTCTGTCGTCGAGCACGGAAGCGGGGACGTGCTTGCATGCGGTTCCTGCCATCTCATGTCGGGGCTTGGCCATCCCGAATCCGCCGATCTGACGGGTCTTCCCGCCGGGTATTTCCTCCGCCAACTGGCTGATTTCAAGAGTGGAGCCAGAAAGACCGAACGGATGCCCGCGATCTCGAATGCCCTTACGGATGAGGACGCAAGGAAAACTGCCGAGTGGTTTGCGACGCTCAAGCCAAAGCCTTGGATCAGGGTCGTCGAGGCCGACACCGTGCCGAAGACGTTCGTCAATGGAGGGCGCATGCGTCTTCCACTGCCCGGTGGCGGCACGGAACCGCTTGGCAATCGCATCATCGAGTTGCCGGAAGACCCGGCAAGGGCCACGAGCCGGGATCCGCACTCTGGATTCATCGCCTACGTGCCGAAGGGCAGCATCGCAAAGGGCGAGGACTTGGTTGAGAACGGCGTCGGGGGCAGTGGGATTGGCTGTGTAACCTGCCATGGCCCATCGCTAGAAGGCTTGGGCGAAGTGCCTAGGCTCGCAGGAATTTCGCCCATCTATATTGTTCGCCAAGTCATCGGGATTCAGACTGGCACTCGGGCCGGAGTCTCGTCCAAAATCATGAAGGGCTTCGTGGTGCAACTGAAGGTGGACGAATTGGTGGCGATAGCGGCCTACTTGGCCTCGCGTCCTCAATGAAACGTGAGGCGCAGTGTTTCGCGCCCTTTGGGCTTCGAGTGTTTTCGCCGTTTGACTCGTCTCACCGGGGATAGATATACTCCACATTCCAGCGGGATCTAGAGGAGACACATGGGCGTTCTCGATCAGCGCTTCGAAAAGAACTTCATGATTTCTTCGGTGGACTACGTGTTCAACTGGGCGCGCAAGTCCGCCATCTGGCCGCTGACGTTCGGCCTGGCATGCTGCGCGATCGAGATGATCGCCTCGACCACGTCGCGTTTCGACATCGCCCGGTTCGGCGCCGAAGTGTTCCGGCCGTCGCCGCGCCAGTCGGATCTGATGATCGTGGCTGGCACTGTGACGCTGAAGATGGCGCCGGTGCTCAAACGCGTGTGGGACCAGATGCCCGACCCCAAATGGTGTATCTCGATGGGCGCGTGCTCAAGCGTGGGCGGGCCCTTTAACGTCTATTCGGTGTTGCAGGGCGTGGACCGAATCGTTCCCGTCGATGTTTATGTTGTCGGCTGTCCGCCGCGGCCCGAGGGGTTGCTGTATGCACTGCTGAAGCTGCAGGACAAGATCGACCAGATGTCCTTGGCCAAGCGGCCGACCGAAATCCGGCTGCATCCCGGCATGGCAGAAGAGTTCAAGCGCAACGTGATGGTTGCGCAGACGCCTTCGCCGCGCTAGGGCGATCTGTCCGCTAGAATTCCGGCGACCATCCAGGTCGCACCAGGTTTGCTGTAGCCCGCGTCTTCAGACGCGGGGCACTTGTGCTGATTGGTAGAAAAACCCTCGCCCCGGTTTGACCGGGGCGAGCTACAGCGACAATACCGGATTGCATTGTGACAAAGGAGTTGGCGAATGGGTTTTGTGCGCGCCGCAAGGAAGGACGAAATTCCGGCGGGTTCCATTCGCGAATTTCAAGTCGACGGCTTGACGCTGGCCATCGCAAACGTGGGAGACAAGTTCTACGCCGTCCATAACACCTGCCTGCATCGTGGCGGGCCGCTCGGCCAGGGGGAACTTCAGGGCGTGGCCGTAACCTGCCCCTGGCACGGCTGGCAGTATGACGTGACGTCAGGCAAGCTGGTCATGAATCAGGTGATTGGCGTCAAGACCTACACCATCGAAGTCCGGGGTGACGACCTGTGGGTCGATGCGGGCTAGCGTTATCTGCTACGTCTGTACAATTTTGTCGTAACCAATCTCCTAACAAGCACATCTGAGAAGTACCGCAGTCCTGGCGGGGCATGGTCGCTGCGGTTCGGCCTCGGGATAGAGCATTAATAGCAACCGATTGATGCATAAGGTTTTATTGTTCAATCCGAAGATGTTCGCCGGTATGCACGAAATCCTACACATTGGGCTAAGTCCCGTGTATAGTGTGCGACCGGTCGAGTTTGGGTAGGACCCCATCGCTCGCGGAGGATGCGCAGTTTGACGACGACTCGTCCACCAGCAAAGCGGAACCACTGGCTATTTTCTGTGAACCCGCACCATTATCATTGGGATACGCTTTTTGTGAAAGGTAAGGAAATGTGGCGGGGAGCGGGCACGCGCTCGGACGCGATTCGCGCGCTCAAGCAGGTGCGCAAAGGCGACCGCGTGCTTTGTTACCACGCCGCGCCCGAACGCGCCCTCTACGCGATCGCGGAAGTCACGCGGGATCCTTACCCGGACCCGCACGACCTGGAATCGAAAATGCTCGTTGCCGATCTGCGCGCGATGGAGCGGTTGCCCCGGCAGATTACCCTGGATGAGCTCCGGGACAACTCCCTCGTGCGCAAACTGAAGTTCCTGAAAAATGTCCGTTTGATTATTTCGCCCGTCACCGAGGAAGAGTACCAGGAGATATTGCGCATGGCCGGCATTGTCGCGACTCCGGGCCTCCCGCTGCCGTAACCCAGCATTCCCATCGGTTCGGAATCCTTGTAGCGCTCGCCTTCAGGCGAGCATGAGCTTGAATCTAGGGCGCCACATTTCCTGCCGAGTCGGGAAAGATGCCGGACTGAACCCCGGCGCTACAAGAACCGCTTGCGTTTAGGTCGTCACACAAACCATGTAGCCCAGCCTTGGGTGTGATATTTTCGATCGGACTCCCGCATGCCTGAGCTCCCCGAAGTCGAAACTGTTGTGCGCGGATTGCACGCCTCTTTGCCCGGCCGTACCATTCTCGACGTTCGCCTCGGCAAGACGGACTTCATCGACGACCCGGCCGCGCTGGCGGAGCAATTGCCCGGCGCGCGAATTGCGGACGTCGCGCGTCTAGGCAAATTCGTCTCCATCGAGCTAGCGCCCGGTGCCCCGGCGGTCCGTCCCGGTGCGCGCTTCTATCTGGTCATCCATCTCGGGATGACCGGCCAGCTCACAACGCGCCATCCTGGCGATCCGGTTCCGCCGCACACGCATGTTTTTTTCGCGCTCGACGATGGCCGCGAGCTGCGCTACACGGACATCCGCCGCTTCGGCCGCATCCTGCTGGTTCCGGAATCGCTGTTCGCCGTGTTTCGAGACCGCCTGGGGGCGGAGCCCCTCGAAATCACTCTGGAAGAATTTCGCGCGCGATTCGGCTCGCGGCGCGCTCGAGTCAAGGCTCTGCTTCTTGACCAAGCGGTCCTGCGCGGAGTAGGCAATATTTATGCCGACGAAAGTCTGTTCCGCGCGCGGATTCATCCGGCCCGCATCGCTCACAGTCTTACGCAAGCTCAGCTTGCGACGCTCCATCGCGCGGTCCGCGAGATTCTTACGGCCGCGATCCGTTTGCGCGGCTCCTCGATTTCGGATTATGTGGATTCTGACGGGAATCGCGGCGAATTCCAGCACCGTCATCGTGTTTACCAACGAGAAGGAAAGCCCTGCGTCCGCTGCCGGGAAGAGATCCGCCGCGTGATCGTTGCCGGGCGCAGCAGTTATTTTTGTCCAGGCTGCCAGCCCGCGCCGCGTTCGCAGAAGCCTCGGCGAGTTAGCAAAAAAGGATGAAGGCAATTGGAGGAAGATCAGCGCGCTGCGGCGGCCTGGGCCCGGATCGCCGGGCGAAGCAACGGAGCCGTGGCCGCAAAGATCATCTCGCCCCAGACTCGACGGTCGCGCCGGTCCAGCCACAGCACGCGGTCGTGCAACCCGTAGAACGGCGTTTCGGACAACATTTCCCCGATCAGGTCGTGAATGCGCTCCTGGAATTCGAGGTTCTCCGAGCGAAAGTTGTCGGGCGGAATGCCGTCCGCCATCGGCGGCACATAGACGAGCAGCGAGTAGCTTTCCATCCACCACTCGAGCCACTGCTCAAGTTGTTTTTGCCGCCCGAATTTGTTTACCAGATAACAGTAGCTGTCCAGCGCGGCTCGATCGCAGATCAAGTGCGGCGCACGAGAGCCGGCGTCGAGTTCTCTGGCGATCTGTGTGTGCAGGATCCAGAGCTGGCCTTCGAGTGTGGTTCCTTCGTTCACCGGGAACGGCGACTGCCGCGCCACTTCCGTCACTAACTCGACGTTGTGGCCGGCCTTCTTCAGAAGGGAACAGGTCTCGTAAGCGAGCGTGGTCTTACCAACGCCGTGTGTGCCAATCAGCGCAAGTTTCAAGGTCTGGGCTACCTCGAGACTCAATCTTCTAACATAGTTTGACGCAGATGCAACTGTGGAAATCGTTCCGCGGAGTCCCGGCGCTTCGGGTTAGAATCGCGCGCTCGGAGGAATATCTTGCGCGCCGTCGTCCAGCGAGTTACTCGGGCCCGCGTCACCGTTGACGCTCGTGTAGCCGGGACAATCCCGGCAGGCATGCTGATCCTGCTCGGTGTGAGTCGCGGCGATACCCCGGAATCCGCTCTGTATCTTGCGGGGAAAATCGCCAACTTGCGCATCTTCGCCGACGATGCGGGCAAGATGAACCGCTCCCTCGTTGAGGTTGGAGGTTCCGCGCTCGTCATCTCGCAATTCACGCTTTATGGAGATACGCGCGGCGGCCGCAGGCCGTCGTACATCCAGGCCGCGCCCCCCGAGGACGCCAGCCGGCTTTATGAAGAATTTGTTCGATGCTTGCGCACCTTCGGCGTTCGGGTTGAAACCGGCGTCTTCCAGGCGCATATGGAAGTCGAACTGGTCAACGATGGCCCCGTAACGATCCTGCTGGACTCCGAGAAAACGATTTGACGTGTAACAGGCGGATGCTTGCCCCCGTTTTCCCGAATGGCACTTCTATCTTAGGACGATATAATGGTGACTGAATGGCCCGCTCCATGAGTTCCGTTGAATTCCGTGCGCTGGCGGAATTCCGCTATCAGATCCGGCAGTTCTTGAATGGCAGCGAGCAGTCGGCACGTGCAGCGGGTCTTGAGCCGCAGCAATACTTGTTTTTGCTGGCGCTGCGCGGCCTTCCCGCCGGCCGGGAGGCCACGATTCGCGAACTCGCCGAGCGCATGCAGCTTCGTCATCACAGCGTCGTGGAACTGGTGGACCGCCTCGAGCGGCAGCAGTTGTTGCGAAGAGAGCGATCGCGGACGGACCGCCGGCAGGTGATCGTGCGCCTGACGCCTCGCGGCCAAAAGATCCTTTCGCGCCTCGCCCGGCAGCGAATTGAGGAGCTTCGTACAGCGGCGCCGGATCTGGTACGTGCACTCACTGCTGTAATTCGTTCGACGCGAGCGAATATGTCAAATCGTCCGCGCACGGCAGGATGCGAGCCATCGGCTCAATGAGACGCATCGAGGAGCTTTCAAACCGCCAGTAGCTGCCGACGTACCTCTTCAGAATCCTCCGCCACCACCGCCGCCGAAACCGCCGCCTGAGGATCCGCCACCGCCGAAGCCTGAGCCTCCGCTGCTCCTGGGAGCTGAAGCCATCACGGAGCTCGCGCGCGCCGTCATATTGTCCAGGCTGTTGACGAACATGAGCGAATGAAATCCGCCGCCATAGTAGCCGCCCTGATACCAGGACGGCGGCTGTGAGTATATGTTCTGGAATGCGCCGACCCATTTCTTTTCTACGCCCAGCGCCATGGCAAACGGCAGAAATTTCTCGAACGTCTCCGGCGTCTGGCTGATGCGCTCCATGCGGCCGGCTTCGACGTGCGACAGGAAATCCTCGAAGCCAAGCACGCCGGCCAGGGCCTTCGCGCCCTCTGCCGTTCGCGCCGGCATAAACCAACCGAATCCGATAATAATTGCGCTTGAAATGATCGCTGCGATGGCGAATGGCGTCGGCGCCATCCCCATTTTTTGCGAAAGCGCGTTTCCAATGAAGAACACCAGCACGCCTACGACAACTCCTCCGACCACAAAGCCGCTGCGCACGTAATCCGGGCGGTGCTGGAAATAGCCGCGTTCCATCAATGCGTCGAAGATGCTTTCTTTAATGCCGGGGAGGTTTTTGTAAAACTGATTCTGCAGGGAGGAAAGTTCGACGTCGGGCTCCACGCCATTCGCGAAGATGCCGGCGAGCAGCACCAATTCATGCGACTTGAGGCCGGCCCACTCCGCCGGCTTCTTTTTCATGTGGAAGACATATTCTTTGTTCGAGTAGAGCCCCAGCATGTGGTCTTTGTCTTTTTCCTCGATCACCAGGTAGCCGCGCACGGCTAGGTCCACGATCGTCGCCGTAATGTCGAGCATGGCCGCGTCGTCGTCCACCAGTGTGCCTGCCTCAGCCGGGGTCATCCCTGCAGGCGGAGCGTACTGCACAGCGACCGGGCCAAGTCGCGGGTCGCGCCCCCGCGTGTACCACAGCCAGAACATGAACAGGAAGACAGGCACGGGGAAAAATATGGGCCAGTTGCTTGCAAGGAATTGGCTGACAAGATCGCTTGTCCCGGGTTCCTTCACGAAGCCCTTGTCCCAGCCAACAACGACCGTCAGCCCTTCGTGGAAGGCGAGCGGCCGCAGCATGGAGACGTTCACGCTGTTTTCCGACGTTGTTACATCGGCGTTCTGGGCGCGCGAACCGTACGCGCCGGTGAATTCGAGCGCCCGGATCCCGGTTACGCCCGGCGGCAGCAGGACCTGTGCGCTGGCATTCCCGACGGGGACGTCCCATTCGTCCCCGGTCACATTCCAATAGAGTTCGTCGTGGTCTTCGAAATATTTCAGGCCGTTGCTGACGCGGTAATGCAGGACGATCGTGCGGACGGCATCGGTCGCGTCATCGACGTAGATTTTCCATTTCAGGTAGTGCCGGTCGCGCGAGGATTCGACTTTGAGCGGTTGTCCGGCGGCATCGGTTGCGCCGTCGAGCTTTACGAACAGCGTGTAGTTGAACCCCTGCGGCGTCACATATTCGACCGGAATCGTGCGGTAGAGGCCGTGCCAGGAACCAATAAAATTCGCCTCGATTGTCTCCGTGACGTTCAGCGCGGAGTCTGATTGAACGAAAATCTCTGCTGAGAATTTTTGGATTTTGAGCTGCCGCGCCGCCATGGGCGCCGCAAACAAAACCACCATCGCGGCAAGCAGCACAGCACCGCGGAGAAGGTATTGCCTCACAATTCGATGGTGATTGCCCGCTGCGTTCGTCTCAGGGTTTCCCATCGCGGCTATGCGCCGGTTGCGCCGAAGCTGACCTTCGGCACTTCGCGCTCGGCAGGGGCGCTCACCTGGAAAAATTCCCGTTCCTTGAAGTGGCCCATCCCGGCGACGATATTGGAAGGGAACTGCTCGATCATCGTATTGAAGTCGCGCACGACCGCGTTGTAGTACCGCCGCGCATTCTGGAGCGTGTCTTCAATTCCGTTGAGTGTGTTCTGCAATTGCGTGAAACTCTCGACGGCGCGCAATTGCGGATACGCTTCGGCTAGCGCGAACAATTGCCGCAGCGCACCAGTGAGCATACCTTCCGCTTCACCCTTGGCCGCCGGACCCTGCGCGGTCATCGCCTGGTTCCGTGCGGCCACCACGGCTTCGAGCGTCCCTTTTTCGTGCGCCGCGTATCCTTTCACTGTCTCAACAATGTTGGGGATCAGGTCGTACCGGCGCTTGAGCTGCACATCAATGTCCGACCAGGCGTTGTCGCACTGCACCTTCAGCCGCACCAGGCCGTTGTACGCCGTCATGAGGTACAGAACCAGGCCCACCACAACTACAATCAGGACAATCAGCATGGAGGATCCTCTCTCGCTCGAATGACATGGCCCGACCGGGCACCAGAAGCGACTATAGGCGCGCCCGCGCGCGCTGTAAAGCGCAGAGGGTCCGGGATGTGCGTAAGAATATCGCTCTAAAATGCCTTGAAATTCAGTCTCCGCTCTAATACTGGATTGATAGGTACATTTGCGTTACTCTTGCGCTCGCCGGAAGCATCCGCTTCCGCTCACCTATGCACTTCAAAGCTTTCAGCGCCGCCGTCTTTGGCATCGATGCCTATCTGGTGGAAGTGGAGGTGGACGTCGGCTCGAGCCGGCTCGGCGATTTCAACGTTGTCGGCCTGCCCGATGTTGCCGTGAAGGAAAGCCGGGAACGCATCAAGGCCGCGCTCAAGAATTGCGGCCACGATTTTCCCCTGCAGAGCGTCACCGTCAACCTGGCGCCCGCCGACATCCGCAAGGAAGGTTCCGCATTTGACCTTCCGATGGCGCTTTCGATCTTGGGCTGCCAGGGCACGTTCTTTGGGAAGCAGCTCGATCAATTCATATTTCTCGGAGAACTATCGCTCGACGGGCAGGTGCGCTCCGTGCGCGGAGCCCTCTCAGCCGCGCTCGCCGCGCGCGAACACCACATCCGCGCGGTGGTCGTGCCGGAGGCGAATGTGCGCGAGGCGGCGGTGGTCGAAGGCATCGACGTCTTCGCGGTACGCACGCTTCCGCAGGCCGTGGACCTGATCAACGCGCCGGAATCGTTCGCGCCGGTGCGCGTGAACGCGCGCACGATGCTGGCCGACGCGGCGCAGTATCCGGTAGACATGCGCGACGTCCGCGGCCAGCAGGCCGCCAAGCGCATTCCAACGATCCTGCCACCGATGTCGCTCGAAGAGGCCATCGAAACGACGCGCATCCACAGCGTGGCGGGGCTGCTCGATGATTCGCGGGGCCTCGTGGGCACACGCCCGTTTCGTTCGCCGCACCATACGATCAGCGACGCGGGATTGATCGGCGGCGGCGCCGTGCCGCGGCCCGGAGAAGTTTCGCTCGGGCATCACGGCGTGCTCTTTCTCGACGAATTGCCGGAATTCCAGCGCAACGTGCTCGAAGTCATGCGCCAGCCGCTTGAAGATGGCGCAGTGACGATCTCGCGCGCGGCGACTTCGGTGACGTTCCCCGCGCGCTTCATGCTCGCCGCGGCGATGAATCCGTGTCCCTGCGGATTCTTCGGCGACTCGACGCGCGAGTGCCACTGCTCGCCGCCGCAGATTCAGCGCTACGTTTCAAAAATTTCCGGACCGCTGATCGATCGCATCGACATCCACATCGAGGTGCCCGCCGTGAAGTACAAGGAACTCCGCGGCGCCGTGGCTTCCGAGGATTCCGCCACGGTGCGCGAGCGTGTGCTGCGCGCCCGCGCGCGCCAGACCGAACGGTTCACGGGCGAGAAGAGAGTTTTCGCGAATGCGCAAATGCCGCCGAAACTGATCCGAAAATTCTGCGCCATCTCCGACGATGGCGAGAAAATGCTGGAGAACGCGATCACACGCCTAGGGCTTTCCGCGCGCGCCCACGACCGCATCCTGAAAGTTGCGCGCACGATCGCCGATCTCAATGAGTCCGCGAGCCTCGAAACGCGCCATCTCGGCGAAGCGATTCAGTATCGCACTCTTGACCGCACGTATTGGGCATAAGACACGCGCCCTGAAAGATTGTTCTCAAAAGATTTCGCTAACTCGCGAGATCGGGTGGGCGTGATGTGTAAGGGACAACTCGGAAGGGAATGCCCCGAAAGAACGCAAACGGGTGCATAATGCCACCCGCCTCGGGACTCTCCCATGTACCTTTGCTCCTCATGATCTCATCCAAAGCGTGTAATGAAATTCGCAGCGCAAACGCAGAAAGGGCCGGAATGTATAAGCGCACGCTGGGCAATTCGGGATTGGAAATCTCTCCCCTTGTTTTCGGAGGGAACGTTTTCGGATGGACGGTAGATGAACCAACCTCTTTCAAACTGCTCGATGCGTTTGTAGCCGCGGGTTTCAATTCCATCGATACGGCTGATGTCTATTCCAAGTGGGCACCCGGCCACACGGGCGGGGAATCGGAGACAATGCTCGGCAAATGGATGAAGCGAAGCGGGAATCGAGACAAAGTGATCATCGCAACGAAGGTGGGCATGGAATTGGGGCCGGGAAAGAGGGGATTATCGAGATCCTATATCCTGCGCGCTGCGGAAGACTCGTTGCGCCGCCTGCAAACCGACTACATCGACCTTTATCAGTCTCACAAGGACGATACAGACACACTGCTGGAGGAAACTCTAGGAGCATACGCAGAACTGATCAGGCAAGGCAAAATCAGGGCCATCGGGGCTTCAAACTACAAAGCGGACAGACTCGCTGCGGCACTCGAAATCAGCAAGAAGGCGGGCCTGCCAAAGTATCAGAGCCTTCAACCGAACTATAGCCTCTGTGAACGTGCGGATTACGAAGCTCAACTTGAGCCTCTGTGCGAAAAGGAAAGACTTGGCGTTATCAATTACTACCCCCTGGCCAGCGGATTTCTCTCCGGCAAGTATCGATCGGAAAGCGATCTGGCGAAGAGCGCTCGCGGCCAATCCGTAAAAAAGTATCTCAACGAACGCGGCTTCAAGATTCTTCGGGCTTTGGACGTGGTAGCGAAAAAATACAATGCCACGCCCGCAAGAGTGTCACTGGCGTGGCTGCTTGCGCGTCCCAGTATCACGGCGCCCATTGTGAGTGCTACAAATCTTGAACAACTGAACGATTTGATTGCCTGCGTGGAACTTAAACTCGACCGTCCTTCTGTCGAACTTCTGAACCAGGCAAGCGCGTAAAGAAAAGAAGATATTTTTCAGTTCAAAGAGAAATCCTGACTAGCGGTCCCTCGATCACACTTCCCGTCCCTGTACTAAGAGTCCAGAGATTCACCCCGCCAAGAGTCTCGTCCCGCATTGTAGGGCCGGGCGTCAGCCCGGCCGAAGGGAAGATTTTTTGAAGCCGGCTTTAGCCGCCGAGTCCGGTTGCGGCTCCGCCGCGCTGTGTTCCCCGTGCCGTCTGTGGTGAAATCTCCGCCATCTTGATTGAGAAGACCTTCACCGCTCAGGCAGTGCGAATAAACGATTCAGAAAACGGGCGGATCGAGAACGATTTGCTGGCCGAGCTTTCGGCGCCGGTCAGGTGTATATTATCCATCCAGCGAGAAATCCAGGAGAGGGATTTCCGGTTATCTAGCCGGGAGGTGCAGCCATGAAAAATAAGCAAGTGATCGCATTCATTCTGGTCATTGGTGCTCTCTTGGTTTCACATCCGGTGTTGGCTCACCATTCGAGCTCGGCATTCGACGTAGAGCACCCGGTAACCGTGAAAGGAACCGTGACCGATTTCGTGTGGTCCAATCCCCATGTATTCATCTCTCTCGACGTGAAGGACGACAAGGGCAACGTCGAACAGTGGCGCGTCGAAGGCAATAGTCCGAACATGCTGACCAGGACTGGCTGGAAGAAGGAAATGATTAAGGCAGGAGACCAGCTCGGCGTTACCGGCGCTCCTGCCAAGAACGGCAGGAAGATCATTCGTCTGGTCAGCGTCACGCTGGCTAACGGCCAGGAGTTCGACGGACAGGGATTCAAGTAAAAGGGAGTCACTCAGACGTGGCGAACGATGTAGGTCCCCAGGCCATGTCGGGGCCGATCCCTAAGCTACGCGAGGAAGTTCATAGTGCGAAATCACTTCATGGGTTTGGTTCTCGCGGCGGCACTTGCCTTCTCGCCCGTTACTCTCGCTCAGACAGCACAACACTCGGGATCAGCAAAGACCCGCGCTGCTTCTGGCACACCGGATTTCTCTGGAGTTTGGTTTATAAGCGAGTACCGTCGAAACCTTCTCCCTAAGGAGGATCCTCCTTTCCAGCCTTGGGCAGAGGCGGCGCTGAAGGCGCGCGACCTGGAGAACGCCCAAGCTGATCCGGACAGTGGGCCAGACCCAACGGAGCGGTGTATCCCGCCCGGTGTCCCAAGGATCATGCTGCAGCCGTTTCCCTGGGAAATCGTTCACGCGCGTGACCGGGTGGTAATGATCTTCGAGTATCAGTCCTTAGTGCGGCAAATCTTTACAGATGGGCGAGGACATCCCAAGGACCTCGACCCCACGTACATGGGGCACTCGATTGGCAGATACGAGGGAGACACGCTCGTCGTGGACACGATTGGTTTCAACGACAAGACCTGGCTCGACCCTATGGGTCTTCCCCATTCCGGCGCCCTGCACGTTGTAGAGCGCATCCGCCGCATTGACCATGTCACCTTGGAGGTCGTTTACACCATTGACGACCCGAAGGCATATACAAAGCCTTGGACCGCTCAGAAGATCTTCAAGTTGAAACCGGACTGGCAAATTAAGGAATATGTCTGCGCGGAGAACAACGAGGTCCGGTGAGTTCTTGCGGCTAGATTGTCCCATTTTCATTACGACATTCAGCAGAACTTCGTGGAAGCGGTTTTTCTGATCCTACGATCGGCGCCGGACTCACCGCGTGGAGATGATCGGTGGCCTTCTGGCAGACAAGTGCGCCATTACCACGCAGTCGTTTTTGGCCGCGCGGAGATAGACACAGGCCCGATCATTGAGACCCCGGATATCCCAGGCGCAGCATTCCTTCCTGCTTTCCGGTGACCGAGCCCCGGGTCAGCCATTCGAGCGACGCGCGAAACAAGAGCAGATGATTCTTCTCCCACATCGCGTTGTGCGACGAACAGGCAAGATCGACGAACACCTTCTGGTGCGAAGGGAGGTCGGCGTACAGATCCCGTACTCGCTCCGACAGCACCTGCTTGTCATGCTCCCCGCTGATCATGAGAATCGGGATCTGTGTCTTTGCCACAATTGCGGCGTTCCAACCCCAAGTCGTCACCTGGGGAGCGCGCCGCACACCCGGACCCCACGTTGCTCCGACCGGATCCGACTGGATCATTTCCCGCCATACGCTTTCGCTTGCGGCTGGATCATATTGATCCTGACAACCCACCTGGCGATCCCAGTTTGCGGTGAACTCGTCGTGTGATTGGGTATTCATGGTCGGGCCCTCAGCTGGGAGCTGCGCCGGCGCGCTCGCGGGCAACGTCCGGGTGTACGCAGGAGCCAGTAGGACCAACTTCTGCACCTTTTCGGGATGCTGCGCGGCGTAGCCAGCCGCTCGCGGTCCACCCAGCGACCACGCAACCAGGCTCACCCGATCAATGTGTCGCAGCGTTCGAATGTAGTCGACCGCCGCGTCGATGTCGTTCCAATCGGATGCAATCGTTGTCGCCTGGCGCGGGTAGCTCGGCGCGCACAGCGCGGAGAAAAGGCTCGGAACGAACGCCGTCTGCTGCTCACGCGCAAGGTTACACGGATCGTTCATCGCCGCCGGCCGGGTCGAGCGGCCGTAACCAGTGGTATCCATTGCGAACACGTCAAAGCCCGCCTGAGCGAGGTACGCCATCCAACTGTAGTTCTGGTATGGCACATCGAACGCCACCTCTGCGGGCGTGCCCGCGCCATGAACAAACAGCACTACCCGGTCCGCTACGGATGCGGCCCGAAGAACAGTGCCCGCTCGGAGCCGCTCCCGTACGTAGATCTGCGCAATTTGACCGGCCATCGACGGGACTGTAGAGCGTACAGAGACATAGTGGTCAACTGTCAGTAGGTGCTCGCCGTCATCGGCCATAGTGGACTGGGTGAGTGAAGCATTGACAATGATGAGGGTCGCGAGAAGCACGCCGACAGCAACCATGTATCGCATGACAGTTCCTCCGTAAGCTCCAGAACGCCTCGGCGCGTACGCGCGAGGTTGGGCCCCAAGACCATATGAGACCGCTCAAGTCCATTGCGGGTTTGACGACTCCCCTTCATGTCTCGTGTTGTTTAACATAGTCGGAGTCCTGGATTATCCTCCCAACTCGCATTCAGTTCGAAGGCCACACGTGGCAGGATTGGCAGACGGTCGGGGCGTTGTTTGCTTTATGGCAACTGATACAGACAGCCATCGTCGTTACGCTTGTTGCTTCGGACATGGCATCCATCTGGGCGACCTGCCCATGGCACGTTTCACACTTCATGCCCGCGTCCAGATGTTTGCGGTGCGTCCAGGTCACACCCGGGAGGATTGCGTAGACGCGCACCCACGGCACGGGTTGTTGCGACTTGGCAAACGACGCAAGTTTTTGGATCGCAGGTTTGCTCTTAGCGATCGCGGTATGGCATGACATGCAGGTACTGGTGGCCGGGAACGTCACCAGATTACCTGGATCCGGATTCGTGTGGCAAATCTGACATTGCAGGCCCAATGCCAGATGTGTCTTGTGGCTGTAAGGGATCGGTTGCATGGGCGGGGTATGTTCCGCCAAATTGTCGGGCACTTGCTGTTTCGCGGCTTGTGGTTCCACCGGTTGTTGCGCTCTGACACTGAACGCCAGGACGAATGACGCCGCCAACGATACCGAGGCTAACGCCACGGCCAGGGCTCTCTCTCTGTTCCTCACAAGCACACCTCCTAGATCGCCAGACACCTGCAGCAAACTATTTTCTACGACATTTTGTTTGCGTTCTTGCGCACCACTTCCTCGATGCTGGTGCCAAAGTCCTTGAGCATAACCGTCGCCGCATTTCGCCCGGGCATTCCGGTAATCGAGCCACCGGGAGCCGTGCAGGCTCCGGTTTGATAGAGGGCGGAAATCGGCATGCGGTATTGCGCCCATCCTGGCACGGGACGCATCGCCCCCGTCTGAGCCGGGTTGTTCGCGCCGTGGTGCGCGCTCCCGCGCCACATAGCGGGATTCATGCGCTCGATATCGAGCGGGCTTTCGAGGAACTTCGCGAGGATTTTGTCCGGCGTCAGATTGGGAGCAAATCGGCGCAAGTAGTTGAGGAGTCCTTCGGCAACGTCGTCCTTAATGTTGTCCCAGTGCTTAGGGCCCTCTCTTAGAGCGTAGGGCAGCGTACCTTCGAGCTTCAAAGTGTGGAAGCCCGCTGGGGCCCGGCTCGGATCGGGGACGGTGGCGGACACAATCTGGAGTGGCGGGGGATCGTCCAGGTTGACTTCTCCGCGGGCGTTGTCGTAACTCAGGCGCAAGATACGTTCGGGACTGGACAGAAAAACCGCCTCACACGTCGAGATCGTTCCGCCACTCGCAAGGGGATACTTCGGCGGCTCCGTGGTTGCGTAGTGAAAGGAGAACATGGCGTGTTCTGGCTGAAACAACCGGACCCCCTCAAGAAACTCCTCGCCCCACAGATCGCGTGGCGCCATGTCTACGAGATGCTTAATGTGGATCGTCGAAACGACCGCCTTTTCGGCGCGGTACGAGCTGCCGTCCGTACAGCGCACGCCGACGCACTTGCCACCTTCAATCAGGAACTGCGTGACGGGTTTGTTCGTCAGAATGACAGCATGATGCGCCTCAAGAAAACGCCCCAGTGCAACGCTCAACATGCCTGATCCGCCCTTTGGAATAGGGCGTCCGCTGATCTGCTGGCCGATCAACGAAAAAGCCTGCCCACCCGTCCCGGGATCTCCTCCAGGGACCGCGCTGAAATGGCCGGCCGCAAGATGAAAGGCGCGGATACGGTCGTCCTCAAAGAGTTCGCGCACGAGGTCATAGCCCGACATTGCGAGTCGACGCTGCCAAACGCCGCTCTGAGGAATTCTTGCAGCCGGTCCCCCTGGTGCGTTAAAGCCCGGAGCGGCGGAGCGGTTGGCCGCCGTAGCTTCCGTATAAGCCTTGTATTCGGCCACCAATCGCCGGAAGGTTTCCGCATCCTTCTTCGAGATCCTGGCGTACTCCGCACAGGTGCGATCCAGGTCGCGCCAGAGCGCAATCGAGGACCCGTCCGAAAATTGCGTGTACATGACCGGATCGGGGTCCAGGTACTCGAGGCCGTAATCGCGGAGATTGAGTTCGTTGTCGCGGAGCAGTGGATTCGATTGAATCCCTGCGTGCACCGAGGAACAAAGATCTTCCTTGAATCCGCGCATGCATACTTCAGCGGTCTTGCAGCCGCCGCCAATGGTCGGACGGCCCTCCAAAACGAGGATCCTGTAACCGGCTTTCGCCAGGTAAGCGGCGCAGACCAGGCTGTTATGGCCGGCACCGGCGACGACAATATCGAAACGCTCCGGAGTGGCTGCCTGCTGTGCCACGGAAGTGAATGGTGTTAGCGCCAACGGGGCCAAGGCTGCCCCCTTCACAAATCCACGTCGCGTTATTCCGCTCATTCCATTACTCCTGTCGCACCCAGTTTCAGTAGAGGATCCCGGCTTCTTGGTTCTAGGGCTTTATGCCCTCCCATGATTTTGTGAATCATCCTCGTCCGGTATGACCTGTCAAGAGAGTGCCCGATCAGAGGCCAACCCCCGAGAAACGCCCATATCGGAGGTGGCCTGGTACGGCCGCGCGAGCCAGCACGCACGATGGAGCTGCCACTTACCCAATGTGGCGTTCGCTAGCTCCACCTGGCGAGCGAGTCGCTGATTCGTCTTCCCCGCAGCACTCATCAGAACGATGCGCACCCGGTTGACCAGCCCCGCCGGAAGAGCGCGCGAGCTAGCCATGCTCTCCAGTTGTTCGTGCTGCTCCGGGCTCAATACCCACAACGCTTTCAGCCGTCCCACCGCCATACGCACTTTCATTGTGCATTCGAGATGCCTATTTCCAGAGCAATGCCAATGCCGCTTATTTACGGAACAACACACTACGCGCCTGCAGCAAACTATTTTCTACGATGTCTTGTTCGCGTTCTTGCGCACCACTTCCTCGATGCTGGTGCCAAAGTCCTTGAGCATAACCGTCGCCGCATTGCGCCCGGGCATTCCCGTCACGGACCCTCCGGGAGCCGTTGTGCCGCCGGTCTGGTACAACCCGGGTATCGGCATCCGGTATTCCGCCCAGCCGGGCATCGGGCGCATGGCGCCTGATTGCGATGGCCCTTGAGCACCGCCGTGACAACTGCCGTGCCAGTTATGCGGGTTCATGCGTTCGAGATCGAGCGGGCTGTACACAACTCGCTCGAGGATCTTGTCGTCGGTCAGATTTGGCGAGAAGCGCTGCAAGTATCTCAGGTTTGCATCGGCGACCTGCTCCTTGATCTTGTCCCAGTGCTCCGGGCCTTGCTTCAAATCGTAGGGCTGATACGCAACGCACTTAATGGTATGCATGCCCGCGGGAGCCCGCGTCGGATCAGCAACAGTGCAACAGGTAATATGCTGGGGTGGATCCTCGACATTGACCGCACCGATGGCGTAGTCGTATGCAAAGCGCAGCGCGCGTTCCGGGCTCGCCAGCAATTGCGAGTGCACAGGCGAAAGCGTGCCGCCCGCGACCGGGTATTTTGGAGGTTCGGTCGTGGCATAATTGGAGCTAAACATTTGGCATTCCGCCTGCCACGTATCCACGCCGTCGATAAAATCCTTGCCCCACAACTCGCGCGGCGCCATATCTACCAGGTGTTTGATGTGGATTGTAGAAAGTACAGCCTTGTCGGCACGGTAGGCGCTTCCGTCCGCACACTCCACGCCTGTGCACTTACCACTTTCAATGATCAGTCGCGCGACTGGTTTGTTAGTGAGGATCACACCGTTATGCGCTTCGATGAAGCGCGCGAGCGCCTCGGTAAGTTTTCCCGATCCTCCTTTGGGCAGAGGCCGGCTGTGACGCTGCTGGCTGAATAGTGAATAGGCGAGCCGCCCAGTCATCGGATACTGCGCCGGTTGCTGCGACCACGGACAAGCCAGCATAAATGCGCGGCAGTGTTCGTCCTCGAAATTATCGCGGATGATCTCCCAATGCGACATGGCCAAGCGGCGCTGCCAAAACTTGGCAGTAGGTTGCATGGTTTCAGATTCTTTCCACATGCGCCGGTAAGCGGCACCGTCCTTCTTGGAAATCTTGGCAAATTCCGCACAGGTGCGCTCCGGATCGCGCCACTGCGTTACATAAGCGCCGTCAAGAAACGGCATGTGGAAGACCGGATCGGGGAAAATGTATTCAAGTCCGTAATCGCCGAGGTTGAGTTCGTTGTCACGTATCAGCGGGTTTTCTTGCATGCCGTTATGCGCTGAAGAGCAGGTGTCGTGCTGAAACCCGCGCAAGGTCAACTGCGCCGACTTGACGTCCCCACCCACAGTTGGCCGGCCCTCCAGCACGATACAGCGAAAACCCGCCTTCACCAGATAGGCAGCGGTGATCAAGCTATTGTGCCCCGCGCCGGCCACGACAATATCGAAACGCTCCGAGGTGGCTGGCCGCTGTGCCACAGAATTCAGTTGTGTTAGTGCCAGGGGAGCCAAGGCCGCCCCCTTCACGAATCCACGCCGCGTTATTCCGCTCATTCAATCCCTCCTGCCGCACTCGGTTTCTGTAGGGAATCCCGGCTTATTCGTTCTAGAGCTTCATGCTCTCCCATGATTTTGTCAATCATCTTCGTCCGGCATGACCTGTCAAGCAAGTGCCCGTTCAGCGGGTAATTCCCGATGAACGCTTCCACCGGGAAGTGGCCTGGAAAGGCCGCGCGAGCGGGCCAGCGCGGGCACCGATTCCACGGTATAATCAAAGGCTATGCTTTCGGTCAATAACATCACTATGCGCTTCGGCGGCAGGATCCTGTTCGAGGACGTCACCTGTACCTTCATGGCGGGGCGGCGCTACGCGATCTCCGGGCCAAATGGCGCCGGCAAGACAACTTTGATGAAGATACTGGCCGGCGATTTCGAGCCATCCAAGGGATCCATCACTCGGCCGAAGAAGCTGGGGATTCTGCGGCAGGACCAGTTTGCATTCGACGAATATCGCGTGATCGACACCGTCATCATGGGCAACGTCCCGTTGTGGAAGGCTCTGCAGGAGCGGGACGCGCTGTACGCCAAGCCTCACGATTCGCTCACCGACAAGGACGGCATGCGTCTCGGCGAACTCGAAGGGCTTGTCGGTGAAGAGGGCGGTTACACGGCGGAGGCCGATGCCGCGATACTGCTCGACGGGCTGGGCGTGGAAGCCGCCCTCCACGAGCGCAAGATGAGCGAGTTGCAGGGCGGCCAGAAAGTCCGCGTGCTCTTGGCGCAAGCGCTTTTCGGCAATCCGCCGGCGCTGCTGCTGGACGAGCCTACGAACCATTTGGACCTCGATTCGGTGCACTGGCTGCAAGAATATCTGCATGAATACGAAGGCGTGCTGATCGTGATTTCGCACGACCGCCATTTCTTGAACAGCGTCTGCACGCACACGGCCGATATCGACTACCAAACGGTGATCATGTACACGGGCGGGTACGACGATATGGTCCTCGCCAAGACGCAGATCCGCTCCCGCATCGAAGCGGACAACGCCGTGCGAGAAAAGAAGATCGCGCAATTGAATGAGTTCATCGCGCGGTTCTCGGCCGGCACGCGTTCGTCGCAAGTGACCTCGCGCAAGAAAGAAGTCGAGCGGATACAAACTTCGGAGCTCGCCAAGTCCAATATTGCGCGGCCGTACATCCGTTTTGATATGACACAGCCTTCGGGGCGCCATCCGCTCGAGTGCAAGGGACTCACGAAATCCTACAGCGGCCTGAAAGTGATTCAGCCCTTCACGGCGAATGTCGACCGCGGAGAAAAGATCGCTCTGATCGGCCGCAACGGTTCCGGCAAGACCACGCTGTTGAAGTCGCTCATGCGCAGCGCGACGGGATACATCGACGACGCGGACCGGCAATTTACGGTCGATGGCGGCACGGTGAAGTGGGGCCACGAAGTGGCAGCAGGCTACTTCGCGCAAGACCACACCGATTCCATCGTTAAGGGCACAACGGCCATCGAGTGGCTGCACCAGTTCGATCCGAAGGCCTCGCAGGAAGAGCTGCGCGGTCTGCTCGGACAGATGCTCTTCAGCGGCGAGGACGCCCTGAAGCCTACGCAAGCGCTTTCAGGCGGTGAGTCGGCGCGGCTGATCTTCTGCCGGCTGATGTTGCAGAAGCCGAATGTCCTGGTGCTCGACGAACCTACGAACCACCTGGACCTGGAATCCATCAACGCGCTGAACATTGCCTTGCAGCGGTATCCGGGGACGGTACTGCTGGTCACGCACGATCACGACGTGATCGACGAAGTCGCCACGCGCATCTGGCATTTCAAGGGCGGCCACATCGAGGACTTCAAGGGTCCGTACGAGGAGTATTTGGTTTACGCGCAAGAGAAGGCTTCCTAGCTCCGCTCTCGAAGGGTTGCAGGCTCCGACAAGGCCCGCGTGGACTCATACATGGTGCACTACTCAGCCGCCGATCATGGCGAACTGAAGCGCACCCTCTACACGGCCAACTCTGTCTTCGTCTTCAAGGGCGACGTTCCGAACGAACTCATCCCTATCAATTCGCTCGGCCTGGCCATCCCGTATCCCCGCGAAGACGAAGCTTTCAAATAAGATTTCGTTTCGATAAGACTTCATGCACCTTTAGCGCACCACCACGCATGAAAATGGCTCTGCGTTGTGTTGCGCCGTAAATCCCCTATTTTCAGTCGGAGTTGAGGACATCTTCATAGCAGGAGGAGTCAAAGTCTATTCTCTCGACGTCATCGTGCGCACGTCATTGACTCCCCCGGCGCGGGAAGATAGCATTACTGTTTTCGCTTCCGTTCCTGTTGAAAATAGACGCATGCCAATGGCGGCTGAGATCAAATCCGGGACGGTGCTTGACCGAATCATCGAGGCTCGCCGCGCTGCGATTGCTCACCGGCAGAAAAGTGTTCCCGAGACGGTGCTGCGGTTCGGCGTGAAGCAAGCCCAGCCCGTACGGGACTTTGCCGCGGCGCTGGGGCGAGATTCGCTCAATGTGATCGCCGAGTTGAAGAAAGCGTCACCTTCCCGGGGGTTGATCCGCGCCGATTTCGACCCGGTCGCGCTGGCGAGCGGCTTCGAGGCTTCCGGTGCGGCGGCCCTTTCCGTGCTGACCGAAGAAGAATTCTTTCAGGGCGACTTGAAATATATGCGCGACGCGCGCGCGGCCGTTGGTTTGCCGGTACTGCGGAAGGATTTCATCATCGACCCGTGGCAGATCTGGGAGGCGCGAGCGACGAATGCAGATTCTTTCCTGTTGATTGTTGCGGCGCTCGAGGACGCGCGTCTTGGCGACCTGCTCACGCTCGGCCGCGAACTAGGAATGGAGCCACTCGTTGAAGTCCACTCCCGCGAGGAGCTGACTCGGGCTCTAACCGCGGGCGCGCGCATCCTTGGCGTTAACAATCGTGATCTTCGCACTCTCGAAGTACGGGTCGAAACATCGTTGGAATTGATCGAGGCCATTCCTGATGAGTGCATTGCTGTGTGTGAATCCGGCCTGCGCTCTCACGATGATCTGATTCGCTTTCGGGCGGCAGGATTTGACGCGTTCTTGATCGGTGAGCATCTGATGGCCCAGCCTGACCCGGCTGGGGCGCTGCGAACTCTGCTCGGTTCCTAGTTCCCATGCCATCCAAGCGATCAATCTTTCGGAAGCTCCCGCGCCGAGCGCCCGCCACGATCACCGGGTTACGGCCCGCGACTCGTGTTAAAATTTGTGGGATTACCACCTGGGACGACGCACGTTTGTCCGTTGACTTGGGAGCTTCCGCGCTCGGATTCAATTTTTATCCGTCCAGTCCGCGTGCCATCAGTCCCGCGGACGCGTGGAACATTATTCGGCGTCTTCCGCCATTTGTCGAAGCGGTGGGCGTGTTCGTGAACTGGCCGCCGCTGGTGGTCGCTGCGCTGGCGCGAGGTTTGCGCTTAAATACGGTGCAACTCCACGGCGCGGAATCGCCGGAAGAAGTGGCGGCGCTGGCGCGGACGCATCGTGTGATCAAGGCCGTACGGGTGGGACGGGGATTCCGCGCGGCAGAACTGGTCCGCTACCGTCGCGCCGAAGCAATTCTGCTCGATGGATTTGCGCGCGGGCTGCATGGCGGCACGGGCCGCACACTCGATTGGAATCTCGCTCGCGCTGCGCGGCGCTATGGCCGAATCATCTTGGCGGGTGGTTTGACGCCGGAGAATATCGCCGAGGCCATCCGAGCCGCCGAACCGTATGCGGTGGACGTTGCAAGCGGCGTCGAAGCCCGTCCCGGCCGCAAAGATCCCGCGCGATTGCGCGCACTGTTTGCCGCTGTCGAGGCTGCACGCGCGGGTAGCCTTTTGTAGCGCCACCCTTCAGGGTGGCATGTTGGATGCAAGCAGGTGCCCGCCTGAGGGCGAGCGTTACAAGACCCGAACAGGTCGATGTGGAGAGGAACCGGTGACTACCGCTACACAAACTTGGCCGGACACGAAAGGACGTTTCGGTCCCTACGGGGGGCGTTACGTCCCTGAGACGCTCGTTGCGCCGCTTGAGGAGCTCGAGCGCGCCTACGAGGAGGCGCGCAAGGACCCGAATTTCCAGCGCGAACTGGACTCCTTACTGAAGAATTTTGCGGGGCGTCCCACGCCGCTGCAATTTGCTTCACGGCTTACCGAACATCTGGGCGGCCCGCGCATCTACATCAAGCGCGAAGATCTGCTGCATACCGGCGCGCACAAGATCAACAACTGCCTCGGCCAGGGCTTGCTGGCCGTGCGGATGGGGAAGCGCCGCGTCATCGCGGAAACAGGCGCGGGGCAGCACGGAGTCGCCACGGCGACTGTGGCGGCGCGTCTGGGCCTCGAATGCGTGGTCTACATGGGCACGGAGGACATGGAGCGCCAGCGGCTCAACGTCTTCCGCATGCGCCTGCTCGGCGCTGAAATTGTCGGCGTAAAATCCGGCACCCGTACGCTTAAGGATGCGATCAACGAAGCGATGCGCGACTGGGTCACGAACGTCCGCACGACGCATTATCTGCTCGGATCGGTCTTGGGAGCGCACCCATATCCCGTCATGGTGCGAGATTTTCATCGCGTCATTGGCCTGGAAGCGCGCGCGCAAATACTCGAGATGGAAGGCCGTTTGCCTGACCTGCTCGTCGCCTGCGTAGGCGGCGGCTCGAACGCGATTGGTTTGTTCCATGCATTCCTGAACCATCCCGGCGTGAAACTGCTCGGCGTCGAAGCCGGAGGACGCGGGACCGCCCTTGGAGAACATGCGGCTCGCATGGCTACAGCGGCCGGGTACTCCGGCGCACGCCCCGGCGTGTTGCAAGGGACGTATTCGTACGTCCTGCAGACCCCCGACGGCCAGATTGCGACGACGCATTCGGTTTCGGCGGGTCTCGATTATCCTGCGATCGGTCCCGAGCACGCGTGGCTGGCCGACCGGCATCGCGCCGAGTACACGGCCGTGAGCGATGACGCCGCAGTCGCCGCCGCGCGTACGCTTGCGCGAATGGAGGGCATCATCCCGGCGCTCGAGTCGGCCCACGCTCTGGCCGAATTGATCGTGCGCGCGCCAAAGATGCCGCGCGATTCCGTCGTCATTCTGAATCTTTCAGGCCGGGGCGATAAGGACATGGAAATCCTCGCCCGGTATTTGTAGGGCGCCGTGGCTCACGTTGCGTCAACCATGACGAATCCATGCCGCATCTCGCGCCGGTTTGCCGATCTGCGCCGCAGCGGCGAAATGGGCCTGGTCGCGTATCTCACCGCGGGTGATCCGTCACTCGCCGCGACCGAGCAGTTTGTGCTCGCGCTGGCGAAGGCGGGCGCAGACGTGATCGAGCTGGGAGTGCCCTTTAGCGACCCCGTGGCCGATGGCCCAGTGATCCAGCGGGCCAGCGAGCGTGCCTTGCGCAGCGGCACGACTCTCGGGGGTGTGCTCTCCCTGGTGAAATCGCTGCGAGCGAAGACCGATGTGCCGCTCGTCCTGTTCAGCTATTTCAATCCCGTCCTGCAGATGGGTCTTGAGAAATTCGGCGACGCGGCAAAGGCCGCTGGCGCCGACGGCGTCCTGATCACCGACCTTACGCCCGAAGAAGGCGGCGAATACCGCGCTGCGATGTCTTCGCGCGGCCTCGATACGATTTTCCTGGCTGCGCCGACGTCAACCGACGAGCGCCTGGCGCTCATTGCGCAATCGTCGAGCGGATTCCTGTATCTGATCTCGCGCACGGGCGTGACGGGCGCGAAAGATCAACTGGCGGAGGAATTGCCCGCGCTTGCGCGGCGCGTTCGCCGCGTCACCGAGCTTCCCATCGCCATTGGCTTCGGTATTTCGTTGCCTGAGCACGTTTCGGTGCTGGGGGGATTGGCCGACGCCGCCGTGGTCGGCTCGGCGCTGGTTGCAGAGATCGAGGGCGCCGGGACAGTCGAAGCGGCGGCCGAAGCGCTGGCCGCGCGTGTCAAACTATTGAAGAGTGCCGCAGTGACCGGGATGAGCCGGCGGGAGCCGCGCGCATGAGCATCGAAGATTTGCGCCGCAGAATCGATGAAATCGACCGGCGGCTCGTGGAACTGCTGAACGAGCGCTCGCAATGCGTCGTCGAGATCGGCCGCATCAAGCAATCAACCGGTGAGGCGCTCTACCAGCCCGACCGCGAGAATAAAGTTCTCGACGCAGCAGTGCGCGCCAATCCCGGGCCGCTTCCTGACGCGGCGATTCGGCGCCTGTTCGAGCGCATCCTGGATGAAGCGCGCTCGGTCGAGCGCACGGTGATGCAAGACGGAGACGGGAAAAAGGAAAGCTAAAGAGTGCTCGTGGTGACTCAGTGTTCCGGGTCTGAAGTTTGCTTACAAGGTTTGCCGCTTCGGAGAAGATTTGTGGGTCGGACCTTCAGGTCCGACAATTGAGGTGAGCCTGGAGAAGGGCTTTTAAGCCCTGAGTGTCGCAGGCGATCAATGTCGGAGCTAAAGCTCCGACCGACAAATCGAACGAGTCGGTTGTCGAAGAACCGCGACGGGACACTAAAAAGGGAAAAGGACTTCAAATGGTAGTCGTAATGCAGGAAGGCGCGAAGGAAGAGCAGATCCAGCATGTGATCGACCGCCTGGTCTCGATGGGATTTGACATACATCGCTCGACTGGCGCGTCACAGACGGTCCTGGGCGCTGTAGGTGTCCCTGCAGATTTCGATCCACGGGACATCGAGGTCATCGACGGCGTGCGCGAGGTCGTGCGGATCACCCAGCCATACAAGCTGGCCAGCCGCGCGTTTCGTTCGCAGGGAACCGTGGTTGAGCTGCCACGGGGCGTGCGAATTGGCGGCACCGAAGTTATCGTCGCTGCAGGCCCCTGCTCGGTGGAGACACCCGAACAGATCGGCTTGATCGCCAATCGCGTTGCGAAGGCTGGCGCCAGGATTCTTCGCGGTGGCGCATTCAAGCCGCGCAGCTCGCCTTACAGCTTCCAGGGGCTCGGCGAAAAAGGGCTCAAGATGATGCGCGAAGCCGCCGACAAGAGCGGCTTGCTCGTCTGCAGCGAGGTGATGGACGCATCGCAAATTCCGCTGATGCTGTCCTACGTTGACATTCTCCAGGTCGGCGCGCGCAACATGCAGAACTATTATTTGCTTCGCGCGCTCGGAACCGTGGAAAAGCCCGTGCTCCTCAAACGCGGCATGTCCGCGACAATCGAAGAGCTATTGTTGAGCGCCGAGTACATCATGGCCGGAGGAAATCACAACGTGATCCTATGCGAGCGCGGCATACGCACATTTGAGACCGCGACGCGCAACACACTCGATATCGCTGCGATTCCCGTCATCAAGAAGCTTTCGCATCTTCCCATCGTGGCCGACCCGTCGCATGGAACTGGAATTCGCGACAAAGTTCCCCCGATGGCTCGCGCGTCCGTTGCGGCCGGCGCCGATGGCTTGCTCCTCGAAGTGCATAACGATCCGGAGCATGCGCTTTCCGACGGCGCGCAGTCGCTGTTCTTTGAGCAGTTCGAAAAACTCATGGCCGAACTGCGCATCATCGCCCCAGTGGTCGGCCGGACGATCGCATAAGCCATGGCTGCCTCCTTCCGACGAGTCGCAATTCTTGGAGCTGGATTGATCGGCGGATCGTTTGCGCTCGCGCTCCGAAAGTACGCGCCGGATGCGGTCGTGACCGGCTGGGACAAAGGGCCTGTTCTGCGCCACGCGCTCGAGCGGGGCGCGATCAACGAAGGTTTCGGCGAACTCTCCCTTGCGGTTGCCGGAGCGGATTTGATTTACATGGCGCTTCCGGTGGGACACACCATCGAATTACTGCCGGAAGTAGCGCGGCTGGCCTCACCCCGGGCGCTGGTAACGGACGCTTCGAGCACAAAGCGATCCGTGTGCGCGGCAGCGGCCGAATGTTTCCCCGCGAGCGGCGCATGTTTTCTCGGTGGACATCCCATGGCGGGGAAGGAAATCTCCGGGATCGCCGCGGCCGATGCGGAGTTGTTTCGCGGCTCGAAATACGCGCTGATCTGCAAGCCAGGAACAGAAAAAACGGGAGAGCCGCGCGATCCGCGCGTCACGGAATTTGTAGCGCTGGTCGAAAAAATGGGCACGGAGCCGGTTTGGCTGGACGCCGAAGCGCACGACCGCGCCGCGGCGATTGTCTCGCACCTTCCACAGCTTCTTGCCGTTGCGCTTGCCGGCGTTGTGCGCGATCAGACCGATGAAACCGGATTGCCCGTGACGCTCGCGGGCCGCGGCCTGCGCGACGCACTCCGCCTGGCGGGAAGTCCCTATTCGGTCTGGCGTGATATTATTCTTACGAACAGCGACAATCTGGATCGCGCGCTGGGTCAGTTGATCCAGTCGCTCGAGCAGCTACGCAGTGACCTCCGGACGCGCGCGCTTGAAGAGGAATTTGCCGCTGCCGGGGAACTGTATAAAATTCTTCGCGACTTGCAGTAGACTCGCGGAGCTACTTGTTAAAGGAATTCATGCGACGGGGAGCCCGAATCGATGGACAAACGCGTAGCCAACGCCGATGCGGCGATTGCGAAACTGTTTGATGGCGCCACCATCCTGGTAGGCGGGTTTGGGACATGCGGCATTCCCGAAAACCTCATTTCCGCCGTGCGCCGCAAGGGCACGAAAAATCTCACTTGCGCGTCGAACAACGCGGGCATGATAGATTCCGGCCTCGGGTTGCTGCTCCAGACGCATCAGATCAAGAAGATGATCGCCAGCTATGTCGGCGAGAACAAGCTGTTTGAACAGCAGTTTTTGACCGGTGAAATCGAGGTCGAGCTCAATCCGCAGGGCACGCTCGCCGAACGGATGCGCGCGGCCGGCGCAGGGATTCCCGCGTTCTACACGCCCACCGGCGTGGGAACGATGATCGCGGAAGGAAAAGAAGTCCGGGAGTTCAACGGGTGCAAATATATTCTCGAGCGCTGGCTGCGGGGCGATTTCGCCTTCATCAAGGCGTGGAAAGGCGACCGCTGGGGAAACCTCGTCTATCGCAAGACTGCGCGGAATTTCAATCCCATGATGGCGACGGCGGCGGATTATGTGATCGCGGAAGTGGAAGAGCTTGTCGAGCTGGGAACTCTGGCTCCCGATTGCGTGCACACTCCCGGAATCTTCGTGGATGCCATTTTTCAAGGAACGAATTACGAGAAGAAGATCGAAAAAAGAACCGTGCGAAAGCGCGCTTGACGCGTTCTCGCCGCGCACCTCGAAGGGGAGAAGATGGCACAGTCAGAAGACAGCAAGCGGGAATTGATCGCCCGGCGCGTTGCGCAGGAACTGCGCGACGGCTACTACGTGAATCTTGGCATTGGCACGCCGACCCTGGTCGGCAATTATATTCCGGCGGGAATGGAGGTCGTGCTGCAATCGGAAAACGGCATGCTCGGCGTCGGGCCGTTCCCGTTCGAGGGCAAAGAAGATGCGGACTTGATCAACGCAGGGAAGGAAACTGTCACCGAAATCCCCGGAACGAGCTATTTTTCGAGCGCCGATTCATTCGGCATGATCCGGGGCGGCCATGTGAACATGACGGTCCTGGGCGCGCTCCAGGTGGATGAGAAAGGTAATCTAGCGAATTGGGCGATTCCCGGCAAGATGCTGAAGGGTATGGGCGGAGCGATGGACCTGGTGGCCAGCTCGCCGCGCGTCATTGTCGCTATGGAGCACGCCACGAAAGAGGGGCAGCCGAAGATCCTCCACAAGTGTACTCTGCCGCTCACCGGTCTCGCGGTGGTGGACCTGATCGTTACCGAACTTGCCGTGATCGAAGTCACGTCCGAAGGACTGTTGCTGCGCGAGGTGGCGCCCGGCGTTAGCCCGGAGGCGGTCCAGAAAGTCACCGAGCCGAAATTACGCATCGCCGGGAACTTGAAGATTATTTCATTGTAAGGCCCAAAAAGGATGGTCTTAGATGGAGGGGCTAACGCATGGCGCACGAGGAGTTAGCAAGCCCCTCCACGTGGTGCACATCCGGATAAAATCATTGTGTCATCCGAGAATGAGGCGAGCACATCGTTGGAGCCAAACTCAATCATCATCCTGAGCCTGCATACTCCCAAGGAGAAACTGTGGGGTGCACTCGTCTCCATGAATTCGGCCGGGGTGACTGTGCGTGGCATCGATTTGAATTCCTTCGACGATTTCATCCGGCAGGTGATGGATCCGGAGGGGGAGCGCATCGGCCTGCCGACGCTGTTTTTTCCCATGCAGCGGGTCGAGCGAATCGCGCTCGACGAGCCGCACGGCTCGATCCCTTCGCTGGCCGAACGATTTGAGCAGAGAGTGGGCCGATCCTTGCGGGATTATCTCGCTCTATTTGTTTGAGCTGCAGTAGAATTCAAAAAATGTCGACCCGCGTCTTCACTGTTCCGAACCAGCTCACATTCCTGAGGCTTGGATTCCTGCCGTTTTTCATCATCTCGATTCTTTACGGTAAATATGGTGCCGCGCTCGCCATTCTCATCATTGCCGCTCTGACCGATGGGCTTGATGGCCTGTTGGCGCGCTCGCTCAACCAGAAGACAGCCCTGGGCGCTTATCTCGATCCTATCGCGGATAAACTTCTGCTTTCTTCTTCGTTCGTTGTGCTGGCCCTCAACCGGAAAATTAGTTGGTGGCTGGCGACTTTAGTGTTGAGCCGCGACGTCCTGCTTCTTACCTCGGCCGTGGTCATCCTCGTGGTTGTGGGTTACCGGCCGTTCCCGCCAAGCCTGTATGGCAAACTCACGACGGCAATGCAAATCCTGTTCGTGTTTGTTGTGGTGCTGCTGGCAGTGACAGATTGGCCCTGGCTCCAGCTCGTCAGAATGGTTCTCAGATACCTTGTCGCCGGCTTCACGGTGTTCTCCGGCTTTCACTACAGCATTGTCGTTGCTCGCCGGCTGAGCGATCAATAAGGCCTGCGCTAAAGAATCCATATAGAAGTGCAACGGACCGGCGGGCATGTGCGGTCGATCCGCTGTCGCGCAGGATTCAGACATTCTGCAGGTAGTTCAAGACCATCAAACCGAAGCTGACGGCTACGGCGATCCCCGCAAGCCATCCAAGCAAATCGGCGAGCCGTCGCTCGCGAACGTCCGCAGGCGGACGATCCTTCATAACGCGGCCGAGCAGATAGCCTGCGGCCAGTCCGCCGAAGTGCGCGTAGTTGTCAGTTCCCCTCATGATCAGGCCAAGCACGCCGATATAAATGAGCCAGCGAATCAATGCGCTTCGTAGTGATAGCGCTGCCAGGCTTTTCCGGCCCGTTGTCGCTGCGAGCAATATGCCGATGAGCCCCAGCAAAGAGCCTGAAGCTCCGACGCTCGGATTACCGGCAAACGAACTGACCAAATATCCTGCCGCGCCGCTCACCGTATAAAGGAACAAATAGCGCCCGGAGCCGTACAATTCCTCGACCATCGGGCCAATGTCCATCAGGACCCACATATTGAAAGCGATGTGCAAGATGCTGCCGTGCAGAAATATTGCGGTGACGAGGCGCCAGGGTTCTGCAATATCCCCGGGCCAGGGTAGCGAGGCGCCCAAGCGGTCAAGAACCCGGCCAGAGATCCCACCGAGGCCCATCAAGGCGCCGATAGGATTTCCCCCGGGCGCGGCAAAACCCTGCATCCGCGCAGTGATAATCAACGACAGGCCAAACATCATGCAGCAGATCGTAAGCAGGGTGTACGTTACCGGGGAGGTTTGCGGCATCCAGCGTCCGATTGATCTGCTCGCCGCGGCGAAAGAAAACGTCATGCTCGCGCCGCATTGGTGGCACTTGGTTGCCGTCGCGCCCACCAGCGTGCCACAGGAGGGACAAAGCCGGGGACGCTGTTCTTTCGGATCGGACCGGAACATCCCCGCGAGCCGGCTGCGCCAGCGGTCGAGTTTGTAGCGCCATCGAATGGGAAGCGGCACGTCGTCTCCTTGATGGAATATTTTCGCATGCCTATAATAGCTGGAATTCAGCGCGGACGCGAAACTCGCATCCTCCAAATGTTTGAAAGGGATTCAGCTTGGAGAATTTTGAAAGAATCGGACGCCAGTTGAACCGCAAGCTGGGACGAGTGCGAAGCGTTGCCGCCGCGATGCGGTGCGCAAGGTGAGCCATCTCGCGGCCAGTGCTTCCGTAGCACACTCCCGATCTGCATGGCTTCCGGCTCTATTGCTTGGGACGCTTGCTGTTGCAGGATGTGCAGGCCGCCGCCCCGTCGTAAGCTCTGTCCCTCCGGCACCACAGCCGGAGCCTGCTCCCGAGCCAACCCCCACGCGGCCACCTCCTGCACCGAGTACCGCGCAGCCTCCCACGAGAAGCGCGCCTTTCGTGCCGGGTATTTACGTCGAGCAAGGAATTGCGTCATGGTACGGTGTGCCGTTTCACGGGCGCCGCGCCGCCAACGGCGAAATCTTCGACATGAACACCCTGGTGGCCGCTCACCGCACGCTGCCGTTCGGCAGCATTTTGCGCGTCACCAACATGAACAATGGCCGCCAGATTGAGGTTCGCGTCATCGACCGCGGCCCCTTCGTCGGGGACCGAGTGTTGGATCTCGCACGGGCGGCGGCGGTAGGACTCGACATGCTCGGCACTGGCACGGCGCCCGTGCGCATCGAACTGCTTTCTGGCCCGATTTTTACGGCTGGAGACTTCACCGTGCAGGTGGGCGCGTTCTCCGATCGCACCAATGCCGAGCGCCTGCGCGAGCGTTTGCTCGCGCGCTACCAGCCCATCTTCATCCAGGATTTTGATGCGCCAAACGGACATTTTTATCGCGTGCGCGTCGGCCGCGTTCCAAGTCCCGATGCCGCGCAACAGCTTGCCGCACAATTGCGCAGCAGCGATGGATTTGAAACATTCGTCATGCGGTTAGACCTAGTAAACGATCTAGGCGCCAAGTAGAGTGGACTTACAGACTCTCGACTTTTTACTCTGCACTCCGAGGAATCATCATGGACGATTGCCTGTTCTGCAAAATCGGCCGAAAAGAAATTCCGGCGAAACTGGTTTATGAGGACGAGGAAATATTTGCGTTCGAAGACATCCAGCCGCAAGCGCCGACTCACATCCTGATCTGCCCGCGGAAACACCTGGTTTCGCTCACCGACGCCGCAGCAGAAGACACACGGATGCTCGGCCGACTACAATTTATTGCTGCGAAACTTGCCGGCGAACGCAAGCTGACCGACGGCTACCGCACTGTCGTCAATAACGGGCGGGGTGCCGGGCAATCCGTGTTTCATCTTCACTTGCATTTACTCGGTGGCCGCGCGTTCCGCTGGCCTCCGGGATAGTTGAGGATATTCAGGAAAATCAGGAAGTAAAGGAAGTTGAGGACAGGAGAGACGATGCGTGACTACTTGTGCGTCATGACGTAAACGCCGTCCCAATTCTCCTCCGGGCCCGCAACCAGATATTCCCCGCAGCGATTCAAATACATGCGCGCGGGGCCGTCTTCCGGCCAGCGCTCCAGAAGCTTCTCAAAGACGATTTGCGCGTCCTGCCAGCGCCGCTCCCGGTAGCAAGCACGGCCCTGTGCAAACATCTCGATGCGCTCCTCCAGCCCCGGCGCGTCGCCTTCTGATGTACCGCGGGCGCCCAGCAATTCATAGAGTGTGACGGGCTGCAGTTTGCCTTTCACGCGAATCAAGTCCAGCTCGCGGAAAATCAGGAGTGGATCCTTTACCTTTGCATAAGTAGTGTCACTCAAAAGAATGTGCGTGCCATATTCCTTGTTCAATCCTTCGAGACGCGATGACAGGTTCACGGTGTCGCCCAGCGCCGTGTAACCATAGCGCAGCGCCGACCCCATATTCCCCACCGACGCGACACCCGTGCTCAGCCCAACGCCGATGTCGAGCACCGGTCTTCCCTCGGCCCGCCACTTGTTCTGCATTTCCTTCAGCCGGGCAATCATTTCGAGAGCGGCGTGGCATCCCCTCGTTGCGTGCCCCGGTTCTTCAAACGGCGCGCCCCAGAACGCCATCACGGCATCGCCGATGTACTTATCGAGCGTTCCATTATGGTGGAAGACGATCTGCGTCATGTCGGTTAGATATTCGTTCAGCAAGGCGGCGAGTTCCTGCGCGTCGAGCCTTTCCGAGATGCTCGTGAACCCGCGCACGTCGCTGAACATCACCGTGATTTCTGTTTTCCGCGGTTTTACCAAGTCGGGATTTTCCAGCAGCCGCCGGATCACTTCCGGGCTCAGATATTGTTGGAACGCTCCGCGCACTCTGCGCTTCTCTTTTTCCTCGACCAGGGCGCGATAGACCGCGACAAAGCCAACGTTAGCGACGAGCGTTCCGGAGGGCACGATGAAGTTCAGCCACCAACCATGCAGGAACGCGTACCATGATCCTAGACCAAACGGGACCAGCAGCAGCAAGCCAAACAGCATCGATCGCGGCTGCGCGAGCGCCAGCCACATCCCCAACGGCACACCGAACAGAACAATCAGCAATACGTCCACTGCCACCTGGTTTGCGCCACGATACAGGAAATGGCGATTCAGGATGTTGTCAATCACATTGGCGTGGATTTCGACTCCCGGATAGTTGATCCCCGCGAATGGCGTGGAGCGCAGGTCGCCGATCCCCGTGGCGGACGCACCCACCAGAACAATTTTTCCGCGGAATGTTCCTGGTGGAAATTTGTGATTCACGACGTCGGCGATCGAGACGTACGGATACGTGTTCACGTCCCCTTCGTAGTTGATCATCATTCGCCCGATCGCATCGGGCCGGACGACCAGCGACGGCCCGAACTCGAGCGCCGTGACGCCGGTTTCGCTGAAATCGAGCACGGTCTGCTGATCGGGCAAGCCCAGGAAGAGCCGCACCGCCTGGACGTCGAGCGATCCGTAGAGATCCCAGTCTTCGAAGTTCTGCGAACGGCCGTAGGGAAGCACCAGCAGTGAATGGCGCACAACGCCGTCGGGATCCGATTCGACATTGAAGAAGCCTGTTGTGCCGTGCCCGTTGCGCAGCGCATCGCTCAAGACTTCGATGTTCGCCTGCGTGCCCCTCGGCAGCAGCCCGTATGGTTCTCGGAAGCCCTGCATGAGATGAGACAGATCGCGCTGGCCGGTCTGCGGATTTGCGGCACGCACCTGCGGAAACGGAAAATCAGCGAGGATATTAGCGTAGCGGTCGAGCGTCTTTTTGTCTACGCCCTTCAGGTCGGATTCGGAATACAGGAAGAAATTTCCCAGGACCACGTTTCCGAAGCGCTCAATCGCACGCGCAAACTGTTCGTCCCCGTCGTACTCCTTCGCCAGGCGGTTGAGATCCGCCATCACGCGGGGGTCCATCTGACCGCCCTGTTTCTGGCGCTCGGCTACGGTTCGGCTTAACTCGCGGATCGGAGCGGCCGTCTCATCGGGCTTGCTGAATGTTATGTCGAAAGCCGCGACTTTCGCGCCGTCCTCACGCACCGCGTCGAGCAAGTGCGCGAAGTGAGTGCGGGAAAACGGCCACCGGCCCAGGACCTCCTGCGAGCGCTGGTCGATATCCACGATGATGACGCGCGGGTCGGGATGTTTGTAACGGTCCGGCCGGATGCGGAAGCGAAAATCAAGCGCATCGAGCTCCAGCCGGTTGATGAAGGAAAATATGGCCGTCGGCCGGTCGCCGATGAACGTGTAGGAGTAGATGAACAGCGCGAAGGCAGTGAGACCCAGACTGATTAGAAACGGAACGCGGCGGCGCCACCATGCTCGAAGCAATGCGCTCAGGGCGCGGAAAGTGCGGCGCGATTTGCCATCCGTGGGAATTCCGGGCATGATCCTGCATTTTTCTCTGGATTCGCGGCGGCGCCCTATTCGCGATACAGGAAATTCAGCCGCACGCGGCCCACTTCGATCAGATCGCCATCATTAAGCTTGGTCAGCCCGCCGATTGCGACGCCGTTGACCTTCGGCACGTGGTCTCCACGACCCAGGTAGTAGCCATCCTCATGCTTGTTAATTTGCGCGGCGATGTTCGGTGTGAACCAGCCGCGGAGTCGAACGGTCGCCATATTCGAGCGGCCGATCACCGTCAGTTTCCCTGCGAGCCGGTATTCTTTTTGGTCCGTACGTCCGCGGAGAACGGTAAGCGTCGGAACGCGCATCCGATCGGGGGAGAGTTGAGATCGCTCACCGGCTGCCGCTGCCTGCTCGAACATCTCGCGCCGCTCGCGAGTGTCGAGCACCATCGTTTCATTCACGCGCGGGACCGGCGCTTTGCGCCACGCATCCATGGGCAAAGCCGCATCGTGTGCCTGATCCACGTAAATATGATGCTTGCCGATCAGGATGGCGTCGCCGTCCTTGAGCATGGCGCGCTCAACGCGTATATCGTTCAGGAACGATCCGTTGAGGCTGTTCAGGTCTTCGACCACCAACGATCCGGCTTCGACATACACGCGCGCATGGTAATTCGAGACGGCCAGATTATCGATGGGGATGTCGTTGTCCGGGGCGCGGCCGATCGTCACCGGACGGGTCCCGAGCGGAACCTCCTTCAGTACGGCGCCCTCGAATTTCAGGACGAGTCTCGACATCGCTACTCTCCCCCGGCCGAAGCCGAACGAACATTATCCGGAATTCCGTTTCCAGATCTTCAAGCGATCCAGCACACCCTCTGATTTCGGAAGGATCCGCAGAACGATCACACTGACGTTGTCGACGCCGCCGTTTTCATTGGCCAGATCGACGAGCCGGTCCGCTGCGTTCTGAGCCGATGTACTTGTCAGGAGCGTACTCGCAACCTCAGGATCGGTCACCATACGCGTCAGCCCGTCCGAGCACAGCAACAAAGAGTCGCCGACAAGCAACATCTGTTCGTCGGCGTCCACCTCGACTGTCTCATTCGTTCCCACAGCTCGCGTCAGCACGCTCTGCGACTCGCTGGCATCGGCTTCTTGCGGCGTCAAGATGCCGATCCTCACTTTTTCGGCTACCAGGGAGTGGTCGGCTGTAAGCTGGTCGAGCGACCCGGCGCGCAATACATACGCACGGCTGTCCCCCACATGCACCAGTGAGAGCCTCTGTCCTTCGATCCACGCCGCGACAATCGTTGCTCCCATTCCTCTATGCCCGGGATTGGCGCTCGCCGTTTCGAAAACCTTGCGGTTAGCCAAATGTATAGCGCTCGCCAGGCGATTCGTGCGGTCCGAGACATCCGGCTTCGGCTCCCCGAAGGTCGGCGTCGCGCGGCTGTTTTCGGCCTGTTGGCAGTGAGCCATGATTGTTTGTACCGCGAGCGTGCTTGCCACCTCGCCATGCGCTTCGCCGCCCATACCGTCCGACAGAACATACAAGTTCAGAGCCGTGTCAAATTGGTAGCAGTCTTCGTTGTTCTTTCGAACGCGCCCGAGGTCGGTGCGCGCCCCGGTTTCTATGCGCAATGAGGCCCCCGTCTGGTTAGCTACATGGTTCTTACGTCTCGAACGCTGCAGGAGGTCAAATGACACGCCTGTCCCGTTTCGAAACGGACTACCCACTAGAAGGCAGGCTAACAAACCGGTCCCGTGCGCGCAATACCCTGTGAGGCAAGTAGTTACGTCCTTCCACGACAACGCACCCGCCTTGCTCCACTAGGCGTGGGCACCTGATTCCGGTATACTTCCTCTCTGCGGGAGTGCAGAAAACCCACTGCTGCCGATCCCGCGCCCTCGTTCATGCCGCAACTTGCAGGAATCTGGTACTTTGAGCGGTCCCTGACCGCTCCGCTTGCTCGTCCTCTCAGAAGGCGATACGTACTCCGCGCGTTGCATCGTCCGTCTCGCGGCAAGCCCACGATCCTGCCAAGCTCCGGCGCAGCGCGCATCGTGTGCCTTGCGGACCTGGCCCGCGATGATCAAGCCACGTTGCGGCGTCTCGCGCGCCGGGAGCCCCGCCCCCGCTTGATCGGCATATCACGAGACGGCGCGGATGGTGAGCACGCCGCAGGATGCTTCGCTACGCTTCCGCGCAAGTCGGCTTCGGCGTTGGTTCGCAAGACAGTCGCCGCGGCGTTTGACAACATCGAGCTTGCGCAGCGCGGGCGCGCCGCCCACGCGGAACTCAAGCGTGCCGAGCGCGAGATGTCGCTCACGAGATTCTGCGGCAAGCAGTATCTCACGCGCGTAATTGTGATTGTCCTTATGGCCGCATTTCCGGTCTTTGCCGGAGCCCAGGAGGCTCACAAAGTACAGCCCGGGGCACCGCGCACAATCGTGCTTCCACAGAAAATGGTTGCAGGTGCGCCGGCCACGCTCGCGGTGCTCGATGCTGCCGGCCGTATGTTGCCCAAGGTCGTTGTGGAACTCCCGGGCGGCCAGAAAGTCACCACAGATGCTACGGGCCGGGCTTTATTCACCGCCCCCAGTGAACCAGGCATACTGACTGCGCAGATTCCGGGCCAGGGCATCACTGCATCTGCACCAGTCGTGCAATCCCCGGATCCCGAGCTTCGGACTTCAGCCGGAATTCCTCCCACAGCCGTGCGCATGCTTGCTTACCCGCATTTTATATCGCTTCACGATAGATTCACAATGGAGGGCGCTGGTTTTCGCAGCGAAGCGGAGGCCAATCGCGTTTTCTTGGCCGATCAGGCTTGCCTTGTCCTTGCGTCGTCCCCGGTTTCACTCGTGGTTCTTCCCGGGCTGCACATTCCGGTCGGAGCAATAAACCTGCGTGTAAACGTCGCGGGGCACGATGCGGGACCCAATCCGGTCGTGATGGTCCTGTTAGAATTCAGCGGTCCGGCGGAGGCTCCCAATGCGGGCGCTCAGGGCAGACTTTCCGTCCGCGTGCACGGAACCGGGGAACGTCTGGCTGTCGAGGTCCGCAATGGGTCGCCGGAAATTATCCAGTTTCCGCGCGGGAACCTGGAGCGCGTCACCACGTCGGGAGGCGAGCGCAATGCGGCCGAAATTGAAACGAAGTTTCTCGCCACGGGCGATTACACGGTGACGGCGCGGCTCATCCCCACCGATTCCGGCCTGCCGGACCTGGAAGCGGCACGTCAAAAACTTGTTGCGGCTCGCGCACTTGCGACGGGAAGCTGGGCCGCGCGCGCTGATCGCCTGATCCGGAGAATCGACAGGGCGCCCCAGGATATCGCGCAAATCCGCACGGAACTCGAACGGATGCTGAACGACAAACCCTCGGGACAATTTGCGTTTTTGCTGGAGTCGGCTTGGCAGGAGTTTCAGAAGAACAATTGAGTGCTATTCCTTGGGTGCTTCGAGCGACTTTGCGGGAGCTTCAGGCAGGGCGCCCTGGGCCATCTGATCGAGCGCGTCACGCGCCCGCTCCAATTTGCGGTCCGCGTCGCTGTAACTCTGCTGGGCGTTGCGCAGATGGGTCCCCAACTTTTCATACACCCCGGCGAAATTGTCCCACTGTGTCTTGAGTCCGGAGAGGCTTGCGTGCAACCGCAGGGCATTTTCTTCAATCTGCAGACCTTTCAAGCCCATCAGAATCACACTCAGGTGAGCGTAGAGCGAGTTTGGTGAAACCGGAATTACGTGTTTTTGCCGGCAGTAGACATCGAGCGGCGCACCCTTTGAATCGGTAGACATCAGCAGCTCGTAATAGACGCCCTCCGAAGGAACAAACATCAGCGCAAAATCGAGTGTATTTTCACCGGGCACAATATATTTCTTGGCGATCGCGTCGGCATGATTGCGCACGGCTGCGACAAAGCCTTTGCGAGCTTCTTCCCCCTCTTCGACCATGCGGCGAAAGTCATCCAGGGGGAATTTTGAGTCGATAGGAACCAGCTTGTCACCGAAGTGGACTGCCGCGTCGACGATTTCACCGGTAGAAAAGCGATGCTGCATTTCATATGCGGCAGCCGGAAGCGTGTCCGCAAGCATGCGCTCGAGCGCAACTTCACCAAGCAGGCCGCGTGTCTTCGCGCCGCCAAGCACGCTCTCAATGGCTTTTGCAGCATCCGAGAGATCGCGTCCGGACTGTTCCACTTTCCCAAGCTGCTGTTGCAGCGTGCCCATGATCGTCGTGGCTGACTGTAATTGCACCGACACGGCGCGCTGCGCGTCAGAAACCAATGTCCCTGTGGATGCCATACCGCTCTGGACCTGCTGCGAAACCTGGCCAAGTTGTTGCGTGACCGCTTGACTCAATTGGCCAAGTTGGGCCGTGAGACCCTGCGCCTGTGTCGTGAGCAGATTCTGGATTTCCTGCCGAAGCGCAGAAGTCTCCCTCTCCGTGCGCCGCTGCGCCCACCTTGCCGCCGTCCAGGTTGTTACGGCTGCTGCCAAGACCGCGATTGCGACGATGACGCTCCAATGCATCCTGCCCTCACGATCCTCCTGCATCCGATGGGGACTCTTGTGCGACGCCACTTTATCGCGTTTCAGCCTGCGTGGCTACGCGCCGGGATGCGAACCAGCAGGATGGAGGAATTTCACGGACGATTTAATAACGGAGAAAAGGTACGAGTAGGAATCTATTGAAGCAACTGCGTCACCAGGCGTCTCAGCCGTTCGCGGTCTTCCGCTTTCATGTGTACGAATTCTACCCCGATTCCGCTGGTTGAGACGTTGCGCACCACCGCAGTGGATTCAATTCGACGCAGACCGGCACGGACCTCCACGCGCAACGACTCGCCGACAGTAAGCCGCCGTTCGGATTCCAGGAACGCCCCGCCGAGACTGATGGTTCGTACTCGCGCTGCGCCCCCGTGCGTTCCCACAAGGGCCGCCGAAAGCGGCGTCGGGAGATGCGCGCGGAGATATCGCCGCGGGCGTGCGTACGCCATGGCGGATTTGGAGAGCACCTTCTCAGCCGTGCGCGTGCGGGCGGAGGATGGACGGTTTTCGAGCAGCCCGAGGGCTTCTTCGGCCGCTGCGCGCAATGCGGCCGGCTCACTGTGCGCCAGTCCGCTGCGTTCCCTCACGATCCGAAGCAAAAGCGGAGCTGCTTCGGCCACGCGCATTCTGCCGAGCGCTTCGGCCGCTTTGATGCGGAAATAAATGTCACGCAGCCCAAGATATTCCCCTGCGGCCACCTTCAGCAACAATGGTATGGCGGATGTCTCGTTCGCGGACCCGAGATGATCGATCATGCAGGGAACGACCATGGCGTGAGCTTCCGCAACCGTGGTCAGAAATGCCTTTGCGGAAGCCGCAACCACCGATGGATTTGTCCACCGCGCGAGTTCGCTGACGGCAAGATCCTGCAAACTCCATTCCCAGCTTGGCAGTGCGCGAGGCAAAGCGCCTGCCAGACGCTTCGGATCGGCGGATGCGAGCAGGTGAATGGCGGTTGCAATGCGTTGGCGGCGCGGTTCATACAGCCGTGACTCCAGGGCGCCGAGCACCGGCTCGCCTGTTCCGTGAACCAATCGCACCATCGCGGGGAGGAAATCCATTCCGTCAGGCGCAGTCAGCAAAAGGCCGAGACGGTCGATCAGGCGATCCGGACATCTCCGCAGCAGGCGGGGGATCACAGGATTGAGTGGGCCGTTCGCCAGGGCTTCGTCCGCCAAATATAGCCACTGCTCGTCGTTGAGGATGCGTCCAACTAGCGTGGAGATATGCGCGTGTTCGTCATCCCTCGGCGAGGACTCAAGTGTTTCGAGCATTCGCTCAAACTCGGCGTATTCGCGCTTCGTCAGCGACACTCGCGCCATGTTTTCGACAACAGCAGACAGCAGTCCTGCAATCCCCGGTGAAGTTTCCCGCAGCAGCGCATGCACGATTCCCCGGCCGAAATCGGATACCGCGGGATGCGGCCACAGACGCTCGATCTGCGGCGCAATCTCTGCCAGTCCGGCGGCCACGGCCCGCCGTGCCTTGCCTTCCTCCGATTCCAGGCAACGCGCATAGGCCAACAGCACAGCGCGTCCTTCGCGTCCTGCCGCTTCGGATTTCTTTCTTTCCATTGCCAGAGCCAGCGGCTCGAGAAATTTCGCCACCACGGCTGCCGGCACGCACCACGCATCGCGACTGCGCAACGTTTTAGCTTTTTCGCGGGCCGGCAGTGTGTTCCAGAATCTTTCGCACAGAGCGGCCACGCGCGTCTCGTCGTGCTGAACGCTGCCGAACCGGATTGTGCCGGCGTTCAGGACCTCGTTTCGCACTTGGTCGAGCTGGACCAGCAAGCGCGTAAGTTCCGGCGGCGTCGCGCGGCCGGCCTCGAATTCCTGTTTCACGAACGCAAGCATCAGCGCATCGGTCAGGCGTCCAAGATACGGCTCAAAGGTCTCGCCTTCGCGCGGCTTCACGTTTGAAACGCCGTATACGACAAGTGACACCGCGGACCGATCGCTGCCCGAAAGGACCGAATGAGTCCGTCGTGCTGCGTCCTCGGCTGAAGTTTCCGTATCCGGATCACGCGGCGGGGCGAGTTTTCCGAGAATCCGCACCGTTGCCGCCACCTGTTCGAAGTTTGCCGCCGGCTGCGCAATCTTTACGCGCGAGTGAGAGGAACGTTGCGGGGCATCATCATAGGCGAGCACGGCCGACACAAGACTCGCCAGCAGCAACGAATCGCGCCTCTCGGTCGGAACATTCAGACGGATTCCAATCACTCGTTGTTCCCGGAGCCACTTCTCCCAGGCTTTTCGCGAAGCCGTATCGCCGGGCGTCGCACTGCGCGGGACCAGACTAATCTCGTGTGCCAACAGATCGAGTTCGCCGGCGTTGATCTGTGAAGAGAACAGAAGCGAGCAAATCCCGCTGCGCAGCAGCTCTTCCGCCAGAGCCCGCAACTCGCCGCGCGGATCATTCAGCAATTCGCCGGCTTTCGCGTCATACCGCGGCAAAATGATTCCGTTACGCTCCACCGCGAACACCAGCGGAGACTGCGACGCGAGCACCACACGAAGCTGCTGCTCCGTGGATGCCAGAATTTCCATAAGACGGGGATGATTTCGTTGGTAGAGCCGGGCTGCGCCAACCAGCACACGGAACTGACGCAGGAAACTGATCGCCGTTGCGTCGCCGCTCGAAACAGCTGCACGTCCCTGTGCCACACCTACGCGTGAAACTTCGTCGCGCAGGGAAACAACCGGAGTCGCCACCACGACCGGGACTTCTTCGTTCGATGATAGACTCGTGTTGGCGAAGATTTTCATTCCTGCCAAGGCTCCTTTTTTCTCAACGGAGCGAAGTATCAAGTGCGCGTGAATCACTACAATTCTTGTGACACGTAGCGACGGCAGAGAACCCGGGAAGGGGCTCGCTAGTCACAATTTATTTTTCCCAAAGGACGAATCTATCTAGATTGAGAGCAAGCCGCCTGCCCCCAGCATGCGCTCCTAGGTTATTGAAATAAAGGGAATTGGTAGGTCTATGATGCCAATCAATAAACCTTCGGGTAGGCTGGGTGTAGGAAAGTTACAAGCACGGGACCCTGATTCTTTATTGGAAAGTCCGCCCTGACCGTTTGGAATGTGTTTACCAAGGATCCCACAGACCTGTATTTCTCGGTGTCGAGCAGGATTTATCGCTGACCGAGGAGTTCGGTGAACTGAATATTTTGCCCCGGCTGAATCAGGACCAATCGGCGCGCACTGGCTAATCCGGGAGCCGATAACAGAACTTCGTGCTCACCTCGTGACATCTCAACTCGCGCGGGGGTCCGCAACCCTGTATCGGTACCGTCCACGAGAATTTCGGCGCCTTGAGGCTCCGAGCGGATCCATGCCCAGCCGACGTCCGCCGCTCCTGTAGTCCCTTTCGGTTCGTCGGCATATCCGATGTCGTCAATCACCCGGACTCCCGCGGGTACATTGTGCAGAAGAGTAAGCAACTTGCTGTGTTCGCGCGGGGTCAATTGCCCGGAAAGAGTAATCGTATTTCCGGTTACTAGCATTTTTACCTTGCCTGCCAGCGAAAGGCCCGCCAGCTCCGATCCTAAAGTTGATTTTAGTGAATTGGCCGCAAGCGTCGCGGGGAGGCCCGCAGGCTTTTGCGGCGGAATTGGTTTTCCCACGGCGGCGGCCGACTGCGTGGGTGCGGGGTTTTCCTCTGCGGCCGCAGGCGGCGCCTTCTGGACGAGCGGAGCAGCCTGAGACGAGTCATCGGGTTTTAGGCCGGGCGACACGGAGTCGGCGGCCGGAGTCACAGGCAAAGCCTTCGCTGGAGCTGCAGGTATTTCTGCTGGCTGATGCATGCGCTGCCATATGTCCAAGAGGGGAGGCCAGACGCGATAGCTGGCGTATCCGATGATACCGAGCAGAATGAGAGACAGCATGAGGGTCCCGCGTTTTTTTGCGATCTGATGGTTCTCTTCGAGGATCGCCAGAACGGGCCATACAGGCGCCTCCGCCGTATTTGTAAGCGAGTTCGAAGGGACTAAGGGCGGTCGAACCGGCGGCGCGGTTACGCGCGCCCCTGCTCCGGCCGTCAGGTTGTTTGCGGGAGACATCCTCACCGTTGCATCTGGGTTCACATGATCGTGATAGTTTTTCAGGGCGTCCAGCAATTCGTGGCAATTTTGGAATCGAGCCGACGGATCCTTCGCCAGAGCGTGTGTAATGACCGCAGAGAGTCCCGGATGAATCGAGGAGTCGAGCGAGCGCGGCGGAATCGGTTCTTCGTTGATGATTTTGTAGATGACGGTCGTGATGTTCTGTCCGGGAAATGGCTTCTCGCCGGTCATCAATTCGTAGAGGATCACGCCCAGGGAAAAAATGTCCGAGCGCCCGTCAACCGGCTTGCCCTTCACCTGCTCGGGCGACATGTACGACGGCGTTCCCATTACGTGTGCGGTCTGCGCCGTGCCGAACTGGAGGATTTTTGCCGTGCCGAAATCGGTGATCTTGACCGTGTCGTCGGCGGTCAGCATCAGATTCGCCGGCTTGATGTCGCGGTGGACGACATTGTGCTGGTGCGCGAAATCAAGCGCCGAACAGACTTGTTCCATCAGCTTCATGGCTCGCGGCAGCGGAAACAATTGGCGAGCATCGAGCAACGTTTGCAGGCTCCGCCCCTCCACCAGCTCCATCGTGATGTAGAAGATGCCATCTTCCTCGCCTGCGTCATAGACCACGACGATATTCGGATGCGTCAGCAGCCCTGCCGCGCGCGCTTCGGTCTGGAAGCGGCCAATCAGTTCCTCGCGCGACATTCCTGTTCCCGCTTCCGACAGGTGCATCGTCTTAACCGCGACGTCTCTGCCAATCACCGGATCGTGTGCGTGATAGACCACACCCATGGCGCCGCGACCCAATTCTTCACGGAGTTCGTAACGTCCTGCCTTGGTTATGGTGGACACAGTTGTCTTGACACGCGGGCGCGTTGGGCTTGCCCTGCGAACCGGCTGGGCCGCTCAGCAGGGACGGCATCGATGGAACTGGCGCAGACCATTCTGATGCTTATGACATATCGGCGCTGGGGCTCTCATTGCCGCAGGGGAACCGCCGGAACCAGGCATTCTTCAAGATTTAACATAGCCTCCGGCGGTGGAAGCGTCAACGAGATCGAGGGACAGTGTTCCGCAGCAGCAACGGTAAACCCAAGACGCATGCCATCAGGCGCAAGCCATGGAGTCAATATGAGGAAACCGACAATGAACGAACTTGCGGATCGCCTGCGTATAGCCAATTCCCCCGCTATTCGTGCGTTCAGTACGGCGACTGTGCGTGTTGCAAATCTCATGCAACAGCTTCACGCTGTTCAAATTGACAGTAAACGTGATTGCTGGTCACCGATGATTCGGGCGCTTCATTTCGAAACGCGACCATTTCAGCAGCGGGCGCAGCTTCGGTCGAAGCAATGCCCACGGAGAGAGAGGTGGGGAACGCCATCCGGTCCTTTGATTGTCCCGGCAATCGTTCCGCCCGCAGCGGCATACCCAACCAATGGAAATAGCGCCATAAGCGCCGGACTGAGAAGCTTCCGCACTGTGTCTTCCTCAATGATTCGGTGAAAGAATGTTTGACACCATTCTCATACCCACTTGTTTCAGCGGGTCAATGCTCCCTTATGATTTAGCGTTTCAATAATTCCCCTATATGAGAATGCCTTTTTCGACGCGATAGAATCGGAACGCGCAGCAGCCGATTCCGTCAATTCATGGGGGCCGACGACATACCCTTGAACACAAACTTCTGGATTCGCCTGCAGCATTCGCCGGCAGTGAAATTATCATTAACTTCCGTGGTGTAGAGATTGCCTTTCGAGTCGATCGACATGTGATGGAGAATATTGAAATCCCCAGGCGCCTGGCTCAGCTTTCCGAATGAGTAGAGAATCTCAAGCGTCTTGCGCTCAAGCACCAGGACTCGCCCCTCGCTCCTGTCGGCGACGTACAAGAACCGCTGCTGCGGGTCAGGCGAAAAGGCCGTACTGGCGGTGGTGTGGCCATTGCCGCATTTCGGTGCCTCACATTCCCGGCCGATAAATACCTGCTTCACGAATTTGCCTTCGATCGTGAAAACCTGAAGCCGCTTGTTGCCTCTGTCGGAAACGTACACGAGCCCGTCGTTAGATACTCTCGCGGCGTGCACGAGATTGAATTGCTGCGGGCCAAGATCATCTTTTGGCTCACGAGGACGAGTCGCTGCCGGGTCCGTGTTTCCGCGGGCCGGTTGCTCAGCGGCCTGGTTAGGATCGGAGTCCACGGGCTGGTTGCCAAATGCGCCCCACATCCGTTTGAATACACCGGTATCTGCATCGAACACGATCACTCGCCGGTTGCCATACCCATCCGCAACGAAGACTTCATTTGTCTTCGGGTAAACGAACGCGTCCGCTGGCCGGCTCAGATTGTTCGTGTCTTTGTTGCCCTTGCTTTGCCCGCTACGCCCGATTTGCATGATGAACTTGCCGTCCTGCGTGAACTTGAGAAGTTGATTGTCCGACTTGTCGTTGCCTCCAATCCAGACGTTCCCTTTATAATCCAGAAAAATGCCATGCTCGTTCGCCGGCCATTCATAGCCGTCGCCGGGGCCGCCCCAGCCTTTTATGAAATCCCCCGCAGCATCGAACTCAAGCACCGGTGGGGCCGCCTGGGATTTCTGTGCAGGCCTCAAGGTGCGTGGGCGCTGTAACATCCAGACGTGATCCTGCGCATCTACTGAAACGCTGGAGACTTCACCGAAGACCCAGTTATTTGGTATCTTCGGCCAGGACGGGTCCACCTGAAACACTGGCACTTCCCGCGCCCGGGCTTTGCGAGCCTTTGTGGCCAAAGGCGCCCCTGCTGCCCACGAACCCAGGCCGATGACAATGGTGAAAAACGTCAGCCAGGCGACACTTGACCACTTCCTCTTCTTCATGGCTGCTCTCCTCGCTCGAACGCTGTGCCAACGGCGGAATGTTCAAGTCTTCCAATGCGAATGATTGCTTTATCAACAGTCAGCAGATAATTCGCTACAACTTGCACGGATTCCCCGATTTCAACTTTTTTAACTTTGCGCAGAAACATATGCCGGCCGCCCTCTGGTGTCAATCTCAGATCGCATTGTTCAGCAACGGCGAACAGTAGTGATTTGCATTCTGACAAGCTGGTGCGTCGTTCTTATTTATGCGGCGGCTCTGTCACAAATTGAAAGACTCAGAAAAGGCCATTCGCCCGGACGACTTCAAATGCCGCACTTTCATCGCCCATAAATCAACAGCCGGAAGGTCCCCGGACGAGCCCGTGGCTGCGGATTCGGCTGTTTCTCTGTGGGGGCAGCAGGTGGGTCAAAATCCGAAGTATCCACATAGAGGTTATGAGTTTTTAAGTCGAGTCCCATTGTCTTAGCGCCAAACTCTGTCTTGACGGGTTCGACCACGCTGTACATGTCGGGCGAGTCCTCATGGAATATGTGTATCGTGCCGTCCCGCGTCGCACTGGCTATCAGGCCGGTCTCGGGATCAAACGTAGTGGTGTCAACTCGGTCGCCGATGGGGAAAGTCTGGATTACTTTTCCATTGTCTGCGTTCATAACGAAGAACACTTTGGGATTGCGTCCGCCAATGAATAGCCGCCGGTGCTCCCGGTCCATTGCCATTGATGTCGGCTGCCCCCCAGGCGCGACGGGCCATCGCGATTTGATTTTTAGCGTGAGAGTATCTATGACTACCACCTCATTTGTGTCTTCAAGATTGACGTAAATCGATCCTTTGCCATCGGCCGGGGCTGCGTCCGGATTGCCGCCCAGGGGGATCGTCTCGATCGCGGTTCCCTTCAATGGGTCAATCACCGTGACATTCTTGCTGGCTTTATTAAACGAGAAGAGATGTTTTGATGCCGGATCGTAAGTAACTGCGTTGGCGTCATTATCGGCTTTGACTTCTCCAGTAACCTTCAAACTCTTCGTATCGAAAATGATCACCTTTCCGGCATCACCGTCCGTGATAAATCCCTTACCAAGCTCTCTGACTATAGCTACTCCATGGCAACGTACCAGGCCTGGAATCGTGCCGATCACCGACCCGCTGTCGGCATCGACCACTGTGAACTCGGTGCCATGCGACAGATACACGCGCCGCCCTGGGGTATCAACGGTGATGTAATCGAAATACTCGCCCCCACCCGGGGCCGCGCCCAATGGAATACTCTTAAGCAAATGGTAGCTGCCCGCTGGCGGAACTGCGAGAGTGTAAGTCCCGAGCAACAAAATTGACAAACCAAGCGCAAGACGTCTGAGACTAGAAAACTTCACATGAGCCTCCCCTGATTCACGAGTATCGAAACTTAATTTCATTATTTTGGATCAAACACTCGGCTGCCCGCTCACAAAGTCAGAGGGCACCCGGGTCATAACAGGTTCCCTTAATGAATTGCCTGCGATGCCGGACGAATTGTTATCAGCGGAATTCACGAATCCATCATCAACTACGGCGGGAACAAGAGCCCCGAGTTCATCACTTGCTGCCACGAAGAGTCGGCCGTCGACATGGCCCACGGCAATGCCAAGGTCGAAGGCAAGCCGCTGGCGGTGCTCGCCCACGGGACAGTTGGCGTGCAGCACGCCGCAATGGCGATCTACAACGCCTACTGCGACCGCGTGCCGATTTTTACGTTTGGATCTCCGGCTTGCGCATCGTACGCTTCTCCTGCCCTCGACACAACGAACTTAGCACCGGAGCGGGTTCTGCGAGTCGTTCAGCATCGTTGAGGTCCTCGTAGCCCGCGAGGACACCGCAGCGAGCGCCTAGCTGCGAGCTTCCTGTCTATCTCGGCCTTAACGGAGAAAGCCTCGGAAGCCCGTATCACCGGCCCTCCCGAGGCTCTTCGTCAAGGCGGTAGCGATGTCGCTTCCTCCCTGATCATTCCTTACTTTTTGACGTATTTCTTCAAGTCCATCGAGCCGACTTCCGCCCCGTATACGTTGCCCTGGTGGTCCACCGCAACACCTTCCGCCGCGCTCGAGCTGCCTACTCCCGGTGAAGGATCTGGGATGAAAGCGGTTACCTTGCCGTCTTTGGCGCTCCCGATACGTATGCCCCGCTTACAGCCTGGGTTATATCCGTAACCAGCTTCCTGACCAGGCTGGTGTGGATCATCTGTCGATTCTGAGTCGGCCACGTACATGGTGTCGTCTTTGTCGATGAAGATCCCGCTCGGTCGGCCGAACTGCTTCCACGCTGCGATGAACTTGCCGTCCTGGTCGAAGATCTGAATTCGATTGTTCGTACGATCGGCGACGAACAGCCGTCCTCTGGAATCGAAGGCGAGGGCGTGAGGCCCTTCGAGCTCGCCAGGGGCCGACCCGAGCTTTCCCCACGCTTTGATGAACTTCCCGTCCTTCGAGAACTTCACGATACGCGCGTTAACGGGTGTATTCACGGGAGCGTGATGTCCGTCCGCAACAAAAATGTCGCCATTCGGAGCGATCGCGACACCAGAGGGCCGATTAAAGGCGTCCGGACCGTCCCCGGGGACTCCGGGCTTGCCGAGCGTCATCAAGACTTTTCCATCCGGACTGAACTTGATGACCTGATGGCCCTTTCCATGGTTGCCTGCCTCATCATCCGTCTTTCCTGTTTGAATTCCGTCGGTCATCCATACGTTTCCGTCCTTGTCCACAAAAAGACCGTGAGGAAAGGCAAACAGCCCCGCGCCAAAATTCTTCAGAAGCTTGCCTGAAAGATCAAACTCGAGAATTGGCGCAAGGTTTGAGTTGAAGCAACTGTTTCCACCACATCGTTCATATGTCCAGATGTTGCCGTCGGGGCCGATCCAAACGCCCGAGGTCGACCCCCACTTTCTTCCGTCTGGTAACTGCCCCCAGTTCTCACCGGTTCTATAAGGATTCGGAAGATCATTGCGAGGTTGAGAACTGGCCTGGGCGCGTGCCCTCACCCCAGAAGCTGCAATCATCGCGATGGCGGCTACCGCCAGAGTGAATCTCACTCGACTTGCATGTGGCATCATTGCCCCTTCTTAGAAACTCGCATATAAGCTGCGATTTTCAGTTTAGTTCCCAGTCCGACTGGCAATGTACAACTAACCACTTCAGAATTCAATGCTCCGGCCCAGTTTTCAATGCGTCGTTCTTCCCGCGCCTGCTGAATAAGTAATCGGTTTTTCCGTCGCTCCGCGGGGTCGAGTCCTGTAATATATGTTTGCCTAGTACCTGTTTTGCGCAGATCCCGAGGCAAAATGTGAAGGTGTTTTGGCGTTTGGCCCCGCCGCCGTAGGTGATGAATATCTTCGACATGAGTATCTATCCTGGTCGAATTCAAGTCACATAGGGGCATCGAAAAGCTTTTTTTGCCTGTGACACCCGAATTGAGGAAAGATTATGAGTGGAGCTACCGCAATTCGTACTAAAGTTCAAAACTATGTCGATGGCCGTTGGATCGAATCGAAGTCCGCGGAGTGGCGGGATGTCGTCAATCCTGCCACGGGCGAGGCCATCGCGCTAACACCATTAACGACTGCTGCCGAAGTTGCAACTGCAGTCGAAGCGGCGGCCACCGCCTATCGCGCATGGCGATGCACGCCTCCGGAAGACCGCATTCAGCCGCTCTTCAAGCTGAAGCAGCTGCTCGAAGATCATTTGGACGAGCTAGGCCGCATCATTACGCAGGAAAACGGCAAGACGTTTGCCGAGGGCAAGGGGGAGCTGCGCAGGGCTATCGAAAATGTGGAAGTGGCTTGCGGCATCCCGATGATGATGCAGGGCTACAACCTCGAAGATGTCGCTCGCGGCGTTGACGAGATGATGATCCGCCAGCCGCTGGGGGTTGTGGCTGCGATCACGCCATTCAATTTTCCCGGGATGATTCCGTTCTGGTTCCTGCCCTACGCCATTGCGACCGGCAACACATTCGTATTGAAGCCGTCCGAGCGTGTGCCGCTCACCATGATGCGAGTGTTTGAGCTGCTCGACCAGATCGGATTGCCCAAAGGGGTCGTCAATCTGGTGAATGGCGGGAAAGGCGTGGTAGACGCACTCCTGGATCACCCCAAAGTCCGCGCCATCAGCTTTGTAGGTTCGACTCCAGTCGCGAAATACGTTTATGCACGTGCCGGTGCCAACGGGAAACGAGCGCAGTGCCAAGGTGGCGCGAAGAACCACGTTATTGTCCTGCCAGATGCCGATATGAAAATGGCTACCCAGATCATCAGCGACAGTGCTTTTGGATGTGCTGGCCAGCGTTGCCTGGCAGTTTCGGTCGCGGTCACGATAGGTGAGGCGCAAAAGAGTTTTCGGGACTCCATTACCGAAGCTGCCGCGTCGTTGCGGGTGGGCAATGGCCTGGAAGAAGGCGTGCAGATGGGGCCGGTCATCACCCCGCAGAGCAAGTTGCGAGTCGAGTCTCTGATCGGAGTTGGTGAAAAGCAAGGAGCAAAGGTCCTTCTCGATGGCCGGAATGCCAAGATCCCGAAACACGAGTCAGGAAATTTTGTAAATCCAACGATTCTGGACGAAGTGCCGGCATCAAGTGAGCTGGCCGATACGGAAATCTTTGGTCCGGTACTGAGCTTAGTCCGCGCCAACGACATGAACGAAGCGCTGGCGTTCTTAGAGCGCAGTGCGTACGGCAACCAGGCTTCGCTTTTCACCTCGAGCGGGGCGGCGGCACGCCGATTCCGTTACGAAGCGCCAGCAGGCAACATCGGCATCAATATCGGTGTAGCCGCGCCCATGGCTTATTTCCCGTTCAGTGGATGGAAAGACAGCTTCTTCGGTGACATGCACGGACAGGGACGCGATGCCATCGAGTTTTACACGGATAAGAAGGTCGTCATCGAACGCTGGGGAGACGAACACTCACGGAAGTTCTGAACGAAGTGCTGCAGCAGCGCAGGATTGCCGTTGCCCTTCGCCAAAATGCTGGCACGCGTGCTCAACCCGCGGCTGGGGTGAAGCCTGCCGGTGCGGTCCCAAATCACCGACTCTTAAGAGCGAGAAGTTAGTTCTGCGGCGGTGAGCCGGCGCGGGTGAGTTGCACGAGCGATTCGGAAGAGGAGGGCGGCGCTGCGACCGGCTTCAGTGTTTGCGGGCCGCGCCAATTGTCCACGACGGCGATCTGCTGCACGCAGGACACCGTGCAGCGCGGCGCGCAATGTTTCCTCGTAAAATATTCGCGGCGGCGGTCTTCAGCCGTGTATTTTTCAAGCGGCACTCCAGGATACCCGCGCTGCTGCGAGCACCAATGCACCAATCCATCCTCGCAGATGTAGAGATAGCGCGAGCCGGAGCGGCATCGCCATTCGTTCGGCTTTCCTTTCGCGATGTTGTACTGGAAGCGATTGAGACGTGAAAACGACCGCTTGCCCATCGCCATGATCTCTTCGAAGATTTCGGTCTCTCGGGTTCCGAGCGGCTTCAATTGTCCCTGGCCGTCGTGCAGGATGCCCACGGTGCTGGTGAAGCCCAGCTCCCGCGCGCGGCGAGCGACCGCGAGCGCGTCCTCTGGATTTTTCACCCCGCTGCCCAGCACCGAATTGATGTTCACCTGAAATACGGCGTGCTCGGCCAGCAACTTCAATTTCTGATCGAGCACCTTGAGGCTTTTCTTTGAAACCTCATCGGGCATCGCGTTATCGATGCTGATCTGCAGGTACTCGAGCCCCGCGCGGTTCAGCCGCTCGATGCGCTCGGCGGTAAGCAGGTAGCCGTTCGTGATGATCCCCGTAAGGATTCCGTGGTTGCGCATGCGCGCGATGATCTGGTCCATCTCCGGATGCAGCAGCGGCTCGCCGCCGCTGATCGTAATGACGGCGGTGCCCATCTCCGCCAGACGATCGATCCGCCGGAACATTTCCACGATGTCGACCGGCTCCGAAAAATCATCGAATTCGTTGCAATACGTGCAGGCAAGATTGCACCGCCGGATCGGAATGATGTGCACCAGCAGCGGATGCCGCGTCGATAGCAGCCCCTTCACGACGCCGAGCAGTTCGCGCACACGCGTGCGCACAAACCGAAATCGCCGCCGTGTCCGGGTGCTGAGTGGCATTGTTAAACTATACAGGGATTCGCCGCTGTTTTGAACCCATCCGGATTCTGGGGCACTGTCCAGCAATTCTGTCGAAAATAGAATACAGGGTGCTCCGGGTCATGGAAAGCCTCTCTAGCGATGCATTTGCTCGGTGGCGAGCAGAAAACGGCCCAAGACGTGCTCGGCGTTGCGACAGACTGGGAAGCGACCCAGATAGCGACGCAGGTGTTTGAACCAGCCATCGCCCAGGTTGGTGGTGCGCAAGCGGTGCCGCCATCGTCCGCTTCAACATCTCCCGGGTCTGCCCTTCCACCTGTTGCCAGGCTTGTTCGATCAACTCCCCCAGTATTAGTCTTCCATTTAGCTAAAGTGACATCGGGTATCTCCTCTCTTCGATTCCCGCTGGGGTCGTGGAACCTGGAGACACCCTTTCTCCCCACACTTTCAACAGAAAATCTTACAGACGCGATAAGTCCGGCGCTGTTCGATACTCGCGTGCGCACGCCTCACACGGGCAGATCGTCCTCAAATAGTCGAAGCTGTAGATGCCCGTACCGTGCCCGTCATTGAAATCGATCTGCAGAGCGTAGTTGCCGACGGCATGAGCCGCACGAGCGCTGGGTTTTGGCTTGAACATGGGAAGCGCCGCGGAACTTAATCCGGGCGCCGCTTGCGCCAGAGCTTCCTTCTTCTGCCGCTCATCGTTGCACATCGCGCACGGACACTTTTCCCGGAGATATGCGAAGCCGTAATGGCTGGCGTGGCCGTCGGACCACGCGATGTCGACGCCGGCCCCGGAGGACACGTGCACCTTTACACTGGCGGGTTTTCTTCTTTCATTGAGAGGTAACGGCATCGCGCGGCTATCTTAGCAGAAGCCTTCTCCGATTCTGGCTGCAGGGTCCCGTTAAAATCGCGTCCAGTCTCATCGCGGGGGACAACACTTTCCCTGCGGGATTGCATACCCATGCGGGCAGGTCTCGGGATGGTTCAGGAACGTGCAGATTTTTTGGTCGAGGTCGGGACTGATGATGTGCTCGAACTTGCACGCCTCGGAATGGGCCGCCGGAGTGTCCATTGAAAATGTGTCGGTCAGAAGACGCTCGGCGAGACGATGGCGGCGAACGACGTCACGCGCGCGGCGGCTGCCGCTTTCCGTGAAGCGGATTTCGGAATCGTGGATTTCGATCAAAGCAAGATCCGCCATTCGGCTGAGAGTTCCTGCCGGGTCCCCCAAAGAGTCTCGCCGGATGTGGTCCGTGCGCGCCGCCGCGCCATTCTCTCCGCACATCCAGATCTGCTCCAGCACGTGGTCGAAACCTTCCTCGTCTGCCGAGGAAGGAGCGGTGATTCGCGCAAGACGCCCGTGTTCCAGCTCAATACGGCGGTCCGCGAGGTTTCCGATGGCCTGGGAGTGCGTAACGACGAGAATCGTGTGCCCGGCGGAATGCAGTTCGCGCAGCAGGTTCAGGATAATGGTCTCGTTGACTTCATCGAGATTGCCGGTGGGCTCATCGGCCAGAATGAGTTTCGGATGATTGATCAACGCCCGCGCGATGGCCACGCGTTGCTGCTCACCACCCGAAAGCTGCGCCGGAAGATGCTCCAGCCGGTCCCGCAGGCCAACGCGGCGCAGCGCCTCCGCGGCCTCATTTTCATCCGTGATGCTGTGGAAGTATTGCGCCAGCATGACGTTTTCAAGCGCCGTGAGATACGGTACAAGGTGAAATTGCTGGAAGACGAAACCGATTTTCTCGGAGCGATATCGGGTCAGCTCACGCTCACCGAGCTGGCCGATCTCCATGCCGTCCACCACGACGCGCCCTGAGGTAGGGTGGTCGAGACCTCCGAGAATATTGATCAGCGTCGTCTTGCCGGAGCCAGACGGTCCCATGATGGCGATCCACTCGCCGGCCTCGATCTCAAAACTTACGCGATCGAGAGCGCGGACGGCGTCGAAGCGCTTTTCGAGATGTTCGACCTGGACCAGAGGCGCCATCATTCTCCTCGCAAGATCTCTGCCGGGCGCACGCGTCCGAGCAGCCGCAGCGGGAACGCACCCATCAGCGCCACAGCTACCGCTAGAGCAACTGTAATGGGAAAGACGACCAGGCGCGGCGAAATGGCAACGCCGAACACGCGACCTCCGATCCACCGCGCGAGCACGACGCCGATCGCAAATCCGATTGTGCCGCCGATTACCCCGAGGGTGGCGGCCTCGGTGAGAAACAGGCGCATGATTCGCGACACGGACCCCCCGAGCGCCTTCATCAAGCCGACGTCCCGGCTGCGCTCCATGGCAAGCGCGGCCATCGATGCAAGCACACCGAGCGTTGTGAGCACAAGGATGAGGGTGATCGTCCAGAAAATCAGGCCGCGAATCCGCCCCAGAATCGATCCCTCGGCCGCGGCAAGTTGGCGCACCGGACGAACGTCAAGGCCGGGCAAGGTGCTGGCCAGGCGGCTCGTAAATGCCTCAATCTCGGAAGGCGTTCCCGAAACGCTCAGCTGGACGAGACTCACGCGGCCGGGCAAGCCGGCAAGATTCTGCGCAACGTCAAGACTCGTGAAAATTTGATTATCCTCAGCGTCGCCTGCCGTGACGATTCCGCTGACAGTGAGCGAAACGTCGTGATCGCCGGCGCGCAAATCAATCTGACTCCCGGGCACAAGCCTAAGTTGGCGCGCCGCGGACTGGCCTATCAGGCAATGCAATCGGTCATCGCGGGAGGAGACCAATTCGCCTTCCACCTTCCACCACGAATTCATCTTCACCACCTGGTCAAACCACGTGCCGGCCAAAATGATGGGCTGCGTGCCGGCATTTGCGGCAACGTAGAGATAAGGCGCCGCGCTTGCCAGTTGTGGGGCGCGTAGCCCAGCGATGCGTTCCATGACGGCGGCATCCGCCAGCGCAGCATCGCTGCCGGCCGAAGGCGGCGCGACCACCACGTTGGCGCCGAGCGTGCGAAATTCATGCGTCAGTTTCTGCTCCGCGTCCAGATTGATATTCAGAAGCGCCGAGGAAATCGCAGCTCCACTCGAAAGAGCGATCAGAGCGACCGTGAGCCGCCCGCGGCTCGCGCGGAGCAGTTGACGGAAGATTCGCCAGAACATCGAGTGGGAGGGGGACGTCACGCCTTCACTCTCCCCGCAATACTGGGGCGGGATCGACGCGCGATGCGCGTCCGAGCGGCACCAAGCTGCCAAGCAGCGCCACAACGGCGGCCAGGGCGAGCACGATGGGGAATAGAATCAATCGAACGGCAGGAGCAATCCCGAAAATCCCAATCCCGAGAACTCGCGCCAGTCCCAGACCGATCGCGTAGCCTGCAATTCCACCGATCAGGGCCAGGAGCAGTTGCTCGGCAAGAAAAAATGCGCCGACCGCGCGATGGCTCGCGCCTAGCGCCTTCATCAATCCGATTTCAGAGCGCCGCTCGAGCACCGTGGTTGCGGACGTGGCGCCCACGGCAAGCGCTGCGGCAAACAGCGCAGCGAACGTCACCAGCCACATCAGGCTGCCAACCCGCGTGAGGATTCGGCCTTCTCCCTCGGCCACTTGTCGTATCGCACGGACTTCGATCCCCGGCAGTTCCTGCTGCATCTGGTGCGAAATCGAGGAAATATACGGGCTGCAATACCAGCGGTCGTATTCGACCGGCGTCATCATAGCGGGATCGCGTTCCGAGAACGCGTCCGCCGGCTTGGTCAGCGCGCTGACCAGCAGGCGGCGATACCGGCCGGAACGGCCGGCAAGATCTTGGGCAACTTGCAATGGCGCGAGGATGGCGTTGTCTTCGCGGCCACCGGTCGAAACGATGCCCGTGACGGTAAGTGTGCGCGCGCGCTCCCCAGCGCGGACTGTGATCTTGCCTCCCACACGCAGACCCATGCGGCGGGCAAGCCCCGTGCCGATCAGGGATTCTTCCGCGTCATCGGCAAACCATCGGCCATCGACATGCCACCAAGGATCGGTCGAGGAAACACCTGTGACGAATTTGCTGCCGTCGGGAACATCGACGGTGTGGCTGTACCACGTGCCGATCAATGTTTCTCGCGAGGTTCCACGCAAGCCTGCGCCCGGAGTTTGATTTTTGGGCGCAGATGCCGGTGCAATCTCCACCGGAACGTCGAGGAATGGAGCAAATCCCACGATGTTATTGCGCCAGAAAATTGTTTTGAGCTTGCCGAGCTCGCCCTCGGGCAAGTAAGCGCCGGCATCCACGGGACGGTAATCGACGCCGCCGATTTCGAGAGGAAGCGTATCCGTCGCAGGCGTAACGAGCAGATTTGCGCCAAGAGAACGGAATTCGTGCGCGAGGCGGTCGCCGACGTCGAGCGCCACCTCCAGCGTGGCCGTCGCTACCGCCATGCCAAGCGCAAGCGCGGCAGCCTCCAGCGCCTTTCGGCGTGGCTTGCGCGCAAACGAATCGCTGACAATACGAAAAAACATAGTCTGGCCGGAATCCTTCAATAAATGATTCTTCTGTTTGTGGCTCGAAGCTTAAGCTCCGACATTGATCGCCTTCGACATGCGGGGCTTTAGCCCCTGAAGTCTCAGGGCTTAAAAGCCCTTCTTCTGCCCACCCTTATTGTCGGCCCTGAAGGTCCGACCCACAAATCTTTCCTGAAGCGGATGACTTTGTCAGTCCATATCCAACTCAGGATACTAATGAGAGACTCGGCTCCTCGCTTCGGCGAGCGTCGAGACATCAATCACAAGCGCGCCGTTTTCTGTTCGCGAGGGAACGCCGACCGGATTACATCCGCCCGCTTGCCCGATGGTCGGGATGTAGATGGCGGAAGCGCAGTTGCGGCAGACCACGTTCGAACCATCCTGGCGATAGCCGGCCATACCGCAGATCAGGCAAGCATCCAGCGCCGTGCCCCAGCTCCCGTTGGGTTTACGGATCACAAGAAAGCGCAGGCTTGTCCCATTGGCGTCGACGCTGTAGACATGCAGATTTGAGTCATTCACCTCAGCAAGAGGAATGCGAACCTCGTTGCCGGCGGCTTCAATCGCGCGCGCCTCGGTCGTCGCCGTAACCCGAGTGTAGGCAAACTCAGCGGCAAGAATCAAAATGACGGCCGTGCAGGTAAACACCGAAGCAAAGGCCCAGCGGCGCTGCTTGCGGCGCTCCCACTCCAGACGCCGCCGTTCCGCGGCGTCGGAAACATTCGAAACGGCCAGGCCGCGGGCGGCCATCCATTCGCGCAGGACCAGCAACGCCGCTGCGCCGAGAATGACGCTGAAAAAGAAAACTTCGTTGCGTATGATCGGGCCGATCCATGCCATCTCAATCCTGCTCGACGGCAGCCACATCGCCTCGCTCAATTCATGAATGCCGGTCAGCGCGAGCTGAATGGCCACAAGAATGAGAATCGTGCTTGTGGCCGCGAAAAACTTCCCCAGGGAGATTTTCACCGTTCCCTGGAAAAAGAACCATCCAACGGCAATCGCCACGCCCAGACCCAGGCTCGTGCCGATCCATACGGCAAGCCCTTCGCTCGAAAGTTCCACGGCGCGCAGGATTAACGCCAGCTCGGCCCCTTCCCTGAGCACCATGAGGAAGACAAATGTGGCCAGGCCAAGCCCCGCGGCGAACGTACTCTTTGCCGCATAGACCTCTACACGTTGCTCGATTTCCTTTTTCAGGTGGCGCGCCACACGGTTCATCCAGAAAATCATCGTGACGATGAAAAGCGCTGCGATGAGCAGCAGCAGACCTTCAAATCCATCCTCGCTAATCTGCCACCGTTTGAGCGCGATGGCGACGGCGAGACTGGAGGCAGCTGCTGCCGCCACACCACCCCAGACCCAGCGCGCCAGGGCCGCGCGTCCCGTGCGATTCAGATAGACGAGTACGATGCCGACGACCAGAGCGGCTTCGACGCCTTCCCGAAGAGCGATCAGAAATGAGGAGAGCAAACGGCGTGTCCTTTGTGGGGCCCGTAGGGCGCGCATCCAGTTGCAACCCAGTAGCAACTAGAACTCCCAGTCTACACGCCCCGCGACGGATCGTCAAGGATTTTACCGCCTCGGGCGACTGCTACAGGTAGAATAAGCATCTAGATGGGGATGGCTACGCCTTACTCACGATGCCGCTTCCTGCTCGCACGGGCCAACAGCCTGCCAGCAATCGGGGTTAAGCCTGTTTTATCTCTGACCCTTGCGGCCTTACTGGTCGCGGCTTCCGCGAGCCCACAATCCCCCGGCGGCGCTGCGTCGACCCCCTCAGCCGTTCCCAAGGTCAAGGCTCGTGAAATGTCTCTCTCTCGACCCGAAAAAAATCGTGCGCAGAACGCCTATCAGGCAGGACGCCGTGCGGAACAGGCCGGCGACTGGAAGGCAGCTTACACCGCATTTTCCGAGGCGGCCACTTACGCTCCGGCGAACAAGGAATACCCGCTATTGAGGGAACACGCCCGCTTCCAGTTGATCCAAGGGCTCGCCGATCTTGCCGAACGGCAAGTGCTTGCTGGAGACACCGCCGGCGCGCGCGAACTGCTCATGCACGCTCTTGAAATCGATCCCAATTACGCGATTGCGCGTGAGCGTCTGGCGGAGCTGGCTCCGGATTCCCCCCGCGTGACGCCGGAGAAGGGGCCAAGAATCGCCGGTCTCCCGCGCCTCAATCCCAAGCCGGGGACGCGGGACTTCGATTACCGGGGCACGACACGCGGCGCCTATGAAGAGGTGGGGCGGCAATTCGGTGTGACGATAGCGTTTGACGGGGATTTGCCCGACCGCTCCCTACGTTTCCGCGCGCCGAAAGTGGACTTCGAAACAACCTTGATGGTTCTGTCGCGCCAGACGCGCACGTTCACGCGCGTCGTGGATGAACATACTCTGTTCGTTACGGACGATAGCGTCCAGAAGGTGCGGGAGTATGCCCTCGAAGTCGAAAAGAGCCTGGCGCTGCCTGCTTCAGTCACGACGGATGAAATGAACGAAACCGTCCGGATGATCCGCGAAATCACCGGGATTACCCGGACACAGCTTAATACCGCCGCGCGAACTCTCACACTGCGGAGCACAGAAGAGAACGTCGCGCTGGCACAAGCGATCCTCGAACAAATCGAGCAGCCGCATGGCGAGATGATGCTCGAAATTGAAATCCTCCAGGTAGACCGCGATGCCGCGCATCAACTAGGCATTACGCCGCCGACATCTTCAAAAGTATTCACGCTCAGCCAGGAGGCAATCCGGCAGCTCCAGCAGGCGCAGAACAACGGGACGCTGATACAAATTCTGCAAAGCATCTTCGGCAGCAGCAGCGCGCTGGGAGCGGCAGCAAGCGGCTTGGGATCTGTGCTGCCGCCACTGATCGCGTTGGGGGGTGGCAAGACGATATTTCTCGCGACGGTGCCTGGCGCCAGCGCGAATTTTGGCCAGACACTCAACGCGGTGCGCAGCGCGCGGCGCATCCTGTTGCGCGCGCAGGATGGAAAAGCAGCCACATTTTTCGTCGGCGATCGCTTTCCAATTTCATTGGGATTGCTTTCGTCCAGCCTGACCTCATCGACGACAGCGCTTGCGGCGGGAATCCTTTCCGGTCTGTTGCCCCGGAAAGATTACACTGCGGGCAACGCCCCGGTCGCGCTGGCAACCGCCGATTTCAATAAGGACGGACACCAGGACCTGGTCGTCGCCAATCACGGCGACGGCACGATCTCGATTTTTCTCGGTGCCGGCGATGGCACGTTCGGAACGCCTAGCCCGATTACGGTCGGCACATCGCCTTCGGCGATTGCCCTGGGCGATTTCAACGACGATGGCAACATGGATATCGCCGTGACGGATTCAGGTGCAGGCGTCAATAAGGTAGCGATCCTGCTTGGTGACGGCCATGGAAATTTTGCCGCGCCTGTGACCTACACGACGGGGCCTGATCCGGTCGCTCTGCTGGCCCAAGATTTCGATGGTGACGGACAGCCAGACCTTGCCGTCGTCAACCATGGCGACGGCACGACTGCCGGCACGGTATCGATTTTGCTCGGCAACAGGACGCCTGGCACACAAACGCAAGATGGAACATTTGGAACAAAGACGGATTATTTCGTGGGCGTGGCGCCAGTGGCGATCGCGTCCGCCGACTTCAACGCCGACAGTTTTTTGGACCTTGCGGTGACCAACAATTCGGACAACACGGTTTCCATCCTGCTTGGAAGGGGCTTGCTCGGGAAGGCCGACGGGACGTTTGACCCGAAGACCGACTACCCTACCGGTAACGGGCCCGAGGGTGTCACGATCGCAGATTTCAACCGTGACGGGCGCCCGGATCTCGCCGTGGCCCATCAGACGGACACCGCTGGCAACTCGGTTTCTATTCTGCTGGGCAATAGTGACGGGACGTTTGGCCCGCATACCGATTTCCCGGCCGGATCCGGTCCTGTGGGAATCGTGGCCGCCGATTTCACGGGAGAGGGGAATCCGGACCTTGCCGTTGCGGACGAGACAGGCAATCAACTGAGTATTCTCGTCGGCAACGGAAACGGTACGTTTACGTCCCCTGTGATCTTGCCCACCGGTAACGCGCCCGTAGCCGTGGCTGCCGCGGACCTGAACGGCGACGGGACGTTGGACGTCATAGCTGCGAATGAGTCCTCAAATTCGGTGACCGTCACGCTCAACACGCTGCAACTTTCGAATCCTTCTTCCGCTTCCTCACAATCCGCGTATCCATCCTCGGAATATGTGGACCTGGGTTTGAAGCTGAAGGCGACACCGCGGCTGCATGGTGACGACGAGGTGACGCTGCATCTCGAGTTCGATATCCGCAGCCTTTCCGGCACGGCTATCAACGGCATTCCCGTTCTCAGCAATCGCACAATCGACCAAACCATTCGGCTGCGCGAAAACCAAACTTCGGTCCTTTCGGGAATTGTCGAGTCCAGCGAATCGCGAACCATCAGCGGTTTGCCCTGGGCCGCGACGGCCCCCGATGTAGGGTACTTGACCGGGGAACGTACCGCGGACACAAGAGATACCGAGACGCTCATCATCATCACTCCGCGTGCATTGCGCCTGCCGCCGCGCAATCCGCATGCGATTTACGCAGGGCATGGAGAGCCTTCCTCTCCTCCCGCACCATTCACGCCGCCTCCCGTCGTCGCGCCCACGCAACCCCCTCCCCCTCCAGGTACACAGCCCGTGCCGCCGCCCCCAGGAGGATTTCTGCAGCCGCGTCCGGTACCCCCCGGGTAATGCCGCCCGTCACCGCAGTGACGACGTGACGATGCGGACAACACGACAGCGTTCCGCCCTTGCTTCCGGCTGCCGTGTGCACCTAGACTGATTGCAACCCAGTCAATGACCGTCAACCCCATTTCAAACCCCAGGAGGGTGTCATGTGGACCAACAAGCAATCGTCTTATCCTCCCGGCACGACGCCGGGAACCGGGGTGGGCACACTCCCTGAACCCGCGCTTGCGCCCGTGACCGCGCCTGCGAAAAATGCCGTGGAAGCTCCACGCATTCATGGATCCGCTACGCGCGCACCTGCGTGGCTGGGACCAGAATTGAAGATTAAAGGACAAATTTCCGGTGCCGAGGATCTCCAGGTGGAGTGCAAGGTGGACGGACCGATCTCGCTGGGCGACCACCGGCTCACCGTTGGCCAGAACGCGCATGTCAACGGCGAAATTACCGCCTCCGAGGTGATCGTCTATGGCGACGTGAGCGGCAATCTCCTGGCAAGCGGCCGCATCGAAATCAAGAAACACGGCTCCGTCGTGGGCAATTTGACGACCGCGAGAATTATGATCGAAGACGGGGCCCATTTCAAAGGCGCCATCGAGATCGCTCGCAAGGCCCAGCCTAGCCTGGATCTCGATACCTTGCTGGCTCGTCCTGAGAAAAAGACGCTTTGAGCGCCTGGCGAGAGACCGGGATGGCCTGTACAAATCTTGGGCCTTTGGACAGGTGACCCGGCCCGGTCTTCCGGTACAAGATCTTTCTTGCACGAAATGTGCTTCTTGTTGGCCGGGCAGGGGCGCATCCTGCTACTTCCGAACTGTGTCAGAATTTCAGGGGTCGAAACGTGGAAACAGCCGCCGAACCTGTGAAGACATCGACTCCCGAGAAAGATTGCGCGAGCCCTATTGCCATCCGGGGCTTGGCGGAAATCCTGGAACAGCACGGCGATTGGCTCGATTCGGGCGGTGACGCCGGAATACAAGCGGACTTTTCACGCGAGAATCTCAATGGCGCAGATCTGATCGATGCCAGGCTCCAGGACGCAATCTTCAATAAGGCAATCCTGAAACGGGCTGATCTAATGCTGGCGGATTTACGGGGGGCGAGCTTACTCCAGGCGAACCTGCAGGACGCCAACTTGCTGGGCACGGTGTTCCAGCAGGCAAATCTTCAGGCCGCCAGGCTCGATGGCGCGACAGGGCTCCTCAGCCGGCAACTCGCCGGCGCAAACCTGTTTGGTTCCGTCCTTCCCGAATCCACTTCTCCGTTCGAGGGTTTGAAGCATGTGAGAGAAGTGGCCTACAGAGCCGGCTGGCTCCTGGTTGCGATGTTGATGCTCGACGGGCTCGCATGGTTAAGGGTTTTCACGACCCGAGATTCCCAACTTTTGAAGAACACCCCCGCCTTGCCGTTTTTCGGTTTGCAAGCGGACTTGCCGTTTATCCCATTTTATCTTTTCGGCCCGGTGGTGATTCTCAGTTTGTACGTTTGTTTCCATCTCTACTTGCAGCGTCTGTGGGACGGCGCAGCGCAATTGCCGGCAATCTTCCCGGACGGGCGGAGCCTGGACACGTGCCTCCCCTGGTTCGCGAGGTGGTCTGCGCGCAGGTACTCCAAATGGCTGAGGAGCACCCGTTCCCCGCTGGATTTTCTGGAGGCGGGGATCGCTATGCTTTTGTTGTATTGGGTGGCACCCGCAACGATTCTTCTTTTCTGGGGACGGTATCTTACGCTCGAAGACTTGCGCGGCACGACGGCTCAGGTATTGCTGGTGGCTGGAGCCATCACCGCGGCCATGAACTTTCCCAGGATGGTTGGGAAAGCATTCGGAGCCGATTCGCTGCGGCCTGCAAACGCAAAGAAGTCTTCAGGCCGAAGAACTGCGATGCTCCAGATGGCCGCACCGCTCGGAATCGGTCTCATTCTTTTCCTGCTCTCCTTCGGGACTATCCAGGGCGCCCCTCACGGCTTTGGCCGAACAGCGGAATCTGGCAATTCCGGGATCAAGACGTGGGCAGCCGATGCTCTGTGGACTGTCGGTTACAACCCGTATGCGCAATTGACCGAAGCGGATGTTTCGACGAAGCCTTCCCCGTGGTCAGGTCGAGATGAGGAAATCGCCCTCGTCAAAGGGGCCAACCTCAATCGGCTCAAACTCCGCTACATCCAGGCGTATGCCGCCTTCCTCGCCAAGGCCCGCCTCTGGCAGGCCGATCTGCGGAATGCATATCTGTCGGAAGCGGATCTGCGGGAAGCGAATCTCCGCCAGGCTGACTTGCGGTTTGCCGTTCTTGATCGCGCAAAGCTGAACCGTGCGTCGCTCCAGGAAGCGGATTTGCGAAACGCCAACTTGAACCGGGCCAATCTGCGGGACGCAAATCTGTCTTCCGCCGTTCTTTCCGGCGCGACCCTTCTCGACGCCACGCTCGATGGCGCAAGTCTCTACAAGACGGACTTACGGATTGCGCTTCTGCAGAGGGCGAGCTTGAAACAAGCGGATCTCCGTGAGGCGAATTTCGAAAACGCTAATCTTACAATGGCGAATCTTCAGGAAGCCTACTTGACCTCCACCAAGTTGGGCAACGCCCGGCTGAATCAGGCGGACTTCTCCCTGGCCATTCTCACGGACGCCGATCTCCGGAAATCCGATTTGAGCGGCGCCGACCTCCAGGGAGCCATCCTGCGCGGAGCGGACCTTGGCGGCGCGAACCTGCAAGGCGCCGACCTGCGCGGCGCGGTGGGACTGACGTCGGGGCAGATTTGCTCGGCGGCCAGCCGGGGTCAGGCACAACTGGACGAAAACCTGCAGCGTGAAGTCGAGAGCCTCTGCGGAAACAATCGCTGACGTCTAACTTGTCTTGAGGCTGTCAAGGCGCGGCGGCATTTCAAAAAACGCCCGCATGACGTGCCACAATTGTTGGCGATTGATGCCCAACCCAAGGGCGTGAGCAGCGCCGGGTAGAATCGCGAACTGACGGTCCCCGTGCGGGAGTTTCTGGTAGAAGTTGAGCAGGTCTTCTTGTGTGGCAATCCCGTCGAACTCGCCGCGCACGATCAGCACAGGGGCCTGCACCTTGAGCGGATCGACCACGGGCAGGTTGGCCGTCATATCCAGGTAGGTTCCAGTCGGGACTGTGTCGCCGAGCGGCATCTCGGCATCAGCCATCGCTTCAGCAACCGCTGGATCGGTGGTACCCACCTTATCGCGCGTGAAGATACTGCGGATCATCTCCCGATCACGCGGACGCCGGTTGTGCGTGCGGTAGAACTCGACCTGTTTGGCGCGGTCGGCCAGTGTGGGCGATCCCTGGCCCGTGTAAGTGAAAGCCGCAAGCCCCAGCCGATTGATGCGGTCCGGGCGCACCATCGCGAACGCTCCGGCGCGCAGCGCACCTGATGATTCACCGAAAAAGTGAAAGCGCTCCTGCCCCGTTTCGCGCGCGACAACCTCCACCGCAGCCTTCAAGTCCTCGACGCCCGAGGCAATATCCGAATTGCCCTCGGTCCTGCTGGACCTGCCGTAGCCCTCAAAATCCATCGTCCAGACATCGAAACCATATCCGGCAAACTTGTCCATCATCGAATACTCGCCATGCCCCGGCACAGTCAGGTCGAAGCTCGACCGTGATGAATTGGAAGATCCGTGGACGAGAAACAGCACGGGAAAAGCTGACTTTCCAGCCTGCGGCGCACTTGAGCGCTTGCGAAACATGTATAGCTTCACGTCACCCTTCTGCGCCCAGTAATCTTTGCTCCAGATCTTGCCTTTTTCGGGCCTCGCCGTGCCCTGCGCCTGACCGCCCTGTCCGGCGAGCGCGTCGCCCGCAAGACCAAGTGTCGCGAGCCCTCCCGCAACGATCGGGGCTGCGCCTAGCAGGAAGGACCGACGAGACGATCTAGTCTTTGTGATAGCCATGAGTGCCTCCCAGAAACCTCCATCCAAACGGTGACGCTACAATACTCCCTCTCCCCAACTTTCCACAATATCGTTATCGAAGTGCCGGGAAATTCCGGTGTTGGGAAATACCGGTTGACAATTTTGCGTGCCGCGTTGTATTAGCCCAATCGTAGATTTAACGCGAAATTCCAACATGGAAATTCTAGGGAGAACAAACAGGGGGAAGATGTCATGAATCGAAAGATATCGAGTGCGGTACTTTCAGCGCTGGCCGCAGTTCTTGTCAGCGGCTGGTTCGGAGCGAACGCCCAGAATGCCACCGTAGCTATCCCTCTGACATCGGTCCCGACGTTTTCTACCGCCAACATCGGACGCCAGGGCCATTTCTATGTGGGCGGCAAGTGGGCGGGGGAGCCCGGCAAGGAAATGATGCGTGGTGCCATGTATGTTGAAGTGTGGGTACCTAAGAAGATCCGGTACAAGTATCCGATCCTGTTCATACAAGCAGGGGGAGGGCAAACCAACATAGCCTTGCTGCAAACACCAGACGGACGGCCGGGCTGGGCCTATGACTTCGTCAACCAGGGCTACACCGTTTACATGATGGATCTTCCGGCGCGAGGACGTTCGGCCTATGTTCCGGGCATTGACGGCGATCTGGCCCCCCCTCGTTCCGGCCCATTAATGGAAGAGGTCTGGTCGACTGGCCGTCCACCCGCGACTCCGCAGAGCAGTTGGCCGCAGGCCAAGAAGAATACGCAATGGCCGGGCAACGGGCCGAACAAAGGCAAAATGGGCGACCCTATGTTTGATTATTTCGCCAAGACCGACACCCAGAGTCCGACGGGCGGAGGCATGGAGAGACTTACCGCGGACGACATCGTGGAATTGGTAGATTTGATCGGCCAACCGGTCATCCTGCTACTCCACTCGGGGGTAGCATCTTCTGGCTGGGTGGTCGCAGATGCCCGGCCGAAGCTCGTCAAGGGCATCATCGCAGCTGAACCGGTCGCCCCGCCCATAGAGAACGCGGAAAGGG
>JBGPPL010000022.1:0-65448 GCA_041488495.1 Terriglobia bacterium
CAGCGCCGGGACCTGTTCCTTGCGCTGCTTCCAAATCCTCATCGGATCGGTAGACCCCAATGCCTTGAAAATCCCCGCCCGAAGGGCGAAATACTCACTAACGGAAAGCGTCCTCTCTCCATTTCAGGCTGAACCAACACAAAGCAACGACCTTCGATTACAATGGGGACAAGTTGTGATCGCAGAGACAGCAGACCGGCACTACGGAAGGACTGCCAGGAACTTTATATCGGGGTCTACCAAGGCCCAGTTTGTGCGTCTGATGTTTGAAGTCGCGTCTTATCCGGATCCGCTCTAGACGGATGGTCGCCTACTCGGAGGTTATCCTCGGACGAGATTTGCCCGCCGATGAGTTGGAAATTTGTTGGGAAATTCCCGGATCATCCGCGAAACATGGCATCGCAGGTCGGCCACATCCCGAGAAGTCCGGCGGAATGTGGCCCAAACCAGCGCGGAGCAGAAAGCCAGATTCCGATAAGCCCGACTTATCGGGACTTGGCTCACTTGTGGTGTAAAGTGAAGGAATTATGAAGTGGTATTTCCAGCCTTTAAGAAAGTATGCGGTATTTGCCGGGCGGACATGGCGAAAGGAATTCTGGTCGTTCTTTTTAATTAATCTCGCAATTCTGGTCATTCTCGCGGCAACATTTGCGGGAGCTCAGTCACAGAGAGAACCAAGCAAGGTAGATTTCTGTGACGTGGTCGCGTCTCCCACCAACTTTTATGGCCAAGTCCTTTCCGTTGAGGTGATTCTCTGGCCTAGCGAACACGTGCTCACACTGTTTGGGGCAGAGTGTGTACCGAAGGAAGGTTACGACGTCACGACACAAGCAATCTTGCCGGCAAATTGGGAATCCCTACCGAATGGCAAAAAGCTAAGAGGAATCCTCAAGTATCAACGACCGGCCAAAGTGGAAGTAGTTGGCATTTTCGAAAACGCAAAGGAACCATACGGACTGACTGCGACTCGGTTCCGCTTCTCGATCTCACAGATAAATTCAGTTTCGAAGTATGCTGCGAGGACGGGTGGCGGATAAAGGACGCGCTAGTTGCACCATTCTTTCGCTTGATGACCGGTGTCTAACGGATACACCGACAAAGAACAGGCGGGCGGAGATCGGGTGAAACATCGATGTGTCGGCATGGCCAAGTCCTGATAAACGTTTATCAGGCGGAATCCGAAGATGTTGGCAGCTGCTGCCCACGAATGTTATACCGCCGCCTCGATGATGAGGCCACTTCTGTTCTGAAACGGCGGGTTGATTTGGCGAAAGCGGCCGGAAGTCGTTTTGTCTTTTGGTCTCCTGGAGGACCTGGCAGGGCAGCGAACATCGAGCGACCCATTGGAAGCGTCCGTAAAGCGCACGATGCGGCGATCGAGCGTGCCGATCTCCAGCAATTCCGGCTGTACGATCTGCGCCACACGTTCGCGACGCGAGCGGCTCAGGCCGGTGTGGATGTTTTGACGCTGGCTGCGTTACTCGGCCACACTACCGTGCAGATGACCAGTCGATACGTCCATCCGACGGATGTTCACAAGGCTGAAGCAGCAAAGAAACTTGAAACTTATAACGCACAATTGGTTGCCGAGATGATCCAAAAGCAGTTTGGAGTCCCTGCAATTTCTACTACAGTGAACTAAACGTGATGAGAGTGATGGATCGCAAGATGTTGATAAGATTGGCGGGGCCGACGAGACTCGAACTCGCGACCTCCTGCGTGACAGGCAGGCGTTCTAACCGACTGAACTACGGCCCCGCTGTGATGATTCCTAATTGGTGGGCAGTGTCCGATTTGAACGGACGACCTTCCGGGTGTAAACCGGACGCTCTAACCGCTGAGCTAACCGCCCATGTTTCTTAGTCCTTGGACTGTCACAGCTTACGCGACTCCACTCTTCTCGTCAAATGGGGCTTTGGGACTAATTGGGACTAGCAACGCAATTTTGATTTCATTCTGAGCGGGGAAAACGCTTGGAAGTTGGGCCAAAATCGCGCTCTGAAACTCGGGCCGTAGAGTTAAAGGAGCAAATTGTGCCCGGCCATTTTTTAATTAGCGCTCAAATACCAATTCGGCCTGCGTTTCGCTCCCCAAGCAATCCCCCACTGTGACTTCAACCAGATCCGCATTTTCAATGCGAAATATCCGCGAGAAGTTCTTGGAAAGCGTATCGAAAAGCGAAGCGGGATCAACTCCTGCTTTTCTCAGAAACTGTGGTGAGTACTCAATGACAAGAATCTCCGTGCGGGACAGAGTTTCATTGGCGCCATCTATGACAAACGCTTCATACCCCTCTACATCAATCTTTACTAGGGACCACGAGTTAGGGCCATCCCCGGATTTTCTTGTTAGATCATCTAGTTTTCTGATCGGAACCTCAATTATTGATTTCATATCCAAGTCAACCATTGAATGGCGGCCACGATTGATTGATTTGTACAACCCCAACTTTGCAGATCCTTCGCTGGCCCCTGAGGCACACGCATGAATCTCTACGTTGGTTAAATTATTGATTCTCACATTGTTTTTCAGAAGCTTGAGATTGTTGGGCTCAGGCTCAATCGCCAAAACTTTACCTGTTGGTCCAGCAAGTTTAGACATGAGACAGGAAAAATACCCAATATTGGCTCCCACATCTATGAAACTACTCTCCGTTGTACCGGCGAAGCGGGTCAGAAGCAATTTGGTAAGGCCCGGTTCGTGGCATCTCCGACGATAAAGGCCCCGCCCCAAAGCATCTCGCTTGTAAGAATGAAGCTGTAATCCCAGGGGTAATTCGTTGATTCTGATGGTTGTACGTAGCGGATTTAGGCATTCGAACCAGTAAGCTAAGCCACGGATTTTGTATTCCAGATCGTATTTCATATGACCGGAGCAAGTGTTTGTACCATGCCGAATGAGAGAGTCTACATCACTTGAGCGGCCCCGGCATCGTTGATCCACCTTGGGAACCAGCCGGTTGGCGAGATAGGAAGACATGAACGACGCCGAGCGCGTCTGCCAAGATCCGTCGTTCCGGCTGATCAGGTCAGAGAAGATCTGGGAGCGTGGGGCGGCGCTCGCCTCCCGATAGCAATCGTTCGAGACGAAACTATTAACGCAAGAGGAGAACCCGGCCGGGAGTATTGCACGCTGACGGGAACGGGTGTACGTTATCGACCGACTAGGAAGCCAAAACGGAAATCCCTGGTCCGGTATGATCGCTGGATTCGTTCCACCTAGATCAAGAGGAAGCCATGTTAAAGCCGAAGCTATACATTTTTGCGCTTGCTTTGGCTGTCGTGGCCAATGCCGCATCGATTGCGAAGCCGCAGACGGCGCCGTTTACTGAAGGTAATTTCTTTTCCGGACCTGCGCCCTACTCGATGTATGTAGAGTATTTCATCCCTGCAAAGCCGACCCATAAATTTCCGATCGTCCTTATTCACGGCGGCGTACATACGGGGGCGGGCTATGTGAGTACGCCTGACGGACGGGAAGGATGGGCCATATATCTCGTTCGCCACGGCTGGAAAACCTACGTCGTGGATTGGCCTGGGCACGGGCGCTCGCCCATGCCCGAACAGTTTCCAACCATGTCTCTCCAGCGGGTTGTAGAGGATAACGTTGCGCTTTTGAAGAGGATTGGCCCGGCGGTAGTGCTTGTGCACAGCTTGAGCGGCACGGTTGGTTGGAAGCTCTGCGATACCATTCCGAATGAGGTTGCGGCACTGGTTGCCATCGCGCCTGCACCTCCGGCCAACATAGCGGGCGGTTACGCGACGGAGCTACTTCGCAGATTTACTGCACACAATACCGGCCCGTATTTCCCCGAGGACAAGCCCCTCTGGTATTCGCGCGAAGCCGCAAAGGAAACCTTTGCCAATGCATCGCTCTTCCCAGTGGAGGCCTTCGATGCCTACTATGCCAGTCTGGCGCCGGAGAGCCCCCGGGCTCTGAATGAACTTTTCAACAAGGATGGTATGGGCCTATTCGTTGACCCAAAGAAATTCGCAAATGTTCCAAAGGTGGTCATCAATGGGGATCAGGACCCGCGACATTCTCGGGCCGTAGATGAGAAGACCGCTCAGTTTGTGGGAGCTGAACACATTTACCTTGCGGATATTGGGATGCCCGGTCATGGGCACATGATGATGCTCGACAGGGATAACGAGAAGATAGCGCAACTCATCATCGATTGGCTCGGCAAGAGGGGACTCTGACCGATTCGATATTCTTTGTCGATCCGACTATGCGGCTGGCGTAAGATGCGAAACCTTCGACTCGGTCCACTCCGTTCTTTCAAATTGGGAGGAACCAACATTGAAATTTAACCGATTCATTCTCCTCCTTGCTATGGTGGCGGCGATCGCTGGCTATCCTGCGGGACCTCAGCCGATGCCGTTCACCGAAGGTAATTTCTTTGCCGGACCTGCACCCTACTCGATGTACGTTGAGTATTTCATTCCTGCAAAGCCGACCCATAAGACTCCCATTGTCCTCATTCACGGCTGCTGCACTACAGGAGCGGGTTTCGTCAGTACACCCGATGGGCGCGAGGGTTGGGCGAAGTATTTCGTTCGACATGGCTGGAAGACCTATGTCGTCGATCAGCCTGGGCACGGCCGCTCGCCCATGCCCGAAGATTTTGCAACCATGTCTCTCCAGCACGCCGTAGATGACAACGTTGCGCTATTGAAAAAGATTGGCCCTGCCGCATTCATCGTCCATAGCATCGGCGGGATGGTGGGTTGGAAACTTTGCGAGACCGTGCCGGACCAAGTTGCCGCAATCGTCGGAGTCGCACCTGTTCCCCCGGCCAACATGCCGAAAGGCAGCTTCCCGGCTGCAACAGCCATAAGTCAAAGCTTCATCTCGAGCGGCCAAGGGCCATATCTCCCGGAGGACAAACCGGCCTGGTATAAGCTCGACGCCGCAAAGGGGGCCTTTGCCAGTGCGTCTCTTTTCCCCGTTGAAGCTATGGACCAATATTACGCGAGTCTGGTGGTTCCCGAAAGCCCGCGCGCGATCAATGAGCTCTTGAACAAAGACGAGATGGGACTCACGGCCGACCCAAAGAAATTCGCGAATGTTCCAAAGGTGATCATCACCGGCGATCAGGATCCGCGGCATCCTCGCGACGTGGATGCTCAGACCGCGCGGTTTTTGGGAGCGGAGCATCTATACCTCGCGGACGTTGGCTTGCCCGGTCACGGGCATCCGATGTATCTCGACAAGGGTAACGAGAAGATAGCGCAACTCATCCTCGATTGGCTCGGCAAGAAGGGGCTCTGACCGGAAACTTTTTGAGGCCTTGTTGAAATCTTTGCCGTGCTATTTCAGGCTGACGAGCGCCTGCATCTGCTGTTTTGTTCTGAACTGTAAACGCACGACTTTGCTGGTCACGAAAGATGCGGCCCAAACCTCGACCGAATCCTTGTGATTATCAACAGTGATGAATCGCGTATTCGTGCCACGACTAGGAAGGCTGTACAGCGTCCACTCTTGAGCCTCCGGATCCAATTTGGCTACGCGATCGTCGTTCGGGAGTGCGACCCACACCATTCCGTTCCTGTCCACAACCACATCGTAGGGGGAAACATTGGGCGGCGCATTGTAATACTTCACGTCATGCGTCCGAATGTTCGCCCTTGCAATGCTTTGCCCAAACCAATTGGACCACCACACATAATCGCCCTTGGCCGTCATACGGCGTGGCCCTTGAGCGGGAAGAATGCTGGTGGTAAAACTTGATGCAGCCCGTCTATAAAAGCTGCGATCTTCCTCGGTAGAAATCTCATCCGTGCCCGGCCGCGGAGGAAGTCGAATTTCGCTCACCTTCTTAGTTCCAAAGTCCGCGATTCCCACGATGTCCAGACCCGGTTGGCAAAACCAGCCATTCCCATCGCCGTCGCCCGCAACCCCGTAACCGCCTGTGCCTGGAGTAAGAGGCTTGAAATATGTGAATTTCTGTGTCGCGGGCTCAAATACGATGGCTCCGTCGGAGGTTGCCCAAATTTTTCCTTTCGCGTCTACCTGAACGGATATCCCTACAGTACCCATTTCAGTGGGAGGAGTGAAGACGTCATACTTTGCGGTGTCCGGATCAATTCGGAGGAGACTCCCTTTTCCAAAAGTTCCGCCGTTCGCGAACACGTTAAGCCAGATAATTCCATTCTGGTCTTCTGCAACACCGTGGGTTCCCCGAGCAAACCCATTCGGGGCATCTAGTCTGAAATCGGTAACTTTGCCAGTCTTAACTTCCAACTTCACAAAACTCCGATTGCGATTCTCCGTCCCGTTAGAGACCCAGGCATTCCCATTTCGATCGATCGCAATATCGTGAAGCCCCCAAGCTCCGTTTCCAACGGAAGGAATTCCTTCCGACCAATCGCTGCCATCTTGATCCACCAATTCGTTCGGGGTTGCGGCTGGCGGGATGCTGAACTCCGTAACCACAACACGCGCAGCATCGCCTGTTGGACGCGGATATGGCCTGATCTTTAGAGGGGAAGGGCCAGGCCCGCGCACCTTGACGAGATAAGGCGCTAACTCTCCCTTGTAATGTTGGATGACCGGACTAGCAGGACCTTCGGCCTTGCCATAAACGTCGATCGTTTCCATACGCGCGAGAATTGCTTCCCATCCCGGTTCATCGAACCGGTTTTGAAGGGCGGTTGCTGCGGAATGGCAGGTCGTGCAACTATGGACGAAAATTTGTTTCAATCGACGATCTTCCGGTTTCTCATCGGGCAAAGCGGAGAGCCATTCAGGAGATGTCAGTTGTCTGTCAAAATCCTTTATGGTCTTAAGAGTGAAGTCCTGATGATTCTCTCGGGTGAACGCCAGACCTACTTCGGCGCGGCCCGCCTGATAACCCACAGCCTGGGCGCGGACCCGGTACTTTCCTTCCGGAAGGATTGGAAAGAAGTAGCGCCCTCGATCGTCCGTGTATACGGATGTCGTAATGGTCCCGCCCTGCGCAGCGGCCGAAACTGTGACACCTTCCAACGTTTTCCCATCCGTTCCCCGGACGGTCCCCGTGAGTATCTCGGTCGTCGCAGACTTACCCGCTGATGCACATGGCGACGGACGTAAGGCCGTAAGACTGAGAACGATTGCGATGGAAACCAATAGTTTGAGCCGTGACATTTTGTACTTTCCCCTCATTCTTTTTTCGCAAAGTCCAGGGTTTTCAAATAGCCGATCATCTGCGCGATTTCTGCAGGACTCAGCGTGTATTGCCAGCCGGGCATCCTAGCGGAACCACGCATGATTTGCTCGCGGATGGCCGCATCGCCCCGAGACGCGACGAGCTTACCGTCGAGCAGTGGACCATAGGCTGTATAGGAAGGCAGCTCTGGCAAATGACAAACCGAACATCTTTGGACGAATAGTTTTTTGCCCGCCACTTGAGCGGCAGTCAGAGAAGTGATTGACGGCAGTGGAACGATGGCGCCAGTGGGGCGCGCCGAATCTCGTGCCTCTTCCTTTTTGGAAGATTCGCCACTCTGGGCCCGAGAGAAAGTTACAAATAAGAGCAACCAGAAGATCAATAGAATGGTCTTCATGGATCTTCGTCCTTTCGGGACACCGATACGCGTCGCAGAGTCGGAGCTTATGCCTTACGATCAGCCAGTATAATCGATAAATCCTTAAGTGGAAGAGAACTGATCGAGCCAAGGCTTGCGTCACGGCACATCGCTGGTCCTTCATCGTTTTCCTGTAGGTTCGACATTTTATGAAGCCCTGCTTTGTTCTGCGATCTCGAAATCCAATATAGATGTCTTCAGACAAGGTTACTCAGTGTCATGTCTCGTTTCCCCAGCCGACGTGCGCCTTTTTCAGCGACCACACCGGAATCGCCAATCTGCACGACGTCTCGTCCCTTCAGCGCGAATTCCGGTTTGATGCCAAAGACCATTTCCTGCTAAAGCACTACGCCTGACCCTTCTCCGTTCGATCCAGTCCGCGGAAGATCGCCCAAGCCGCCGGAATGGATGATCAGGCCGCCCGGCCCCCCCTCCGCCGGGCGGCGAGTTCCTTCCCACCGCTTCGGACTGATGCATTTCAATTTCACCAGGGCGATACGATGTGACCAGGCTCTCCCATTCCCCGCTGCACATTGCCCGCTGCGCATTGACAACTGGATGAGTCGAAAACTAAACTCCACCAGGAGGAAATTACAAAAATGGTACGCAAAGCTTCGGCAGTCTGGAACGGTTCGTTGAAGGAAGGCAAGGGTACGATTTCAACGGAGAGCAGAGTCCTCTCGAAGACACACTACTCATTTTCCACGCGCTTTGAAAACGGCAGCGGCACAAATCCCGAGGAGTTGATCGCTGCCGCGCACGCCGGCTGCTTCACGATGGCGCTTTCGGCGCAGCTCGGTAACGCGGGCATTACGCCGGAAAGCCTCGAAACCACTGCCGCCGTGACGATGGAAAAACTCGAAGCGGGTTTTACAATCACGAAGGTGCATCTCGACGTCACAGCGCGCATTCCCGGAGCGGACAAGGCGGCGTTCGAGAAGGCGGCGGAAAATGCAAAGGCCGGCTGCCCCATTTCTCGCCTGTTGAAAGCAGAAATCACGATGACGGCCAGGCTTTCGGGTGAGCACGCCGTCAGCGCGTAGGATCGCAACCCGGGGCAAAGAGGACTGGACCTCGTATCGTGGGCGTTGCCGCGAGACACATTTCGCCTTCGTTGCAACGCCCACGCTGCCTCTAGCCTGCAGCCATTAGCCCGTCGGGATTATTCGTAACCGTATGGAAAAGACGAGCCCACCCCGATATTTCCCCGACCGTTGACGCAATTGCAAGCATCCTTTTGTTGCGGCGCGTCCGATTTCCGCAGAATGGAGCCACGTGCTAACCTCGCGCGAGGCAACTTCAGGGCCGGCGAACGTGGAGGCTTCTATTCCCCATTCGCGCGCCCCTATAATTTCTTGCAAGGAGAGGTGCGATGCACTCCAAAGTCCTTACGGATATGTTTGTTCTCGTCCTTCCCGTGGCCGAGAAGATCCTGCGCCCGGTGGTCGTTTATTTCTTCCTCGTGATCGGGCTGCGTCTGGCGGGCAAGCGCGAACTTGCGCAGCTCAATCCATTCGACCTGGTCGTGCTGCTGACACTCTCGAACACAGTGCAGAACGCCATCATTGGGGACGACAACAGCGTCACCGGCGGGGTGATAGGCGCCGCCACTCTGCTGTTGGTCAATTATCTGGTCGTGCGATTCTTATACCGTCATGAAAAGATTGACCGGTACGTTGAGGGCGAGTCGTGCCCGCTGATCGAGAACGGACAAATCCTGGAGCATAAGCTGACGCAGGAAGTGCTCACGCGGCAGGAACTCGAAGCCGCGGCTCACAAGCAAGGGTTTGGAGACTTGAAGGAAGTGGAATCCGCGGTGCTCGAACCGAGCGGCACGATATCCTTCATCGCGAAAAAGCCCGCTCCAGATGAGACGCGCCACCAGGAAGTTCTCAAACGGCTCGATCAGCTGTCCCGAGAACTCGCCCAGCTTCGTTTGCGGGAAGCGCCACCCACCGCGTAATGCGGCTTGAAATGAGTGCGGGCGGCTTCAGTGCAGCAACAAGCCGGTCGCGGCGACGCCAAGCCCGGCAAGCCCCGAAACAATTCCCAGGAACCAATAAAAACGTTTGCGCGACAGAAACGCCAGCGAAGAAATCACCAGAGCGATTTCAACGAATACTTCGCCGAGGTCAAAACGATTTGCTTTGCGTTGCCCGAGTGCGGACTCCTTCTCGAGATCCTTCGCTAGGACTTCAATTTCCGCCTGTTCTTTCGTATAGCGCTCGGCTTCCTGGTGATATCTTTCGCGGACCTTATCGGCCTGCGCCTTATCTTTGAATTCCACCATCGAGAGCAGGTCCACTCCCATCTCATAGTTATGCCGGCGAATGTTTTTCGCCTGGTAGTAGGACCACTGGTCACTCGCACGGACCTGGAACAAAACTTCCTCGGTATGCGCGCGGTGTCCGAGCAGGGAAACGACGGCGACGCACACTGCGAGTATGGCCATCGTGACCGAAATGGGCGCAAGCGACGGATTTTCGCGGCCGTGTTCCGCATTTTCCTGAAGTTCGCTGAGTTCTTCCGGCATAGATTCTTACTCCTAACTTGATGACGGTCTCCGAATTGAGATCCTTCTTCCGGCAAGAAGCGCTTCTACGATGACTCCGTTGCACTCGCGAGGCTTTCGCGAAAAGCGGCAATCGTTCGGTCAATGTCCGCATCGGAATGCGCCGCCGAAACAAACAGCGCCTCAAACTGCGAGGGTGCGAGAAAGATCCCGCGGTCGAGCATGGCGCGAAAGAATGCCGCGAAGCGCTTTGTATCGCATTTTTTTGCGCCAGCATAGTTCCGCACGGGTTCGCCCGAAAAGAAGAGCGTGAGCAACGACCCCACGCGGGCCGCAGTTGCGGACGCGCCCGTTTCGCGCAGCGCGGCGTCGATTCCCTCGCCAAGATGCTTCGCACGCGCGTCGAGTGATACGTAAAATCCAGGCGCGGCAAGCATATCGAGCGTGGCGATTCCCGCGCTCATCGCGAGCGGATTGCCGGATAGCGTTCCGGCCTGATACACCGGGCCGAGCGGCGCAACGCGGTCCATCAGCTCGCGCCGGCCTCCATACGCAGCAACCGGCAATCCCCCGCCGATGATTTTCCCCAGCGTGGTGAGATCCGGAGTAATTCCGAATGCAGTTTGCGCGCCGCCGTAGCAAACTCGAAAGCCGGTGATCACTTCATCGAAAATCAGCAGCGCTCCGTGCCGGGTTGTCATATCGCGGAGATTTTGCAGAAAGCCGGGCATCGGTGGGACGACGCCCATATTGGCGGCGACGGGCTCGACGATCACGCCGGCGATCTTGTCCCGGTGCTGGTCAAAAAGCTCTTGCACTGCTGCGGCATTGTTGTAAGGCGCGTTGAGCGTCAGCGCCGCGAGCGCCTGCGGCACGCCGGGACACGCGGCGATCCCGAGCGTCGCAAGGCCCGACCCGGCCTCGGACAGAAAGCTGTCCGAATGGCCGTGATAGCAACCTTCAAATTTGATGAGAAGGTCGCGGCCTGTCGCGGCCCGCGCCAGGCGCACCGCGCTCATCGTCGCCTCTGTGCCGGAGCTGACGAACCGGACCTTCTCACACGACGGAAGAGCAGCCCTGATACGCACGGCGAGTTCGACTTCGAGTTCCGTGGGCATGCCGTAACTTGTGCCGCGGCGCGCCTGCGCGGCGATGGCCTCGACGACCTTCGGATGCGCATGACCGAGAATCAGCGCGCCCCAGGAACACACATAGTCGATGTATTCATTCCCATCGGCGTCCCACATGCGCGCGCCTGCCGCGCGGTCAACGATGATGGGATCGCCGCCGACGGCGCGAAAGGCGCGCACGGGGCTATTCACTCCGCCGACGAGAACTTCCGTCGCGCGGCGAAAGATTTCCTGAGAGTGTGGACGTTCCTTCTTGCCCTGTTTCGGTGCACTCATCGGTGTCTGTGTTCCCGCAGGGTGTGGAAATAGGCTCTTGGCTCCGTCATTCCGAGCGAAGCGAGGAATCTCTTTTTGAAAGCGCCGACAAAGGAGAAATTCAAAGTGTTTTTTTGCACCCTACCGGAATATTAACTTCAACAATTCTTCAGCCAACGCGCGACGTCTTTGGCATGATAGGTGAGTACGATGTTCGCGCCGGCGCGATGAATGCCGGTAAGAATCTCGAGCACGATTCGTTTCTCGTCGATCCATCCGTTTGCGGCAGCCGCTTTCACCATCGCAAATTCTCCGCTCACGTTGTACGCGCCAACGGGAACGCTGAACGTCTCGCGGACACGGTGAATGACGTCGAGATACGCCAGCGCGGGTTTCACCATAATCATGTCCGCGCCCTCGGCAAGATCCAGCTCGACTTCGCGAATCGCCTCGCGGGCGTTGGCAGGGTCCATCTGGTAGCCGCGCCGGTCTCCAAACTGCGGTGCGGACTCGGCGGCTTCGCGGAACGGCCCGTAGAACCCTGAGCAGTATTTCGCCGCATAGCTCATGATTGCGATGTCTTCAAACCCGGCGCCGTCGAGCGCCTTGCGAATCGCGCCGACCCGCCCGTCCATCATGTCCGAGGGCGCGACAATATCCGCCCCGGCGCGCGCATGAGACAGAGCTTCCGCGGCGAGCAGCTCCAGTGTCGGATCGTTTTTCACTTCGCCGTTTTCAACGATGCCGCAATGTCCGTGATCGGTGTACTCACACAGACACACATCGGTCATGACCAGCAGGTTCAGCTTCGCGCGGCGGACCGCTTCGATGGCGCGCTGGACGACGCCGTTGGCCGCGTAAGCCTCGCTGCCGCGCGCGTCCTTCTTATCCGGAATCCCGAACAGGATAATTCCAGGAATGCCGAGCTGCTCGACTTCACGGCACTCCTCGAGAAATTTGTCCACCGACTGCTGCGCAACGCCGGGCATCGAACCGATTGGATTCCGCACGTTTTGCCCGGGGCAAACGAACATCGGATAAATGAAGCCGTGCGTCGAAAGACGCGTCTCACGCGCCAGTGACCGGATGGCTTCGCTGCGCCGCAGACGGCGCGGCCGCGTTACGGGAAAACTCATAGGGACCTCGCTTTGGACCGTGCGGGCGATGAAAAATGCTTCACGATCGCCGCGGCCATCGATTCAGCTGTAGCCTCACCCGCCTCGATCGTCACAGGCAAGCCGGCGTTCCGCAGAGCCGCAGCCGTCACCGGACCCACCGCGGCCAGCGCCGCTCGTGCTCCCAGCCGCGACATGACTTCCGCGCCGAGTTCACCCCGCAGGTTCTCTACAGCAGATGAACTGAAAAACGATACAACATCTACACGAGTGTCGCGCATCGCCTCGATGACTCCTGGCTCGGCCGCGCCCAATCCGCCCGTATGATACGCCACAACTTCCACGACTTCCGCGCCAGCAGCCCTCAGCGCATCGGGTAAGTCGCGCCCAGCGCGGTCGCTGCGCGGCAACAGAACGCGTTTCCCGGCCAGCGCCGCGCCGAGTTCGCGGGCTAGCGCCACGCCGAGAAATTCCTTCGCGACGTAATCAATCGTGAAGCCTTCTGCTGCCGCGGCACTGGCCGTCGCAGGGCCCACGGCCGCGCAACGCGGTCTGTCGCCGCCCTCCGAATTTCGGCCAAGCTTGCGGCACCGGCCCGCAAAAAATCGCACCGCATTCGCGCTCGTAAAGAGCAACCAGTCGTAGCTTTGGAGCGAACCGATCGCGCGATCAAGCTCAGTTGTATTCGCAGGCTCGGAAAAACTGACAGCGGGAAGCAGGAAGACCCTTGCCCCAAACTTTTCCAGGCGCTCCTTCAGCTCACGTGCCTGCCCTACCGCACGCGTGACTACTACGCACTTCCCATCCAGTGGCTTGTCGGCGCTCATGCGCTTGTTCCGCGGCCCTCGCGCGCAAGCAGCGCCGCCGCTCCCCGCTCAAGCAGTTTAGCCGCAACTCTTTCGCCGATCGACACGGCCTCTTCCGGTGAGCCCCAACTTTTCTCCCACATGCGTTGAGCACCATCGGGAGACAACACCACAACTTCGAGCACAAGTTTTCCGTCCTCCATGCGTCCCCATGCGCCGATGGAGACCTGGCAGCCGCCTTCAAGGCCAGCCAGAACGGCACGCTCGGCTTCCACTCCGCTGCGCGTCTCCGCATCGTCTAAGGCAGCAAGGATTCCGAGGGTTTCCCCGGCATCCGCGCGCGCTTCGATCCCAATCGCTCCCTGGCCTGCCGCGGGCAAACAGATCTCGGTCGGCAGCACCTCGGTGATGTTCTCGCCCAGGCCCAGGCGGTCGAGACCCGCCTTGGCAAGGACGATGGCGTCGTAATCGCCTCGCTTCAGTTTTTCGATTCGCGTATCCACGTTTCCCCTGAGATCGAGAATTCGCAAATCGCTCCGCGCATGCAGCAACTGAGACTTCCGGCGCAAGCTGTTCGTGCCAACTCGCGCTCCAGCAGCCAGACGGTCGAGCGATGCCCCGCTGGTGGAAAGCAGCGCATCGCGCACATCTTGCCGTTTGCAGACCGCGGCAATCGTCAAGCCATCGGGAATCTCCGTGGGGACGTCTTTCATACTGTGCACAGCCAAATCTATGTGTCGCTCGAGCAGAGCGTCTTCCAGCTCCTTGATGAAGACTCCCTTCGTCCCAATTTCGCTGAAGCCCGTCTGCTGAAATTTGTCCCCGGAAGTCTTTACGATCACGAGTTCCGATTCTACGCCAGCGATGCCGCGAAGCGCTTCACGGATGCTCTTGGCCTGCCAGAGAGCCAGCGTGCTGCCTCTGGTTCCGATGCGCAGGGCCTTCAAGGTTTTTCCCGATCGAGGTGAAAAAAATCTCTCAGCGCTTCGAGATTCTGCAGCTTGCGGCGCAGTTCCGGAATCCCGCGGAGGCGTTCGGCGGGATCGAGCACCACGCGATTGAGGAATTCTTCGAGCAAAGCGGCGACCTGGGCGCGATCCCGTTCCGAGAGATGCGACATCGCCGCCAGGCGTTCGCGCAGGAACGCCTCGCGCTCGGCAGTGAGTTTCGTACGAAGATCCCCGAGAACGGCTCCCACCGCAACGCCCGCCTGCCAGTGCATGAATTTTTCGATTTGCTCTTCGATGATGGCTTCCGCCCGCGGAATTTCCGCCTCGCGCGCCTTCTTGTTTTGCTCCACGATTTCGGTCAGGTCATCGACGTTATACAGGTATGTATTGTAGAGGTGGCGTGCATCCGCTGCGACGTTGCGCGGGACGCCAAGGTCAATCATCAACAGAGCACGATTGCCGCGGGCCGCCATGGCGCGTTCAATCGACGCGCGCGTCAGAATCGGCTCCGCGCTCGAAACCGAAGTTACGATCAGGTCCGGCCATTCCAATGCGGCTGCCAGGTTCTCCCACGGCACGACTTCCCCGCCAAATTGCGCGGCGAGATCCACGGCGTGCTCCGCCGTCCGATTCAGGACACGCAATTGCTTGATTCCGCGGTCGCATAGATGCCGCACAACCTGCTCGCTGGTTGCGCCCGCCCCGACAATCAATGCGCGATGATTGTTCATCCGGCCGAAGATGCGCTCGGCCAGTTTAACGCCGGCAAACGCGACCGAAACGGGCCGCGTGCCGATCTCCGTCTCACTGCGAACGCGCTTGCCGACCTCAAGGGCCCCCTGGAACATGCGGTTGAGTACAGGGCCTGTCGCGCCGTGGTCGAGCGCAATCCGGTAGGCCTCGCGCACCTGGCCGAGGATTTCCGCTTCACCCAGCAGCATCGAGTCAAGCCCCGCCGCGACGCGAAACAAATGTTGCACGGCGCTGCGATCTCGGTGACGGTAGAGCGAACCGTTCAGTTCAGCCGGCGGCAATTGGTGGAACGACGCGAGGAACAGCTCCACCGCGCCGGCGCTGTCGATAGCAAGCTCGCGGGGAACGCCGTAAAGTTCGCTGCGGTTGCAGGTGGAAAGGACCAGCGTCTCTTCCAGGATTCCGCGCGAACGCAACTGGTCGGCCGCTTCGCACGCCTGTTCGACGCTGAACGCGACACGCTCGCGCAGCTCGACCGTGGCGGTGCGGTGATTCAGTCCGATGAGGACGATTTCCATTGATCAGACGCTCGCCTTCTCCTCGATCCCTGCGTCCGCACCCGCTCAGAAGTAGCGGTGAAAGTGCGAAAGATACCGGTTCACAATACTGTAACTGAAAATCACGAACATAAAATTGAAGATGCAAAGCGCCGACGCGCGCGCCCCCCGCCACGCCGCCGTCCGCGCCAGCAGCGTGTACCCGACATAGACAGCCAGAATCAAAATTGTAAAGATCGCCTTTGGATCGTTATCCCAATACCGGCCCTGCAACCTGTGCTCCCATATGAATCCGGCGGTCATTCCCGCGACCAGCGACCCGCAGCCAATCAGAACACTGCTGCGCGTCATTTGCTCGAGGACATCGAGCGCCGGAAAACGCCACCCAACGATGCCAAGCTTGTGGTCGCGCAAACGCCGGTTCTGTAACAGGAAGATAACGCTCAACACAAACGAAATCGCAAACGCGGAATACGCCAGAATGTTTAGCGTGACGTGGAACGCGAATAGCGGACCTTGCGCCGGGGGCGCCTTGATCGGCCGCGCCTCGCTCACGTGCGACAGCAAAAACACAACGAGCACGATCGGCAACACGAACGGGCCAACGGCCCGGCGGCGGTGGATCGCCTCCAGCCCCAGATACGTCGCGGCCAGCAGCCACGCGAACAGTGACAGCGAACCGAAAAGGTCGTCATACGGCACCGCGTGAATCAATCGCGACCGCTCCAGCAGCGCGACGTAGTGAAAGCCAAGCGCGCCTATGAGACACGCCGTTGCGCCGATTCCCGCCGAGCGCGACGGTTCGCGCAGATTCCAGATATAGAGCGCAAGGCTCGCCGCGTAAAAGAATAGCGTCGCGAGTACGTAGGGGTTCGTCATCAGATCGAATTCGTGCTAACTATGCTTTCTCCGTGGCGTCTGCGCTCTCTCTGTTAAATCTTTTCTTTCCTTTTCGCCGACAGGAAAGGCTTTCACCACAGAGAACACAAAGAACACAGAGAGAAGCCGGAAACCGGCAGAATCAACAAGACCTGCCGTCTGTCACTTGCAACCTACCTCCGCACAGCCCATCGCAAATATCCATTGTCAGGTCAACATTATAGCCAATTCCTCGACCCGAAAGCACGCAGCCACCCGAAGCTGTGCGTCGATGCAGGCAACGCGGACTTTTGCTATCATGGCTGAGTCGCCTAACCACTGATGACCCAATCGGCTCAACCCGTGAACCGCAAGGCCCTATTCCTGAGCGCTTGCCGCTGTGAGCCTGTCGAGCGTGTGCCCGTATGGATCATGCGCCAGGCCGGGCGTTACCTGCCCGAATACCGCGCCGTACGCCAGAAGCACAATTTTCTCGAAGTCTGCAGGACTCCCGACCTGGCCTTAGAGGTTTCGCTGCAACCTCACCGCATCCTGGGTGTGGACGCGGTCATCGTCTTCTCCGATATCCTGATACCCGCCGGCGCCATGGGGCTGCCGTTCGAACTCACCGATAAGGGTCCCGTCATCGAGTCGCCTCTTCGAACCGCCGCGCAAGTTCGTGAACTTGCCGTGTTCGACCCGGAGCAGGAAACCGGGTTCCTGATGGAAACAATTCGCATGCTCAGCCGGGAGTTAGGCCCAAACGTACCAGTGTTGGGCTTCGCGGCAGCTCCTTGGACCCTGGCGTGTTACATGATCGAAGGCCACGGCAAGGATGGATTCCCCGCCGCCAAGGCAATGCTCTACGCCGATCCGGATCTGTTCCGCTCTCTTCTGGAGCGCATTGCGCACGCCACAGCCCGATATCTGAGTGCGCAGATTGCCGCAGGCGCCGCTGCGGTCCAGTTGTTCGACACCTGGGCCGGCGAGCTGACGCTCGAGCAATACCGCGAATTCGCGCTCCCTGCCACGCAACTTCTGATCGAAGAGATTGGCGCCGGCGACACGCCTGTGATTCTCTACACAAAAGCATCGAGCCACCTGCTTGAGGCGGCAGCCGAATCGGGCGCGAACGTGCTCAGCGTAGACTGGCGCGTGGACTTGGCAGCCGTGCGCGAACAACTCGGAGCACGCATCGCGCTGCAAGGCAACGTGGACCCATGTGTTCTCCTCGGCCCCGAAGAAGTCGTGCGCCGAGCGGCCTGTGAGGCCGTCGAGAAAACGGGCGGCATCGGCCACATCTTGAATCTCGGCCACGGAATTCTGCAACAGACGCCCGTGGAAAATGCGCGCGCATTCGTCAGCGCGGGGCAAAGCGCTCCGATCACAGCTGACGTGCGCTCGGAAGGGGTGCGTTAGGACCCTGCCATGAGTGATTCGAGCCTGCATCTGCAGTTGAACCGGAAACACTTCGAGATCTCCGAAGCGTTTCTCGAAAAATACAATCGCCCGGGACCGCGCTATACCAGCTATCCCACCGCGCCTGTGTGGCAGGATAATTTCGGGCCGGATGACCTGGAACAGTCCTACGTGGCTGCGAATGCGGCACACACGCCTGTCTCGCTCTACATGCACCTTCCCTTCTGCGAGAGCCTGTGCCTGTTCTGCGCGTGCAACGTGGTGATCACGAAGGATCACAGCGTTGCGCCGCCCTACATCGAGACCCTCGAGCGGGAAATCGAGCACGTCAGCCGATTCGTTTCCGGCGATCGGCCCGTCGTCCAATTTCACTGGGGTGGCGGCACGCCTACGTACTTGACGCCTGAGCAGATGGAGCAGCTTTTCCGCTTCACGTCCGAACGGTTTACCTTCGCTCCTGATGCGGAGATCGGCATCGAGATCGACCCGCGCGTGACGACGCACGCGCACCTCGAAGCGCTGCGCCGGCTCGGCTTCAATCGCCTGAGCATGGGCATTCAGGATTTTCATCCCGAGGTGCAGCAAGCCATCCACCGCGTCCAGCCGCTTGAAATGACGCGCGATCTTATTGCCGCAGCGCGACGACTTGGCTTTGATAGCATCAATGTGGATCTGATCTATGGTCTGCCGCTGCAGACGGCCGAGCGCTTTGCCCATACGGTTGAGCAGGTGGTCGCACTGGCGCCGGACCGTGTCGCCATGTTCAGCTACGCGCATGTTCCCTGGCTGCACAAACAGCAAGGCGCACTCGCGACACGCCTGCCCGAGGGCATGGAGAAATTCCGAATTTTCCGAGCAGGCCTCGAACACTTCCTTGACGCCGGGTACCTTTACATCGGGATGGACCATTTCGCGCGGCCCGACGACGAGCTTGCCGTGGCGCAACGCGAACGGACGCTGCACCGCAACTTCCAGGGCTACACAACCAAGGCCGGCGCGGACCTCTACGGTATGGGCGTGAGCGCGATCAGCGGTATCGGCGCGTGCTATGCGCAAAACGACCGTGACGTCGCTCCGTACCGCGAGCGAGTCGGGCGCCGCGGCATCGCCACGATGCGCGGTTACCGCTTGAGCGACGACGATTTGCTCCGCCGCACCGTCATCAGCCGCATTTTGTGCCATGGCGTCTTGCACATGAGCGAAATTGAGCGCGAATTCGGCATCGAGTTCGACAAAACATTTGCTCCGGAGATCGCGCGGCTCGCCCCGTTTGTTTCCGACGGGCTGCTCGAGCTTGACGGCGGTGTGCTTCGCACGTCCCTGCTGGGACGGATCTTCATCCGCAATATTGCCATGGTCTTCGATCCATATCTTGAAAAGCAAAAACTGGAAAGCCGTCCGCTGTTTTCAAAGACGCTCTAACAGGGTGCAGAAAATAAAGAGGGATTCCTCGTCGCTTCGCTCCTTGGAATGACACGCGTAGTGAGTTTTTCCGCAGCCTGCTAAGATACGGATCGAGGTCTCGTGTCCATTCCGGCGCTAACTCCGTTTCCAGCGATTGTCATCGGCGGGGGGATTTCCGGGCTGGCGTGCGCCCATCATCTTCAGCAGGCCGGGATTCCCGTGCGTGTGTTAGACGCCGGCATCCGCCCCGGTGGTGTCATCTCGACGCATGAAAAAGATGGATTTCACTTCGAGCTTGGGCCGCAGAGCTTTCTCGCCACCGAGCCGCTGCTCAAACTCATTGAAGCGCTTGGCCTGAACGATCAACTGGTGTGCGCGGACTCACACGCCCTGCGATACATTCTCTTCCGCGGTCAGTTGGTCCCGGCGCCGCTCGCGCCGCCATCCCTGCTGACGACGACGTTGCTCGGCCCGCGCACGAAATGGCGCTTCGCCACGGAGATGTTTCGTCGTACGAATCCGCCTCCAACGGACGAATCCATCGCCGCGTTCGTGCGCCGGAAATTCGGCGATGAACTGCTGGGCCGGCTTGTCGCTCCCTTTGTCGCGGGCGTTTATGCGGGCGATCCGGAAAAATTGAGCTTGCGCGCCTCGTTTCCAAAACTCCATGAATTAGAGTCGAAATACGGAAGTGTGTTGCGCGGCGCCATGAAATCGCGCCCGGAAAAGGGCACACCTCGTTCCGGCCTGTGCTCGTTTAGGAACGGAATGGAAACTTTGCCGCGCGCGCTTGGCGACCGGCTGGGCGATGCGTTAAAGAGTGAAACGACTGTCGCAGCATTGAGCCGCGGCAAGGCGAACGGGAAGTCGTGGTTTGAATTGGAGGTGACGCGCCCCAATCAACGGGAGACTCTTCTGGCGAGCGCTGTCATCATGGCCGCGCCGACCAATGCAGCTTCAGAAATTCTGAAGGGCGTATCGGACAAATTCGCGGCCCCATTTACGCGCATCGAGTACGCGCCGGTCGCCGTGGTGGCTGCAGGGTACCGCCGTGACCAGCTTCATCGCTCATGTAACGGGTTCGGATTTCTGGTGCCCCGCAGCGAAGGGCTGCGCGTTCTGGGCACGGTGTGGAATTCATCGCTCTTCCCCGGGCGCGCCCCTGAGAACATGGCTTGTTTCACCAGTTTTGCAGGCGGCGCCACCGATCCCAAATTGTGCGATTTGAGCGAAGATGAGATCGCGGAAACCATATGCACCGAGGTCGGACGCGTCCTCGGCATCACCAGGCCGCCAGAGACGCGCATGGTCCGCCGCTACGCGCGTGCCCTGCCTCAATACAATCTGGGCCACTCCGAAACGGTTTCAACGCTCGGCGCAGCGATTTCCTCGGTGCCCGGATTGTTTCTGACCGGAAATTACCTGTCCGGGCCTTCGATTGGGGCTTGTGTCGAACAGGCAAATCAAACTGCCGATGCCGTCCGGCTCTACCTGGCGTCGATCGGTGTCGCAGGAGTGGGAGCCATCGCTCACGCGTAATCCCTTCCGCAACCGCCACTTCGTTCGAATTCCCGGGTCGTAGTAAGATGATGCGGTTCCAAGTTTGCGGGCCCAATTTCATCCATTTGGCCCGTTCCTCCGTACTGAAAGAGGAGCGGGAAAGGAATGCAATTTTGCTGCTTGCGGTCGTTCAAACTTGGCCGGAGGACAACCAGCCGACGGACGTGTCACTGATGGAACGCGTGCTCCAGCGCGACTCGAGTGCCCTCGAAACGCTCTACGACCGCTATGCCCGCCCCGTGTATTCGCTCGCCCTCCGAATCTCCCAGCAGCCGGCCTCGGCAGAAGAAATCGTGCAGGACGTATTCTTGCAGCTCTGGCGAAACGCAAAACGATATCAGGCGGCGCGAGGGCCGCTGGAACCCTGGCTGTTCACCGTGGCGCGAAACCGGGCCCTCGATTTTCTCCGTTTGAAACGGGAGAAGCAGCGCCGCCGGGAAGATTCAGCCGATTTTGACCTCCCGCCTTCCGCCGTCGTCCGGCCGGATCCCGAGGGCGCCGCAGATCAAGCCCGGCGAGCGGAGCGGGTGCACGCGCTGATGAATTCGCTTTCCGCAGTGCAGCGGCGCGCGATTGAGCTCGCGTTCTTTGAAGGCATGACGCACAGCGAGATTTCCGCGGCAACCGGCGAGCCGCTCGGAACGGTCAAAAGCTGGATTCGTGGCGGCCTGCTGCGCCTTCGCGAATCTCTCGAGGAGGCACGTTCGTGATGGATTGCGTGCAACTCGCGCCGCTCTACGAGGAGTACGCGCTCGGCGTGCTGGAAGGCGAGGAGCGAGCAGAACTTGAAAAGCACCTGGCGCGCGCGTGCCCGCATTGCACTGCCGGCATCGAGAAAGCACGCTGGGTCGTCGCCCAGGTTGCGCAGATGTCGCCCGCAGCGCGGCCGCCTCAGTCGTTAAGGGGCAAGATCATGGACGCGGCCCGATCATCCGGCAACGTGACTGAATTCGCGAAGCCTGCGGCGAATCGCCCGATCTTCCCCGCGTGGGCCTGGGCCGCGGCAGCAGCACTCGCACTCCTGACGGGATATTCGATTCGCCAGATGGGGAATCAAACCGCGCAGTTGGCCGACCTGCGCCGGCAAATTAAACTAGCTACGCTGCAGAACCAGGCGCTTCAGAATCAGCTCGAGCTAGGCCGCATGCTCGCGTCCCTCATGATGTCGCCGGATTCTATGCCCCTCAAGCTCATGCCGAAAGACAAGAACATGCCCATGGTGCATGCCTACCTGCATCCGCACATGGGCGTGGCGATTACCGCCGACCAGATGCCCGCGATGCCCGCGGCGCGAACGCTTCAGCTATGGTTTGTCCCGAAGAAGGGTCAGCCGATGAGCATCGCCATTTTCCGGCCGGATTCGGACGGCCAGATCGCAATCGTCGCTCCCGTCAACATGCCGATGAACGAAATTGCCGCGCTTGCCGTCACCGAAGAACCCGCCGGCGGCAGCCCGCAGCCCACCACTGCCATCGCCTGGAGCGCGCAAGTGAATTGACAGCTCGCTGTCCCCGCAGACTTGGCATGCAGCATCTGTCATTTCCTGCGTTTGGCGCGCACAGCGAGCCGCGCTTTGCGGCGCTCGCCAGCTTCGTGATAGCGGCGGCGCTCTTCAGCAGTCTTTAGAATCACAGGCGGGACTGGACGTGGATTGCCGTTCTCATCGATAGCCACAAACGTGAGAAAAGCCGTGGTCGTGTGTTTCCGGTTTCCCTTACTGTAGTTTTCCGAGAAAACTTCGACGCCCACTTCGATCGAAGTATGAAAGGCGCGATTCACCTGCGCCTCGAGTACGATGAGTTCGCCCACCCGAACCGGGTTGAGAAAATCCAGATGATCCACCGATGCGGTAACCACTTGGCGATGGCAATGCCGGTGCGCGGCGATCGCTCCGGCGATGTCGATCAAGTGCATGACGCGCCCGCCCAGGATGTTTCCGAGAAGATTCGCGTCCTGGGGAAGCACAATTTCAATCATCTCGGTGCGCGACGCGCTGACCGGCCGGCCCGGCAGTGGGTTCCCAGTGCCAATCTTCGATAACTTTGCGGATCGTTTCATGCGCAGCTCCGGACTCCGGCAGCGATTTGGTGATCGGCCCCAGGGCGACTATAATACGCGCTTCTCAGCCATGACCCAACCACAGAAGAGAACACGCCGCCAGATGCTCGAAGAATTCGTCGCCACGAAGCCGCATGACGCGTTTGCGCGTTACGGTCTGGCGATGGAGTGCGCCAACACGGGCGATTCAGCCGCAGCCGACCAGCATTTCAATACGCTGCTCGGTGCCCATCCCGAATATGTCGCCGCGTACTTCCAGTACGGCCAATTCCTTGCCCGGGTCGGGCGCACGGAGGAAGCCCGATCCGCGCTGACCGCCGGGGTCGCCACAGCCCGGCGCACCGGCGACGATCACGCCCGCTCCGAAATGGAAGCGGCACTGGCCGAATTGGGCTGACGGGGACCTTACGCCTCGCTGCAAAGAATCTGCGCAATAGCAGGGGCTTGCTCGTTGTAGCGCCCGCCTTCAGGCGGGCATTTTCTTGAATTTGAAGTGGTGCCCGCCCGTTACTAGGCAGCGTCACGTCTTTCCAGCGCGCTTGCCCGTCCCTTCTTCCAGTGCTAGCTTCGATAGAGTGCTTTTCTTTGCGGAGACTGGCAAACCATGGCCCTGAGTGTTGACGACCTGCTGCGCCGCGCCGTCGAAACCAAAGCGTCGGACCTTCACCTGAAGGTGGGCAACCACCCGTACATGCGCGTGGATGGCGTACTCAATCCGCTCGCCGATGTTCCCCGCGTCACACCGGAAGAGATGCTTTCCATGGCGTTCAGCATGATGACCAACCGTCAAAAGCAGAAATTCAAGGAGACGGCGGAGCTTGACATGGCCTACGGCGTCGCCGGTCTGGGCCGCTTCCGCGTCAACGTGTTCCAGCAGCGCGGCAACGTCGGTATGGTTCTGCGCGTCATCCCGACGAAGATCCGGACTGTTGAGGAACTTAACCTGCCACGCGTCATCGAGTCCATCTGCGAGGAGCAGCGCGGGCTGGTATTGGTCACAGGAACAACCGGATCGGGCAAGTCTACGACCTTGGCCGCGATGATCGATCGCATCAACACGACGCGGTCCGATCACGTCATAACGATTGAAGACCCGATCGAGTTCCTTCATCGTGACAAAAAAAGCTTCATCAACCAGCGCGAAGTCGAGGTGGACACGGCGAACTTCTCGACCGCCCTGCGCGCCGGCCTTCGTCAGGACCCCGACGTTATCCTCGTCGGCGAAATGCGCGACCTCGAAACAATTGCCACGGCGCTGCTTGCCGCCGAAACCGGCCACCTGGTCTTTTCCACCCTGCACACGCTCGACGCTACGGAAACGATTCAGCGCATCATCGCGGTCTTTCCGCCGCCCGAGCAGAAGCAGATTCGTTTGCAAATGGCGGCCACGCTCAAGGCCGTCGTCAGCCAGCGCCTGGTGCGATGCGCCGATGACAAGGGGCGCGTCCCCGCGGTCGAAGTCATGATCGCCACCGCGTATATTCGCGACTGCATCATCAATCCGGACAAAACGCGCCTGATCCACGACGCCATCGCCGCCGGCACCAGCCAGTACGGCATGCAGACGTTCGACCAGTCGCTCTTCGACCTCTACACACGCGAGCTCATCACCTACGAAGAAGCGCTTATCCGCGCGTCCAACCCCGACGACTTCAAGCTCCGTGTCCAGGGTATCCGCTCCGCTTCCGACTCCGCCCGCGAAGAAATGGAACGCACCATGAACGAGTTCGATCGCTCCGGCAAGCGATAGTCACATGCAACTCTAGCCGCTGCGGTCTGCGGAGTTCGCTCCCTGCTTCCTTGCCTCCCTGCCTCATTCCCTCTATGCTTTACCCATGAGTTCCTCTCCCCGCAAACTTTCCACTGAGACCGATCTTTACACGGCCGCGATCAACGGCCTTTCGCGCCGCGCCTATTCGGTCTATGAAATGCGCTCCTATCTCGAGCGCCGCGCCCAGGATAAAGAGACCGTTCAGCGCATCCTCGATCGACTCAAGCAACAAAAGTTCCTCGACGACGAGCGCTATGCCAAGCAATTTGTGCGCCAGCGATCTGAAACACGCAAGCAGGGGGCGTTTCGCATCGCGCGTGATCTCCGCTCTCGCGGCGTGCCTGACCGCCACATTGAGGCCGCGCTGGCGGAACGCCTCGCCGAGTCCGATGAGGGCGAACTCGTGCGCGCCCGTCTGGCGCGCCGCCTCAAATCGTTGCGCGGACCGCTCGACGAGCGGCGCACGGCTTCGCTTTACCACAGCCTGCTCCGCGCCGGTTTCGCCGCCGACACGATTCGGCGCGAGTTGCGCGCCATGGCAAAGGTTCACGTTGACGAGTCCCCGGACACGCCCCCCGAAGAAATCTAGGCCACGGCATCCAAACGGCTCCCGGATGGTGTAGAGCCTTTGTGAGTACCTCGAATGTTTGTAGGGCGCGGCTCTTGTGGTGAGCGTAGCCGAACCATCAGCCGTGCCGTAAGCGGTCTGAATTCAGGACGGCTTTAGCCGCTGACTCTTCGATGGAGGAGTTGCCACACAAACTCTGTAGGCGGACGAGGAAACAGCGTTCTTAATCTGCCTTGAAACTGCCGACTCCTCGCGTTAGGCTGGAAACTTAGCCCACCCCACGTCGGAGGAAACTCTTGAAAACTACAAAATGGCTTTCGGTCATTGCTCTCGGACTCTTGGTACTTCCGGGCAACACAGTTTTTGCGCAGGGTCACGGCAATGGGCACCACAAGGACAAGCATGGGGACCGTGACGACGATGACGATCGCCGCGGCTACGGGTTCGCGGTGCATGACCGCGACGAAATTCGCGGGTGGTACGGCGAAAATTACAGACACCTCCCACCCGGTCTCGCCAAAAAGGATCGCTTGCCCCCCGGATTGGAGAGACAACTCGTGATTCGCGGCACGTTGCCTCCGGGCTTGGAAAAGCGAGTGTATGTTGTTCCCGTTGAGGTGGAGCGCCGATTGCCCCCACCGCCGCCCGATTGCGAACGCGTCGTGGTCGGCGGGCACATCGTTTTGAGGAATCGCAATACGAAAATCATCCTGGACATTTTCCACTTGGATTAGTGCACCTTTTTTGAAGTAGGGCGGACACGAGCTCCGTCCTACCCCCCCCCCCCAAAAAACACTGTCTCTGGCTGTTTGTTGTAGCCCGCGTCTTCAGACTCCGTGTGGCAACGGCTATCTTTGCAGGGCGCGGCTCTTGTGGTGAGCGTAGCCGAACCATCATCCGTGCCGTTAAGAACTTCAAAATCAAGCGGCTCTAGCCGCTGACGTGGGAAAAACGGGGTTGCCACACAACCTCTAAAGACGCGAAATACATCAGATCCATCCAATGTCTGCATTGCGGGTGCTTACACCGTCTGCGATAATGATTTCCAGGAGCTGCATCATCCTCCAGATTCAACTGAATCACTGAGGGCATTTTGCTAAGCGGCAACGAAATCCGCAGCATATTTCTGAAGTTTTTCTCCGAGCGCGGACACCGCATCGTGCGCAGCTCATCGCTGGTCCCGGTCAACGATCCCACGTTGCTCTTTACCAACGCCGGGATGAACCAGTTCAAGGACGTCTTCCTGGGCCTAGAGCAGCGCGATTACACGCGCGCTGCATCATCCCAGAAGTGCGTCCGCGCCGGCGGCAAACACAACGATCTCGAAAACGTCGGCTTCACCAACCGCCACCACACGTTCTTCGAGATGCTCGGCAATTTTTCCTTCGGCGACTATTTCAAGAAGGACGCAATCGACTACGCCTGGGAACTGGTGACTTCGCCCAAATGGTTTGGTATTCCCATCGAGAAACTTTACTTCACCGTGTTCGGCGGCGCCGAAGTCGCGCCCGGAAACATCCTGGGCGCCGACGAAGAAGCCCTGAACCTGTGGGTGAGTGTTGGAGCGCCAAAAGAACGTGTCATTCCCGTCCCTGGCCTCAAAGAAAACTTTTGGGCCATGGGCGACACCGGTCCTTGCGGCCCGTGCAGCGAAATCCATTACGACCTAGGCCCGGCCGCCTCCTATCAGGGCCACACCGACTGCAAATTCGGCTGCGAGTGCGGCCGCTACTTCGAAATCTGGAACCTTGTCTTCATGCAGTTCAACCGCGTATGCGACCTGTGCGACGTCAAGGGCAATTGTCTCGAAACGCATCTCGAACCCTTGCCGAAGCCCTCGGTTGACACCGGCGCGGGTCTCGAGCGCCTGGCCGCCGTTCTCCAAGGCAAGATCAGCAATTTCGATACGGATTTGTTCACGCCTTTGATTGAAAGGGCAGGTGAATTAGCAAAGCTTCAATACGGGGCTGACTTCAAGGGCGATGCTTCACTTAGAATTATTGCCGACCACACTCGTGCCGCGACTTTCCTAATCTCAGACGGCGTCTATCCATCAAGGGATAAGAGGGGTTACGTCCTCCGAAAGATCCTGCGCCGAGGCATCCGCCATGGTCGTCTTCTTGGGATTGGTGAACCATTTATGCACACGCTGGTTGATGTTGTTCGTGCGGAAATGGAAGGAGCGTACCCCGAACTCAAAGAAAGCGCCTCACGAGTGGCTACGGCAATTCTCAATGAAGAGAAGCAATTTGGTCGCACACTAACTGTCGGTTGGAAAGAGATGGAACGCGTATTTGGCGAACTAATCCAACCGCACAGCAAATATGTCTACGATTTGGAAAAGAATCCTCCAAATAGGACAGTACAAGCGATTATTGATCGGCCTCATAAGGGCCAAGCCTCTGGCATACGCAGGATGACAGAAATCTTAGATGCGGCAGGTAAGAAGGTACTCTTCCCAGGAAAGGAAGCATTCAAACTCTCTGACACGTTCGGTGTGCCTAGGGACTTCATCGAAGAGTCATGCCGCGACATGGGTTTTGTCTTTGACACTGAAGGGTATGAAAACGCGCTTGCCGAACAACGCACTCGTTCCCGAGCATCCTGGAAAGGCGGGCATAAGGACGTCGCGAATCCGGTGTACGCGAAGCTCGCTGAAACCTACCGCACGGAACCGGATTTCTATTTCGACACGGCCGCGAAAGACTGCCGCATCGAAGCCATCGTCACCAAGGGCGGCGCAGTCAACGAACTTCCAGCAGGTGCGGAAGGCGAAATCGTCCTCGATCGCACGGTGTTCTACTCCGAATCCGGCGGGCAGGTTTCCGACATCGGGACGCTCTGGAACAATGAGCGCACGATGCAGGTTGCCGATGTGCGCGGTGCATATTACCCCGTCTCCGGCTTGATTGCGCACCGCATCGTGGCGAAAGAAAAACTTGTTGTGGGCGATCGCGTCGCGGGAGATGCCGACGGAGCGCGCCGCGAGCACATCAAGCGCAATCATACCGCGACGCACCTGATGCACGCCGCGCTGCGAAATATTCTCGGCACGCACGTCAAGCAGGCCGGCTCGCTCGTTGAACCGGGACGCCTGCGCTTCGACTTCTCGCATTTCGCTGCGATCGACGCCGCCGAATTGCGCGACATCGAGCAGCAAGTGAACGACGAAATCCTGCTCAACTCTGAGATTCAGACAGACGTCACCACAATTGACGAAGCGCTCGCTTCCGGCGCGCTCGCCTTCTTCGGCGACCGCTACCCCGAGCAGAACGTCCGCGTGGTGACGATTCCCGATCCGTCCGCTCCGCGCGGCTTCTACAGCAAGGAGCTTTGCGGAGGCACGCACGTCCGCCGCACCGGCGACATCGGAGTGTTCAAGATCGCTATCGAGCAATCCGCCGCCGCCGGAGTGCGCCGCATCGAGGCCATCACGGGCGCTCCCGCTCTCGCTGACTACCAGCGCGCGCGACAGTTGCTTGGAGAAATCGCCTTGCGCCTCGGCGTGAACGAAGAAAACCTTGCCGCGGCCATCCAGCGCGTCGAGCAAACCCAGCGCCAGCTGGAAAAGCAGCTCGAATCCCTGAAACGCAAGGGTGCCCTTTCGAAACTTGACGATTTGATGGCCCAAGCTCGCACCATTAAGGGCGTCAAGGTCATCTCCGCCGAAATTGAAGGCGTGGACCGTGAGACCATGCGCCAGCTCGTGGACAGCCTCCGCCAGAAGCTCGGTTCGGGCGTAGTCGTGCTGGGCACCGCCGAAGACGGCAAAGTCGCTCTGCTGGCAGGAGTTACGAAGGATCTGACCTCGCGGCTGCATGCCGGCAAGATCGTCCAAGCCACTGCCAAGGAAGTGGGCGGTTCGGGGGGCGGCAGGCCCGATCTAGCCGAGGCTGGCGGAAAAGACACATCGGCGCTAAAAAGTGCCCTCGACCACGTTTATCCCCTTATCGACCAAATGCTATAATTTAGGGCAGCGTCAGGAACGTGTCTGGGTGGACGTCTCCCACTCTGTCGCGTTTATGTGTCTGTCTAACAGGAAGCAGAATCGATCTGCCTTCCCAGAACCGAATATGAGGTGGCGACACTCCAAAACGGTCGGTATCCTACTGGGGACACTAGTCTTGTGCTCAATTCCGGCACACGGCCAAATTGTTTCCTACTTGGATTCCAGCGGCAGACGGGTCTTCATCAATGCGGACCCGACTCCCGCCGCAAGACGGGCAAAACCCTCTATTCGAGGGTTCACCTCGGCCGCAGGTGCCACGCCACACACAACCCAAACCCCGCCTGGAGCGTCTTCAGATATGGGGGTCGCAGAACAGGCCAACCGGGAAAAAATCGAGCAAATGATTCGTGAAGTTTCCGCTCGATACAATGTGGATCCAGCTCTGATTCGCGCCGTCATCGAAACCTAATCGAACTGGAATTCCGCGGCGGTTTCCCGCAAGGGGGCGCTTGGGTTGATGCAATTGGTTCCGGGAACAGCACAGCAACTGGGCGTGAACAACGCGTTTGACCCGAAGCAGAATCTCGACGGCGGAGTGCGCTACCTGCACATGCTCCTGGAGCGGTATAATGGCGACCTGGACAGGGCCCTTGCGGCGTATAATGCAGGTCCGGGCGCCGTAGATCGAGCCAGGGGAATGCCGCGGTACCGCGAAACGCGGGAATACGTTCAGAAAGTCACTGATTCTTACTTCCGGCCCGGCTCCAATCGGCTTCGCCGTGCGTTCGATGCACCGCATCCAATTTATAGCACGGTTGAAGCAGACGGACGGGTGGTGTTTACGAACGAATGAGGCAGACCGTGCGGCGCGATGCCGCTACAATTCGACCTGACCTGCGCGTCCTTTTCGCGTTCCTGGCGTTTTTGTCCCTTCATTCGAACGGCGCGCGCGCGGACAACTCCTCCGCCCGCCGCGAGACCGCGAAAACTCAGTTCGACCGCGCCGAGAAAGAACGCCAGACGCTCGAGTCCCGTCCGGAAAAGGACCGTTCGCTGAAAGACTACACCTCCGCGGTCAGCGCCTATCGACGCGTCTACCTAATCACGCCGCGGGCGGCAGAAGTTCCCTCCGCACTGAATCAGGTCGCCGCGCTTTACCGCGCCATGGGTGACCTCTTCGACGAAAAGTATTACCAATTGGCTGTGAATTCGTATCAGTTCCTCTTGCGCGAATATCCCACCAGTCGTTATCGCGAAGACGCGATGCTGGCTGTTGGAAAAATCGAGCAAGACGATCTGCACGACCCGGTCCTCGCGCAGAAAAGCTATGAAGGATTTCTGGCGGTCCATCCGCGCTCATCCCACGCGGAGGAAGTCCGCGCCATTCTCGACAACCTGAGCGGAACCGGCGTCACAGCAAAATCGGATCCCAAGATTCCCACCGCGAAAGTCCGGCCGCCCGCGAAAACTCCCGTTGCGGAGAAAAATCCGGCGACGACGGAAACAGAACGTGAACCACCCACCGAAAGCGGCGCCGCAGTCAGCTCCAGACCGCAGGTGACGCGGGTTCGCACATGGAATGCGGACACGTACACGCGCATCGTTATTGACGTGGGCGCGCAGGTGAAATACCAGGCCGCGCGCATCTCGGGACCCGACCGCATCTATTTCGATATTGAAAACGCAAAGATCAGCCCCGAGTTGCTTCACAAGCCCATTGAAGTGGAAGGCAGCGGCTTCTTGAAGGGTGTGCGCGTCGCTCAGAATCAATTGGGCGTTGTGCGGGTCGTTCTGGAAGTTGACCACGCAAAGGATTATTCCGTCTTCCTGCTTCCCGACCCATACCGGCTGGTCGTAGATGTCTACGGCAGTTCCGCCGCCGCGCAGGAGGCTGCCCGCGCCATTGTCCCGGCGCCAAAGCCGGCGACCAACCTTCCATCAGTGGAACCGGAGAAACCCGCCAAGGAAGAGGCATCGAAGACGCCGGCCAGGACTCCGGAGAAAAATCCGTCGAACCCTGCAGCCGCCTCGAGTGGAAACATCGAGGCCAAACAAAACAGTAAGGTCAAGGCCCAGTCATCTTCGCCGGCGCCCCAACCCCGCCAGGAAACGGGTTCCAAAAGCGCGGCTATTAGCATAGATAATACAGCATCGAAACCGGCACCAGCGCCATATGCTAAGGTCAAGATCACGCAGGCCGATAAGAACGTGGAATCTGCGTCTTTGCCCCCGGCAGGGGCCGGAAGTAACGCTGGCGCGCCGCCGTTGGCAGCACGTCCGGCGTCTGTGAAAACAAAGTCCGTTCGTAACATGGAATCGGCGCACGACCAGGCGGAAGAAATGGGTCCGCCTTCCATCCCCGAACCGACCCGCGATGGCCAGCAGTCTTTAACTCGCGCTCTGGGCTTGAAAATAGGCCGCATCGTCATCGACGCCGGACACGGCGGGCATGACACCGGCACCATTGGGCCTTCCGGGCTGATGGAAAAAGATTTGTGCCTTGACGTAGCTCTGCGCGTGGGCAAGCTCATTCAACAGCGATTGCCGGGCGCGGAAGTAGTCTTTACGCGCGAGGATGATACGTTCGTCCCGCTCGAACAACGCACCGAGATTGCCAACGATGCCAGGGCCGACCTGTTCCTTTCGGTCCATGCCAATTCAAGCCCGGATAGAAAAACTCGAGGAATCGAAACGTACTACCTGAATTTCACCGGATCGAGCGAGGCAATGGAAGTCGCGGCGCGGGAGAACGCGTTGTCGGAAAACGGCGTCCATGATCTGCAAGACATCGTGAAGAAGATCGCGCGAAACGAAAAAATCGAGGAATCGCGGGACTTTGCCGGGAGCATTCAGGACTCTCTCTCGAAACGCGTGGAGAATACTAACCGAGTCGGCCGAAGTCGTGGGGTTCGCAAAGCCCCGTTCGTTGTGCTGATCGGGGCCAACATGCCATCGGTGCTCGCCGAAATCTCCTTTATTTCCAATCCTTCCGACGAGCAATGGCTGAAGAAGCCGGAGAGCCGCCAACGCGTTGCTGAAGGCCTTTACCGGGGCGTCGAAACCTACCTCCAGAGCACCAACAGCCTCACCTTCAATCAGACGCATCCCATGCCCGGGAATTGCTCAGGAATAGTAGCGCGATCGGGGAACCCGCAGTAAGATCTTGGCGTCTAATTAGAAGCGACATGCGGCGACTCCTACTTATTGCCATTCTCTGTTTGATCCCTGCCGCACGCCCGGCCACCGCGCAGAGTATTCTTCCCTCTTCCTTTGCAGGTTGGAGCGCCGCAGAACCGTCCCTTGTTGTTCCATCCACAGAGCTTGACCAGACTCTGGGCCCCGATACCCCAGTCTTTCGAGAATATGCTTTGAAGTCGCTCGAACGGCGCCCATACGTCCAAGGTGCGCGAACCGCGGCCATCACACTGTACCGGTTCCGCGACCCAAGTTCAGCTTACGGAGCGTATACGTTCCTTCGCAACGACTTGCTCGCACCGGCCGACTTGGGTTCCTTTGGGAGCGTCGCTGGCGACCGTGCACTGGTCGTTATCGGGGATCTTCTGCTCGATGTTGCGGCGAAGCCGGCGCGCCCCTCGGACGCCGACTTGAAGCAACTTGTTGCATCACTGGACAGGATCGCGGACCGCACTCCGTTTCCCTCCATTGGGGAGCACCTGCCGGTAGAGGGTCTCGTGCGCCGTTCGGAGCATTACGTCCTGGGGCCACGCGCGCTAGCTCTATACGTCCCCCTCGGCACGGATGATTGGGTCGGTTTCGATCACAGCGCCGAAACCATCGTCGCCCGATATCGCCTCGTGAGTAAGGATGCCACTTTGCTGATCGCGTCGTATCCGACACAGCAGATTGCAGCCGACAAGTTTGCGGCAATGCTGAGACGGTTTACATTCGATCCGCCGGGTGGCGTGCCGCCGGATCAGACTGTGTTATTCGGAAAACGCTCGAGCTCGCTGATCGCGGTCGTGATCGGCGCGCCCTCGCGAGAAGCCGCCAACAAGTTGCTTGACCAGGTCCAGTACGAAAGCCAGGTGATGTGGGATGAACCGAAGCATACGCTGACCGATCCGACCATCGGCAGCATCATCATTGGGGCATTTCTCGGGACGGGCGTAATCATGCTCCTCGCGCTCGCGGTCGGAGTAGGCTTTGGTGGCCTTCGAGTTCTCCTGAAGATTTTCTTTCCCAACAAGGTGTTCGATCGCGAAAAACAGATTGAGATTCTACAACTGGGGATCTACAGCAAGCCTATACAGGCAAAGGACTTCTATGAAAAGTCTCAAGGACCTGTTGAAAATTGAGCAACGAGCTCACGGAGAGCTTGAGGTTTATTTTGTATCTTACTGATACTGCATCGCTTATGCTGCCATTGTTTAAGCCATTTCTCTTCTTGACTTTGCCGTTTCTGGTCTTCTAGACTCATCGCGAGGACAAAGGGTTCGGGTGCCTTCCGCGCATAGGCACTGAACTATTCTCCCCTCTGGAAAGCCCGCCAGCCTGGCGGGCTTTCTGTTTTCCACTGTCAGTGCATATTTTCGAGTAAAAAGACCACCGGCCAATCCTACTCGAAAAATTGCCGCGTTGAAGATACCCCTTTCTCCGCACTGTGGGATTTCAGAACGGAAGTATGTACTTTACGCAAAGGCAGTGCCGGGGACGGGGTTCGAACCCGCACGGACTTTGCGTAAAGTACATACTTCCGAATTACAATAGTGGAAAAGGAGGTCGTATGAAATCTCGAGTTTTTTCTCGTGGGCTCATTTGGCCGGTCTGGCGCTTTCATTCCCAGCCTGGGCAGCTCCAATGAAAAAGACGATTCACATTCGCCAGCCGCTTCAGGTCGGCGATACCACTCTCGCTCCTGGAGAGTACAACTTAGTGATTGACGGAAACGAAGCCACGTTTCAAAGAGGACGCAAGGTCGTCGCGAAGGTATCATGCGCATTGAAGGAACGCGGCGAAAAGTCCTCCCAGGATGCGGTCATCTATGACAACGCAACGCTCACTGAAATCCGGCTTGCCGGACAATCGCAAGTGGTCACATTTATTCCCATGACGCGGGCTGCTTCACCCTCCAAATCCACGTCGTCGGTCCAAGTAATCGATGCATACGAGAATATGCCTCGGTCCGGAGATTCAGAGCCGGACAGGGGTCCCTCTTTTATGCGGCAGCGACTTTCCTCTTCTTTGTGCTAGAAAACTCGCACGCGTCAGAATCCCAAACAATGCTCAACCTGAAGATGGCCTACTCTCTCAACTGGAGACCTGCCGGCGCGGCGACCACACTTGCACTGGCCCACACCTCAACCTGTCCGCATCCGAAAGCATGCAGATAATCCAAACGCCAGTGGTAAGCCGGTGGCGTTGCCAGCCGCACGTTTGACGAACCGGACTTCCCGGACCTTTTTGCGGTGTGTTTACTTGCGGCTCTGGCTCATGCTTGCCGGCGCCATCGTCCAGTCCCAGTGCTGTCCTGCCGCCTCGACGATGGCTGCCACGTCTTCCTGAAGCAGGTAGCGCTCCTGCACCAACCGGTTCGCCACCTCCTCGACGCGGCGTACGTAGTCGGCGCGGCTGCTGTAGCGTTCCTCGACTGACAACCGCGGATCGTGATTTTTGTCCCGGTCGCTATGTGTTTTCGCGAACGGAATGTACGACCCGGCCATGGCAATGAGGGTGCTCGGCGCGCCGATGCGCTCGCTACGGAAGGCCCAGCCAGTGTAAGTCCCCAGCGGAATTGCCTGCTCGGGCAAGCGAATGCCGCCGATGTCATTGCCATCACTGTCTACCTGCGGGACAATGAACGGCAGCACCGAAACCGCGCCAGGTAAGTCGGCGCGGAACCCGCCGGGCACGTGCAGCGGCCACTGCACGGCAGGTACATCTGGGTACTTGATATCGCGTTGAGCGACCAGCGTACCGTCCGACAGTTGGGGATGACGGCTGGGCGGGGGTGCGACGCCTCGTCTCACCCACTGATCGAGGTCCGCGAGCAGGGCGCGCTGAGCCCACCGGTAATCGTTCGGGTTGACTTTGAGCGGCTGGGCGTCGGTGTCGGCCGGTGGCCACGATCCAGGACCGTGCTTGGTGCCGGCCAGCATGAAAATCCGCACGTTCGGCGGGTCGGACAAATCTTCAAGACCGTCCAATGATACGTGGCGCAATGCCGCCACGCGGCCCCGATCCCAATACTCGGACGCGCTGTCGACCAGGAAGATCTTCGGATCCTGACCGGCCGGGACGCGCGCGCCAAGTCCATCTCGTTTCCCGGTTGCAGGATCGGTCGTCACTTCATAGCGAATCGGGAATTTCGTTTGCGTAAAGGATCCAAGTTCATTGGGCAAGGCAAACCTCTCGTTGAAGCTGCCGAGCGAGGTCCCACCTGTTTGGATGAACAGAGCATCGATAGCCTGCCTGCCCTGTTCGTCGGTTGTGAAACCTTCGTAGACTAGCTGACGCTGATACCGACCGACCTGGGAAGCGCCGTACGTGTAGACGTACCGGGCGTGGACGATGGCATCGGAATTGTTCTTTATCGCCGAGGCCATGTCTCGAATCGCTGCAAATCCCAACCCTGCGACAGGTGGATCCTTGCTTTCGTAGGTAAGCTGATACGTCTGCCCGGCTTTGAAGCCGCCCTTCAGCGACAGCCAGTTCGCGTCGAAAACCACCTGGCCGTTTTCCAGGCGTCCAAACTGCCAGTCTTCGCGCGGTATGAAATGGGGCGCGGCAACCCACCCCTCGCGTACGGTTAGCCGGTAGGCAGGATTCTTGGGATCAAGTGGCGGATAAGAAGAGGTGTTGTACGCGATCGTGAAGTCGAGCGATCCGGAGGCTTTGTCGGGGATGAACCACGGGCTGACCCATCCGGTGACCGGCCGGCCATTGTCGGTTGCGATGGGGGCCTCCAAGCCGACAAGATTCTTGTCCCTCCCCTTGCGCACTTCGAATTCCCAGCCGACGGCCACGAGTGTGTAGCCTTCGCGCATGAGTAAGCCATCGCCAAATTCGGAGTCCGTCGCCGGATCGGACGATCCCTTGGCACGGTTGAACACGCCCAGTAGCCCCTTGTTGCCGCGGTTCACCACGTCAAAGAACACTACACCGTTGCCATGCGAGGGATCCTTCGGCCTGAGAATGAACAGGTCGGCCGAGAATTCCACCTTGCCCTTGCTATTCCGGGGCGCCTTGTCGATGTCGGCGATGATCTTGTTGTGCGGGTTGTTCGGGTCGACGGCGAAATAGACCTTGCCGGAGAGCTTTTCATAGGCGCCAACCGCGCCGAAAGCTTTTCCGCTGAGCACATCCTGACGGTTGGAAATTTCGATCCGTGTGACCTCAGCGTGCAATGTCGTTGGCGCAAGAGCCACGGCGAACGCCGCCAGAGCCATCCCGAGAATGCGGAGAGTATATGCCTTCATAAACCTGCTCCTTCCAATTCTTTCGTCAATCACATTGGGCCGGCGGCCTCTTTCCGGATGGTCCACGGGCATTGCGAATGAATGATTCGGCTGCGGACGTATTCAGCTGAGTTTCAGTCGCCGCATGTTCGCGTATGGGACGGCAGGTTATAGACGCCGCCACTCTTGATCCTCCCCCGCAGTGCCAGGAACACGGACTCGCCCGGAATTTCCGCGCGGGAATGCTGGATAGCAGGGACTTTACACCTGGCGGCAATTGTTTCCAAGTTGTTCCTATTTCCCTGACGGACCAACGTATGCGATCGACGCGCCGCAGCCAACACGCCTTTCCCGACTGTGCGATGAATTCGCGCAAGTCTCTGCACGCCAAGCCATCCTTCCAGCGGACAAGACTCCTCCAGCGATTGTCATTCCGAACTCGCTGCGGCGACTTTCGTTCGAGTTAGAGTGCCGCAGATTGCCCTCATTTGGGTGGGGGGTTCGTAACCGCGGCCAATTTCCGGATCATGCCGTCGGACTTACTCAAGACATAAAGTTCGCCGTCGCCACCCATGGCGATCCGAACGTCCGCGCGCCCACCGCCGTACGCAATGCCCTCGGGATCGGTTTTTGGCTGTAGATGCTCCGGGTCTCGCCAGCCGGTTGTCGCTCCGGCCGCACCGGGAAGCACACGGTCCTGAGCAGGTGTTCCTCCCTTGTGCGAATAGGTCTCGGCTACCACGTCGAACATCCGGCGCTTCACAGCGGTTTGGTTGGAAGTGTCATAGGAGCTCTTATACATTATCTGCAGTTCGTGAATTTGCGCCACATGGTTACGCTGTCCGTGCGTGGCAATCATTTCGGCCAGGTCCGCATAAAAAATCCGGCCGGTCGTCATGTCGTTGAAAATATATTTTCCGCGGAGCTGCGGCATCAGCTTACCCCGGTACACAAAACCGCTGCCGAGAGAGTCACCCTCATGATGAGTGTAAACCGCGGCTGGGTACACGGGAGCGACCGGCTCATCGATACCGTCCACGTGTAGGAGATCCCGATCGGGGAATGCGACGGGCGGATTCTTCAAGCTGCCAGTCTTGCCTGCATCGTCCACGAAAAGCTGCTCGTTCCCTTCACGCTCCGAATAACCATAATTGGCGCCTTTGGTGACGATATCGATCTCCTCCCAGTAGTGCAGGCCGATATCGTTTACCATCAGGGTATTCGAAACCGTATCCCACGTCATTCGGTGGGGGTTGCGCAAACCATACGCATAGATTTCACCGCGCGCACCCGGCACCGATACAAACGGATTGGGATCCGAACCAGTAGACGGAATTCGGTAACGTCCGTTCAAACTGAGCATGTCCTTCGGATGCAAGTTGATGTCGGGAGTGATCCGCAAGATTTTGCCCATGAAGTTATTGAGCTGCTGCGGGAGGGTATGTTCGGGCCCCGGCGTTTCTCCCTGGGCGCCGTCGCCCACCGAAACGTAGAGGTTCCCGTAATCGTCACGGCCAGGCCGGGCCAACGGGTTAAAAAGCAAATCGGCCATTGGATGATTGCGATCGAATCCAATCCGCAAGAGCTCGCGTGCGGTCCCCTCAAACGTGCCATTACGAACATTGGTGTCGGTCCATTCAATCAGGACCGATTCAAGGTGGACCGGCCCAGCGGGCGGATTCACCGCAGGAGTCGTGGTGTATCCATTCAAATCCAGACTCGTCAGGTGGGCGTTCGTCGGGGCTGAGGACCCGTCCATGTCCGGCTTTTCAACATGCACAGTATAGAATTTTCCGTTTTTTGCGTAACCAGGGTCGAAAGCGATAGAAACAATGCCGGCAGTGTTTCCTGTGTCGGATACGAACTTCGGAAAAACTTCCGCAAAATTGATATACGGCGAGAACTTCTTGGTCGTCTTCTCCAGGATATACAGAGTGCTACTCTGAACATCGACGAAAAAACGAGAAGCCGCCAGTGGAGCGTCTGCCGGCTCCGAGCGCAAGGAATTTACGCGGCCCAATTGACCCTTGAAATCGATCGCGCCCGGTGTCGCTCCCCCGTGAGTCGAGCTCGAGAGCGGCGGATTCGCATAATCCTCCAGCAAGACCGCCGTTCCGTCTTTGCTGACCTGAGATCGCGAGGGGTATTGCGCATATACAACAGACGCACTCGTAAGGAAACTGACTAGCAACATCAATCCAAGACGAAGTCTTGCAGGCCGCCCGACATTCACTTTTCTCCCTGCCATTCTAGACACCTCTCTGTTTTGTATACAGCGCCAGCAGATCCTTTGCGCGCCAAGAAAATTCCGCTTGCCGGCACACGGCATGGTTCGGTGGAATCCGGGGGCGTGCCCTAGCGCCTTGCAAGCTGCGGTGAAGTATACACGAACAGTTGTGGTCTCGGTTCGGGTTGCAATAGTCACGAACTGGCCAGGCAAGGTGTTGCCTCGAGCCAAGTTCAGCCTCTCGTACGGAGGTGTGTCCGTGCACGGAGAGATCGCTCCTTGACAGCGCATCTGAGCGGCTCTAGCATCTGCCCCGGTTGTACTCACCGGCCTGGTCGTGGAGAAACATCTGAACGCGTCGGAACTGAGGAGAAGCGTATGGTGCGAAGGCTATATGTTCTCGTTGCATTCCTGGCTCTGCTTGTGGGGACCACATCGGCGCAGGACGCACGGAGCGTCTTGCAGACCGCTGCCAAGACCATGGGCGCCACCGATCTAAAGGCGATCCAGTATTCCGGGACCGGCTGGGACGCTGCAGTGGGCCAGAGCTACAACCTGACTACCGATTGGCCGCGTTATGAGGTGCCCAGCTACACCAGAGTCTTCGACTACGACGCCAGGTCGTCGCGCGAGGAACGCACCCGAAGGCAGGGGAACTATCCGACGTATGGTAGGGTGCCGCTCCAGGAGGAACGAATTACGGCGCTGCTGAGCGGGAACTTCGCCTGGAACATGCAGGGCAACACCCCGGTGCCCCAGACGGGCCGCTTTCTTGAGGGCCCGCCGGTCGCGGAACTCCGGCAGCTCGAAATCGTGCTATCGCCACACGGATTCCTCAAGGCAGCCCTGGCGGGAAACTCATCGGCAATCTCGCAGCCCATCGTCGGACCGTCGGACAGTGGTCTGTCGGGGAATGGAAGAAAGGTGACGATCGTTTCCTTTACTGCGCTCGGGAAGTACAGAGTCAACGGGACCATTAATGATCAGAATCTGGTCGAGCTCGTAACGACATGGATTCCCAACCCCGTTTATGGGGACATGCTGTACGAGTTTCGCTACACCCAATACAAAGATTTCGGCGGAGTCAAGTTTCCGGCGCTGGTCCATGTACACTTGGGAGACCCAGTGCTGAATCCAGCCCACAATATCTATGAGATCAAAGTGAACAGCGTCGAGGCGAACGTGAGTGTTCCGGCGATTGCTGTCCCGGAGGTGGTGCGCCAGGCAACTGCGCCGCCCATTCGCGTCGAGTCGCAGAAGCTCGCAGACGGCGTATGGCTGCTTGCGGGTGGGACTCATAACAGCGTGGCCGTCGAGTTCCGTGATTTCGTCGCCGTGGTCGAGGCCCCGCTGAATGAGGCACGCTCTCTCGCGGTGATTGAGGAAGTAAACAGGCTTATCCCGAACAAGCCGATTCGGTACGTCGTCAATACCCACCACCACTTCGATCACTCGGGAGGGCTCCGCGCCTACCTCTCCCAGGGGACCACCGTCGTGACTCACGAGTCGAATCGTGACTATTATCTCCAGATCCTGTTCCACCCCGGGGGGTGGACGTTACAACCTGACAGGCTGGCCACCTACTACCCAATGTTCATGGTAAGCAGACGGCCCGCCCCAATCGAGACGGTGAACCAAAAAAATGTTCTGAGCGACGGCGTGCGCACGATGGACATCTACCATGTGCAGGATATGTCCTACGCATTGGAGGATGCGTCCTACAGACAAGGTAATCACAGTGACGACATGTTGATGGTATTCCTCCCAAAGGAGAAAATTTTGGTGAATGCGGACCTGTATTCGCCGCCTGCTGCGGGCCAACAGCCCCCGACTACTCCAACTCTCAGCACGCTGACTCTCTATCAGAACATCCACCTACTTAAGCTGGACGTCGCGCAACACGTGCCCATCCACGGACGCCCCGGCCTGAACGGCGAGTTCTTGAAGATTGTTGGCAGGGCTAACTAGCCCGATCTATCTGTGTTCACGGAAGCTTGCGGCCAGTATTCGATGAAGGTGGTTATCGAGACTTAAGGGCATCGAGCGCCCGACTTGCCACTCTGCAGACTACCGCCGGGTGTCAAGGGAGTGGCTGGAGTGTGGTGCATTGAGAGGAGTAATATATCGGTGCCGTCTTGCCGTCAGCCAACCACTAATATGACTACTCGATGTAGGATTGTTTGGCGGGGTCCTCACATCCAATTTCGCGCTGCGGTGCAGGATGGGGAAGTGTTGTCAAGGCTTCCGCCGCGTCACAACGTATATTCTGGTCCGTGGAAGAGGGCGATGAAGGTTGTGACGTATGTCACAACCCCCTGTGATTTACGTCATAGCCGTTGGTCCGTTGAAAGGAGAGAATCTGGCGCGTGAATTGGAAGCGACGTGTTGTTCCTCTGTGGATTTGATACAAAACTTTTGGAGCGAGGTGACAGATGCAGCATACAACTGCAAGAGCGAGTCTTATAACCCTGGTGATTGGTGTAGCTGTTCTGCTATTGTTCGTAATCGCAACGCAACAAGCCTCCGCAATACCGGCATTCGCTCGGAGATACCAGACCTCTTGTGCCACCTGCCATAACAACTATCCGGAGTTGAACGATTTCGGTGAAGCTTTCAAGAAAAACGGTTTCAAGTTTCCCAAGGACGACGACGCCTTTGTGAAGGAACCTCCCGTTCTGCTTGGGGCGCCGGCTTATAAGAAGGTCTTTCCCAAGGCGATCTACCCTGGCGAGATTCCGGGAAGTATTCCCATCGGGTTCCGTTACTCCGGCAATTTCAATTACACCTCCAAACAACCGCCCGCTATCGCCGCTGCCGGTTTTGTTCCCCGGACCGATCTATTCGCGCCAAATACCTTCACGATCATTGGTGCGGGCAGTCTGGGACAAAGATTGTCGTTCTGGGTAGACGATGACATTTCTTCCGGCGGATCCGGGGCCGACGGCGGGCTGGGCGACGGTTATCTGAAGATCAACGACGTGGGGCATTACTTGCATCTCCCGAAAGACGCTTTGAATGTGCGTTTCGGTCAATTTGAACTCGATCTGCCATTCACACAGGCTCGGGGTATCAATCTCACTGGCTACGATGTGTACAGCCAACTGAACGCGTGCCCGACAAACGGATCTCCATGTACGGCCAATCCGGATACACCCAGAAACCCGTTTTCGTTCGACACTGATCAACGCGGCATAGAGTTCGGGGGGTATCCAAATGACGGCAATTTTTCCTGGTCGGTGGCCCTGGTGAATGGCGCAAATGACGCCCCTGCAACGCGAAGCTCCAAGGATGTTTACGTCAGAGTTTCCCAACGCTTCAACCTCGAGCGGGACGCAAGTGTTCGGAAGGAAGTCCAGGCTGCGGGTGCGACGGGACCCAGAGACCACTCCTCGATTCGCTTCGGTGCCTTCTACTATTACGGCCGAAATGAGCGGAATCAAGCTGGCGATCTGTTTCCCGGTTTGGGTACGCTTCGGGAACCATTCTTCCGCACGGGCGGGGATTTCCGGTTCAGGTACCGGAATTTCGAGCTCTATGGAATGGGAATGTACGGACGCGATCAAAATCTAGTAGAGAATGGCGATGATCCCCCGACTGGCTTCGTGCTGGCTACGCCCGTAACCTTCTCGGGTGGATTCGGCCAGGCCAATTACTGGGTCTACCCGTGGATGATCGCGCTGATGCGCTACGATATCGTGAACTCGTCTTCGGATTTTCTGAGCGGCGTTTCACGGAATCAATCACGTAACCGCTTCAGTCCCGGCATCCAGTTCCTGGTTCGCGCAAACATCAAACTGGCACTGGAATATCAGCATCAGTGGGAGCAGCCGATCCCAGACTCGACGCAATTTTTCCGGCCGAATGGTTTTGTCAGCGGAATTGACTTCGTGTTCTAGCGCAAGGCCAACTCGGGAGAACCGGAGACATGCTTAAAGGGAGAATCACGATGAACCCACTGAAGAAGTCATCAATTCTCGCAACCACGCTCTTCGCCGCTTTGCTGCTGGCCCATTCCAGCCGGGCCGGAGACATCGAGGGCGCGCTGGGCGTGGCCAAACCCGAGCATGCGGTCGTGTACGTGGAGAAGGTTCCGGGGACCTTCCCCGGTGGGCACGCGAAGATGGACCAGAATCACAAATTATTCGATCCTGCTTTGCTGCCAGTCGTGCAGGGAACCAGCGTGGAGTTCCATAACAGCGACAGCATACAGCACAACGTCTTCGGGGTGGGTGCGGACGAGTTCAATCTGGGCACTTACGGCACGGGTGCCGGGCGCGAACGCAAGTTCAACAAGCTCGGCGAGGTGGACATTCTCTGCAACGTCCATCCCGAGATGCAGGGCTACATCCTGGTGCTCCAGAACCCGTACTTTGCCCAGCCGGATCACAGCGGCAAGTTCCGCATCGCCGACGTGCCGCCGGGCGAGTATGTCGTGATGGCTTGGTACGAGGGCAAAACAAAAAAGCAGAATGTCAAGGTCCCAGCCAAAGGCAGCACATCGGTCAGCTTTTAGCCGGTCTGTTTGCCGATCAAGGGAAGGAGGCGCGATGCAACGGATCCGGATTCCGAACGGCATGCTGGTGGGGCTGCTGTTGTTGTTGGGGGGATCAGCAGGCTTTCTCTCCGTTCACTTCCGCAAGGACGCCCCGCAGGAGCGCAGCTTTACGATCACCGGCCAGAAGTACGCGTATGATCCTCCCATCATCCATGTGAATCAGGGCGACCGGGTGCGGATCTTGCTGGTGGCCAAGGATGTGACCCACGGCTTCTACCTAGAGGGGTATGACCTGGATGCGAAAGCCCGGCCGGAAGATCCCGGCATCTGGGTTCGGCGGCCCTCCAGGAAAGAGGGCTACCAGGAGGTGGAGGAGATCAACTTCGTCGCGAATCGCACCGGCAAGTTTCGCTACAGGTGCTCTCAGACCTGCGGCTACATGCATCCGTTCATGCAGGGAGAGCTGATTGTCAGGCCCAATTATCTGTTTCCAATCTCCCTTGGGTCACTGGTAGGGCTCGCCGTGGGCATGCTGGCGACATTTCGAGACACCAATGGACGAGGACAAGGAGGGCAAGCATGAGTTCTCTCCCTTTTCCGTCCGTGCGGGAAACCCTGCTGCGGGCGATCCAAATCGAAGCACGCAATGCTGCGGTTTATGAGGCGTTCGCTCAACTCTTCCAAGGATACGACGACGCTGTCATGAACATCTTTCGGGAGATGGCAGAAGAAGAACGACAGCATGGGGCCGAACTGGATCAGCGCTACCGCGAACGCTTCAACGACGCGCCGCTCGCCGGCCCCGCGCCAAGGGAAGTGATCGAAGCCCCCGAGTTGGACGACGCCGAAGCACTCGTCTTCGACTCCATGACGATCGAGCAGGCGCTGGAGGCGGGCTTGCGCGCCGAGGAGACGGCACGAGAATTTTATCGCCGCGAGGTTACGCGTACTGCCGATCCGGGATTGCAAAAGGTGTACCGAGAACTGGGAGAGTTTGAGGAAACGCACGTCCGACTACTGACCGATAAGCTGGCCGAAAAGCGTCGTGGCCCTGATTCACATTCCGAGGTGAAGTGATGGCGACTATAAGGCAAGCCACCCCGGCGATGGATCCTGAAAAAGCTCTGGATAAACCTTGGCGGTTTGATGTGTTCGCCCAATTCCCTTGGATGAAGCGGCTCGTGCGGATGCGCAGCTTCCAATTTCTGGTCGTCGTGCCCAATCTTTTGTTGTTTTATCTTTTCCTCATCTCTGGGGTGTTTGGCACGCCCGTTGGCAACCGAAACATCATCATTGTGTTCGTGTGGATTCTCTGGTGGGTTGTGTTGATCGCAGTGATGGTGCCCTTCGGCTCCCGCGCGTGGTGCACCATCTGCCCGCTTCCTTTCTTCGGGGATTGGGTACAGCGCCGGGCCGTGATCAAGGTGCGGCCGGGCAAGAGTCCCGGGACCGTGAATCAGTTTTTTGGTCTGCATAAGCGCTGGCCGAAAGCGTTGAGCAACATCTGGCTCCAGAACTTCGGGTTTCTCTTTTTGGCGACGTTCAGCGCCCTGCTGGTGACTCGTCCTATTTTCAGCGCCGCCGTGTTCGGCATCTTGTTTGTCTTGGCAACGGTCTTGGCGCTCGTGTACCGGCTGCGCACTTTCTGCAACTACGTCTGCCCCATCAGCGGCTTCCTGAGTCTTTACTCGATGACCTCCGCGGTCGAGTTGCGCTCGGTGGACAAGGATACCTGCCTGAAATGCACGACGAAGTCCTGCATCCGAGGAGGCGACAATGGTTGGGCCTGCCCGTGGAATGTCTACATGGGCAAGCTGGATCGCAACAACTATTGTGGATTGTGCTTTGAATGCGTCAAAAGCTGCCCTAATGATAACATCTCCTTGTTCGCGCGACCCTTTGCGACGAGCGACGTATTTCTGCGCGGTTACGACGAGGTCTGGAAAGCCTCCATCATGCTGGTGCTGGCGCTGACTTACTCCGTAATGCTCCTGGGTCCTTGGGGGCGTTTCAAAAACTGGGCCAATATCTCGGAAATGCACAACTGGAGTGGGTTTGGCGCGTTCGCCGCCGGGCAGGCGTCGCTGGCGCTGGTGATCTTTCCCGGGCTGTACTACCTCTCGGTTCGTCTGGCCAAATGGTATTCGGGGGCCGAGGCCGTCCCAACCAAGGATCTTTTCCTGAAATACGCCTACGCGCTGGTGCCGATGGGACTGCTGGCGTGGATCGCGTTCAGCGTTCCGCTAGTCATGGTCAACGGCTCTTACATCGTCTCCGTCATCTCCGATCCGTTCGGTTGGGGGATGAATCTCTTTGGCACCGCGGAGTTTCCCTGGAAGCCGTTCTATCCTGAGTGGGTGCCTTACCTCCAGGTGCCCATCCTGCTCGGTGGCTTCTACTTTAGCGTACGCAGTCTCTACAAAGTGGGGAGCGAACTTTTCTCGGACCCTGCTCAGCTGCGTCGCAGCCTGGTTCCACCCACAATTTTCCTGGTGGGTGTGACGATAGTTTTCTTGAAACTCTTTATCGGGTGATGCCATGACACGAATAATGAAATGGAAAGAAGCGGCTGGTGTTCTGACGGTGGTGCTGGTGCTGATCGGCCTGCCGTTGTTGTTATGGTATTGGAAGGTGGTTATCTTGGCGCATCGCTATCCCCCGGAAACAAAAGTGATCACCCTGACCGCCGTCGCAAGAGATGGCATTTGGACCGAGGATGAGGTCGTGGGCTATAACTACTGGAGAAGAAAGCCCACTCGGATCGAGGAAATATCGCTGAATCAGGGAGACCATGTGGTCGTTCGCCTGCGGAGTGTCGATGTGCTCCACAGTTTCGCCATTCCTGTCTTGCATCTCGGGCCGGTGGAAGTGCCGGCCGGTCATACGGTGGAGGTCGCGTTCGACGCCAACCGACCCGGTGGGTTGACCTTCCTGTGCTGGCAAGTGTGCAGCCCCGAGCACGCGAAACTTCGGGGTCTCTTCCTAGTGAAGGACAGCGGGATGCAGAACAGCAATTGGTAGGCGAGGAGGCTTTCGTGGTGAGTCCAGAGGGACTGCAACAAAAGGTGGATTACTTCTACTGTGAGGAGTGCAAAATGCACGTTCCCTGCATTCGTGTACAACCCGGCGTGTGGGAAGTGCAGTGCTCGCGATGTGTGGGTGAATGCATGGTGTGCGTGTGCCACCTGGCTGACTTTTGCTTCGGGCAAGGCAAGACTCCCGTGCGGATCCATATGTCCGTGGTCAAGGGAGCAGGGAAACCATGATGGATCGACCCGGAAAGCGGCTCACTGCATCCGGGGTGGGACGCGGACTATCTCATCTGAGCTAAGCTGTAGAATCCCAGCCAGTGCGTTTGCAAGCGCGACTGATCCTTTAAGATCAGTGCAAACAATTCGCGAAAGCGCCATGGGCAAGCCAGCAATGATGCCTCCTTCCGCCCGAGTGGTATAATGAGTAGGATTGATTTCGTCTTTTAATGTTCCAGATCAGACTTGGTTCCAAACGAACGGTGTCGACTAACAAGGAGAGAGACAAATGTTCAATTTTCGAAAAGGAATGGTTTTGGCCGGAGCACTCACAGCTGCATTCTTGTTGCCTTCTCAGAGCCGAGCGGGTGGAATTAAAGGAAAAGTGAGTGTGGAAGGAATTAAGTCGGCCGGAGATATCGCGGTCTATGTGGACGCAATTCCAGGGAAAACATTTGACCCACCATCCGAGCACGTTGTCATCAACCAGCAAAAAATGGCCTTCATACCGCACGTAGCGGTCATCCTCCAGGGCACGACGGTCGAGTTCCTGAATAGCGACATCGTTGCTCACAACGTCTACTGGCCCTCTATCGGGGGAAACAAGAAACTAGCAGGCAATCTAGGTACATGGCCACAAGGGCAGAAGAAAGCGTTCCAGTTCAAGGACGTGGGCGCAGCCGCTTTGCTGTGCAACGTCCATCCTGAGATGTCCGCCTACGTGGTTGTCGTTCCCACTCCCTACTTCGCCGTGACGGACAAGGAGGGAAACTACGAAATTAAGAACGTTCCTCCGGGTCAATACACCCTCAAGACGTGGAGTGAGGAGGGCAAGCCCGTCACCCAAGCTGTGACTGTTGCGAACGAAACAGCGGTTAACTTGGTTGTTAAGAAGTAAGGGAAGCGGGACCCGGAGCCGTTTCAGTGACCGACCGAACCAAACTCGTTGATCTGGAATGGCTCGAATCTACATTTCCCTGCATGCAGGCTTGTCCGGTGCATACCCAGGCCGGCAGGTATGTGACATTGATCGCGCAGGGACGGTATGAAGAAGCGTACCGATACGCTCGGGTCCCCAACCCTTTCGCCTCGGTCTGCGGCCGTATTTGTGGCCATCCGTGTGAGACCGCTTGCAGACGCGGCCAATTCGATACGCCAATTTCCATCCGGGCCCTGAAGAGATTTGTGACCGAACGCTACGGCCCGGAGTCGCGTAATCCAATTGACGTGTTCTCAGAAAAACCTAAAGTGGTTCATCCCGAAAAAGTGGCGATCATCGGTTCCGGCCCGGCCGGGCTGTCGGCGGCCCATGATCTTGCTGTCCTTGGCTACCAGGTCACGGTATTCGAAGCATCTTCAGTGCCGGGAGGCATGCTCCACCTCGGCATTCCGGAATACCGGCTTCCGCGTGATGTTCTTCAGGCGCAGGTCAGGGAAATTCTCGATCTCGGTCCCGAGCTGAGATTGAACGCGCGCCTGGGCCGGGACTTTTCCTTGGCAGACCTGCGCGCGCAGGGTTACCAGGCCGTGCTATTGGCTTTCGGACTGCACCGAAGCCGCGATTTGGACGTGCCTGGAAACGACCTCGATGGCGTTGTAAAAGGCATCGATTTCCTCCTCAACGTGAACCTTGGCTACCGGTTTTCGATTGGAAAGAAGGTCGTAGTCATCGGCGGAGGAAACGTGGCTATAGACGTGGCCCGCTCCGCTTTACGCCAGCAGCAACGCCAGACGATGGAAGTTCTTGGCAGTTCCCTCTTGCCGGACACCTTGAGTCCCAGCGAAATGACAGTGGCCATGAACGAGTTGATGGATGTCGCGCGCGCGGCTTTACGAATAGGCGCGAGAGAGGTGCACCTGATTTGTCTTGAGTCACGCGAGGAGATGCCGGCACACGAAGAGGAAATCGAGGAAGGCAGCGAAGAAGGCCTCAAGATTCATCCTTCGCTTGGCCCAAAGAGTTTTGTCGGTTCGAAAGGAAAATTAACCGGCGTCGAAACGATTCGCTGCACCTCGGTCTTTGATGCGCAGCACCGGTTCAATCCGGTTTTCGAACCCGGGTCCGAATCGGTGATCTCTTGCGACACGGTGATTCTGGCCATCGGGCAGGCCTCGGATATTTCGTTTCTCACTCCTGCGGATGGCATCGAAATCACCAGACAGGGCACGCCGAAAATAAATCCTGATTCGCTCATGACGACCGCGCCGGGAATTTTTGCCGCGGGCGACATCGCCTTCGGCCCTCGCCTGGTGATTAGCGCTGTAGCGGATGGAAAAAAGGCTGCGGAACAAATTGACAAGCACCTTCGTGGAGCTGAATGGAAGCCCAAACCGAAGTATGTCCAGATCACAGTCCTTGATCACCATGAGATGGCCGAGCATTACGACGAATATTCCCGGCTGGCCGTACCCGTGATCCCACTAGAGCGCCGGACAGGAGTCGCAGAAGTCGAGCTTGGCTTTACGGAAGAGCAGGCGCGAGAAGAAGCCTCCCGATGTCTTCAGTGCTGGATCAATACGATCTTTGAGGGCAACGAGGAAGAAGGTACCGAATGCATTCTCTGCGGAGGGTGTGTCGATGTGTGCCCTGAGAACTGCCTGCAATTGGTGCCGCTGTCGCAACTTAAATTTTCCATAGAAACGAAGGCGCGATTGGGCGCTGAAGCTGAATTCCGCACGATGGATTTACAGCACCTTGCTCCGGAGGAATTATCCGTAGTCGAAGGCTCCGTGATGGTCAAAGACGAAACGATCTGTATTCGTTGCGGCCTTTGCGCCGAGAGATGTCCCGCTCATACAATCACGATGGAGGCCTTCGAAGTATTTGATGCTGCGCAACTCGTCCAGATCGAAAGGATTACTTTAAGGACATGAACGGAACTGAACATTCCAAACAATCGTCCGAGAGTGAAAAACGTCAAGAACCAGCTGGCGTGACACGCCGGGACTTCTTGAACGATGTCACGGCCGGTGCTTTGGGCATCTCCGGACTTGGCTCACTCGCGGTTACTTACCAATACTTTTTGCCGAACGTCTTGTTTGAACCTCCCACAACGTTTCGGGCGGGAAACCCCGATCAATTCCCGGTCAACTCGGTTACGTTTTTCCAGGACCAACAGGTTTACATCGTGCGAACGGGCAATGGGTTCTACGCGGTTTCGGCCATCTGCACGCACCTCGGCTGCATCACGCAGTGGAAGCCTGAAGACAATCAGATCGCCTGTCCCTGCCATGGAAGCAAGTTTAGGACCGACGGCACAAAGATCGAAGGGCCTGCGCCGCGACCCTTGCCCCATTTCTTGATCGCGTTGACACCCGAAGGTGAGCTGATCGTGAACAAACTCGAAACGGTCCATTCCGACCAGATATTGAGAGTGTAGACATCTCCATGGCGACCTCATTGAGTCAAGGAATCGGAAAACTTCGCGGCACGCGCGTCTGGAAATCCATCTTTCGCCGCGGGACAGCGGTCACAAACCGGACGCGCAGCCTTGCCATTTTCGGGAACCTGTTCCTGCATTGGTTGCCCGTCAAGGTGCGGGAAAAATCCCTTCGCGTTCGGGCGTCGTACTATTTGGGGTCCATTTCCTTCCTGTTGTTCGCCACGTTGGTCGTGAGCGGGCTCTTGCTGATGTTCTATTACCACCCTGCCGTGCCGCAGGCGTACCGCGACATGAAGGATCTTCGTTTCGTGGTGTCCAACGGGGTCTTTTTGCGGAACATCCACCGGTTGGGAGCGCACCTCATGGTCCTGGCGGTATTTGGGCACATGTTCCACGTGTTTTATCGTGGCGGATACAAACCACCGCACGAATTCAACTGGGTGGTGGGAGTGCTTCTTCTCTTGATCACGCTGTTCTTGAGTTACACCGGCTACCTGTTGCCGTGGGACCAGCTGGCGTTTTGGGCGATTACGGTAGGAACCAACATCATTTCCGCTATGCCGTTCGTGGGAGGCAAGATCCGCTTCACGATGCTGGGCGGGAATCTGGTGGGGGAAAACGCATTGTTGCGGTTCTATGTTTTGCACTGCGTGGTACTGCCGCTGCTGGCGATCATTTTGATTGCCGTTCATTTCTGGCGCGTGCAGAAGGACGGAGGACTGACGGTGAAATCCGAAGATGGCCGACAACAATAAGATCGAAACCGGCTTCAGCTCAGACGCTCGAAAGGATCCGCAGCGGATCGTTTTCGTGACGAGGAAAACGTCTGCGAAGGTGCAAGGCCAGCCCGGCCCGCAATTCATGGCCTACCCCCATTTGCTGGTTCGGGAGTCGATCGCTTTCCAGGTGCTGGTGGTCGTCCTTGTTGTAATCGGTCTCTTCTGGGATGCGCCGCTCGAACAGTTGGCCAATCCTCTGCTCACGCCGAATCCCGCGAAAGCGCCGTGGTACTTTCTTGGGCTTCAGGAGTTGCTGCACTATTTCCCGCCCTTGATGGCGGGTATCGTAATCCCGACGCTGGTCGTCATCGCCCTCATCGTCATTCCGTACTTCAGGGTAAATGTGCAGGGCGAAGCCATGTGGGGCAAGAATCGCTCCCAGCGGCTGGGCATTTTTCTCGCAGTGTTGCTGGCTTTGGTGGTCTTGTTGGGTGTCTTCGATGCCTGGACCGTGCTGATTCCCACCGTGCTGATTGGCGGCGTGGCGTTGGCTTCCTATTTCGCGGCGCCAGGGAAGCGGCCGTGGATTGATTATTTACAGATGCGATCTCTTTCCTGGTGGGTCATGACGTGGTTCATCTTGGTCGCTCTGGTGCTCACGGTGGTGGGCACGTTTTTCCGTGGACCGGGCTGGTCGTGGGTGTGGCCTTGGAGGCCCTATGCGAGCTGAGGAGATGGGCAAGGTCTCGCACCGGGTGCGGCTAGCCTTCGCGGTTTGCAGTGTCGTCTTTCTTGGAGTCCTTGCGATTTCGCCGGTAAAGGACTTCCAACGAGAATGGAAGAAGTACAAGCGGGCGTATGTTCGATTCGCGCAAGGGAGACCCGATTCGAAACGCCTTCTCGCCGATTCTCACTCCGACATCGATCAGATCTGGATTCTTGGAATGAATGTCGCGGACCGCTGCACGACCTGTCACCAAGGGATCACGCAGTCCAGTCTGATGGACGCGTCTGTTCCCCAACCCTTCCGCGCGCACCCTGCAATTCCACACCGGGTGCGGGACTGGGGCTGTACAGTTTGCCATCGCGGCCAGGGACCCGCCACGGAAGTGGCGGAAGCGCACCAGACCACTCTGGCCTGGGAACAGCCGATCTTGCCTACAAGGTTCATTCAGGGCGCCTGCGGAACTTGCCACCACGCCGACTTGCCGGAAACGCCGCGTTTGAACCGCGGGCGGGAGCTTCTGACACGGCTCAATTGCGTGGGCTGCCACCGCTTGCTGGATATGGAACGCCCGGCGATGCTGGGCCCCGACCTGACGAGCATCGGCACGAAAGTTTCCAGGAAATGGATCTACAAATGGCTCAAGGAGCCTCGGACACTCACCGACAGCAACGGGAATGTCACGGTCAACGGGTATGAAACGGGGCCTGAGACAAGGATGCCGAGGTTCCGCCTGACCGAGCAGGATCTCAGCGGTCTTTCTGCCTATCTGAGCACACTGCGGGGCAAACCCGTCCAAAACTATCATCTGGATCCGGGCATTCTCGCAACGTGGAGCAAACGGCCCGACGCTGCCGATCAGGGCGAGGTCAGATTCCGGCAGATGTTTTGTTCGACATGTCATTCGCTGGCCGTCACCCGCGCCGGTGAGACCAAGCTCATCGGCGGCGACATCGGTCCCGAACTCACCAGAGTTGGGAGCAAAGTGACTTCGGATTGGTTGCTGGCATGGCTCCGCAATCCGCAGTCCTATTTGCCTCACAGCCGTATGCCCCGGTACCAGTGGTCAGACGAGGATCTGTACCTCGTTTCGAAATATGTCGAAACGAAGCTTACAGATTCCGATTTGCTCGTAAATGTGCCCCAATTGGGCGCGCCCACTGATAGCGAGGTCCAGACAGGCCGCCGCCTCTTCCTGGAAAAAGGCTGTGCGAGTTGCCATGCAGTCGAGGGCGTAAGCCCGCAGCAAGATTTCGGGCCCGATCTTTCTGCGCTAGGTGCGAAGAATATCTCCGAACTGTTCTTCGGGCGCGCAAAGATTCCGCGCAGCCTGGTTGCTTATATCCGTGCCAAAGTTACGGACCCTCTCTCTGTGAACCCGGCAGCGCGTATGCCGCAGTACGACTTGGAAGCAGAAGACCTCGATGCACTCACGACTGCGCTGTTGAGCATGACCGGCAACCAGGCGACGAGCGGGATGCAGCAACTGGTAGTCCCGCGTGCGCAAGCTGCATTTCATCCGGCGGGAGCATTCGGCGAAGTGTATGAGCGATATAAATGCTATACGTGCCACAAATTTAATGGCTACGGCGGTGATTTGGCGCCCGACCTTTCCTACGAAGGGAGCCGCGCACAGCGCCAATGGCTCATCGAGTTTCTAAAAAAACCTCAGACACTGCGGCCAACGTTGGTTCTTCGAATGCCGCAGTTCAACATGACAGACAAGGAAGCGGCCACGCTCGCGGACTACATCGGGATGGTTCTGCAGAGCCCCGCCGTCAATCAGGCCACTGTGGAAGAAAAGCAGTTCACCCCGGCGATGGCCGCAGTTGGGAAACAGCTTTACGAGATCAAGTATCAGTGCCAGGCATGCCACACGATTGGCAGTTCCGGTGGCTACGTGGGACCGAATTTGGAAAATGTGGGCAACTGGATGACGGCTGCTTGGATCGAGGCCTGGCTGAGAAATCCGCAGGCGCTTGTGCCGGGCACCATTGAGCCGCGACGAAGCTTCACGGAAGAGGAAGTTCAAAGTTTTGCGGCGTATCTTATGACACTGCGTAAAAGTGGAAAGCGGCCGGAATCGGCGCGCGCGCAGGGATCCTCATTCGAGGGGAGGCTGGCTTCTCGATGAACAGAAAGACTTGCCTGGCCCTGTTGCTTCTATCTTTCCTGGCCCTTTCATCCGGATGCAGGAATAGGACTGCACAGGCCGTCCCAGATCCATTGGCCCGAGCCTATGACACGGAGTCCGACTGGAACGATCCGCAGCGCACGATTATCCTCAATTACGAACAGGCGCAAGGCAAGCACGTGTTTTATACTCAATGCGTATGGTGCCATGCGGATACCACCCCGGCCGGCCCGTCGAACCGTTCGAATGTAAATCCGAATTCGGCCTTAATGAACGATGGAGCGACACTCAACAAGGAAAGCGACGAGTACATGCGCAACATGATCACTTTGGGCGGAAGTGCCATGGGCAAGTCAGCAATGATGCCACCTTACGGCCGGATGCTCAGCGATGAGGAAATTCGGGACGTGATCGCTTTTGGGCGTGCGATTGCTCTCCCCCCCTATCAGCCACCCGTGCGGCCCGGGGCGCAATACTCGGTAAAATAGGAGAATTATGACAACCAAAGACGCGAAACCTCCGCTTGTCTCTCCGAGATCTGGGCCTCTGGCCGCCGGCTTGGCCGTGGTTTGGCTTCTGAGCGCCGCGATGCCGGGCAGGACGCAAGTGAGTCCTGCTGAAATCGTGAATCCGGAACTTAAAGCAGCTGAGGCGCAGTACTTTCCGCAGCTAAAACAGCTCAGTCAATCGATTGCAAGAACCAAGTTTCCATTCTCCTTCTTTCTTAGCCGGTATGTCGGGCTCGACCCGGCGAAGCAGGCCGAGGCGGATTCGCGCGGCCTGGAATTCGTAAGATTCCACGACCGGATCGTGCTAAAGGTGACAGGAAATTACAATGCTGCTTACAACGCCGACCGTGTTACCCAGAACGAGCGCGCCAGCCGTACCTTTCACGAAGTGATTGTTCCGATTATGAGTCTTGTAAGAGATCAATTCCCACAGGACGCGGCCTGCGACGCCATTGGATTCGAAATCTCTTTTCATTCGCGAACGGGAACTCGTAACTATGATTACGAAGGTAAGGAAATTCTTGTTGTTGTCTTTGAAAAGAGAGACGCGTTTGCTTTCTCGCAAACGGCAGACGATTCCGACCGGCAAGAGATCTTGAACCGCTCGGAGGTCTACCTGAACGGCGCGGAATATGGGCTGTCGTTGAGTGGGCCTGCCCCGCTCAACGTCGAGGGGCTTGCGCGGCCAAGCTCACGCAAGACTTCAGACCATCCTGTGACACAAGTCACCGGCCACGCCACTTCTGATCGTCAGATCAATTCCAGTCTGCTATTTGGAAGACGAACGCCTTCATTGGCTGCTACCACGGTTTCGGATTCGTCATCAGCCTCACAGAGTGCCCCGATCAAACTCGAGCCGGAATCTGACAGTGCCGCCGCTTCAGGAGCAATGACGCAGGCCGACGCCGACAAACTCCAGGCTCTCTATCAACCGCAACTCGATGCGTTAGGCAAGGAAGGGGCGGCGAGATTTCACCTTGTTGATTACGCGGCCCCATCTTTTGTCCTCTTTCAGAATCGGATTGCCCTGCAGATTACGTTGCGGAATCCCTCACAATTCGATCCTGAAAAGAGCTCCATCTACAAGCGAGCGGCACGCAGTTTTGATCTCTTTCTTGCACCCCAGCTCAAGGACCTTCTGGAGAAAGCTCCCACGAAGGCCGAGTTCAGTACATTCGATTTCACGATCGTCAATCAGTTGGCCGCCGAGCCGCAGCCTTCCTCAGAAGCGGCCGAATTTATTATTCCGCTGAAAGTTCTGCGCAAATTCGTCGAAGCTGAGATCACGAATCAACAAGTCGTCGATCAAAGCATCGTCCTGGTCAACGGAGTTCGAATCGCGCTCAACCTGCAACTCGTTGAATGAAAATCTGTGGCGAGAATTATGGGCGCAGCGTGCATGGAAGTTCCGTAGGGATTCGCACCTCGTGAGGCGGCGGACGAGGAAGCGAATTCCGCCGGTAAGCCCAAGCCCATTGGGAATGCCTTTGGGGCGTGGCAGATTCTGTGATTTGCGGCAAATCTGCGGCGAAAAGAAAACCTTTCGTATCTCCTTCTCGGCCATGGGCTGCGCACTGATTGGCCGAGGGCTGCACCGTCACCTAACCCTTGCATCGATCAAGGATTAGACGTAAGATTTGTTCGTGAGCCATGTCGAAGCTGTGAGCCATTCGAACTGGCAGGGGTGTATTGTGCCTCCTAACCAAGGCGTTTAAGGAGGTTCTCCAGATGCCCATCACCAATGAATTGACCATTCGTCTGGACAACCGTCCGGGATCACTTGGAAAAGTTTGCCGCGCGCTCACGGACCACGGCGTAAAGATCATGGCTTTTCAATCGATCCCTTCAGACAAGGACGATCCTCTAACCCCACGGGAGAGATGACATCATGAAGGAAAGACCGCCTTACCCTGGAATTCGATTGACCGCGAACGGGAACCAGCTTGTCTCCTACCACACGGAAACGCGCATAACTGACGCTGGAATCTTCTATCCGATTACGCCGTCCACTGAGGGGGGCGAGCTTTACCAGCAGGCTTTTGCTGAGGGCAAACTGAATGTTTTTGGCCACAACACGATTGCCGTCGAGGCCGAAGGTGAGCACGCCGCGCAGGGCGGTGCCATTGCGCACTCAGTCTGTGGCCGCCGGGTCGTCAATTTTACGTCGGGCCAGGGCGTAGTTTACGGAGTCGAGCAGTACTATCACGCGCCGGGCAAGTGCTCCACGATGGTATTGGAGGTGGCCGCCCGGGCGCTCACAAAGCATGCGTTGAATGTGCACTGCGGGCACGATGACGTTTACGGAGCGCTCGACACCGGCTGGATTATCTTGTTCGGCAAGGACGCTCAGCAGGCTGCCGATCAAGCGCTCATTTTGCGGCGCGTGACGGAACTCAGCCTGACTCCAGGCATGAACGTGCAGGATGGATTTCTCACGTCGCATCTCGAGCGCACCTTTTACAAGCACGAGTCGGAACTGATTCGTGAGTACCTGGGCGCGCCGGAAGATATCATCGATTGTCCGACCGAGAGCCAGCGCATCCTCTTTGGCCCGAAGCGTCGACGCGTGCCGCGTATGATCGATCTGACCAACCCGGTGCTTCTGGGCCCCGTCCAAAATCAGGAGCACTACATGCAGGGCGTGGTAGCGCGGCGCAACAACTTCACCGAACCGATTCTCCATTTCTTGGAGGAAGCTTACGAGGATTTCGGGAAGCTGACTGGCCGTTATTACGGCCCGATCACCCAGTTCAGAACAGAGGACGCGGACACAATTTTTGTCTCGCTCGGTTCGGCTGCGGAGAATATCGAAGCGGCAGTCGATTATCTCCGCGAGCGGCGGAACGCGAAGGTTGGTTCCATCCATCTGAATGTAATTCGTCCCTTCCCTGAAGCGGCCGTGATCCAGGCTCTGGCCGGCAAGCGGAACGTCATCATCCTCGAGCGTACCGACGAAGCCATGGCGGGGGACAATCCCATGGGGCGCGACATCCGGACGGCATTGAGCAAGGCTCTGGTGATGCAGGGGCATCCCGCGGAAGCGGGCCTGCCCGCCATTACGCCAGATCAGATGCCGCGGCTTTTCTCCGGCGTCTACGGCCTCGGGTCCCGCGATTTCCGGCCTGAGCATACGATTGGCGCCTACGAGTTCGCTACCGGAACACGTACTCGCAAGGATGGAAAGGGCGCCGCCGACGGAGTCTCGTCGTTCGTCCTGGGCGTCGACCATCCCTACGAAGTGAAATCCGACGACGCTCCGTCGCTCCTGCCCGAGGGTTCGGTTGCCGTGCGCTTCCATTCCATCGGAGGATGGGGCGCCATCACGACCGGGAAAAATCTTGGAGCGATCATTGGTGACCTGAACGATCTGCTCTACGCACGCGACAAGATCGTGGATGAGTTCGGAAATCCCAAGGAGATCATTCACGTCAGCGCCAACCCGAAATACGGTTCCGAGAAAAAAGGTGCGCCAACTTCCTACTTCATGGTTGCCGCCCCCAAACGGATTCGTGTGAATTGCGATCTGCGCCACGTGACCGTGGTGCTCTGCTGCGACCCGAAGGCATTCACCCACACCAATCCGCTTGATGGCATGTCCGAAGGCGGCAGCTTAGTCTGGGAATCGGAAGAGGAAGGCGAGCAGGCTTGGGAGCGGCTTCCCATGTGGGCGCGCAGGCAAATCATCGACAACAAGATCCGCGTATTTACGTTGCCTGGATTCCAGATTGCCCGGGATGCAACCGATCGCGCGGATCTCCAACTGCGAATGCAGGGGAACGCCTTCCTGGGCGCGTTCTTTGCGGTTTCACCGCTTTTGCATGAATTCCGAATCACTCCGGAGCAGTTCCGAGAGGTCGTCCACAACCAATACGTCAAGAAATTCGGCCGCCTGGGCGAGGCAGTCGTAAAATCCAATATGGAGGTCATGACCCAGGGCTTCGAGAGGGTTCGTGAAATCCGCGTCGGAGAATTGGAGGCGCCTGATCGGTCGACCCTGCGCGGAAAAGCTCTGTTGCCCATGATTGAGGGAATTGGGGAAGAAGGCGGTTGCGGGTCGGGGTGCGGCTCGATTCCTGTGCCCCCGGGCCAAGGCAAGCGCACGCCCCTGACGCAAGTCGCCACGTTCGATGCCGAGTTTCGGTCGGGCTACGGCTACGACCAGCCCGCCTCGCCTCTCGCCTCGATCGGGGTGATGGCTGCGGCCAGCGGCGCCACGGCGTCTAAATATGTCGCTCGCCGGGAAACGCCCCTCTTCATCGCCGAGAATTGCACGCAGTGTATGGAGTGTATTGCCGTGTGTCCGGATACGGCGCTGCCTAATTGTTCGCAAGACTTGGAGACCGTGCTGCGGGCAGCAGTCACGCATTACGTCACGGATCCCGGTGAGCGTCTCAAGATGCTCCGGTCGCTACCGGAGATTAACAAGCGCACGCGCGAATTGATGCGGGAATCGGTCGCCACTAAAACTCTCACTCCACTTCCCCAGCTCCTCCGGCAGGTCACAAACGACGTTGACGGATTTTCCGATGAGGCCAAGCGGCAATTCTTCGACATTATCGAGAAAGTTCCGATGGCTTTTCAGAAGGTGAACGCGATCTTTTCAACGCCGGAAAGGAAGAGCCCGGGCAGCGGTGGCGTATTCTCTATCTTCGTTTCAGATCTATGCAAGGGATGCGCTGCCTGCGTTACTGCGTGCGGTGACCACCAGGCGTTAAGGATGGTGCAGGAGACGGAGGACGTCAACACCGAACACGAGACCGGAACAGCCTTTCTGAATCTGCTGCCGGACACATCACAGAAATACCTGGGACTGTATAACGACACGCATCCGCAGGACTCCAAAACCGCGACGCTGCGCAATTTACTGATGGTGCGACGCAACTACGATGCGCTGGTCTCAGGCGACGGCGCGTGCGCGGGCTGCGGCGAGAAGAGCGTGCTTCGGGCCATTGCTGCAGTTACGGAAGCATACATGCGGCCACTCTATCACTCGAAAGCCGACCGGTTCCGCGCCAAAGCCGGCGACCTTGAGAAATTCGGTGTACAGAAGCTCACCGAGTTGAAAGCACGGAGTGAAAAAGAGTACGCCCTGGTGCACCAGGCAGTAGCTCACCTGGTGATGGGTTTGGGCGGTGAGGACGACAAGGACACAAGAGGGCGCATCGCCGCGCACGGCCCGATCTCTGATAGGGACCTCGTTGACGCCATCGCCACGGTGCTCCTGCAGGAAGCGTTCAATCACATGAATCTGCAGGCCATTGACGGACGCCTTGCCAACGGGATGTCCGTGATGGCAATGGCGGCGCATACTGGATGCAACACTGTCTATGGATCGACGCCCCCGAATAACCCTCATCCGTATCCATGGATGAACTCGCTCTTCCAGGACGGCATCACCGTGGGCTGGCTGCTCGGCGAGAGCTTTATTGTGGATCACGCTCGCCGGTCCGTCATTCCCGAACGGCTAGCCGATGCGCTGTTGTATCGGACCGAAAACATCATCTCCCCAACCGAGTATTATGAATATGCGCATTTCACCGATGCTCTGATGACCGACCAAGAGATTCTGGAGCTCCCGAAGGTATGGGTAGTAGGGGGCGACGGCGGCATGGGAGACATCGGGTATCAGAACACCTCGAAGGTGATCCTCCAGAACCGGCCGAACGTCAAAGCCTTAATGCTTGACACTCAGGTTTACTCAAATACGGGAGGCCAGAACTCGGACTCGACACCGATGCTGGGCGGGAACGATATGAACGTATTCGGGGCGGCTACTCAGGGCAAGATCACTGAGAAGAAAACCGTCGCCGAAACGTTCCTGGCTGGCCATGGATCACCGTTTGTTGCTCAGATATCGATTGCGAATGCGCCGAAGCTCTATAGAGCGATCCTCGATGGGCTCGAGTATCGCGGAACTGCCTTCCTCCAGTGCTTCACAACTTGTCAGCCGGAACACGGCGTTCCCGATGATATGGCGCTAACTCAGGCGCAGCGGGTTCGAGACTCCCGCGGGGCCCCAGAGTTCATCTTCAACCCGAGACTCGGCGAGACGTACGAGGAAGCGCTCGATCTCAAGGGCAACCCCTCGATGGAGAAGGACTGGTACGAGACGAAGCTCAAGGCTTCAAACGAGCCGTACCGGTATACGGTGGCTCATTGGTGCGCAACGGAGGCGCGCTTCCGAAATCATCTGAAAAAGATCAAGAAGGACGACGCTGCCAAGCTCATTCCGTTGGAGAACATGCTCGTCCGAATCACGCAGCAGGACGTGGTGTACCGGCGCTGTCTAAGTTCCAACCACAGGTCCTACATCCCTGACTTCGGAGTTTATATCAAGATGCAAGGGAGCAATGACGACGTAGAGTACCGCGCGATCTCGCGCCAGTTAGTCCTGTTCTGCGTGGAGCGCCGTAAGGCCTGGCGTATGCTCCAGAGCAAAGCAGGCATTGAGAACAAAGAGTACAAAGCGCAGCGTTCGATTCTTGCGGACGTGGATGCGGGCAAGATCTCCAGGGATGACCTTTTCTTGCACGCGGAAGATTTGATGAGGGAGCGGGTCAGCGGTCCTGCTGCCACCGTCGCCTCGGGGCACCGACCTAATTTGGTGGCTGAAGGACAGTTGGTCGGGGACTAGGAGCGAAGCTCACTTCAGTTGGGCGGGCAGCAGATTCAATCCCATCGCAAACGAACTGCTTGATATTGCTGCGACCGCCTTTATTGTACCCCCAAAAATACTCCACGCTTTCAGATGCCCGGTCGAGCAAAAACTGAGGTTCGATTCGAGTCCATTAAGCGTCGAATGCCATATAAAGCCGCGCACTACCGTGTAGAACCGAACAAAAAGAATCATCAACCTAGTATTCCGGCGCTGGTCTCCGGAACCACAGGTCAACAGCAATGGCCAAAATGCTGCCACAACGGAGCTAATTCGCTGAAATTGATGCGGATGGAGATTTAATAGGTAGCCAGCACAGCGCAACAACACCGGCGAGACGCCGGTGCTACAAAACCGCGCGGGAAGCTCTCAGTTATGCGCATTGCTGTGAAATGGCGAACCCTTTGTGAGAAATGCGGGCCAGTGCACGTGACTCTTCGCACTCAGGGCGGCGCGACGCTTGCGCGAAAGTACGAGACTTTAGACGTGGGTCGTGCTGTGAGAGGTCATCGTGCGTAGGAGCCTGTTTTCAAATCATCTAACGCAGACGGCCCAATTGGTGACCATCCTAACTCGCGCTTCGCCTTCTCGCCACTGACCTGCTGGTCGAGGACCAGCGCATCCGCAAACGGCCCCAGGGTTTTCCGTGCCTCGTCAAGTGGCCACGCTTGTGTCTTACCCTTCGTTCCGGCACCGATGCTTGCAGCCTCCGCCAATTCACGGATGCGGTAAGAGGGACCGTAAGCGGCGATGTAGAGCGATCCCGGAGGAGCCTTCTCCAATGCCAAGACGTAGAGTTGAGCGAGATCATCTACGTGAACAAGAGACCAGCGGTTGTCGCCCTCACCCACGTAGCGCGCTGCGCCTGATTCCCGGGCCGATTGCATAAGCATTTTGAGCAGGCCGCCACCGCAATGTCCATAAACAACGGCGGGTCTAATCACGACAGTACGAACGCCTCGGTCCTTGTAACCGAGAACTTCCTGTTCAAGACCCGGACGGTAGGCCACGAGGGGCGTAGGATTTACCGGAGTGTTTTCATCCGCTAGCTTATTTCCAGTCGATCCCAGCACCCAAACACCGCTCGTGTAAATGAACCTCTTGCCAGTGTCTTCGAGAGCTTTGAGGATTGCCCGAGTGACAGCCGCGTCCGCCTGTGCCGCGTTGGCATCATTCGTATTGGCAGTGTGTATTACGCCATCGGCCGCCCGAGCCGCTTCGGCAACAGTCTCCGGCTTGAGCAGATCACCGATGCAGGCGCGAACGCCACGCGATTCGAGTTGCTTGCCTTTATCCCGCGAACGCGCGAGCCCGCTCACTTTGTGTCCAGCTTTCTGCAAGGCTCCGGCAACTGTACTTCCGATATATCCTGTGGCGCCCGTCAGAAAAACTTGCATGCGAATATCACCTCCGAACGCGTTATTTCAGCCAGGACTTCCATTTTGACTTCCAAAGCAGGTGGCATTGTACACCGACTTGCATTCATTAAGCAGTTGGGTGCCCTTTTGCAACTACGAAAAAATCTGCCACACTTGAACTGCTTCCGTTCGATGCGCTTTTTCAGACACGACCCCTTGCCATGACTTCATTTATCTTTACTGACAACGGCAGGAGCAGACTCCGGTGGTTTGCGCGCGTGGGTCGCCTGCTCGAAGCCGTAAGCGAGCTTTAGCAATTCCGGCTCTTCCCAGGGGCGTCCAAGAAATTCCATTCCAACCGGCACACCGATGGGTGCGTTGGCCGTAGGCGCAGAAAACCCTGCGGGAATTACGATGGCGGGGAAGCCCGCCAATGCAGCCAGAATGCCATTGCGGTCCGGCTGGAACGTCTCACCAATTGGTACCACCAGGCGCTTTTGATAAGGATAAGCCAGCGCGTCCAGGTGGTTCTGCGCCATCAGGTTGGCCACTTCGATCTTCAGGGCATCGATTTTGATCCGGCGGTTCTTGTAATCTGCGTCATTCAGGCCATCCTCATAGCTCTGGGCTAGAGCCAAACGCTTTTCGAGAGTAGGCTTATCATACTTGCCCGAAGCAATGATTTCGGCGAGCGAATGAACCGGGACGCGTGAACCCTGATCTTCCAAATAATGGTTGATCTGCGATTTAAATTCAAAATCTTCGACGTTCACTTTCCCGAGCAAATCATTTGTATCCAGAGCAGCATCTTCAACCGGTACGATTACCGCTCCCTGTTCTTTGAGCGCGCCGATTGCCGTTTCCATGACCTTATTCACCGCCTCGTAATCCGGCCCACTACCAAACAGTGTTTTGACGACGCCAATGCGCGCGCCTTTCAATCCATTCTCGAGGTAAGCCGTATAGGTCTGGGGAATGTGGCCGACACTCAAGGCGGTGATCGGATCGTTCGGATCATACCCGGCCATAGCGTCGAGCATGCGAGCGCAATCGGCTACTGTGCGAGTGAGCGGTCCGACCGTATCCTGAGTAACGGAGATAGGCACGATTCCAGCGCGGCTGATCAATCCAGCGGTTGGCCGGATGCCCACCAGGCTGTTGGCGGAAGAAGGAGAGCGTATCGAGCCACCCGTGTCGGACCCGGTCCCCACTGCGGCAAAGTTCGCGGCCACAGCAGCTGCCGTGCCGCCGGAAGAGCCCCCGGGGGTTCTGGTCAAGTCATAGGGATTCTTGGTCTGCCCGCCCAAGGAACTGACCGTGATCCCGCCTAAAGCAAATTCCTGCAGGTTTGCCTTCCCCAGAATCAACGCGCCGTTCTCTCTCAGCCGTGTGACGGCAAAGGCATCCTTCTCCGGTTGCGCACCCTTCAGTAGGATCGATCCGGCTGTAGTCGGCATATCCATGGTGTCGTAATTGTCTTTCAAAATAATGGGAATGCACCCGAGCGGCTTTAGTTTCCCGGTGCGGTTGAACTCCTGGTCCATGGCATCGGCTTGCTGCAAGGCCCGGGGATTCACGTACAGCATTGCATTGAGCTTTGGACCCTGTTGGTTGAAGTCCCGGATTCGATTCAGGTATTGCTGAACCAAGGCGTGGCAGGTCACGGTTCCCGCCTGCATCGCCTCGTGAATGTCACTGATGGAGGTCTCCGTCACTTGAAAGGACTGCGCGGACGCCTGCCCAACCAGGAGCATCAGCCCGACCCCAACCAGGATGGCTATCGTTGTTTGACGCATTCTGTTTCTCCTCCGGATTGTAATGTTCGCCCTTTCTACAATTCGAAGCTAACGAGACTTGGATTTTGACGCGCGCCGATTGCCTCAATGGGTCGCCCCAATCCTGGGATGGTGCTCAGACCTGAGCCAAACACGTGGTTAGGTCGACTGTCTCTGTTTGCGCAGAGCGGTGGAGCCGAGGCCCGGACTTGAACCGGGGACCTGTCGATTACTCCAAGCATATCGTGGTGCTGGTTCTAAAGGCCTTTTCCCTCACGTAATGCCGCGATGTAGCACGGTATTCGGCAGCAATTGTTCGCAAGTTGTTCGCATGATTTGGGCTGAACCCCTATAGTGAGACAAATTCTTTGGGCACACCTGCAGATTTCATTCAGCCTTCCTTGTATCTCCTAGCAGGGGCTGGGGTCTGGGGAAGGGGACGGTGATTGAGTCCCCTTCCCCAGCACACTTTGTAGAAGCCCCCATCTCGTTCTCATTGTTCTCAAAAAACTCCAATGTTGCACTGCGAGAGTCTGCCGCCGAACTCTTGCTCTGTTGCTCGAATTCTTCAGGAGATCGGTAGCCCAGCGCTGAGTGCAAGCGCTGCCGATTGTAATACTGCTCGATAAACTCTTCGATGTTCGTTCGCAAATGCTTTAGGTCATCGTACCGGTTCGTGTAAATTTCCTCCCGTTTCAACGTCTTCATGAAACTCTCGCAGCTCGCGTTGTCATATGGGTTGGCTGGACGGCTCATGCTCGGAACCATCCCGTACTTCTCCAACACGCCTACATACTCACCGCGAGCGTATTGCAGCCCTCGGTCCGAGTGATGAACCAAACCTGCTCGCGGCTGCCGCTTCGCGATCGCTTGCTCCAGTGCTGTGATCGTCAGCTGGTTCGCCAGCGTTCGATCCAGCGCCCAGCCCACCACCTTGCGAGAGAACCCATCGAGGATCACCGCCAAATAGACAAATTCAGCTTTCAACCGAATGTAGGTAATGTCTGCGACCCAAAGCTGATCCATCCCAGTCAGCCTCATCCGACGGGCTAGATTGAGGTAAACCTCGAAACTGTGATTTGAATTGGTCGTGACCAGGAACCGCCGTCGCCGCACGGCCAGCAGGCTGTCGTTCCCCATCATCCGTAGAACCCTCTTGTGGTTCACCTGCATTCCCCGGCGGCGCAGCTCCGCCGTGATCCGTCGATAGCCATAACGGCGGCGATGTTCGATGGCAATCTTCTGAATCGTAGACCGCACTTCCATCTCTTCCTCGACAGGACGCTGCTCCCGAAAAGACCGGTAGAAGCTGGCCCGGCTGACTCGCGCCAGCTCACACATGCGCTCGATACTCAAGCTGCCTTGCAATGACATCACTTCTCGGATCTGGTCGTAGATGTCATCTCGCCAGTTTCGCTTCTCCTCTGGCGTCGAGCCTCGACTTTTTGCAAGGCACCTTTCAAAAAAAATCCACCTCCATCGTCTTTTCGGCCAGCAGCCGCTTCAACTGGTGGATTTGCTTACGGTAGGACGACGTGTGCGTGCTGGGCCGCGACGCATCTTCTCCCAGCTCGACTGTCTCCAGTTTAGCGCGCCACTTGTAAAGGCATCGCCGGGTCATCCCCAGCTC
>JBGPPL010000023.1:0-63375 GCA_041488495.1 Terriglobia bacterium
CTTTCTTCCGTCTTCACGCGTTTTGACCCACTCGTCTTCCGTCATTTTCGCGTTTCTTGCCGACTTTTCCCGCTTTGACTTCTGGCTTGCGAAAATCGTACGCTTCTCCTGCCTTCGACGCAACAAATCTGCCACCAAAGCAGGCCACAACAGGGATCGCGAGGTTCTGGCGTCCAAGTCCTGATAAACGGTGCCAGCTCAACTGGTCGATGCAACACCATCTAATCGGTTGATCCGACAATACTTTCCCTGGAGAACCGATCTGTCCGGCTGTACTCAATCATACCTAAACAGGGTAGTGTTCCGTTTGAATCAACGGTCGCCAACGAATTTAACCTTTGAGACTGCTGCAAGTAGACTTCGAGCTAGTGTTGCGTCGACCCATTGAGACCGCCCCGTTTATCAGGACTGAACGAATCGCATTCCGAGAAACCAAGGTACTCCCCGTAGGCCGGCAACTCAGAGCATAGGAACTCACTTTGCTTGAGGCGCTATTTTGCGGATGGCATAACAACCCGCCATTGCATTGTGTCATTGCCAATCAGTTGGGGCGCGAAGGTAATGCACCTGCCGCGCGACTTGACCTCGAAGTGAGAGACGACAGGCACTTGTGTGACGGTAACCTTGTACTCGACGTGGAAGGCTAGCTTTTCCACATCTTCATGATTGACGGACACCTGACCTGGCCCAAAATTCAACTCTCCATCGACAATACGATGGTAGATTCCAGCCGGTACGGGCTCTTCGAAGAATGCCATTAAGTCATCATCACAGACTTCCATGCTCCAGAAATTGAGCTGCCCGGCAAAATTGACAGGCTTTCCAAAGCATTCAAGTTGCGCAGTTTCTGTGGAAACCGGCTTCGGATCTAAACCCATACTTCCGAGCTTAAACATCGTCACATCCAGCTTTGTCATTTCGGGTGATCGGGTGAAAAATTGAAACACTTCGGGCCCGCTCTCTTGATCATGCTGGGCCGCGAGGAGCAGCGTAATTCTGGGATCCCTTTTTGCCTGGCTAACCGCATCGGACGTATAGGATTTCGCAACAAAACAGCCAGAAGTAGCGCATGAGACGTCTATCTTTTCGGAAAAGATGATGATTTCATTCTTGCCAACAGCTTCCTTCCAATTCTTGCACTCAAAAATGAAAATTGGTTTGTAGCCGGGCGCCAAATCAGCTGTCACATGGATGTCGATTTCGTGGCGGACACCGTTGACTGTCATTATCTTCTTTTTCTCGACTATCGGTTTTCTGCCCATACCTGCTGAGGATTGGAGGATGACCTCCTCGATGGCAGCTACCGCGTTTTCAAGTGAGTCGCCCTTCTCTTGTGGGGTGTCCATCAGCATTCATATTAAGATATGTTTGGCACTCAGACAATGCAGTGAATTCAGTCTCGACACAGGTTCTCCGAGAAAGGAAGCGACAAGCCGTCGGAATAAGGTATCGGTCCCAAGTCCTGATAACCTGTTATCGGAATGTGGCTTTTGGCGCGCGGTTCTAATAGGTATGCGGATCGGTGAAATTCTCGCGCTGCGATGGAAGTACCTCGACCTGCTGCGCGGGAGCATACAGATTCGCGAAACCGTGTCAGAGGGACTGTTCGGTTCTCCGAAGACATGGAGCAGTCGAAGAGACGTACCGATGAGTGATCGAGTACGAAAGGCGTTTGCAGTCCAGCGGGCTCAAGCGAGGCAGACCCGCCCCGAGGACCTCGTGTTCGCCACTCGTAATCAAACTCCACTTAACCCCAAAAACCTACTTCGTCGCGTGCTGCGGCCAACGTGCGATGCGCTGAAACTGCCAGCGATCACCTGGCACAGCTTTCGGCACACGCACGCGACGCTACTCGGTGAAGTTGGCGAATCGCTCCGAACTGCCCAGGCTCTTCTCGGCCATTCGGATCTCGAAACTACACTCAACGTCTACACGCACGCAATTCCAGAGTCGCAAAGGCGCGCGGTGGACAAAGTCGCTGAGGTTTTGTTCGCAGATGTTCGCAAAACACCGGCGACACTGGAAAGCGAGACGGTTAACTAACTCATGCTAAATGGCTTGGAGAAAAGATGGAGCCGAGGCCCAGACTTGAACTGGGGACCTGTCGATTACGAAACATCCGCGAGCACTATACCGCCATTTGCTAAAATGTGCGAATCTCTGCTATTCATGCGGCTGCCAGCACGGTTATGAGGCGTGAGCGACTACTGCCATTTGCTGCGGATTGCGAGATAGATGTGAACCAAATCGCGTACCAAGTTTTCTAGGCTTGACGCCCGCGCTGGTAATCTGATATAGGTATATACCGTGAAGCAGGCTTTCTCAACGCGCGAAGCAGCCGAGAAGTTGGGCGTCACTATTCTGACCCTCCAACGGCATGTATCAGCGAAGACCGTTGATGCTCCGCCGCTCCAAAAAGTGGGGGGAGTGAAGGTACGGCTCTGGTCGAATCGCGACGTTGAGAAGGCCCGGAAGATTCTCGCTGGCATCCGGCCAGGGAGGAAGAAGAAAGCATAGAAAACGGGACGCGCTGGTGCTTCAACACCGAACGCGCCCCTGACCGCATGACACAAGGAGGTGTCAAATGGCTACACAAAGAGTACCCGCACTACAGTTCCCATCGCAACCGTCCCTGCAACAAATTCCAGGCTCGTTTCAGCAAGCACTGAAACGTGGCTGGACGATAGTCAAGGAAGAAACCACAACCAACACCAGGGGCAGCAAGCGCAAAGGCGTCGTGCTTCTGCAATTAAAAGGCGCGTCCATGCGATTGCGTGTTCCCTACACAGCAACCACCGAAGAATGGAAGTTCGGTACACCCGAGGAGGTTGAGTAAAAGCCCAGGGAGAAACCGGCGCGGTCCATAGCGGGCTGCGCCGGTCTTTCCAACTGGAACACTACGATGCAAAAAGCCTCAACAGAATTGCCCATTCGTTCCCATGCAAATGACAATCGCGCCTTGGCTGAGAAGTTTTCCCAGTGGCTTGAGATCCAGAACTATTCCCCGCATACCCTCAAATCCTACGGCGGTCACCTGCGGAGAATCGCGCTTTTCCTTGGAGGGAAAAGCATCCTAGATATGCAACACGCCGACTTGCTGGCTTTCCTCGAAAGCCTTTACAGGCGCGGATTCGGCAAGAGCACCGGGGCTGCATACATTTATGCCCTACGCAGTTTTTTCCGCTTTCTCGCCCGGATTGGCATACCGCATTCATCGGCACCGCGTCTGCTGCAACTCCCCAGACTGCCGTACCGCCTTGCGGACTTTCACTCACTGCCGGAGATTGAACGGTTGATTGCGGCAACTCGCACCCCACGGGAGCGTGCGCTGATTGAGTTGGCCTTTGCGACGGGCTGCCGTATCTCGGAATTGAGACACATCCGCGTTGAGGATATTGACTGGCAAAACCGAAGTATACGCGTGCTGGGCAAAGGGAACAAGGAACGCCGCGTATTCTTTGGCGAACATGCGGAGAGGGCTGCTAGAAAATTACTGCAAACCCGCATGGAGGGATTTTTGTTTCGGTCTTCACAGGGGCGGTCGAATCCGCACCTGTCGAAGTGCTGGTACGCGGGCAAGGTTAGGTGGCGCTCATTTTGGACCGAGTACGATGCGATCACCGAAAAACCCACGTATCGCTACGCTTGGTTTGGAAATACGAAAACGGTTAAGCGTGCCAATGCGCAAAGACGACTCAACCGGCGACTCAAGGGCGCAATTCTCACGCGGCCAGGATACGGGGATCACCCGTTATCCCTAACACGGTTGGGGAGAATCATCAGGGGAATCGGCAAGCGGGCCGGACTCAAAACTTGGCCGCACAAGCTGAGGCATTCATTCGCAACTGTGATGATGAATCACGGTGTGGGCCTTCGTGAAGTCCAGGAGTTGCTCGGCCACTCGTCACTTATGACCACGCAGCGCTATCTGCACACCACAACAACAGAGCTTAAGGGGATACACCAGCAATTTCATCCGAGAGAGGAGCACAGCAATGGCAAGAAAAAAGCCTGAATTAGAACCCGGCTCGACACTCGACTACTTGCGCAGCGCATCGCCGTCAATGCTGCAAGAGTTTGAGCTTTCCCGCCTGAATCACGTTTCAAACATGCGGAAACAGTTGCAGGGCCTCATCGACCAGATGGTTAGCGATATGTCCGAAGCGCTTTTGGCGCGTACCCTGCTACAGCATCGTAAGGAAATTGGCAAACGCACGAAACTGCCTATACTGACGCCCGATGAACTACTCTCCCAGATCACTGCTGGTGCGAAGCTTCTGACTGTGAGAACGAAGTCCAAATGAGGCTTGGCGAGAATTAAGCGCGAGTACGACCAGGCCACTCCCGAGAACGAGATTGAGCGGAACATTGACCGGCTCACGTCCCGCGTCCGCAGCGCTCAGGCGCTTCTAGGGGAAGGTGAGGAATGGGAGCCACAATCCATGCCCGAGTAAGCGCCGCAAAGAACGGACAGCACATGCTTACTGGTTCTAGACTGATATGCTCATCAGGTCCGCAATCCACCCCTCTAAAATCATTTCATCTTCTGGCTCAACACTGGTGAATGCAACTCCCATGCCCAAATCTGAGCTAGAATAGACTACCTTAGCGAGTGCTTTTACCTCCGTGCCTCGGTGGGACAGCTTAATCGTGACGGTCGTCCCCTTCGCAAACTTCGATGTGTCCACGCCGCATCCAAACAGGCTCAGGGTTTTCGTTCGTCCCCTAATCTGAATCCCCAACCGAACATCAGTCACTTCGACATCAACGACGAAGGAATATCGCGGTGTCTGCCGAGCAACCTCGTATTCCACCGCACATCTCCTCTCCTGGAGAGTGAGCCACGTTGCCATTCATATTACATAAGATAGTAATTATTACAAGCATCGGTTGATCACGCCTGAGATAATTCAGGCGTTGAACCTGGGGGAGTTGGTTAGCTTGGCTGCCGCTTGCCGGGTTTCCGAAAGGACACGCAACAAGGAAGCGATACGAGCAATCGCCCAAGCGCTTCTAGGGGAAGGTGAGGAATGGGAGCCGCGCTCGCTTTCTATGGGTTGCTGCGATGAGGCTCCCGGAGCGAATAGTAACGTTTACTCGTAATGTAGCATTTCTGACAAGTCATTTTGACCCTTGCTTTCTTCGGGCCATAGAGCCAAAATGACAGGGAGATTCCAGCTCTGTCTTCGGCTCATACCCGATGACATTCCCTGTGAGCGGTTACAGCCGCTTGCAGGGAGGATTCTTAGTAAGTGGAGCTGGAGGGGGATTGGACCCTTTGCCGCGCGACACCAGTTGACGCCGGAGGTCACCAGACCCAGCCCCACAGATACTCAAAAAGGCCAGAGTTTCAATCGAACCTCAGTTGATCGTCTGGCCTTTTGTTTTATATCTCACGCGCCTAATATGCAATATTGCATTTGACAAGTCAAGCCCAAAATGCAATATTGCATTAACATTTGGTTAGGTATAGAATGGCTTTTTGGCGGTTTATGGATTACATCACGGAGGACAATCGGTGTCCAATCATCGAATGGTATGGCATTCAGGACGATGATGTACAAGCCGAGTTCGATCTTCTTGTGAAAGACCTATCCGAAACCGATGATTGGGATGAACCCAAGCCGACTAAGAGAAAATATAGGGTCTTGACTAAGCGGCATGTTGGATTGTGTGAGTTAAAGTTTAAGGTGCATGGGAGAAAATTCAGACCCCTCGGTATTTTGGCTCGCGAAAATCGTGAGTTTGTGTTTCTGGGTGGATGCGAGAAGCAAGGGATGAACACAATCCCACCAGATGCATTCGATGCCGCGTTTAGGCTCAAAGAACCGTTTGAGGATGGAAGGGGAGGAATCCGTGAACACATTTAGAGAAGTATGGGATAAGCTCGCGAAAAGTAAGAAATATCGCGAGGCATTTGCGTTTTCGCTTTTTAAGAGAATGGTGCCGTTTCAAATCCGAGCATTGCGAAAACAACGCGACTGGTCTCAAGCTCAATTGGCAGAGAGTGCGAATTTGACACAAGGTGTGATCTCGCGCGCGGAAGACCCGGATTATGGCAAACTCACGATCAACACTATCAGTCGCATTGCAGCTGGTTTTGATGTCGCATTTATCGTTAAATTTGTTCCTTTCAGCGAACTTGATAAGTGGTTTCTTGATCTTTCCGAAAAGTCTGTAGAAGTGCCGAGTTTTGAAGAAGAAAATGAAACCTATACTGCGGCGGCTCCTGTTACGCCCCGAGAAGCGGCAGAGGATGAGATTATTGCCAGACTAGTGAGCGGCAGACAATTACCGGAACAGCCACAAGACGTCATTGATATCGAGAAGATGAAACAAAAGATGAAAGATATTCTGTCTCCGCAAAAGCAATCATTTCCGGTATTACAGCCAATACCTGTCAAATCACAGCCAGAAACGAGGTCAAGCGCATGCAACTAGCTGCCATTGCAACCGCTAGATTTGTTGCGTTTATCGAGACTATTGATCTCAACCCTCGTGGAAAAGCATATTTCCCTGAGATGGTTCCCGCGTTGGTTAGTCGATACGGGTTTGTCAAATTTCCCCAGAAACTGGAGGATTTTGACGAAGCAAAAGGTGTGCTCTTTGAGGGTGGCAGATTCAAAGGTGTCACAGTTCAAAAGATTCAGGTTTTCGACAGTGTGCTGGTCGTGGAAACCGCTTCATCTACCACAGATTCTGAGAACGTGCTCGAAGATGCCCTTCTTTGGGCATCCGAGACGTTCGGCCTCGTTTACCGCCCAGGGATGATTAAACGTAAAGCTTATGTAAGCCAACTAACGTTCTACAGCGATAGCATCATGCCGAAATTGAATCCCGCCCTCTTGAAGGTTGCTCAGAAACTCAGTGCTCGCGTGCCCCAGTATTTTGGATTCGATCTAAGATATAAGCCTTCGGCGTTCGCAATCACCTACGACGAAATGGAGATCAAGAACGGCGCTGCTCAGTTTTCGGTGGAAGCGCGAGCCGAGGCACCTTTCATTCAGAATAAATACTTCTCAACCGCTCCCTTACCCACAGAAGAGCATATCGCTCTATTGCAAGAACTTGAGGCAGACTTCTTAGCCTCTTAAGGTCTTCAACACACACTTAGGACACTACCCCAAGCCTGCCGCCACAAGCAGGCCGCTTTTTGTCAACACGGAATAGAGCAGAGACTTGCCTTTCCATTCCGTGCGGATTACATATTTCCCCCGGTAGTGGAAATGCTCACGCGGATTGATTCCACGTACCGTGTTAAATTCTGTAATCATTGTTCCTGGTCCTGGTCTTGCTGCCGTCCCGCTACTGCCCGAGCTGTGCGCCGAGAGAAGCATAGCCCCCGCGCTCTGCCGCCACGCCTGCTGCGGCACCTGTAGCCGCTGGAATAGTCGGCCCTGGTCCTGTCGGCGCTGGCGCGGGCTGCGTTCCGTATGCCTGGAATGCGCGGCCTATCATCGCGTCGGCAATTTCGTTTCCGTCAATCGTGCTCATGTTCGGCGCATTCGGAAAGGCTTGCTTCGCCGCGTACTGTTTCCAAATTCCTTTCTTGGCGATATTTACCGCGCTGAGAGCATCGTCAACGCCCGTGATGGGATGCCCCATCTCAGCCTCTACCGCCTTCATATCGGGAGCCGCTTTTGCAATCGCAGAGTCCCATCCAGTATTTGACGCCAGAGGCTTAATTGCCTTTGTCAGAAGTTGATTCGGCGGGGGGGGGTCTGTGACGCCTAGAGTTTGAGCAATCCTGCCCGGCCCGCCTACCGGTTGAGCCGGAACGCCTGGAACCTGTGCCGCTGGCCCTGTAGTTGCCGCTGTTGGTGCCGCCGCGCCTGAGAAGTGCTTGCCGCCCTTGATCTTGCGGAACCTGTATTTTGTTCCCTTGGGAAGCGGCATTTTATTCCGCCATGGCTAGTTGCTTGTACAGTTCGGCCATTTGCCGCACAGCCGCTTCGTGGGCGTCGTAACCCGCCGAAGAATTGTTGTACGGATGCTTGGGATCATTGCGGATAGATTCGATCTTGAGTTGCACGGCGTCGCGCGTGCCCTGCTCGGACGAAGCGTCTCCGATTACAACCGTATCTTCTCCCATAGATTCCCCCAGCTTCACGAACAGTTTAATGAGCGTGGGATGGTTTCCAAGGCCCGTTTCTTCAAGTATGGATTTCAATTCATCCCCGCCAAGCTCTTTTACGGCGCGTGTCGCCATGCTGATGTTCTTGTCGAAGTTCGCGCCCCATTCGGTCTTGAGTTTCCCGACACCTTCTTCCGTCATCTTTGTGTATTCATTTAACCGCTGTGCCTGCACTTCGATGTAGCCGTCCAGTAATCCCTGCGCTTGCCGGGGATGCAAGCCCACTTTGTGCGCCATCGCCTTGAACACGGTTTCCATTTTTTCATCGTATTGAACCCAATCAGGAAGAATGGAATGGTTTAATTCGTATTTATCGGGAGTTTCAGGACGCCCTAGTCGTGGATAAACCTTCTGCCATTCCTCGTCCGGCGCGTCGGCCTTGGGCATCTTGACCGCACCGCCGATATATTTCTGGCTTTCTATGTAGGACTTCGCCAGAGACGGCAAATCCTTGATTGATTCCAGAGATTTCTCTCCGCGAATCTCTTCCGGCAAACCGGCCTTCCAGTCCTGTGTAGTTGTGCTCATTCTAGTTTCCTCTGCTGGTCCTCGATGTTCGCCGCCTACCGTTTTGGACGAGCGCGATACACCCTTATGCATTCGGTGAAGACGATAATTTCTACGTGATAGAGTCCCACTCCAATTATGAAAGCGGCCAGAAGCTAGAGAATTATTTTCACCATCACTGACCCAAAAGGGTTTTGGGCGTTACCGTGGCCACGGAGCTTCCGAGCACCCCTTGTGGCGACGTGAGAATCGTGGATGCCCGGCCCGCCGCGCCTGCTTGCCGCGCTCGCGCCCTTAATGCTTCCGCAGCCTTGTCCGCTTCCGTCTGCATTCCAGTTATCGCAGCTGTCGTTGCGGAGGTTGGACCAGGAGTCAGTATGGTTGGTTTTCGAGTAGCCTCATAGATGGAAACGCCCGCTCCGATACCTGCGGACGCAATTGACGCGATCGAAACAGCCAAGGCTGTAGACATCATTGGCATGACAAACTCCTTTGGTAGCAAACCTCTATCTGGTTGTATCCGTAACGCGCGTAGATGGCTCCAACGGCTTCGGTCGGGGCGGTAAACTGCATTTTTACGGCTCCAAGAGCCGCAGCCATCCTCTGAGCTTCCCAGAACAAGTGCATTGCCGCTCCGCCCGCCCTGTATTCTTTGATGACGTACCACATGACTTCCTGCGCGGTAATTTCCCCGGAATAGAAATGTGGGAACAGGATAAAGGACAGCAACCCTACGGCCACACCATCAACTTCCCAAAGCAAAACCTTCCCGATTCCCTCGATGATTTTTCTTGCGGTGCTTTCCGATTGCTCTTGGTTAAATTCAAAGACCCCGGCATAGTGCCCATCCCTCATGGAAATGGCCCCAAGCTCCACGATTCTTGAAATGTCAGCGCTTGTCGCAAGCCGGATCATTGTTTCCGTTCCTTCCTATCGCAGAATGAATGCGACACTCTCGGCCTGTGTAAGCCTTCCGCTCCATCCGGTCCAGATGTACGGCCAGTATGTGGAGCGAGACTATTCATAGGAAAATCTCCCAATCTGAAAATCCAAAAAGCTGCAAACCGTGTACCCTTTGTGTGCAAGTGGGGACAGTAATTGCGACCGCTGCGTTCTTGGGGTGCCGGGGGTCGGCGAACGTAAAGAGAAGTCCCTGTAAGCCCTCCAGGAACCACAGCAGGCCCGCTTCTAAGCGTCAAACTGCCGGGATGGTAGGGTGAATCAGCCTTTTCAAGCGGTCTGATTGAGTCTGTCATACCTCTCCCGCTTCCACAGCGCGTTGCTGCGCGGCTGTACGCCCCCGTAGATGGCCAGCGCATAGATGGGCAGCGACTCTCTTGAGTCCCACGTGCACCAAATCGTGCACCAACTCATGCGAAGCTGGCCGTAAGTGACTACTACACCGCAAGATAGGGACAGCGACCTCATGCTTAGCACGCGTGGGCGCGTCACTCATCGGTTTTCTCGGTCGTAAGTGTCCGCATAATCTTGCTGCCATCATCGGGCATCATGAGCACATTCACCGTTATCGTGCCAGCAGGCGCATTTTTTGCTCCTGGCAAGTAGCCTGCACGCTCCTGCAACCGCAAATTGTCTTCTACGGCACGCAGTTGCACTTGCCAAAGCGGTTGTAACGTTTCCTTATCGCCAATTTGCTTTCTCGCAACCGCGTCGTGGGCTTTGTCGATTCTTTCAAGCGAACGATCCACCGTTAGCCGGTACTTGCGTAACCCGCGTTTCAATAGGGCGTCGGCTGTTCTGCCAGCTAGTCCTTTCGTCTCTGTAGGAGGAATGAACGGAGAAGGGATGGCAAGGGCATGGTCGAGCAAAGAGGCTGCAATGCTATTTTGTTTTACCCGATGCTTTCTAACTCGAAGGCGCGTCTTTTCTCTAGCGCGTCTGCGGCGTTCGGCCAATATGAGCGGGTCGGTTTCGGGCTTCCTTGGCATGGTGTCTACTCCGTAATGGCTTGCGTCGGGTTGCCGCTGTAACTCGCCCGGGGGAGCCGGTCAATCGGCTGGTTTGAGCCAGCAAGGCGCGGCCCGGAACATAATCGGGAAACAGCATGTTCCAGAGCGCCCAACGAATCCAAAATGTCTTTGTCGGCGTTTTCGATGTACTGGAGTTCTGTTAAAATATAGTCGGAGTGCTTACACCCAATCAGCTCCGCGCCCTCCCGATCAGGGTCTACACCGCCGGCAATGGCTTCCCCGATGTGCTCCAGTTGCGCGAGCGCCTTGTGCAAAAACATAACGCGCCCGACGTAGTTTTTCACGTCGTCGATTAAGTGTCCCGGAGCGCCCGCCGCAAACAGTGATTCCCAATCCGCGCCGTGAAGTTTCTCTGCATTTTTGAACCTGGAGCTACGGGCGATTTCTTTCAACCTCTCCACCGCTGGGATCCCACGAGTTTTCCACACTTGGGCCAGGGTAGCGTTTGTGGCGAGGACGGCGGAAGGATTCAATTGAAGCTCTCTTTGCGCTTTAGACTCGCCCAGTAGAGCCTCTATCTCCGTCTCAAATTGACTTGGAATTTTTGTTTTCATTCCGCACCCCGCGCGAGTCGTTCGGCTGTGGCCGTTAATTCTTCGATCCGGGGAGCAAGCCGCGCTGCGAGTCCCTGCGCCGTTTCCGCTTTCACTAAAAGTTCCTCGGAAGGTTCCCCGCCGCTTTCAAACGCCGCGAGAACAGTTTCGTGAATGGAGATTCCCGAGGCAAGTTCCGCCACGATGTTTTTAAGATCGCTTTCCACTGAGCCAATGTTGACCGTTCGGCCCAACACCGGCCAGTTGATCGCGTGTAAATCCTTGAGAACGGGCGCGAAGTTTGTTTCGAGAGCCTTGAGGGTGGTAAGTTCCCCTTCCTCCGTTTTCTTCAAAGTGGCAAGAGTGCGTTGCCGCGCTTCCTGCGCCTCCAGCTTAGTAATTTTGCCTTGCAGACCTTGCAATGCGCCTTTGAGCCTCGATGGTGTGCTTGTCAGTATTGTTGCCATGTATTTCTCCTTTTTCGATTTTGAGTTGCTATTTTTCCGTCTTGCTTCCCAAATAATTGCCGCTGGGTTTTAGATAGCGATTGCCCTGTGTCATCCGGCCTCCTTGTTTCCTTTGATTGCGGCCTTATATCGCGCATTTTCTTGATTCAGCAGGGCTTCTTTATCTTTATCCTCCTGCTCACACAGATCATGAAGCTTCCTTGCTCGTATTCTCTGCGACCGGTAGGGTTCGTCCACAGGAAGCGACGAATTATCAGTATTTGACATTTCATTTCTCCTTTTTTTTCTCAATTTCTACAACCACCAAAACACCTGCCTGCGCTAGCCGATCTAAAATCTGCGGCACGGTGAAGCCCCCATGAATCGCCCAGGGGTCGTTTAACCTTGAGTTCAAGGACAGCAGCTCGGCTTGCACAAACTTTGGGACATCCACCACGATGCTACAGACATCAATCGCCACGGGCGCGGACTTAGGTTCCCATCGAACCAGCCGAACGCCTTCCGGCATTGGTGGGATCGCGTCCCGCTGTTTCAGGTAGGCCGCTACCTCGTCACGGTGGTCCCGCAGCAATGCAATCTGCCCGGACAGTCCCTCGCGGCATTCGTCGTCGGGATAGGAAACACGCACCGTTTCGCCATCAAGCCGGAATGCGGCACCCGCAGCCTCAACCGAGACAAGAATTTCGCTTATCGTCATAGAGGTTCCTCGACTTCTTTCTTGCCATTTCCCGCAGCGGGCTGGGGCAAAGATTCCACGGCCTCTCTATATTCCATAGCTGGATTCTTTGAATTCTTTGCGCCGGTATCCGGCTTTGTTTCCATCTGGATAGTCAAAGAATCCAAAGAATCCATACCTGTATATATAGGCGTTGGATTCTTTGAATCCTGTAGCGACCATTCCCACCCGGCTCCGCGACCGCCCAGCTTGCGCTTAACCACGGCAAGGGAGTTGGCCGCACGCCAGAGTGTCGTTCTTGTGACGCCAACGGCGTTAGCCGCCCTGATGGCTTCGCTCGCCCCAACCGGACCGTCCGCCAGGTACTCCCGCAGCCATTCGACAGCTTCCTTGTGCTCGGAATGGTCCTCCCGGTCCTCGACGCTCAGAACGTCGTTTGCATTCAGGGTTATGATTCCCGACTCCCAATCGAGCAATGGAAGGCCGTTCTGCGTTATGACTCGGAAGGCCAGACCGCCGACGTTTGGGCTAAGGTTTTGCTTCACCGCGACCATAAGCCTTCGATTTGCGTCAGAGGGATCGGAGGCGACGGCCCAAACCGCACGCGCCGCCGCTGTGAACGCAATTGACGCGATGGCGCGATGCACGGCTGGCCCCGCCGATTTCCGCAAGTGGGTTACGCACAGCACCGCAACCGCGTGCTTCGCTGCGAGAGCCGCGAGCGGAGCGAGTAGACCGCGCACTTCGGCATTCGCATTAGAGTCCGCGCCGCCCAGGTACGCGGAGATTGGGTCAACGATAATAAGCCGCACGCCACGGACGCGCGTAAGTGCATCTTCGAGCGTTGTTATTCCTGTTCCTAAATCGAAGGCTCGCTCCACAGTGGAATTGTCAGCGAGCGTGACGCGCATTCCCTCAAGGGTGTGGACGCGGGCGACATCGGCACCCGCATTGTCGAGGCGTGGACGGATGGTGTCAGCGGGATCATCTTCGGCGCTTGCCATGATGACCGCTCCGGGCTCGCACGCTTCGCCATCGGGAAATGACGCGCCGCGACTGACACGCGCTGCAACGTCAATCGTCGCAAGACTCTTTCCAAGGCCAGGATCGCCGACAAGTAAGGTTAGTTTTCCAAGAGGGATGCGTCCGGGCCAGAGCCATTTCAGCGTTTCCGGTTTGATTTCGCTGAAGGCACGCATAATCGCGGAGGGTGCAGCGGCCTTCGCATCCCTGTCATATGCCATCCGCAGAGTGCCATCGTCTAGCAGGTCTAAAACTTTTACGTTCCTCATTCGTGTCCCTCGATCATTGCGATTTGAACAATCTCCTGCTTCTCGACGCCCAGGGCCAGGGCTGTAGCAATCGCGGAATCTAGATTCTCGGGGGACGTTCGGATGATGACGTGTTCCATCACTGCGCGTTCCCTCGGTGTCAGGCGAGGCCAAAGATCGTCCAGCACTTTTCGCACGGATTTAACTTCGGGACTTACCGGGAGACGCTGTTCAAAGTGCTGCTCGAATAAATCGCTGACATGCAAACCCACGGCAGCGCAAATAGTTTCGACCGCGCAGCCACTCCAGCAGCGGACCAGCGTACGCCCGCCTTGACCTTCCGCAATACTGAGCGATGAGGCGCTCTTGCCCTTGTGAACTGGACATTTTGCGCGCCAGCGGTCCGGCCCGGCTGGTCGTGCGTGACAGCGTTCGGCGATTTGATCGGGCATCACGGTTATGAAGCCTTTGCGCGAGCCGGGATTTCGCTCTGCTCGATCAAGTTCACAATAAAGGATTCGCGCAGGCGTACTGATTTGCCCAATTTGATGTAGGGCCATTCACGTTTTAGAATTTTCGATCTGACCGTGGCGGTTTTGTAGCCCGTGCGTTCCGCCACCTCGTCAACCTTCAAAAGTCTCTCTGCCATCTCCCCCTCCGTTGTCGTAATTTTCTTTACTAGCAACTGCGATTCCGCTTGACGTAACTGAGTATCGGACTTAAAATGGCGGAGTTCAATAGGATTATGAACGCGGACAGGACTCTAGCCAATTTTCAGAAGATGAATATCTAGCATGGAATTTCGGATCAAAAACGACTCGGACAGGAAAGTGGCCGAAACGTTCCTCACAGACCTGGCAAATCTTCTGCACCCGGCGGGCGCACAGAAGCTCGTATCTAAGTTCGAGGGCTTCTTTCCTACGCACATCGAAGCGGGGGAGCTCGCAGGCTTACGGGAACTGGTGTCAGCGCGGGCGCTTGAAGCGTTCACGAAAAATGTCGGCAATCGGCCTGAGAAGGAAGTGCTCGTTTACCTCTTGTGCCTCGGGAACTATCTGCGCTGTTTGTGGGATGCGCCCGATCTGCACACGGCGGCCTGGCAATGGTTCTGGCTTCGCGCATACGGAGCCATCGCAAGCGGTTATCACCTGACTGTATTAGACCCACCCCCGCCAAGTCCCTTTGAGGGCTGCATGAGGTACTTGTGGAGCAACCTTCACCGGGCCGGACATTGCAGCAATCCCGATTGCCCTGCCCCGTACTACTTCGGAACGAAAAAGGGCCAGCAGTATTGCAGCGAGGACTGTGCGGAGTACGGCCAGCGCGAGGCAAAAAAGCGTTGGTGGACCGAGCACGGAGAGAAATGGCGGAAAGGCCGAAAGGCAAAATCCAAGACCAAAAAGGGGAAAAAATGATCTACCAAAGAGGCAAGGGAAAAACGTACTGGCTCAGATTTCGATTTGCGGGCCGGTTCGTCCACGAAAGCACCCACACGGCAAGCAAGACGATTGCCCGCGATGCCGAGAGGCAACGGCGGCGCGAATTGGAATTGAGCATCAATGGCTTAAAGGAACGGCGTTCCCTGCCGCCAACCTTGGAACAGGCCGCTACTGCATGGCAGGCCGAGCACGCTCATGAAGTACAGCCCAATACCCGGCGCATGGCCCGCTTCGCCCTCAATCAAGTGTTGCCCGTCTTTGGCAAGAAACTGTTGTGCGACATCGACGCGCAGGCCATCAAGGAATACCAGCAACGGCGGCTCGCCCAAGGTTCCCAGGGCCGAACCATTAACATCGAGGTCGGCGTGCTCAGGCAAATCTTGAAAACGAACGGCTACTGGACACCACTGGCCGATCACATCAAGGGGCTGCCGGAACGGAAGGACATTGGCCGGGCCATCACATCGAGCGAAGAGAGCGGGTTGCTCACAGCCGCGCACGGCATTGATTCGCCCTGCTACAGCGCCGCAGTCCTCGGCTTGAACACGGCGATGCGGCACAGCGAGATTTGCGGGCTGCAATGGCGGCAGATTGATTTCGAGGCGCGCACGCTCACAGTAGGCCACTCCAAAACGGCTGCCGGAACGGGGCGGCTGATTCCCTTGAACGCTACGGCCTTTGACGCCCTCGCACAATGGGCACGCCACTTCCCCGAGGCGAGGCCCGAGCATTACGTCTTCCCCCACTGCGAGAACCGGCGTATTGACCCGACACGGCCCACCAAGGGCTGGCGGACAGCCTGGAGACACGCCCTGCGGATTGCCGGGTTTCACTGCCGGTTCCACGATCTGCGCGTGACCTGCATAACCAAGATGGCGGAGGGCGGCGTGCCGGACTTGGTAATCATGGGAATAGCTGGCCACGTCTCGCGGAAGATGCTCGAACACTACAGCCGCATCCGCACGGACGCGAAGCGCACGGCTCTAGACAACTTGGACCCTGTTTTCCAAGTGGGTGTGAACCAAATCGTGCACCAAATCACTTCCAGCGAAATGGAGACGCCAGCTAAGTTATTGAATTAAATGGAGCCGAGGCCCAGACTTGAACTGGGGACCTGTCGATTACGAATCGACTGCTCTACCAACTGAGCTACCTCGGCCTTGTGTAATTCACTCTAGCATCGCGTGGAAAAAGCTGTCAAACGTTGCGATGAAACCTGCTGCGAGAAACGGCTATTGCGAAAATGGGTACATCAGCCAGCCGATCCCAACCGCCACCAAGAGGAACGCCAGGAATGCCCAGAGGAAATACTTCACACGTTCCGGCGTCCCGCGCTTGGAAAGAAATGCAAAGGTCACCGACACAACGAGCGCGAAGAATGCCAAAGCCTGAAAATGGGTTAGGCCGGCAAGCAATGCGTTCATCTACATTCTCCGCCCGCGGCCGATTTCATATGCCTCGAGCACGGTCAGGAAATTGAGCATCCCGGCAGTAGCGAACAGTCTTGTCCCATAGTCGCCTGACGCGTGCGCGACGTCGGGTCCGGCGCGCTGGATCATATGCGCCAGAAAATAGAATCCTCCCGTGCCCAAGTCCGCAAAAAATCCAAGGCGATCGAACATGTCCGCCGGATCTCCGCCGAAGACGCCGCCCCGCATGGCCAGGCCGGCGCACGCCAATCCTCCGACGCATAGGAAATACACGGCCGCCTTCCCCCACTGTCGCAGCAGCAGGTGTCCAAGCCCCGGGATGGCCCAACCAGCCACCGCGGCGAAGATCCCGAGCGCTGGATTGCCTGCGCCTTGTTCGTTCTTCACCGCTTCGCTCACGTCGATCGCCCTCACGCCAGCAGCGCCGGCATTTCGGTCTGCACCGCGCCCGTCACGTCCGCATTACCTTCGTCCACGTACACGTTTACTTCACTGCGCACGCCGAACTCGGGCAGGTAAATTCCCGGCTCGATCGAAAAGCACGTGCGGGGTATGATGCGCCGCACATCGTGTGTTTCCAGGCCGTCCATATTCGCGCCCGTGCCGTGTACTTCCTGGCCGATGTTGTGACCGGTGCGGTGCACGAAATATTTTGCAAAGCCAGCCTTGCGAACCACTTCGCGCGCCGCGCGATCCACTTGCCAGCCCTCGATCGCCCGCCCCGCCTTCACATTGTCCCGCACGAAGGCGACGGCCACATCGCGTGCATCCCGCACGATGCGGAAAATCTTCGCATACTTTTCCGGTACTTTGGCGCCCAAGTATCCGGTCCAGGTAATGTCGTAGTAGACGCTGTTGGGCGCCAGTGTTTTTCCCCATACGTCCAGCAACAGCAGATCGCCTTTGCGCACGGGAGCAGAACCTCGTTCTTTCGGCTCGTAATGCGGGTTTCCCGCGTGCGGCCCGACAGCGACGATCGGTGGCGAGTCGGACGTCACGCCGCTGGAGCGGAATTGCCCCAGCATCCATTGCTGCAAATCGTACTCGGTGAACGCTTCCCTCGCGCGTACGCGCCGCGCCGCTTCAACAAATGCTGCCTGCGTGATGCGGTCGATCGCGCGGCCTGCGACCCGATGGGATTCGAGCTGCTTCGGGGTCCAAGCTGCTTCGAACTGCTGCACTAGGTCCGCCGAGCTCACCACTTTGCAACCTTGCGCGCGGATCAGCTCGACCGTCCCGGCATCCACAAGCGATATGTACGGAATCTGATTCTTTGGCGAATATTGCATCGCCACTTTCTTCGCACGCCCGACCAGCTTCTTCAGATTCTTTTCAAGCTCTTCGGCCGCCGCATAGACCATCTTCTCACCGGGCAGAGAGTCGAGCGCAGCCGCTTCGATCCGGTGCACCAGCTTTCGCGGCGCGCCTTTCGCGGGAATAAGGTAAAACCAGCGGCGCTTGGCCATGGCGTGGTCGAGTCCGAGCACGCGGTAGGCGATCGCGTCCCGATGGAGGATGTCGTAGAACAGCCATCCGTCGAGCTTCTGCTCGTTGAGGGCCTTCTGGATGGCGGCAATGTCGGGCATATGGGTGTGTTTAGGGAATCGCGCCGCCGCGGGCGACAAATTTCAGCCCGCCAGTGCGCGAACTGCTCCGGCAGTCACGCCGCGAACTTCCACGCGCTTCGTGCGGCTCCGCTGGCCCCCTGCAATTCTAACAGCCGACAGCGGGACTTTCAAACTTACCGCCAGCAACCGCCGCAGTGCTTCGTTTGCGCGGTCGTCCACCGGCGGAGCAGTCAGACGGATTTTGAGCCCATCCTGCCATTCACCCGCGATTTCGTCATGGCTCGCCCTCGGCTGCACTCGCACCGCAAAGCTCACCACGCCGTCCTTTTCCGTGATCTGCACGAGGTATCAATCCTTTTTTCGTTCGCCGAAGAGTGCCGTCCCTACGCGGATCTCGGTCGCGCCCTCTTCGATGGCGACTTCGAAGTCGTGCGACATCCCCATGGAGAGAACTGGCAGGATTTCTCCGCCAAATTGCACGCGCAGCGCATCGCGCAATTCGCGCAGGCGGCGGAAATAGGGCCGCACTTTCTCCGCATCCTCGAAGTACGGCGGTACGCCCATCAACCCGCGCAATTCCAGATGAGATAGACGCAGCACAGCCTCTACAAGACGCGGCAATTCGCTGTTGCTCACACCCGATTTCGCATCCGCCGGGTCGAGCTTGACTTCGATCAGCACACGCTGCCGTTCCTCTCGCGCCACAACTTGCGGCTCCTCCCTCTCCTCTCTCTTCTCTGTGTTCTCAGTGCCCTCTGTGATGAACTCTTTCCCGGCCCGTTCCAGCCTTTCCGCCAACGGGATGCTGTCCACCGAGTCGATCGTATGAAACAGCCGCGCCGCCCGCGCGACCTTGTTGCTCTGCAAGTGCCCGATCAGATGCCACGTGGCATCCAGGTCCGCCAGGGATGCCTGTTTCGACTCCCACTCCTGAACGCGATTCTCACCGAAATGACGCACGCCTGCCTCGTACAATTCGCGAATTTGCCCGGCCGGATGCATCTTCGAGACACCGATGAGCGTAATATCTTCGGCGCGACGTCCCGCGCGCGACGCCGCGCGCTCCACGCGTTCACGCACTCGGGCCAGACTCCCAGCCATCTCGGTCGATGCGCCACTCATCGTGCGAATTCTAACACGCGCCTCGCCCAATCCCTGTCCACGCGCGGGACTTCCTTGCAGCAGTCTCGCGCTCAAGTTAAACTGGCATGCAACTCATGACGCCACGCGGAAAACTGATCGCGCTCGAAGGGATTGACGGTTCGGGCAAGCGCACGCAACTGGATCTGCTGGCGCACGCGCTCGACGCGCGAGGGCTACCTACCAAGTGCATCAGCTTCCCGCGCTATGAATCGTCCTTCGGCAAACTCGTGGCTCGCTATCTCAACGGCGAATTCGGCACGCTGGAAGCCGTGGATCCGCACTTCTCCGCCCTGCTGTATGCCGGTGACCGCTTCGAAGCGAAAGGCGCGCTCGAATTGGCTCTAGCGGCGGGCAAAATTGTTCTCGCCGACCGCTATATTGGCTCGAATCTCGCACATCAAACCGAACGTGTTCCACCCGAGCTCCGCGACGATTTCCTGGCGTGGCTGAAGCGTCTCGAGTATGGCCTGTACGGCCTGCCGGTCGAAGACCTGGTTGTATATTTGCGTGTTCCGGCGGCGGAAGCGCATCGCCTGGTCGGCTTGAAGGCCGCTCGCGGCTACACTTCGCTTCGACATGATATTTTGGAAGCCGACGTAACCCATCTCGAACAAACCGCCAGGATTTACGACCGCCTGGCAACCGAATCCAACTGGGTGCGGATTGACTGTACCAACCCGGCATCCGGCATCTTGTATTCGCCTGAGGAAATTCATCGGACGTTGCTGAACACGGTGGATTCGCGCATCCTTTCCCAGGCAGCGGCTGAACAGTGAGTCGCAGGAGAGGTTCGTGAGTTTTTCTGAATTCATCGGCAACCCGCGTACGGTGGCAGCGCTGCGCGGCATGCTTGCAGGCGAGCGCGTCCCGCACGCCATGCTGTTCACCGGTCCGCGCGGTGTCGGGAAGTTTACCCTGGCGCGAATGTTCGCGCAGGCCGCCTGCTGCGAACGGCTTCGCGACGACTTCTGCGGCGAGTGCGCCACTTGCCGCCGCATCGGCCTGCTCGCCGATACGCGCCCACTGATCGAGCAGGGGCTGGCGGCGCGCGGTGAGCGGCCTGACGCCGCCACGGTCGAACGCATCCCACTCCTGCTCGAAACGCACCCGGACGTTTGGGCCGTCGTACCCGATCCCGTCCGCGCGAAGGACCCTGTCGTGCGCCCTGTGCTGCACGTGGGCCAGCTCCGCGCCGTCCAGCGCGCCGCTTACTTCAAGCCCCAGGGACGCCGGCGGGTTTTTATCCTCGATGGCGCGGAAACCATGCGTTGGGACTTTGCGAATATCTTCCTGAAGATTCTCGAGGAACCACCCGAGTCCGCCACATTGATCCTCATCGCGCCCAATCCCTTCCAGCTTTTGCCAACGATCCGTTCCCGGTGCCTGCAGTTTTCCTTTGCGCCACTTGCGACTGGCGAGGTCGAGGAAATTCTCCGTGCACGCACGGAAATGAAACCCGCGGAACGCAAGCTGGCCGCGCAGCTTTCCGAAGGAAGTCCCGGCGCGGCGATGGACCTTGACCTTGAGGCCGCCGCGAAACTCCGCCGCGATTGCCTGACTGTCCTCGAACGTTCGGTTGAGCTGCGCGGGGTCTCTAATTTGTTTGCGAGCACTTCCGCGCTAGCCAAAAGCCAGGAAGTAGCGTTTGAAAATGTCCTGGAAGTGTTCTATAGTTTGCTTACGGACCTGCTTGATTTGTCCTGTTCTCCCTCGCAGAAGGTGTTGCGAAATCCGGGCTTACGCAAGGAGCTCGAAACACTGAGCAAGAAGGTGGACGTGGGATGGGTCAGCAAAGCCGTCGAAGGATTTGACGCGCTGCACTCCCGGCTTCGCCGGAACGTGAATCGGTCGTTGGGCTTGGACGCCGTGGCCATTTCCTTGGCCCGACCCGCGTTAGATGCAGGAAGTTCAGTTTCGCGTTAGGAACGTAACCATATTCGGTCGTTGCGCATCATAGCTGGTGAGTCCGTTCTCGTCATCATTGCACATCCAACTAAGAAGGAGTCTTGTTGTGAACCGCAAGCTATTTCGTCCTACTCTCACAGAAGTCAAAGAACCTCACATGAACCGCGCTCATGTCGCGGGGCCCCAGCCTTATAAAAAGCCGGCCCCCCCGGAGCAAACACATGCGGAAAACTTTTACTGGATCAAACAGATGCAGGCCCGCACTCCGGTGGCCGTCGTTCTCAACGGCGGCGAAACTTTGCACGGAACGGTCGAGTGGTATGACCGCGACTGCATCAAACTGACGCGGACCGGCAGCCCCAACCTTCTTATCTATAAACAGGTTATCAAGTACGTGTATAAGGACGGGGAAGAAGCCGCACTCGGCGGATCGAACGGACAATAGTTCCGCATTACGGCGCTCTCTGTAATCTGTTGCGATCGGAAGGCGCACATCACATGATGTTACGTGCCCAGGCTATCGCGGGCTGAATTTTTGGGCGCTCTTCCGAGTTTTTCCAGCCTGTGTGGGCGGAATGATCGCAAAGGTCATAAGGGCCTTGCTGACCAGGCGCCGGTTTCCGTCGGTTATTTCGCAATCCACGACGCTGGTACTTCTTCCCTGGCGCAATACACGCGCGTCCGCCCTGATTTCCCCATGCTCGACGGCCTCGAGAAAATTGATCTTCATTTCGATCGTGACGACGCGGGACTCCACGGGCGCGGCCAGTAATGCGGCGAATCCCCCGGCCGTATCGGCCAACATCGCCAAAACCCCGCCGTGAACAACGCGATGGATCTGCTTGTGCAACTCGAGCACCCGCATACGGAACACCGCCCGGCCGCGCTCGGCCTTCACCAGTACAAACCCGAAGTGGTTGATGGGGTTGCTATAGCGCAACCGGTCCGAAACCCGCGCCAGTGCCGCCTTGCTCAATTTTCCTCGCGGTCTCATCTTCTGGGCCCTTTCACCGAGCCACAACCGGCTCTCCGCATAAATGGTCCGAAAAAATTGACACCTCGTATCCCTCCCCCGCGTCCAATGGGGGTACATCCGAAGGTCGGGAATCTAGCATCCTGTGGAGGCGCGCGCAACAGAAACGCTGTCCTGTTCAGGGCTCGATTTGCTAGAGTCTTAGATTGATAACGCACCTACGACCCGTCATCCTGCGCTCTTGAGGAGCAAGACGAGCGGAACGCTCGGATACACATGAAGATTGGAATTACTTGTTACCCGACCTACGGCGGCTCGGGGGTTGTCGCAACCGAGCTGGGAATGGAGCTGGCGGCGCGCGGCCACGAGATCCATTTCATAAGTTACGCCCCGCCGATCCGGCTGACCGACACCAACGAACGAATTCAATTCCACGAAGTGGAGATTTCGAGCTATCCCCTGTTCGACCACGCGCCGTATGCGCTTTCACTTGCGGTAAAGATGATGGAGGTGGCCGAATCGGAAGCTCTGGACCTTCTGCACGTACACTATGCCATCCCGCATTCGGTCAGCGCATTCCTGGCCCGTTCCATGGCGGCGCCCAGGCGGCTGCCCTTCATCACTACCCTCCATGGTACGGACATCACGCTTGTCGGGAACGACAGAAGCTTCCTGCCGATCACAAAATTCTCAATCGAGCAGTCCGACGGCGTGACGGCGATTTCCCATTACTTGAAACAGCGCACACTGGAAGAATTCGACATCAAGCGCCCGATCGAGGTCATCCCGAATTTCGTGAATTGCGATCTCTATTGCAGAAAGGACAATCCGGCCATGCGCGCCGAGTGGGCCCCGGACGGCGAACCGATCCTGATGCACCTGTCGAACTTTCGTCCCGTCAAGCGTGTTACGGATGTTGTCGAGATCTTTGCCCTCGTTCGCGAGAAAATTCGCTCGAAGCTCGTCCTGATCGGCGACGGACCCGACCGCGGAGCCGTGGAGTATATCGTTCGCAAGAAAAAGCTGGTCGGCGACGTCCATTTCCTCGGAAAACAGGACCGCGTCTACCAACAACTCTCCCAAGCAGATCTGTTTCTGCTGCCCTCGGATCTGGAATCGTTCGGGCTGGCCGCGCTTGAAGCCATGGCCTGCGAAGTTCCGGTCGTGGCTTCGAACGTCGGCGGTGTGCCCGAAGTGATCGAGCACGGAATTGACGGATACCTCCATGAGCCGCGGGAAATCGAGACAGCTGCAAAATATGCGCTCGAAATCCTATCCCGGCCGGACCGCGGACGGGCGATGGGCCGGACCGCGCGCATCAACGCTCGGAAAAAGTATTGTGCCAATGATGTAATTCCGCAGTATGAGGCATACTATCGCCAGGTGCTCGGCGCTGCCGCCACACACGCATGAGGAGCATCAAGAAAATGGCACGGAAGGACCACATCCGATTCGTGCTCTGTTTTCTGACCTTGCCCCCGCAGCGAGCGCTCGCGTGTAAGGACCGGGAAATCTGCGTGCGACGGTAGTCGACCCCAGCGGGTCGCCCGTCAGCGACGCGAAAGTCGAGTTTTGCGTTCGGCTCCGGTACCCGCCTGACCCTTACCGATATCTTTCCGTTATTCCTGCACATTACATCCCGGCGTTGACAAGTCTAATCCTATCGCGGCATTGTGGCTGTTGTTGATTGTCTGCGTCCATCAAGTGTGGGAACATCCTGCTCGTGTCCACTCGCTTTCGCGCCCTGCAACATCGCAACTTTCAACTCTTCGTCGCGGGCCAGCTTGTTTCGCTCATCGGCACATGGATGCAATCGACCGCGCAGCTCTGGCTCGTTTACAAGATGACCAACTCGGCGGCCATGCTCGGCGTTTTCGGATTCGCCAGCCAAATCCCCATCCTCTTCTTGGCCTCTCTCGGCGGGTATGTTGGTGACCGGTACAACCGTCACCGGGGAGTGATCTGGACACAAACCGCTTCTTTGATCCTGTCGTTCGTGCTGGCGGCGCTGACACTGCCCGGTGTCGTGCGCGTCTGGGAAATCGTTCTGGTCGCGTTCCTCGCCGGCATCGTTAATGCGTTCGACGTGCCGATTCGCCAGGCGTTTCTTGTTCAAATGGTGGGGAATGAAGACCTGCCGAACGCCATCGCGCTGAATTCGTCCATCTTTAACGGGGCGCGGGTTGTGGGCCCGGCCGTCGCCGGCATCGCCATCGGGTGGATCGGCGAAGGTTGGTGTTTTTTCTTGAATGGCGTCAGTTTCCTGGCTGTGATCATTGCGCTGTTGATGATGCGGATCGAGAAGATCGAGCTCCGAGCAGGCAAAGGTGCACCGCTGCAAAACTTCGTTCAGGGCTTTCGCTTCGCGATGAGCGATCGGCCGATCCGCTCCGCGTTACTGCTCTTGAGCCTGATGAACATGTTTGGCCTGCAGTATTTCGTGTTTCTGCCGATATTCGCCAACGACATCCTTCACGGAGGAGCGCGCGGGCTGGGGCTGCTGATGAGCTTCGCTGGCGTCGGAGCGGTCATCGGCGCGCTGCACTTCGCCGCGCGGACGAGCTACAAAGGTCTCGTGGAATGGATCGCCGCGACCTCCACGACGTGCGCGTTGGGACTCATCTTGTTTTCACAGTCGCGGGTCTTCTGGCTGTCGGCGGTGATGCTGCTGGCTGTCGGTTTTTCGGCCACATCGCAAATGGCAGCCACAAATACCATCGTGCAGGGCCGCGTGCCAGATGAACTGCGCAGCCGCATCATGGCGGTGTACGCGACGATGTTCATGGGCGTCCAGCCGCTCGGCGCGTTAATCGCCGGCGGTGTGGCGAAGCGGATCGGCGCGCCGTACGCGCTCGCTGCGTTTGGAATGGTCTGCTTGCTCGGGAGCCTGTTTTTTGTGTTCCGTGTAGCAATGCGGCTGGGGCAGACGCAAGGCTCAACGGAGCCTCAGACAGGATTAGGGCGGTAGAGCCAGTCTGGTTTCACAAAAGATTCCGCTACGGGCCCATTCACAGTAGCAAGAATGGCATCTACCTTGGAACGATGCGGCGCAAGGGAACAGACAAGGTCAGTCGCCGCTGCGTCACCTGCCAGAAGAAACGCTTGGCAGCGGCAGCCGCTTGCGTCTGTACTCCTATCGGCCTAATCGGACGCGAAATCGAGCGCTTGCTGGTCGTGGAGTCGCGCGAGGTAGCCGAGGATGTCATTTTCGACTTTCTGTGGCTCGGCCTTCGAATAGAGCTTCTGCAATTCGGTGATAATTTCCTGAACGGTGCGCTTGCCGTCGCAGCGTTCGATGATTTCGAGACTCGGGCCGTTCAATCGCAGCGCCCGCTCAGGCATGTGCAGAACTCGCAATTGCTGACCCTTTTCATTGAGGTGGCAGCCCAGGGCAAGGTGCGGACGGCTGTTGAGTTCAGGCGTCATCACGATTGCCTTCCTGGGTGGAACGTATTGGTTTGAAGGCCCCGGGCGGCGGCCAGCCTGGATTGACGTAGGCGAAGTACAGCGCATCGAGCTGCGCCCAGAGAATGTCACACTTGGCTCGAAGGGCGGCATGGGCCTTGTCTTGGTCCTGGCGCGTGCGTGCGTGCTTCACAATCCAGACGAGGGCGAAGTCGGCGTCTTCGGGCGCCTGCGTAGGGCGGCCGGTGAAATAGTCGAGGCCGCTAGAGAGCCAGGGATAGTGCCTGCGGAGAGCATCCATGCGAAGGGCGATGAGCTTGCCTGAAAAGAGCTCCGTGAGAAACGAGGCAACAGCTTCAAGATGCGGGCGCGTGGGAACAAAGTCGACATATGCCTGCACGGCGTGGCGCGTGGCGGGCAAGATACCTTCGCCGATGGCGTGCAAGCCGGCGATGAAGTCTGATTCCGAGAGTGGAGTGTCTCTCATTTCAAAGTTATACTTCACACTCCATCCCATCATACGCAATTTCCCAGCCTGCGTCTCACACTTCGCGGTGTTCAGGACTCTCTTCATCAAGGATAGGATTCGTGTTGTTTATGTGAATCAGGACCCACCGGCTTCGCTTTGCAGAGTCAAACTCCTCGAGCAGACCACCCGCTCCGGAAAGCGGAACGTGGCCAATTTCGCGCGCCGTCTTCGACCCCACGCCTGCAGAAATTAATTCGTTCTCACCCCAGAACGCGAGCAATTAGGGCAGGCGCAATCCCACTGAGGAAAACCTCCCCCGGCTGCGGAGCCGAGGACCGTAACGCGCATTCGAACTCAGAATTAGAGTTCAGCGTTCTCGTACGAGCTAACTTCACAGTTCAAGCAGATCTCTTCGTGCTGGGGGGTCGTCCATTCCATAGTTAATTCTCCTTTATCCAGCGAGATCCAGAACCGCTCGGTGAGACTAACACTGAATGAAAGATGAAAAAAACAATACCAGAATAGGAACTTGCAGAGCGAGAGGGCTTAACTAACAGGTGACTACGCTTCGCCATCTTGCATATTGTTAAGTCTTCGATACTATTGGCATCGCCATGCTGAAACGGGCGAGCTTTCTGGCGCGGATGCAGGATCAGGGAATCGGGGGGGGCTGATACGGCCGAGGTATCCCGGCGGTGCCGGGACGCGGCCGAAGGTCTGTGGTCCAAATCCAACCCACGCAACCAATTCTGGGTTTTCTAAAGGCCCGAGGCTCAATCAGACCTTTTGCTCTTACATCAGATGGCTGCCTCCAACACGGCTAAATTCCCACCTTTCGCGAAACGGGGTGAAAAAAGGGCCGCGGGCATCAACGTCCGGAAAAAGTATTGTGCCAATGATGTAATGCCGCTACTTGAGGCATACTATCGCCATGTGATCGGCCCAGTTGGCGTAACGCACGCCTGAAGGACCGGATTGAAGATGAAAACGCAAAACCGCATCACCATCGGGCTGAAGCTCTCACCGCTCAGGAGGCCTGTGTGAACAAGGAGTACATGAACCTGTCAGCGCGCCAGGCGATGTGGCTATACGGTCTTTTTCTTGGAGTTCTGGCACTGGTGGCAAACCCGACGCCGGGGCGGGGTCAGGTGGCTGCCGCGATTGTCGGAAGAGTGGAAGATGCCTCCGCCGCCGGTGTGGGGGGCGCAACCATCACCGTGAAGAGTCTGGAGACCGGAGCGACACGCGTCGTGACCACGGACGACGCAGGCAGCTATAGAGTCCTCTCCCTGCCCCTGGGACTGCAGGAGGTGAAGGCGGAAAAGAAAGGCTTCAAGGCAGTCATCCGGACGGGGATCAATTTGGAGGTAGGGCAGGAAGCCGTGGTGAACCTGCGGCTCGAAGTGGGCGAATTCATTCAGCAAGTAGCCGTTTCGGAAGACGTTCCGGTGGTCAATGTGACGACGGCGTCGGTTTCGGGAATGGTGGGGGAGCGCGAGGTGAAGGACTTGCCGCTCAACGGCCGTAGCTTCGATAACCTGCTTTCCCTCAACCCAGGAACAATCAATTACAGCGCGATGAAAAGTCCTCAAACCAGCACGAGCAACGGGAACATATTCTCCGTGGCCGGGCGGCGGACCTCAGAAAATCTGGTCTTGCTGAACGGGATTGAGTACATGGGGTCGAGCCAACTGGCCATCACGCCCGGCGGCGTGAGTGGTGACCTTCTGGGGATCGATGCCGTCCGCGAATTCAACGTTCTCACGGACACTTATTCCGCCGAATATGGGAAACGCGCAGGAGCGCAAGTCAGCGTCGTCACCCAGTCTGGAACCAACACACTTCATGGATCCATTTTTGAATTTCTCCGAAACAGCGCCCTCGATGCGCCAAACTATTTTGATCAGGGGTCTACTCCTCCCTTCAGGAGAAATCAATTCGGGGCGGCGGCGGGAGGGCCCCTCAAGAAAGACCGGTTGTTCTTGTTCGGCAACTACGAAGGATTCCGGCAGGCGTTGGCGGCCAGCAGCGTCAGCATTGTCCCTGACGAAAAGGCGCGCCAGGGCTTAATGCCAAATCCCGGCACTGGCGTATACAGCCAGGTTGCCAAGCTCAATACATTAATGTTGCCATACATGTCCTTCTGGCCTCAGCCCGATTCCGATCCCAATGCAGAGTTGACGGTTCCGTCGACGACACAGCCTAACACGATGGTTCCGAGTGGGACGGCGTACTCGCACAACAATCCCAAGCAATCCATCCGGGAAGATTTCGGCACGCTGCGAACGGACTACAATATCGGGAACAGCGATTCTCTTTCCGGAGCATATACGGTCGACGACGGCAATAGTCTAAATCCTTTGGCGGACCCCTTATTTGCGTCGTATACCGCGCTGCGCCTGCAGGTGTTCAGCCTGCAGGAAATGCACATCTTTTCACCGCAAGTCCTCAACACATTCAGCGCTGGGTTCTCCCGCGCGTCTTTCAATTTAACTTCGGTCCCCCTGGCCTCCTTCCCTTCCAGCCTTTCGTTTGTCACCGGGGCTGGGCCTGGCGGGATTGTGGTCGGAGGCGGCGCCACAACGACCGCCAATGGATCGATCACTTCCGCCGGCCCTAACAATGCCGCCGGAGTCTGGAATCGCAGAAATCTCTTCACCTATGCGGACACATTGCAAATCAACAAGGGAATTCATCAGATCGGCATCGGTGTCTCGTTCGAGCGGCTCCGGGATAATGAAGATTCCGCTTCGCGCCAGTTAGGGCAAGCCACCTTCAGCAGCCTGACGACGTTCCTGCAAGGAACCGTGACTTCCTTTCAAGTAGTGCCAGTCCACAGCGAGCTGGGTTGGAGAAGCTTTTTCGGTGCTTGGTACGTCGAAGACTCGATCAAATTGCGGCACAATCTCACACTCCAGGCCGGCATTCGCCACGAATTCACCACGGGTTGGAATGAGGCGTTCGGAAGAGCTGCGAACTACGTAACTGACACGCAAGGTGTGCTGGTGACGGCTCCGGTGTCGGGCAACTCGGTGTTCGCCCGGAACAACGCGAAATGGATGCTCAGCCCCAGATTCGGTCTGGCTTGGGATCCCTTCGGAACTGGGAGGACGGCGATCCGTGCCGGATACGGGATGTATTACTCACTGATCGACGATCTCGCTTTTCTACTGAACTCGTTGCCTCCCTATAATGGCTCGGCTTCCTCTTCAGGCTCTTTATTTTCGATCATTCCGATCGCTCCCGGTGTACCACCTGCAGCGTCCACCATTTTTGCACCACAGGGAATCCAGGCGGACGCGAAAACTCCCACGGTTCAGGAGTGGAATTTAACGGTCGAACAGCAGCTCAGCCACAACACAGCTCTCCGCGTAGCCTATGTAGGTTCATTTGCATATCATGAGCTGCTCAGCGTAGATCCCAACAGCATTCCAACGCAGATTTGTTCGAATGCATCTGGTTGCTCGGCGGGCGGCGTCGCCACAGCGGCAAGCTTGAGCACCATCCCCCATGTTGTGCCTCAGGGCGCGCAATACATTCCAGGCCCCGGATCAACCCGGCCCAATCCCTTCCTTTCCGGCGGATTTTTCTGGTTAACCGAGGGCAACAGCAGCTACCATGCGTTGCAAATCGACGTCACCCAGCGCCTGAGCAAAGGCCTGCAATTTCGCGGCAATTTCACCTGGTCGAAGAACCTGGACATAAATTCGGGGCTGACGGGCGCCCAGGCCAACAATCAGGCGCAAATGGTACTGGACCGGAATGATTTGCGAAGAGACTGGGGGCCGTCTGCTTTGAACGCCACCAGTCAGTCCAGCATTTCCGCCCGGTATGAATTTCCGTTCGGCAATGGCCGGCACTGGCTCGCCAACGCCAGCGGCCTCGAAAGCAGACTCATCAGTGGCTGGCAGTTGAATGGAATCGCAACGATATTGAGCGGTTTCCCGTTCACTCCCTTGATCGGCTCGAACCGTTCCGGGGATGGAGATACCAGAAATCCTGACCGGCCTTCCCTCAAGACTTCATTCACAGGGCCTGTACTGCTTCGAACTCCGAACCAATGGTTCGATCCGAATGCCTTCAGTCTGCCTACCCCCGGCACCTACGGGAATTTGGGTAGAGGAACCTTGACCGGGCCGGGCTTGGCCAACGTGGATCTCTCCGTACTCAAGAACACTGCCATATCGGAGAAGACCAGCTTGCAATTTAGGACAGAGATTTTTAATTTGCTCAACCGCGCAAACTTCGGCCCCCTCAACACGACTGTATTTTCGAGCGGCGCCGTCAACGCCTCAGCGGGAATAATTACGACGCTGGCTACTGCATCCAGGCAGATTCAATTCGGATTGAAGCTGATCTTCTAGGTTGCCGCAGGGGAGTGGGATTCGGCCGGAATCAACTCAGGCACTTCAATGCGAATTCGTGTTCCTTCACCTTCCCGGCTGGAGATATTCATCTGGAAATCACCGCCATAGAGTACTCGCAGCCGCTCATGCACGTTGCTGATGCCAATTCCATCCCCGAAAACTTGCGACATGCGGTCCTGGGGAATGCCGACCCCATTGTCTTCAATTTCGATGACGAGGCGCGCATCGCGTGTCGATGTACGGATCGTAATCTCGCCGCCGCCGAGTTTGGCGGCGAGGCCGTGCTTGAGAGCGTTTTCGACGATGGGCTGCAGGAGCATGCTGGGGACGAAAGCATCGAGCGTGTGTTCCTCGATCTGCTTGTGAATCTGGAGATTGTCGCGGCCAAAACGGGCGACCTCGATGTCAAGGTAGTCGTCAATAAAGTCGAGTTCCTCTTGCAGCGGCACAAACGTCTCATGCTTTCGCAGCAGCCGCCGCAGAATATTGCTCAATTTGATGACGACCCCGCGGGCCGTGTCAGGATCGTATCGGATCAGCGAAGAGACCGTATTGAGCGTGTTGAACAGGAAATGTGGATTGATTTGGGCTGACAGGGCGTCCATGCGCGCTTTGAGCAGCAATTTCTGGTGCTGTTCGAGATTCATCTCGATCCGCGTATTGTTCCAGATCTTCATTGGAACAGCGACGGCCATCACGGTCGAGAGCAACACCAATGCCACCGCCCAGCTTTGCCCCACGTCCAAATAAAAAAGCCACTGCGGCTTGGTGGCATGACCCAACGCCTGACGGCTGAGCTCCAGCGCGATGCAGGCCCCCAGCGGCAGCATTTCCCAGCTTATTTTCGTCCCGCGGAACAGCCGCACGAGCCAGCGCGGCGTGCTCAGAAACGTGAAAGGCCCGAGTTTCCAAATCTCTTCCGTGTTCGGAACGAATTGGCGAATCAGCCCTCCGACCAACCCCGCGGCCGCCGCGACCGGCATCGACAGCCACTCATGGTTAAAAAACGCGGGCAGGCTGATGATGGATCCGCCAAGCGGCCCGACAACTCGTCCTCCAAGCAGTCCAAGCAGGAATGATCCTTCAAGCATGAGATCGGCGAAACGGTAAGGGTGTCCCACGATGCGCAGCATCACGCCGACTGCCAGCGCGGGGGTCACAAACAGCATGAGTTTCACTTTTTGGTCCGAATCGCGGACTTCGGTGAAGAGAACCTTTCGAAAAATGGCCGACCGGGCTAGCCAGGCACAAATCGATGCCGCCGCGCCAACATGGAGCAGCAGCGTAAGCAGCAGATCTCCGCCGAAGGTGAGTGTGTCCATTGAACTTATATCCTGCGGCTACGTTAGCCAATCGCCAGGACGATGTAAAGCGCCGCGGCGCTGCATGAGCCTGCTATAATACGTAGCTCTCCATGCCACACAAAACACCACGACAGGGCCGCAACTCACGCAAGACGCCGGATGTCCGCATCCGGATCGTCGCTCGAGCCAAGCTCCCAACGCGTTTCGGTCCGTTCGAAATTCTCGGAATCGAGGGCCGCAGCCACGAGGAAAGCGCTGTGGCCCTGGTGCATGGCCGCGTTCGAAGCCAGACTCCGCTGGTGCGCATCCACTCGCAGTGCCTCACCGGCGACGTGCTCGCCTCGGAACGCTGCGATTGCCGCGCCCAACTCGAACTTTCGCTGCGCCGGATTGCCGCGTCGTCGTCGGGAGTATTGCTGTACCTGCCGCAAGAGGGCCGCGGCATCGGCCTGATGAACAAGCTGCGCGCGTACGAGCTTCAGGACCGTGGAATGGACACCGTGGAGGCCAACGAGGAGCTTGGTTTTGCCGCGGATTCGCGCGACTATGCATTTTCAGCCGCTGCGCTGAGGCTGCTCGGGGTGCGGCGCGTGCGGTTGCTTTCGAATAACCCGGATAAGGTGCAACAGCTGGAAAGCGCAGGAATCCGCGTCGTGGAACGCGTGCCTTGCCGGCCGCGAACCTCACGTATCTCGCTCGCCTACCTCGAGACGAAGCGAACGAAGATGGGTCACCTGCTCGATCGTTTGTAATCCCGCTCTCGAAATGTTCGAGAGAAGCGCTTTGGAGGATCCCCATGACACCAGTCATCGAGGCAGCTGCCTCTTATCCTAACGTCACTCCGGCTGATCTCTATGAACTATTCATGGATTCAGCCAAACATTCCGCCGCTACCGGCGCGCCTGCAAAGATCAGCCGCGAGGTGGGCGGAAAATGGTCCGCTTTCCACGGGATGATTTTAGGAAAAAATCTCGCGCTTGTTCCGAACCGCATGATCGTGCAGGCTTGGCGCTCGGCATCCTGGAAAAAGGCGGATCCCGATTCCATCCTGGTCGTCCGCTTTGACAAAACCCACAATGGCGCAGCCGCGTATCTTGCCCACGTCGGTGTGCCGCCATACGACCACAAAGGAGTCACTCAGGGCTGGATGAATTACTACTGGAAGCCGTGGAAGGAGTATCTCCGCGCAAGGAAACGCTCGGCTTGAGCCTCGATCTTCCGAACTGGGTCTACCCGCCGCCCACCAAATGAACGATCTCGAACCGGTCGCCCGGCAGAACCACAGTGGAAACCCACTGGGACCGGGGAAGAATTTCGAGATTGCGCTCAATGGCGACGCGATCCGCAGGCAGGCCGAGATGCGAAAGCAGTCCGGTTACGCCGAGCCCCGCTGGGACCTTGCGCGCTTCTCCATTCACTACAATGTGGATGCCTGCGGTCATTTCGAGGGGGACGTTGGGGCTGCATCGTGGCGCCTCGTCTTGAGCAGGAAACGCAGTTCGCCATAGAGGGTTCCATCCGTAGCGCGAATCACGAGTGCAGTTCCTTGGGCTATCGTTGCGGGCAATTGAAATCTCACTGTCGCGCGGCCCTTTGCATCCGCCATTGTGCGGATTGAAGCGGAACGCCCCTTCTCTGCTTCCAGAAAGGCTTCGATCTCTGCCCCGGCGGTCTCCTCAGCGGAATTCCCGCGCCGCAGTTCGACGTTGAGCGTCGCGGTTCTCGATGCAAGCCAGGATTTTGGATTGAGCAGATGAACATCGAGACTTTCGCGTGAGGCCGCCGCAGCCTCTTGCGTGGAAGCATCCGCGAGCGTGCTGAGTTGAAGCGTCCCCGCTTCAAGCTGCGCCATCACCTCACGGTGCTGTTGGGCGAGCCGTTCGTGGAGCTGCCGCGCCAGGGCTTCTCCCTGCGCTGAGCCGCCGGCTAGGTCCTGGTAGCTGGTGCTGCGTTTGTGGACCACGCGGCCCGCCACATACACAACAGTGTCGAGGAAAGGATGCGAAGGACCGCGGTCCTCGGTCTGAACGTGATACAGGACGTTGCCGACGTGCACATTCGAATTGAAACCGAAGTTCATGCGATGGATCGCCTTCCCTCGGCTCCGCGAACCCACCGGATGAGAACAATTCTTGAGATATCTTTGCCCTGCATTTGACCCCTTGGCCCTTCACCGTTATTATAGCGTGTGCGCCGATGACCGGAAACGATCTCCAAAGCTACGCGCCGCTTCTTTTACACCTCATCCTGGCGATGGCGCTTTCGGGTGTTCTCCTTCTGCTTTCGTCAGTGGTGGGTTGGAGACGCCCGTCGCGCGTAAAATCGCAGGCATATGAGTGTGGCGTCACGCCCACCGGTGACGCCCGCGAACCATTTTCCGTTAAATTCTATTTGGTCGCGATGGTCTTTATATTGTTCGATGTGGAAGCCATCTTCCTGTATCCGTGGGCCTATATCTTTCGCGAGCTGCGTTGGTTCGGGTTCGTGGAGATGATCCTCTACATCGGGATCCTGCTTGTAGGATATTTCTATCTCTGGAAGAAAGGGGCGTTGGACTGGAACCGCCCAGCCGTACGCCGGGACCGCGCTTCGTGACGGAGACACCCGACCTAGAACAAAATCCAACTGTCGCAAGAATCCGCGCCTGGCGCCCCGAGGCGATTTCCGAATTGATTTCTTTCCGCGGGGAGTTGACCCTGGTCGTGCCTCGCGAACATCTGCGGCTCCTTGCCGAATTCCTCGCCGGCGAGTCCGACCTTGCATTCACGTATCTTTCCGACGTCACGGGCGTCGACCGATTTCCTATCGAGCCGCGCTTTGAGCTAAATTACCATCTCCTCTCCATTTCCCGGCGCGATTTCCTGCGTCTGCGGGTCCGTCTGCCGGGAGAGTCTCCTGTGATTGAGAGCGTCGTCCCGGTTTGGCCGACAGCGGACTGGCACGAGCGCGAGATATTCGATTTGTTTGGCATGCGCTTTGAAGGGCACCCCGATCTGAGGCGTTTGCTATTGCCCGACGATTGGGAGGGCCACCCCCTCCGCAAGGATTATCCCGTGGAGGGCCCTCGCTGATTTTAGGGCGAGTGAATCCCCGCTATGACGACAGCTCAAACCGCTACCGGTCCCGCAAGAACGATGGTCCTCAACATGGGGCCGCAGCACCCGTCAACGCACGGGGTGCTTCGCGTCTTGCTGGAGCTCGATGGCGAAACCGTGGTCAAGGCCGACGTAGACATCGGGTACCTGCACACCGGGATAGAAAAAACCGCCGAAGCGCTCACCTATTCACAAGCGATCACGATTACCGATCGGATGGATTATCTTGCGCCGCTTTCGAACAACCTGGCCTACTGCCTGGCGGTTGAAAAGCTCCTCGAGTTGGAAGTTCCCAAGCGCGCGCAATATATCCGCGTCCTGCTGACCGAACTGACGCGCATCGGCTCGCATCTGGTGTGGCTGGGAACCCACGCCATCGATCTTGGCGCTATGTCCGTCTTCCTCTACTGCTTCCGGGAGCGCGAGGAACTGCTCAACATCTTCGAGATGGTGAGCGGCCAGCGCATGATGACGAGCTACTTCCGCATCGGCGGACTGGCACTCGAGCCGCCGGTGGGGTGGATGGACCGCGTTCAGAATGTCGTACGAAAATTTCCTTCCCGCTTTGATGAATACGAAGACCTGCTCACGAAGAACCGCATCTGGCTGGCCCGTACCCAGGGCGTAGGGATGTTGAACGCCTCAGACGCGATCGCACTTGGCGTTTCCGGGCCGTCGCTGCGCGGCTCAGGCGTGGATTACGACGTGCGCAAGTATTTTCCGTACTCGAGTTACGACGAATTCGATTTTCAGGTGCCGGTGCGCACCGAGGGCGATTGCTACGCGCGCTACCTATGCCGCATTGCGGAGATGCGCGAGAGCTTGAAAATTGTCCGCCAGGCGATGAAAAAAATTCCTCCCGAGGGCCCCATCAGGGCCGACGCGCCCGGTATCGTCGCCCCGCAGCGCGAAAAGATGAAGATCGAAATGGAAGCGCTGATTTACCACTTCAAGATTTACACCGAGGGATTCGCGCCGCCGCCGGGCGAAGTCTACCAGCGCATTGAATCGCCGCGTGGCGAGCTGGGGTGCTTCATCGCGAGCGACGGCTCGCCGAAGCCGTACCGCATGCGAATGCGCGCCCCGTCGTTCGTGAATCTCCAGGCCTTGAGGAAGATGGTCGAAGGCCGCCTGATTGCCGACGTCATTGCGTCCATCGGCACGCTCGATATCGTGCTCGGGGAGATCGACCGCTGATGAATCTCCCGCCGCAACTGGAATCCAAGTTTCAAGCGCTCGAAAACCGCTACCCGGTTCAGCGTTCGGCGCTGATCCCCATGCTGCTCTACGCGCAGGACCAGTTCGGCTACGTCAGTGATGACATGATCGCCGAGATCGCGCGGCGCCTTGGCCTGAATACGCTGCAGGTCACCGAGACGATGGCGTATTACTCGATGTTGCGCCGCCAGCGCGCGGGAAAGTATCACGTGCAGGTCTGCACAAACGTGTCTTGCATGCTGCGCGGCGGCAATAAGCTGTACGACTTTATCCAGAAAAAACTCGAAATCGGCCACAAGCAAACCACCGCCGACGGCGTTTTCTCGCTCGAAGAAGTCGAATGCCTGGGGGCGTGCACGGGCGCGCCGGCGATGCAGGTAAACTACGATTTCTACGAAAACCTCACCCTGGAACGCACCACGCAGATTTTCGAGGCGCTCGAAATCGGGCGAAAGCCCGAACCCTCGACGCCGATTTCCGGTTCGGTGAAGAAGCGTCATCCGGCTGAAGTTCCCGTGATCAGCCGCCTGTTTGGCGTAAAGGATTCCCACAAGCTTGAAGTCTACGTCGCGCACGACGGCTACAAGGGTATGGAGCGCGCGCTCAAGGAGCTGACGCCCGAGCAGGTCATCGACGAAGTAAAGAAGTCGAATCTGCGCGGGCGCGGCGGCGCGGGCTTCCCCACGGGAATGAAGTGGAGCTTCGTGCCCAAGGATTCGGCGAAGCCGAAGTACATCCTCTGCAACGCGGATGAAAGCGAGCCGGGCACGTGTAAGGACCGCCCGTTGATGGAAATGATGCCGCATCAATTGATCGAGGGCATCGTCATCGCGGGCCGCGCTGTGGGCTCGCACCAGGGATACATTTACATCCGCGGCGAGTATCGCTACGTCCTGGACATCATGGATGGCGCGATTGCAGAAGCCTACAAAGCAGGCTATCTGGGCCAGAACATTCTCGGCAGTGGATTCGATTTCGATCTGGTGACGCACACCGGCGCGGGCGCTTATGAGTGCGGAGAAGAATCGGCGTTGATGGAGTCGCTCGAAGGCAAGCGCGGCTATCCGCGCATCCGCCCGCCGTTCCCGGCCGTGGTTGGCCTCTACGGTTCGCCGACGGTGATCAATAACGTCGAGACGCTTTCCGCGGCTCCCGAGATTCTGCGGCGCGGCGGAGAATGGTACGCGGGCCTCGGATCGCTGAAGAACGGCGGCACGCGGCTGTTCTGCATTTCGGGCCACGTCAACAAGCCCGGCATCTACGAGTTGCCGATGGGCTTCCCGCTGCGTCAGATGATTGAAGACGTAGCCGGCGGCATGCTCAATGGCAGGAAGTTGAAGGCTGTGATTCCCGGCGGAAGTTCCTGCCCGCTGCTTTCCGCGGACGAGATTGACGTAGCGATGGACTACGACTCGGTCGCCAAAGCCGGCTCCATGCTCGGCTCCGGCGGCCTCGTTGTCATCGACGAAGACACCTGCATGGTCGATCTGGCGCGGCGCATCATGCACTTCTACGCGCACGAGTCCTGCGGCTGGTGCATCCCCTGCCGCGAAGGCACGGGTTGGCTGCGCAAGATGCTCGACCGCTTCCACTCCGGCGGCGCGCGGGCCGAAGACATTCCGATGGTGGGCGAACTGGCGAAAAATATGCTCGGCAAGACGTTTTGCCCGCTGGGAGACGCTGCCGCCATGCCCACCATCAGTATCGTAAAAAAATGGGCGCACGAATTCGAACAACATCTTTCCGGCAAGTGCCCCTATAAGCCGGCCGAAATGCTGGCCCTGGTGCGTTGAGGATCGCAGTACAAAATGGCAGATTCGAAAGACATCACGCTGAAGATTGACGACCGGGATGTGACGGTCCCGCCCGGGACGCTTGTGATCGAGGCGGCTCGCCGCATGGGCATCGAAGTGCCGTCATTCTGCTACTCCCCTGGCTTATCGCTGCAGGCGGCCTGCCGGATGTGCCTGGTCGAAGTCGAAAAGGCGCCCAAGCTTCAAACCGCGTGCACATTGGTGGCAATGCAGGGCATGGTTGTGCGCACCACTACCGAACAGGTTCATCAGGCGCGCAAGGCGATGCTCGAATTCCTGCTCGCCAACCATCCGCTCGATTGCCCCGTGTGCGACAAGGGCGGCGAGTGCGAATTGCAGGACATGGTTTTCACCTACGGCACCGACAAGAGCCGGTTCGCCGAGGAAAAGCGCCACCAGCCCGAACAGAAATGGTCGGAGGCGGTCTACTTCGACGCGCCGAGGTGCATCCTGTGTTTCCGCTGCGTTCGCGTTTGCGACGAGGGTATGGACGTCAAGGCGCTCGGCGTCGGGCAGCGCGGCTCGGAATCGGTGATCATTCCAAACGGTGAGAACCACCTGGACTGCGAAGAATGCGGCATGTGCATCGATATCTGCCCGGTCGGCGCGCTCACCAGCGGCACCTATCGCTACAAAACGCGTCCCTGGGAGATGAAATACGTCTCCACCGTATGCACGCATTGTTCGAACGGGTGCAAAACAACGCTGAGCGTGCGCAACAACGACATTTTGCGCGCCAACAACCGTGATCTCTCCGGCATTAACAAGGATTTCCTTTGCGTGAAGGGCCGGTTCGGTTTTGATTTCACCCGGCATCCAGAGCGTCTGAAGCTGCCGCTCGTGCGCCGCGATGGCAAGCTTGAGCCTTCGAGCTGGGAAGACGCCATGGCCGAAGCTTCCCGGCGGCTCGCCGAAGTTCACAAGGCGTCTGGTGCGAACTCCATCGGATTTATCGGCTCGAACCGCACGACCAACGAAGAAAACTACCTGCTGGGGCGCATCGCGCGCGCGTCCATAGGAACGAACAATATCGACCATCACCGGACCGCCGATTACCCGAGCCTGATTGCCGCGCTGGGCGAAAAAGCCGCCGCAGCCAGCGCCACGATGACCCAGCTTTATGAGGCGGACGCGGTCCTGCTCATCGGTGACGATCCAACCCAGCAAAACCCGCTGGTGGCTTGGCAGATTCGCTCGGCCATCCGCCATCGCAGCTCGCGCTTGTACGTCATCAATTCGAAATCCATCAAGCTGCGCCGCAAGGCGAAGGAGTTTGTCGAAGTCTCGCAGGATGGCGAAGCCGCAGCCGTGCGCTGGCTTGCGGGCGGCGACGCGCAACTCGACCCGGCGGTAGCGGAAAAACTCTCCGCTCTCAAGTCCGCGCTTGAAAAAGAAAACAACGTCGTCATCATCTTCGGAGCGGAGCTGTCCGGCGCGGCGGTGCGAGACCTCGTGAAGTTCGGCGGTTTCCTGCCCGGTGAGACGCGTTACATGGCGCTCGGTGATTACGCGAACTCGCGCGGGGCTTCGGATATGGGATTGTTGCCGCACCTGCTGCCCGGCTACGCCCCTTTGTCTGACGCGACGACGCGCGAAAAGTTTGGCAGGATCTGGGGCGCGAAACTTCCGGATAATCCTGGTCTGGACGCACGCGGAATGCTTGCGGCCGCAGCCAATGGAAAATTGCACGCGCTCTACGTCGTAGGCGCAAACCCGGTGAAGACCTTTGGAATAAATGCAAGCGAACGGCTCGGCAAGCTCGATCTGCTCATTGTGCAGGATCTGTTCCTCACCGAAACCGCGAAACTCGCAGACATCGTTCTGCCGGCCGCATCCTCATACGAGAAGAACGGTACGATGACGAACACCGCCGGCGAAGTTCAGCTTGTGCGCAAGGGCGGCGACGTGATGGGCATGCGTTCGGACTTCGACATTCTTCGCATCCTTTCGCACCAACTTGCGCAACAAGACCTCGGCCAAGCCATCCGCCTGCGCACGCCCGAGGCTGCTTTCGACGAAATCCGGCAATCGGTGGCCGGATACGGCGTCTCCCTGACTACCCTGCTTCTCGGAGAGGCCGGGCGAACGTCGCCGGTCTCAACGGCCAACGGCAATGCGAGCTTTGACGTCCCGGTTGGTGCGATTTTCTCCGCGCACGACACGCTGTTCACGAGCGGGAGCCTCGGGCGCTATTGCACGACGATACTCTCCCTTCCTGAAGCAGCGGTTGAGGTGGAAGCGGAGGCGCGCCCGTGAACGAGTTCGCTTCCCAGCACCCCATCCTGGTCGTCGCTCTGCCAAAGATTGTGGTGCTGCTCTTAGTGCTGCTGACGTCGCTGGCGTACCTGACATGGTTCGAGCGTAAAGTCGTGGCGCATATTCAGGCGCGCTGGGGACCCTACCGCGTAGGGCCGCACGGGCTGCTACAACCGCTGGCTGACGGGGTCAAGTTTCTGTTCAAAGAAGATGTTACTCCCGCGGGCGCGGACAAATTCGTATATTTTCTTGCACCTTTCCTCGCGATGTCATTGGCCATCACGTCAATTGCGGTGATCCCGTTTGGGCCGCGAGAGTTCACGGTATTCGGCCAGCCGACTCCGCTAGCCATCACGAATTTGAACATCGGCCTGCTCATCCTTTTCGCGATCACGTCGATGGGCGTTTATGGCGTGGCGCTCGCCGGCTGGTCGTCAAACAGCAAGTACCCTCTGCTGGGCGCGCTGCGCAGCTCCGCGCAGATGGTGAGCTACGAGCTTGCGCTGACGATGTCCGTCGTGGGCGTCATCCTCATGGCCGGTACGTTCAACCTGAGCGAAATAGTCATATCGCAGCAAGGATTCCATTGGGGCTTCGTGCCGCGCTGGAACTTGATCGGCGCACCGATGCCGCAGGTGCTCGGGTTCCTCTTGTTTTTTACCGCAGCAGTTGCGGAGACCAACCGCGCGCCGTTCGATCTGGCGGAAGCCGAATCCGAGCTGGTCGCGGGTTTCCACACCGAGTACGCGAGCTTCAAGTTCGCAATGTTTTTCATGGCGGAATACTCCAGCATGATCACGGTATCGTGCCTGGCGACGATCCTTTTCTTCGGCGGGTGGCTTTCGCCCTTCCCGCAGACGGCGGCGTGGGCCTGGACGTTCTACATCCCGACTGGCGCGTTCGCCCTCGCCGGCCTCGCGCTGATCATTCACGGCGTCCGTTATCTTACGGTTCTCGGACGCGTCGTGCTTCCGGTGCTGGGCCTGGCCCTGTGCGGGCTCGGGCTGCTTTTCAGCAGGCCGGGTGTAACCGAATTTATTCAGGGGCCGTTCTGGTTTTTGCTGAAGATCGCATTTTTTCTTTTCGTTTATGTTTGGGTGCGCGGCACGCTTCCCCGCTTCCGGTACGACCAATTGATGAGCTTCGGCTGGAAGCTGCTTTTGCCGCTTTCGATTTTGAATGTGGTGATCACGAGCCTGGCGATTGTCCTGACGCAGCGATGAGATCACGTCTCAAAGGAACGAAATCATGACTCCGCAGATCGCGGTGTTCCTGATTCTGGCGGCGGTGGCGGTGGCGGGAGCGGTCAGCCTGATCTTGCAGCGGCACCCGATTCACAGCGCGCTGTCGTTGATTGTCGTCATGGTCTCGCTGGCGGGGCTTTACCTGCTGCAAGGCGCGGAATTTATCGCCGCCGTACAGATCATCGTCTACGGTGGAGCGATCATGGTGCTGTTTGTATTTGTGATCATGCTGCTGAATGCCGGTGAAGAGGAGCGCACGAATATGAGCCGGATGGCGCGGTTCGTCGGCGTTCCGCTCGGCGTCGTCTTCCTGATCGAGGCCGCCTACTGGATCGCGCGCGCAACTTCGCGCATGACGCCGGCTTCGGCAGAAGCGGTATCGACGCGGGACCTCTCGACGCTGCTCTTCCGCGAATACGTGTTTCCGTTTGAGCTGACGTCGTTTTTGATCTTGATTGCACTGCTGGGCGCGCTGGTTCTCGCGCGCCGCGAAGATTCCGACTAGGAACGAGTGTACGCGGGCGAAGAGTTCTGGGGGAGCTGTGGTTCCAACTTCATACTATCTGGTGCTGAGCGCGGTTTTATTCGGACTGGGTGTGGTGGCGTTTGTCTTCAAACGCAACATCATCACGATCTTCATGTCCATCGAACTGATGCTTAACGCTGTCAACCTCGCGTTTGTGGCTTTCAGCCGTGCGCTCGGACAGTTGCAGGGGCAGGTGTTCGTATTCTTTGTCATCGTCGTGGCGGCTGCGGAAGCCGCTGTCGGGCTGGCGATTATCATCTTGATTGCCCGCAACCGGGGGACGCTCAACGTGGAACGCGTGGATTCGCTCAAACACTGATGCCGGTGCTCACCTATCTCTGGATTCTGCCGCTGTTGCCGCTCCTGGGCGCCGCCGCCAACGGCATTTTCGGCCGCCGCTGGCCGAAGCACGTCGTCACGGGCGTAGCACTTTCCTCGACGACGCTCGCGTTTCTCGCCGCGCTCGAATCGTTGCGCGAATTTCTGGCCCTTCCGGCAGATCAGCTTCCCTGGACGAAGTCCTACTTCACATGGATTTCAGCCGGCGGATTTCGCGCGGACTTCGCGCTGCAAGTGGACCAGCTTACCGTCGTCATGTTGCTGGTCGTGACCGGCGTGGGCTGGCTCATTCACATTTATTCGACCGGCTACATGCGCGACGATCCCGGCTACCGGCGGTTTTTCTCCTACCTGAATCTGTTTATGTTTTTCATGCTGTTGCTGGTGCTCGCGGCCAACTTTCTGCTGATGTTCGTCGGGTGGGAAGGTGTGGGCCTGTGCAGCTACCTGCTCATCGGCTTCTTCTTCCTGAAACAATCCGCCACCAACGCCGGCAACAAGGCCTTCTGGGTAAACCGCATCGGCGACTTCGGTTTTATCCTCGGCCTTCTTTTGATCTTGCGGACCTTCGGGACTCTCGATTTCGCGGCCGTGCTGCCGCGCGCCGCAGCAATGCCCGCGGAGCCCGCAGGGCAGGCAGGCGTCCTCACGACGATTGCACTTCTCTTGTTCTTGGGCGCGGCGGGAAAGTCGGCGCAGCTTCCTTTGTACGTATGGCTGCCGGACGCGATGGAAGGCCCCACCCCTGTCAGCGCGTTGATTCACGCCGCGACGATGGTCACCGCGGGCGTGTACATGGTGGCGCGCTCGCACGCGATTTTCCTGAATGCGCCGGTGGCGATGCAAGTCGTCGCAGTCGTGGGATGCCTGACCGCACTATTCGCCGCGACGATCGGACTGGTGCAGACGGACATCAAGAAAGTTCTCGCCTATTCGACCGTCTCGCAGCTCGGCTACATGTTCCTGGCCTGCGGCGTGGGTGCTTTCAGCGCTGGCATCTTTCACCTGATGACGCATGCGTTCTTCAAGGGTTTGCTCTTCCTCGCCGCCGGCAGTGTGATCCATGCGATAGGTGGCGAACAGGACATGCGCAAGATGGGCGGCTTGCGCAAGAAAATCCCGTGGACCTTCTGGACGATGTTCATGGCCACGCTCGCGATTGTGGGCACTCCGGGCTTCTCCGGATTCTTCAGCAAGGATGAAATCCTCCTCACGGCGCAACGTTCCAGCACGCCGCTGTGGGCTCTTGGCGTTTTGACCGCGGGGCTCACTTCGTTCTACATGTTCCGTCTGCTGTTCCTGACGTTCTTCGGCGCCCAGCGGTTTGACGAGCATCATGTGCACGTACATGAGTCGCCGCGAAACATGCTGGCGCCGCTGGTCGTGCTCGCGATCCTTGCGGTGGGTGGAGGATGGATGGCTGCCCCGCACCTGCGGGGCGGCGCGAATTATTTCGAAGATTTCCTTGCACCTGTGTTCTCGACTGCCTCGGGCACGACTCCTGCGGCGACGGAATCCTCCGGCGGAACGTCCGAATTGCTGCAGGCGCTCCTCGGAACCCCGGTGATCGCGGGTCTTATTGGTTTTTTCCTCGCCTGGTGGCTCTATGTTCAAAGCCCCGCGACACCAAGGAAGCTCGCCGACGCCTTCTCTGCGCCCTATAGATTGCTCAGCGGAAAATATTTCGTGGACGAATTGTACGCCGCCGTGATCGTTCGGCCGCTGGTTTGGATTTCAGACAAAGCCTTGTGGCATGGCGTCGATGAGGGTGTGATTGACGGCACGGTGAATGGCGTCGCTCACGTGTCCCGCGAGACTGGCGACCGGTTGCGCTACATAAGTTCCGGCAACACGCGGAGCTACGCAGCATGGATCGTGCTGGGTGCCGTGATCTTCACTTCCCTGCTGCTGTGGATGGTGGGCTGACGTGCAGCAAAGTTTTATACTTACGGTTCTCACCTTCCTGCCTGTCGCAGGCACGCTCGCACTGTTACTGCTGCGCAGCGACGACCATCTTTGGATTCGCCGCCTGGCACTGGTCACGGCGGTCGTTGAATTCGCAATTTCCCTGCTGCTCTTGCGCGGCTTCGATTCCGCGGCAACCGGATATCAATTCGAAGAGTTTCACGCGTGGATCCCGCAGCCGCCCATTCATTACCACCTGGGCGTCGACGGCCTCAGCCTGTTCCTGGTGCTGCTGACCACCTTATTGACGCCGATGTCGATTCTGGCGTCCTGGAAGTCGATTGACCAGCGCGTGAAGGGCTTCTTCATTTCTATGCTGGTACTCGAAACCGGCGTCATCGGCGTCTTCGTTTCGCTCGACCTGTTTCTTTTCTTCTTGTTCTGGGAAGTGATGCTGATCCCGATGTACTTCCTGATCGGCATCTGGGGCCACGAACGGCGCATTTACGCCGCGCTGAAATTCGTGCTGTACACGATGTTCGGCTCGATCCTGATGCTTGTGGCGATCTTGTGGCTCTATCGGGTCACAGCGGTTGCCGGGTATCCGACGTTCGACCTCGCGCAGATTCAGGCGATGCTTTCGAACGGGACGCTCATGCTTCCGGTTCGAACGGAAATCCTGTTGTTTGGCGCATTCTTCCTCGCGTTTGCCATCAAGGTTCCGCTATTTCCTTTTCATACTTGGCTGCCGGACGCGCACACGGAGGCCCCTACGGCGGGCTCCGTCATGCTCGCAGGCGTTCTGCTGAAGATGGGCACGTACGGCATGTTGCGCTTCTGCCTGCCGCTGTTTCCGGAGGCGTCGCGCCGCTTTGCTCCGGAGATTGCCGTTCTGGCCATCATCGGAATTGTGTACGGTGCGCTCGTCGCCATGGTGCAGGTGGACCTGAAGCGCCTGGTCGCGTATTCCTCGGTCAGCCACCTCGGATTCGTCGTTCTTGGAATCTTTGCGTTTCACGCCGTCTCGATCCAAGGGGCTGTCTACCAGATGCTGAGCCACGGCATCTCGACCGGCGCGTTGTTCCTCGCCGTCGGCATGCTCTACGACCGCCGCCACACGCACCTGATCAAGGAATTCGGAGGCCTCGCAACGCCGATGCCGGTGCTCTCGGCGCTCTACTTGTTCACGTGCTTCGCATCGGCGGGCTTGCCGATGCTCAATGGGTTCGTCGGGGAGTTCTTGATCCTCGCTGGAACGTTCGAGAAACATGCGGCGTGGGCGTCCTGGGCCGCGCTGGGCGTCATTTTCTCCGCCGTGTATCTGCTCTGGTCCTACCAGCGCGTATTTTTCGGCAGCATTACGCAGGACAAGAACGGCGCTTTGCCTGACGCGGACACACGTGAGAGAGGAATTCTGTTCCTGATGGCGGCGATCATTCTTTGGATGGGGATCGGCTCACCGTTCTTTACGCGCCGCACGGAAGCCTCCACGCAGAACGTGCTGCAACTGATGCAGCGCCCGCAGGCCTACAACGCCGGCGGCGTACACAATCGTGACGTGAACGATAAGGATGCGGCTCACTCCGCCACGCCAGGGAGCGGCGCGAACTCCGCGACGTCCGGCAATGTGGCCAACTTGGTGAATTCGAAATAAATGTTGCCATCTCTTCAAGATTTGTACCGGATCGCGCCAGAACTCGTGCTGTGCGCGTTCGGCATGCTCGTGATGTTTCTCGCTCCGATCGTGCCCAGGGCGCGCCACGGAGTGCTCTCGACGATTTCGCTGCTTGGCGCGGGGCTTGCCCTGGCGGCGACCCGATTCCCGGCCCTAAATCCGGGCGCCGCGTATTCCGGCCTGGTCCGGGCAGATGCGTTCAGCCTCTTCATTCACTGGATTGTCATCGGAGTGGCCTTTCTCGCGATCCTGGGCTCTACCAGCTACCTCAAACGCGAAGATCTCGATGCCGGAGAATTCTGCGCGCTGATTCTGCTGGCCACGGCTGGCATGGGTGTGATGGCTGGCGCGCAGGAACTCCTGACCGCCTTCATCGGTCTGGAGATGAGCTCCATCGCGTCATACATTCTTGCCAGCTACAAGCGCGATGCCCCCCGTTCGAATGAAGCAGCCATGAAGTATTTCCTGCTGGGCTCGTTCGCCACCGCCTTTTTTCTTTACGGTATTGCCCTTACCTATGGGGCGACTGGAACCACACACCTCGACCTGATGGGGCAAGCCGGGGCTCAGACCTCAGGAACGCTGCTGAAAATGGGCCTCGGTCTTATCTTCGTAGGGCTTGCGTTCAAGGTCGCCGCAGCGCCGTTCCAGCTCTGGACGCCTGACGTCTACGAAGGCGCTCCGGCGCCGGTGACGGCGCTGCTCTCGACTGGCCCGAAGGCTGCCGCGTTCGCTTTGGCGTTGCGCATTCTGGCGAACGTGGAGGCCGCAAGCGCGCTGTGGTTCTGGGCGCTCTGGGTTGCGGCCGTGCTGAGCATGTTTGCCGGCAATTTGGCTGCGCTCGCCCAGACAAATTTGAAGCGGATGCTGGCCTACAGCTCGATCGCGCACGCGGGATACATCCTGGTCGCTCTCGCTGCCGCAACCGCGACGGATCATCCGGAAGCTGGGATCGCCGCCGCGCTGTTTTACCTCGTGAGCTACGCCCTGGTAAAGTTAGGCGCGTTCCTGATCGTCGCGCAATTGGGCGGCACGGGCGAACGCCACGTCGAAATCGAAGACTTCACGGGCCTGGCCCGCCGCCAGCCTGCCATGGCCGCGTGCTTGTCGTTGTTTCTGCTTTCGCTTCTGGGACTGCCTGTGACCGCAGGCTTCCTCGGCAAGTTTTACGTCTTCAACGCAGCGCTGGAGTCCAACCTGATCTGGCTCGCCATCCTGCTGGCGCTAAACAGCGTGATCGGAGCCTACTATTACCTGCGCGTGATGGTCGCCATGTACATGCGCGAGCCGAAACAAGAAATCGGGGCCGAGCCGGTCCCGTGGACGCTCTCGGTCGTTCTATGGATCGCCGCGGCCGGCACTGTGTATGTAGGGCTGTTCCCCACCCGCGTCATCGACTTCGCCGCCAAAGCCGCTCTCAGCATGCGGTAATTTCTCAACCCCGTGCTCTTGAGTTCTAAAATTCCGGGAAATCCGCGAAGAACATCGGGCGGGAAAAAGCAGAGGCACGCTCTCACGTTTTCGAGAGCATGCCTCCGCGGAAAAGACGCGGCCGTTACTTGACCTTCAGGAAGATGATGGCAAAGGTGTAGAGCGCCATCGACTCGATCAGCACAAGCGCGAGGACGAGAGCGAAACGAATCGCCGCTGCCGCGCCTGGGTTGCGCGCCAGGCCCTCGCAGGCCGCAGACGCCGCGCGGCCCTGAGCAATGCCGCAAAATCCCGAGGCAATCGCCATGGCAAAGCCCGACGTGATGGCCACCCAGTTGGTCGACTCGGGCGCAGCCGCCGCGCCGCCCTGCGCGAACGCAGCCGGGGCAATGAAAGCAACCGCAAGCAGGGCAAACAGCATCATTGAAAACTTCTTCATCATTTTTCTCCTTCGTTAAGAAATGGCCGCTCGGAGGTGGTTCCCGGACATCCTCGTGCAGCCGGGCTCACGCGAGACAGCGGATCATGCCGGGATTAGTGCTCTTCGCCCACCGCGCCGCCAACATAAATAATCGGCAGCAGTGTGAAAACGAACGCCTGTAAGAATCCGACAAATATGTGCAACAAAATAAAAATGCATGGAACCAGCAGCGGAACCGGCGCCAGTGCATACCCGAGCGCATTCAGCTTGCCGGCAAACAGGAACATGGCCAGAGTCAAGCCCAGAAAAGTGACGTAAAGCAGCTCACTGACAACCATGTTGACCCAGAGCCGGACCGTGAGGGAGAGCAGCCGCGCCAGATTGCTAACGATCTCAATGGGAAGCATGATCGGCGCCAGCGCGACAGAAGGGCCAAGAAAGTGCTTTCCGTAACCCAGGGGTCCGTGATGCGCGATTCCGCACCAATTGTAATAGAGAAAGACGACAATCGCGCAGCCGAGCGGCACCGAATTCTGCGCTGTGGGCGAAGAAAAGCCGGGGACCAAACTGATCAGGTTGCTCATCAGGACAAACATGCCGATGCTGCCGATCATCGGAAGGTATTTCACCGCGCCGTGTCCTGCGGTGTCTTCCAGCAGGTCGCGCGCGCCCACGCCCATGGAATTGGTCAGCAGCGCTTCCATGCATTGCTGCGTGCCGCCGGGGTTGTCCGCCGACAGCCGCCCCTTCAGCCACGTAAAAAACACGATGGCGGCCAGGAAAACCACCAGTTCCATTGCAACGTGATTCGGGATCGGGTATTCCGGATTCTCGACGTGAATGTGCAGCGCCGCGAGCAACGCAAGAACCGGCTTTCCAAGCAGCCCGTTGACCAGTTTTGTCACACCTAAGATTTGCTCTTCCATGAATCCTGTCTACCCCGAGGATGAGCCGGCCGGAAACCGGCTCTAAGTGCGTGTTTCCGTTCCGCGCCTGCCGCGGGCAAGTTCGAAAAGCAACTCAATCATGACGGCCGCGACCACCGCGAACAACCCAGCCAGCACTGCCGCCACAGGCAATATGGAACGCGAAAGAATAGCATAGACCACGAGAAGCAGCAACGCGAAGCGTCCAAAGAACTTAAAGTACACTGTCCGGGGCACCCGCGCCTGATCCGAACCAGATTGTCCGGTCGAAATTGTCACGAGCGCTCCCACACCCTGCTTAAGCCACCGGAAATTGAGCCACGTCAGCACCGCGCCTAGCGCCACTCCCGCTCCGGGGCGCCATCCCCAGCGCACGCCCGCAAACACACCCCCGGCTGCGCCCAGGGCAAGCGTCATCCACTCGATGCGCCGCTCGGCTGCGCCGTAAAATGAATCAGGATCCGCCATCGTCCTTCATGTCCTTTGAAAGACGCCGCAGCAATTGCAGCATCCCTGCCGCAAAGCCGGCCAGGCCAAGAATCAGGGTCAAGATAGGAGATGTGTGGAACCGTGCGTCGAGAAAATATCCCAGCCCCCCGCCAATCGCGACGCATGCAACCAACAGGAATGGAAGCTCGAGGACATCCGAAATCTGGCGTGCCGCAGTTGCGGGCCGTTTTCGCGGCGATTGGGAGGGTGTCGAACCTGGTTCTTCAGTGGCCACTGAACCCTGTGGGGAAGAACAGCGAGTACGTCGCCAGGCGCACAAACGGCTCCGGATAGATCCCGGCGGCGACCGTCACAAAGCATAGCACGCTGAAGGCGACCTTTTGCCCGATCGTAATGATCGGCGAAGGCGCGTTGCCCGGCTCATACAGCCACGCGTGCATGACGATGCGAAAGTAATAGTACAGAGCCGGGACGATGTAGAGCGCCCCGAATAGGGCCAAGCGATTGTGGCCCGTCTGGATCAGCGCAAGCAGGATGTAATACTTCCCGATGAAACCTGCCAGCGGCGGAATCCCTGCCAGGGACAGCATGAAAATCAACAGCACCACCGCGGACGCCGGGCTGCGCCGATACAGACCGTTGAGATCGTCCAATTCGTCGCTGATGATTCCCTGCCGCTGCAACACGATGACCACGGCAAACGCGCCGATGGTCATGAATCCGTACACGAATAGGTAGAATGCGACGCCCTTCATGCCGGTCATGAAGCCCTGCGCGCTCGATGCTGCCGCCACAATGCCGAGCAGGATGTATCCAACGTGGGAAATCGAAGAGTAGGCCAGCAGCCGCTTGATATTGGACTGCGTAATCGCGGCGAAGTTGCCGATCGTGAGCGAAGCAATCGCCACGCCTGCCACAAGCATTTCCCAGTCGAGGCGGACGGGCCAGAACACGGTGAGCAGCAAACGCAGCAGCAGCGCGAAGCTCGCGGTCTTCGATGCCACGCTGATATACGCAGTGATGGGCGTGGGGGAACCTTCGTACACGTCCGGAGCCCACTGGTGGAACGGCACCGCGGCGACCTTGAAGAAAAGCCCCGATACAACGGTAACGAGCGCCAGGACCACCAGCAGGTCGCCGTGCCCGCGTGATTCGACCGCCACCTGGATCACGTCCAGATTGGTACGCGGCGGCAGCGGGCCGCCGAATGGGCTGAGGTTCGCCGTAGCCCCCAGGCCGTACAGAATCGAAAATCCATACGCCAGGATCGCGGAGCTGAACGCTCCCAGCAGCAGATACTTCACCGCACCTTCGTTCGAACGGCGCTCGCGCCGCAGGAAGCCCGCCAGCACGTAGAAGCTGATGGCCATCGTCTCGAGGCCGAGAAATTGGACGATCAGGTCGTAGCCCGAGGCCATGAACATCATGCCCACGGTGGCAAACAACATCAACGCGTAATATTCGCCGTGATTTTCATCCTCAATTTGCAGGTAGCGCACCGAAAGCAGGATCACCAGGGCCGTCGCAATCAGGAAAATGAACCCAAAAAACAGGAAGAACGGGTCCACCAGCAGCGAACCGCTGAATGCAATTGCTCCGCGCTCGGCGACTGGCCGCAACTGCCACAGGCAGATGGCGCTGAAGATCACGCCGAGCATGGCCATCAATGCGTTGAAGTATTTGTCCCGGGCCTCCAGGAGGTAATCGGTGAGGAGGATCCCAATGGCGAAGAGAACGAGCATCATCTCCGGCAGGAGCAGCCCGCCACCGCCCTCCTGCATGAACGACCGGAACGCGTTGAGAATATGGCTCATCGGGCTGGCCTACTTTTTCTCTGTGCCGTGAGCAGGCGCCTTGGCGGGGTTCGCCGGCATCGCCTTCTCATTATCATTCGCGTGCGGATCAAACGCGCGCATGCCCAAATCGTCGTCCGGCACTCCGGCCGGCGGCATATTCATTCCGGGCATGTTCATCCTCGGCATCGCCGCGCTGGGCGCGGCAGAAGAAGCCGGAGCAGCATTCACTCCAAGCGCGGCCGTGCGTTCGGCCCCGTAGTATCCCGGATTGACCTGCTCGACGATCAACTGCACGGGCCGCTCCAGCACTCGGAACAGCGGCTTCGGATAAATGCCGATCCAGAAGCACAGAATAACTAAGGGGATCAGCGTCGCATACTCGCGCGCGTTGAGATCCGGCAAATGCTCGTTCGCAGGATTCGTTACCGGGCCAAACATGACGCGTTGGTAGAGCCAGAGCAGGTATGCGGCGCCCAGAATAATGCCGATTGCCGCCCACGCTGTGTACTTGATGCTGACTTCATACGTGCCGCGCAGGATGGTGAACTCTCCGATGAATCCGTTGAGCAGCGGCAGGCCCAGCGAGCTGAGCGAAACGATCATATAGATGGCGGCAAAATTAGGCATGGGTGTCGATAACCCGCCAAATTCCGAAATCAACCGCGTGTGCCGCCGCTCGTAGAGAACGCCGACGATCAAGAACAGCGCGCCGGTGGAAATTCCGTGGTTGATCTGCTGGATCACGCTGCCGGACAGCCCGTGCGGCGTCAGAGCAAAGATGCCCAGTGTGCAAAAGCCCAGGTGGCTGACCGAGCTGTACGCGATCAGCTTCTTCATGTCCTTCTGCATCATGCAGACCAGCGCGCCGTACAGAATTCCAATCACCGAAACGACCATCATGATCGTCACAATCTTGTGGCGGGCCGCCGAGTCCTGCGGCAGCAGCGGGAGCGAGAAGCGGATGAACCCGTATGTGCCCATCTTCAACAAAACGCCGGCCAGAATAACGGAGCCGGCCGTGGGCGCTTCTGTGTGCGCATCCGGCAGCCATGTATGGAACGGAAACATCGGCACCTTGATCGCGAACGCGAAGAAGAACAACCAGAACAGGATGACTTGCGTGGACGTGCCGAACTGCGACGCCGATGCCAGCAGTGTCGGGACATCAAACGTCATGCCGCCCGCCTTGAAATACAGCGCCAGGATTCCCAACAGCATCAGCACCGAACCAACCAACGTATACAGGAAAAACTTGATGGCGGCGTACAGCCGGCGGTCGCTGCCCCACACCCCGATCAGGAAATACATCGGCACGAGCATCACTTCCCAGAACATGTAAAACAGGAAGAAGTCGAGCGCCATGAAAACGCCCAGCATGCCTACCTGGAGAAGAAGGAAGAGGATGTAATATTCCTTCCTTCGCATCTTGATCGCGCTCCAGGACGATAGGATCGAAATCGCGCCCAGCAACGTCGTCAGGATCACGAGCAGCAGGCTGATGCCGTCGATTCCCAGCGTGTAGTGCGCGCCGATCGAGGGAATCCAGTCCGCGTTCTCGGGGAACTGAAAACGCGGCGCGCCCGGGGCCAGGCTGAACCGCCAGATCAGCGGCAGCGAAACGATCAGCCCCAGGAAAGCGAATAGATTGCCGATGACGCGATGCGCGTTTTCGCTATCGCGCGGCACGAACAGCAGCAACAACGCTCCCACCAGCGGTGTGAACAGCACCACCGTCAGGATATGAGTATTGTAAAATTCCATCTGCCCGCCTCGCCTTCTTCTAGCGCAACAAGTTTTGCAGCGTGAATCCCGCAGACCGCAAATAATATCCCAGGAAAATCAGCACGCCGAGCAACATGAACAGCGCATAACGCGCCACGCGTCCGGTCTGTAGCATCCGCACCGGATAGCTCAGGACCCACACAACCCGCGCCGCGAGATTCACCAGGCCGTCTACGATCCAGGAATCCCACACCATCGAGACACGCGAAGTGAACCGCGTCAGCCACCCGGAACCATCTACGCCCAATCCATTGATCACGTTCACGTCGAAAGCCCCGAGGGTGAGTGCCAGGTCCTTGGTGCGATTCACGAACATGGCGTCGTAAATCTGGTCCACGTAGTACTTGTTGTATAGCAAACGATATAAAAAGGGGTTCGACGCAGCGATCTTCCCGGGCACTTCCGGCCGCTGGATATAGAGCCGGTACGCCAGCCAGATTCCTGCCGCGGCGATCGCCACCGACAACACCATGAGCATATATTCCATCGAACCGCCAGACGCCGCATGCGCAGCGCCCGCCGCCTCGGCTGCTTCTCCGCCGGTCTGGGCCATCCGTGATGACATGACGGGCGCCAGGAACTGTGCGAACCGGTCGCTGCCGCCCAACGACTCGGGCCAGCCGACCCAGCCGCCAATCACCGAAAGCACAGCCAGGATCATCAATGGAACGGTCATCGAGCCCGGAGACTCATGGATGTGGTGCTCGACTTCATGATCGACGCGCGACGTTCCGAAGAACGTCATGTTCACCAGGCGAAACATGTAAAACGCCGTCATCCCCGCCGTAACGAATCCCAGCAGCCAAAGGATCGGACTATGTTCGAATGCGTGCCCCAGGATCGCATCTTTGCTGACGAAACCGGCCAAGGGCGGTATGCCGGCGATGGCGATCGAGGCAACCACGAACGTGCGCGCAGTCGTCGGAATCTTCGTCCACAGCGCGCCCATCTTGCGCATGTCCTGTTCGCCTGACAGCGAGTGAATCACGCTGCCCGATCCGAGGAACAGCAATGCCTTGAAGAACGCGTGCGTCATCAGGTGGAACACGCCCGCCGCATACGCTCCCACGCCGCAAGCCAGAAACATGTATCCAAGCTGCGAGACGGTGGAATACGCCAGGACGCGCTTGATGTCGTTCTGCACCAGGCCCATCGTCGCAGCGAAAAGCGATGTGACGCAGCCCACCACGGCGACGACTGCGAGCGCCTTCGGCGCCATCGAAAACACCGCATTGGTCCGCGCGATCATGTACACACCGGCGGTCACCATCGTCGCCGCGTGAATCAACGCGCTGACGGGAGTCGGGCCTTCCATCGCGTCCGGCAGCCATACGTATAAAGGAAGCTGCGCCGACTTCCCCGTCGCGCCGACGAACAGCAGCAGCGCAATCGCCGTCAGCGTGCCGTTCCCAATTTCGAAGTGTCCCGCCGCGATGGCCGGGCCCAGTTCGGTGAACTGAATCGTCCCGAGCGTGCCCAGCATCAGGAACAGCCCCAGCAGGAAGCCGGCATCGCCGATCCGGTTCACGATGAACGCCTTCTTCCCCGCGTCCGACGCCGATTTGCGCAGGAAGTAGAAACCGATCAGCAGGTAGCTGCACAGCCCGACGCCTTCCCACCCGACAAACAGCAGCAACAAATTGTTCGCCAGGACCAGTGTGAGCATCGAAAACATGAACAAATTCAGGTAGCCGAAGAAACGATAGTAGCCGCCCTCGTGCGCCATGTAGCCGGTCGAATACACATGAATGAGGAACCCAACGCCGGTGACAACCACGAGCATCACGGCCGTCAGCGGGTCCATCAGCACGCCCCAGGGCACGTGGAAATCCAGCACGCGTCCCGCGTTGGTGTGCATCACACCCGCTGGCACCCAGTCGAATAAGTTGAAGCTCACCACCCGCTCAGTAGCGGGCCGCGAGATCAATTGCCAGATGGCCCCGAAGGCGAAGCACATCGAAAGAAGAACGCTGCCCACGCATACCACGTTCACGGCGCTATTCGGCAATCGCTTTCCGAGGAGCAGCATGAGCCCCGCGCCTGCCAGAGGAAACAGCGGGATCAGCCAGATGTGCGCCAGAAAATATTCAGTCGGCATCATAGTCTAGGAACACCAAACCGCATCGCCTACCACTTCAGCAGGTCCATTTCGTCGCCCAGCAATGTTTCACGGTTCCGGAAAAACGCAATGATGATGCCCAATCCCACGGCGGCTTCCGCCGCCGCGTCGGTAATGATGAAAATTGCGAACACATGCCCTTCGGCCGAACCGACCAGACGGGAGAACGCCACCAAGTTGATGTTCACCGCGTTCAGCATCAGTTCGATGGACATCAGGATGACGATGACATTCCGCCGGGTCACGACCCCTATCACACCGATCGTGAACAACCCCAGGCTCAGGAACAGGTAATGGCTGGTCGGAATCATCTTTGTACTCGCATTCTCAAACTTTCTTCTTCGCCATCACAACGGCGCCGATCATCGCGACCAGCAGCAGGATCGACGCGATCTCAAACGGAAGCATATACTCGGTGAACAGCACGCGGCCCACGAGTTGCGTGCTCGGCTCAAGCATCTTTGCAGGCGCAGGCTCACCCAAGGGCAGCCCGGAGCGCCCCACCGCGACCGCGACGGTCAACTGCGCGCCCAACACCAGCGCCAGCAGCAAGCCGAGCCACCACTGCCGGTTGAACTGAATCTGGTGCAACGATACGTCAATGTTGATCAGCATGATGACGAACACGAACAGCACCATGATGCCGCCCGCGTACAGAATCACCTGCACGATGAACAAGAACTCCGCGTGCAGTTGCAGAAAAATTCCCGCCGTCGCCAGCAGCGCCGTGATCAGAAAAATCGCGCTCTGCACGACGTTCCGGCGCGTTACCACCAGGACCGCCGAAATCACGGCCAAAGTAGCGAAAAAATAAAATACGATCTGATCGAGCATCGTTTGTTATTTCCTATGCCTGGCCGCCCACCATGGCGTGCTCTTTTTCCTTCTTCTCGCCCGCCCACGCCAGCCACCCCGCCACGCCCAGGGTCAAAACCGTCGTCAGCCCAAACGCCGGTAGATGTCCCCATCCCCACTGCCTATGCAGCACGAGCGCCAGGCCGATTCCCATCACATTCACTATGGAAAGCGGAATCAAGAACTGCCATCCCAAACGCATCAACTGGTCAAACCGGTACCGCGGGAAGGTAAATCTCAGCCACATGAACAGGTAGATGTAGAGCCCTACTTTCAACAGGAACCAGAACGCCCCGTGCAATCCCGGCTTCAAACCGGGGACCATCGAGTCTACACGGGTGGACAGCGGCGCCGCGAGGACTCCCGCAAGCACGATGAACAGAAGTCCTACGGCAACCATAAACATCTGCTGCACCTTCACCGACTGCTTCGGCGCGCGATAAAAGCAATATCCGCCAACCACCAGCATCAGCACGGGCGGCAAATAATCCAGGAAATTAAACGCCGGAGTTCCCGCAAAGGGCCGAAGCCACCCGCCGAGAAACAGCGTGGTCGCGATGGACGCCACGACGACCATGTTGGTGTACTCCGCCAGGAAGTAGAGCGCCCAGCGGAAACCGCTGTATTCCGTCATGTAGCCGGCAACCAGTTCCGATTCTGCTTCCGGGAGATCAAACGGCGCGCGATTGGTTTCCGCGATCGACGCGACCACATAAATAAAAAATCCCACGGGTGCCGCAATAATAAACCAAACGCCGTAATCGTTCTGCGCCTCGATAATTTCCCGTGTGGAGAGCGTCCCGGCGAGCAGCAGCCCGCCGACAATCGCCATTCCCGCAGCCGTCTCATAGCTCACCAGTTGCGCAGCGCTTCGAAGCGCCCCGAGCAGCGAGTAATGGCTGTTCGACGACCATCCGCCGAGCACGATTCCGAAAATCCCAAGCGCTCCGATTCCTACGACAAACAAAAGTCCGACATTCAGGTCGGCAATCTGGAACCACGGCCCGATCGCCAGAGCCGACATCGCCAGCATCCCCGCCGTCACCGAGATCAGCGGCGCAATCCAGAAGATCGCTTTGTCGGCCTCTTCCGGAATGATGTCTTCCTTCAGGAGAAGTTTTACGGCGTCAGCGATGGGCTGCAGCAAGCCGTGCGGTCCGACGCGCATCGGTCCGAGCCTCGCCTGCATGTCGGCCATCACCTTGCGTTCCATCAATACGATGTATCCGGCCGCAAGCGGAAGGACCCCCACGATCACCAGCGCGCAGATCAGCGGCACCAGAATCGGCTTCACGAATTCGATGAGAGCGTTCATTGCGTTAACGGTCCACTTCTCCGAGCACAATGTCGAGCGTGCCAATGATGGCCACGACGTCTGCCACCAGGTGCCCGCGAATCATCTTGTCGAAAGCTTCCAGGTTGATCAAGGACGGCGGGCGAATCCGCACGCGGTACGGCTGCGTCGTGCCATCGCTCACGATGTAATATCCGAGTTCGCCCTTCGGCGCCTCGATCGCGTGGTAGACCTCGCCCGGCGGCGGCTTCAACACCTTTCCCACCTTGCCCATGATCGGCCCGGCAGGGATGTTTTCGATCGCCTGCAGGCAGATCAAGCGCGACTGACGCATCTCTTCGAGACGCACGATGTACCGGTCGTAGGTATCGCCGTTCTTGCCCGTCGGGATTTCGAACTTGTACAAGTCGTAGGCGGCATACGGCATCGCTTTGCGGATGTCCCACTTCACGCCGCTCGCGCGTATCACAGGTCCCGAAGCGGCGTAGTCAATCGCCTCCTTGGCGGTGAGTATGCCGATGCCCTTGGTGCGTCCCACCCAGATGCGGTTTTCGGTGAGCAGCGATTCGTATTCATCCACGCGCTTGTCAAACGGCGTGCAGAAGCGTTCGACGTCTTTTTCGAACTCATCGTAAGCCTCATACTGCAGGCCGCCGATACGGAACGCATGCGTGGTGAGCCGCGCGCCGCAATATTTTTCGAAGATTTTCAGGATCTCTTCCCGCTCGCGCAAGCAGTAAAACAGCGGCGTCAGCGCGCCGATGTCAAGCGCATGCGTCCCCAGCCAAAACAGGTGGCTCGCGATCCGCTGCAGCTCCGTGAGAATCGTTCGAATCACACGCGCGCGAAGGGGCGCCTCCGCCCCCAGCAGCTTTTCGACCGCCTCACAGTAGCCCAGGCCGTTCGAAACCGCCGCGACGTAATCCATGCGGTCTACATACGGCGCGAACTGCGTGTAGGTGCGGTGCTCGGCAATTTTCTCGACGCCCCGATGCAGGTAGCCGATCACGCACTCCGAGCCGATCACTTTTTCGCCGTCCAATCGCAGCTTTACGCGCAGCACGCCATGGGTGGACGGGTGCTGCGGCCCCATGTTGAGGACGATTTCGTCCGCCCCGAGCAGTGTCGAGCCGGCATGCGTGGCGAACGGAATGCGCTGGTCGGCCATCTCTATTGCCCGCTCTCGATTCCCAGGTTTTCGCGCACCCAGGCCGTGTCCTGCGTCAGAATGTCGTAGTCCTTCCGCAGCGGATGCCCCTGCCATTCGTCAGGAAGCAGGATCCGCTTCAGCTCGGGATGGCCTTCGAACACCACGCCAAACATGTCGTACACTTCCCGTTCCTCCCAGTTTGCCGTAGCCCACACGCCTTGCACGCTGGGCACGCGCTCGTCCGCAGCGGCGCAGACCTTCAGGCGCAGCCGCTCATTCTTTTCGAACGAATACATATTGAGCACAACATCGAAACGCTGCTCGCGCTTCGGCCAGTCTACAGCCGTGAGGTCGCTCAGCCAGTTGAATTTCTCATCGTCCCGGCTGTAGGTAGCGATTTCCACCAATTTCTCGCGCGAGACCACCAGGATCGCCTGCTTGCGATCGATCCATGCCTCACGGATTGCCTCGCCGAATTTTTCCTTGTATCGCTTCACGAGATCGTTATCGAGAGCGACGGGCCCTTCCTTGGGTGGCGCGGGAGGCCGCGGCGGCGCGGCAGCGGCAGGAGGCTTTGCAGCAGGAGACGCCGGGGCAACAGGTGGTTTGGATGCAGATTCGCCCGCCGCAGCGGGAGGTTTCGCCGGGGACGAGTCATCTTTGGGGCTCGCAGAAGGTTGCTTTTCTTCCGGATCGTTTGCCATGAATTAGGAGTAGAGCGGGCTGCGTTCATACCGCGCAACCGACATGCAAACCGTAGCTTTTAGCACAGGGCGGAAAACCGAGTCAACCTGTTCCGCCAGGATCTCGTCCTCTTCTTCAATTCTAAATTCAGGCCTAAATTCGGGCAAAAAAAATCCCGGCCGCGCCGTGCGGTCGGGCCTGCCTTGCGAAGATGCTGGGTCCCACCTACACCCATTCGAGGGCGCCCTTCCGATACAGCCAGACATACCCAATGATCAGGATGCCCAGGAAAACGAACATGCTCGCCAGCGCATACACTGGTCCCAAACGGAAACCTTCCTCCCGGGTGGAAAACAGTACAGCCCACGGAAACAGAAATGTCGTCTCCACATCAAAAATCACGAACAGAATGGCGACGATGTAAAACCGGACCGAATACCGGCCGCGCGTGTCGCCCTCAGGTTCCACACCGCACTCGTAAGGCTTCAGTTTCGCCCCCACTGCAGCAGGAGTGGGACGAATAAACCGGAAGAGCACGAGCGTCACGGCTGGAAACGCCGCGGCCAGCACAGCAAAAATCAAAATCGGAATGTATTGTCTAGGCATACCAATTTCGCTCGAAATCCTAACACATGAGTCAAGAGGTAGCCAGCAAGTGTCCTGTTCACCTTGCCCGGAGCAGGCACCTTTGAGGAAGCGGCATCGCGGGCTTCGGCGCATATCTTCTGCCTCGGCCATTCCTCACCACATGAGATTTCGCGACCCGGCCTCTCTTGAGACAACCTTAGGTTGTCACGTGATAGTAAACGCCTTGTGACATTGGGCAAATCGGGGTTTGAAATCAAACCTCGGGCCGGGGCCGTACCTTACAATTATGCTGTTCCAATTGGGTACGCGTGGGCGCTTGGAGGGTCATCTAATGCGGCGAGTTCTATTCCTAGTTGGGGCTGTGCTGTGCTTCTCGCTTTCGGCGACGGCCCAAGGTCCGGCCGGCGCAGGCGCCGGCGCCGGTACTCTCTCCAGGACTCGCTCCGGGCCCCGTCCTCGCTACGCTTACGACCTTACAAAATGGCAGGTCGCGATTGGGTATCAATACAACCGAATCAATCTGCTCGGTACCCCCTTTAATACAAATGGGTTAAACACCTCCATTGTGCGCTTTTTCGGGAGATGGATCGGTCTGGAAGGCCAAGCGGGCTTCGGATTTGGGAATACCGGCGCAACGACGCTTCCACCAAATCTGACGGCGAAGTCGCTCTTTGCGGGAGGCGGCGCGCGCCTCGCGTTTCGCGGCCGCAGCCGGATCGAACCTTGGGTACACGGGGTAGTCGGAATGGAGCATTTCCGCTTCAATCAGACAGCAGGAGTGCTCGGGAGCAACACGTCGCTGGGAGGGTTAGCAGGCGGCGGCATAGACCTTCGTCTCGGTCCGCGCACAGCGATCAAGGTGGAAGGAGACTGGCTGGGTACGCGCTTTTTCTCACTCAATCAAAGGCATTTTCAAGTGGTGAGCGGTCTGGCCTTCAATTTCTAGCTCTAGGCTGATGAATCCGAGCCTCTGGAGCGCGCGTTCATCTGCCGCAAGGCTTAAGAATCGAGCAGCAATTCCTTTGCGCGTTGGGTGGCCTTCATGACCGCCTTGATCAGGGTTACGCGGACTTTGCCGTCCTCCAGTTCGAGGATACCATCCATGGTAGACCCTGCAGGGGTGGTCACGGCGTCTTTGAGCAGTGCAGGATGATCGCCGGTATCGAGGACCATGCGCGCCGCGCCCATCATCGTCTGCGCCGCCAGCAGCGTGGAGATGTCTCGGGGCAAGCCGACCTTCACTCCGCCCTCGGCGAGCGATTCCAGAATAATATAGATGAACGCGGTTCCGCTTGCGGAAAGCCCGGTCACCGCGTCGATCTGCTTTTCGTCCACAACAACTACGCGTCCCACGGCTTCGAACATCACCTGCGCGATTTCCAGGTGCTCCTTCCCCGCGTGGACACCCTTTGCCAGGCCCGTCATCCCGCAGCCGATCGCGCAGGGAGTATTCGGCATGGCACGCACCACGGGCAGATCCAGGCCAAGTTGCTTCTCCATGAGCTGCGTGGGTACCGAGGCAACGACCGAGACGATCAGCTTCCCCGACTTCATCTCGGGCTTGATTTCTTCGAGCACTTCGCGAACGGCCTGGGGCTTCACCGCCAGCAGCACGATATCCGCGTCACGCACCGCCGCGCGGTTGTCGGTTGACGCTGTAATTCCCAACTGCTTGGCGAGCGCGCGGGCCTTCTCCGCGTGCCGCACAGTGGCATGCACGCGCTTTGGCTGCACGAGCTTCTGCTCGAGAAATGCGCGCAGCAGGATTCCGCCGATCTTCCCGGCGCCGAGTACCGCCAGCCGCTTATCCGAAAGTATTGTTTTCATGGTGCCTGCATTGTTGACGACGCAAAGCCGTCCGTCAACATTCTTCCTTCGCCGCTACTTTAATCTTGAAGATGCTGTAGGTCGCCCCGGTCGAACTGGGGCGAGGGTTTTCTGCGGACCGGGAGAAACATTGGTGTCCGTCGCCTTATACACCTCACCCATGCCGCCACCGAGCTTCTCCACGATGCGATAGTGCGAGATGGTTTTGCTGATCATGGCTGAGTCATTTCCTTGACATCACTTCGTTCCTGCTGGCACGCGGCGCTTCAGCTCTTCAAACCAGTTCAGCACGACGTTGATTTGCGTCGGCGCCGCCTGCGCTTGTTCGCTGGGCTTGAGCATCAGGAAGCGCTGGCCATCGGGAGTCACGTCGTAGCTGGGGAATGTTCCCTGGGTCGGCACGTACTGTCCCTCAAAGAGCATCCGGGGCTTGCCCGCAGCGAAACCAGGTTGAGTGGTAATGTCCACGGCCATCATCTTGCCGCCGCTGCGGTAGAATAGCTCCCGCCCGTTGCGATTCCACACCGGCTCCGTGCCGCCTTCGGTCGAGATTTGCCACTTCCCGCCCGGGCCGGGATAGGGCTGCACGTAAATCTCAAAACGGCCCGATTCGTCCGAGACATAGGCCAGCCAGCGCCCGTCGGGGGAAAACCGTGCCGCCCCTTCGTTGAACGGTGTTCGGAGGAACGGCTGCGCCTTGCGGACTTGCCCTGAGGTTCCCGAAGGGACCTGCCCTGAGCCCGCCGAAGGGACTTGCCCTGAGCCTGGCGAAGGGTCGCCCATCCGCAGCACCCAGATGTCATATCCCGTAGTAGGATTGATTTCAAAAAAAGCCAACAGTTGCCCATCCGGGGACCAGGACATCGGAACTTGGAAGGACTCGCTGGTGGTCAACCGCTCCAGGCCTCCACTGCCATCGGCCAGTTGCCAGAAGACGTTCAGCATCCCTTCCTTGGTTGACGCAAACGCTATCCGCTTGCCATCCGGTGTCCAAGACGGGTAATCGTTAAAATTTCCCTCAAACGTCAACCGGGTCAACGTCTCCCGGGAGAGATCGTACAGCCAGACTTGAGAATCCTGTTCCGTGATCCCCACGGCTATCCGTCGACCATCAGGGGAAAGCCGCGGTCTGTCGTAAGCGTGCGCGGGGGCAGCCAAGGGCTGCTCTGTTCCATTGCGACTGACCCACACCAGCCTGAGTTGGGCCGACTGAACGCCTCCCGAAACATAGACCAGCGAGCCCGTGGAGGAAATGCTGTACTGGGCGCTTCCAATGACTGTAGATTGCAGGACGCCATCTACCACTGGGACCGCCGCGCCCGTGATCACAAGCCGCTGGGGATCGAACGGCACGGCCATCAGGTTTCCTCCTTGCGCATAAATGAGTTGTCCGGAGAGTGCGTAGCGGGGGTACATCGCTGCTTGGACCAGGTTCTGCCGTTCGCCCGTCACGAGCGATTGAACCGCAATTTTTTTGTTCGCGACAGATCCGGGTCCGGCAGAGGCAGAGAAGAGCAGTGCCTTGCCGCCGGGCAGCAACTCCGGCCAGAAATGGGCGACCTCGCCTTGCTGGAGATGGGTGACTGGCTTCACCGTGTCCCCGGCGTCCGATACTTGCTGGAGAATTCCGATTGCGGGTGCAAACACGATCATGCCCTGGCTGCCCCAACTAGCCCCGAAAAGGTCGCTAGCGTCGGCCAGCGTCAGCGCTGCTCCCCCGCTCACCGAGACCTTCTTCAGCTTTCCGCCCGCGAAAAACCCCAGCCATTGGCCGTCGGGTGAGAAGAAGGGGCCGAATGCCCCTTCCGTGCCGGGGATGGGTTTGGACTCCAAGCTATCCATCGCCCGCAGATAAAGCTGTTGTGTACCTCCTTGGGTGGCGGCATACGCAAGATGAGTGCCATCGGGAGAGAGGGCCACAGCAGAGCCTCTTTCCAGACCAGCTAATTGCTGGCCCGGCGGCAGGTTTACCACCAAGCGGCTGACAGGCTGCGGTGAGGGCGAGGGCTTTAGGTCCCAAGTGGCCAGGCTCGCGACCGCAACTAACAACAACGCGCCCACGCTGAGCATTAGCGCCCGCCGCCCGAGCGCGCGAATGCCCTTCGTTGCGGCAGTTGGCAAGGACACCCCAGCTTGCGAGCCGCCCTCGGCGATCCACCTCAATTCGTCACAGACGTCGCTGGCCGCCTGCCATCTTTTCTCCGGCTCCTTCGACAGACACTTCTTCACCACGCGGTCGAGTGCCGGAGGCGTCATTGGCTGGAGAGAAGACATCGCCGGAGGCTCTCGTTCTAGAATCGCGGCAATCAAGCTGGCCTGGCTCTTTCCCTCAAAGGTCCTCTTGCCCGTGGCCATCTCGTAGACAACTGTGCCGAACGCAAAAATATCTGTGCGCGCA
>JBGPPL010000024.1:0-61607 GCA_041488495.1 Terriglobia bacterium
ATCGAGCGCCTGTTTGCATGGCTGCATAATTATCGTCGCATCGTCATTCGCTGGGAGTACTACCCAGAGAATTTCCTCGGGATGGTTCAGCTTGCATGCGCTGTGATCCTCCTGAGGCATTTATGAGATGACTTCTAGTCACCGGAAAACACCCCGTCCGCGTACGAGTCATACTCGCGCTCCTCGCGGCGCGTGCGTTCTTCGAGCGCTTCCCTGCTCTTTGCTCGTGACGCGCTGCGGCTCACCTCAATCGCCCGGGCGATGTAGCGCGCGATCGTTGGCGTCAATTGCACGAACTCGCCGCGCGGCCCTTCGAGCGTGAAGCAGTGCTCGTATTCTCCGCGCGATGGGTACGGCCCGAGCGCCGGAATGCTTCGTCCATTTTGGATTTCAATTGTCTCCGCGCGCCACTGCTCCGGCGACCCGTAGCTCTCCGGAGGAAGCCAGCGCTCGATGTGCCAGCGGTTGTGCGGCGTGTATTTCGGCTCGAGACGCAGTTCGACCACTTCGCGCAGCAGCCTCCCGCCGGCGTCGCGGTCTTCCCATTTCCCGCCGATCCAGTCCAGCCGCGACCATCCCCAGACCGCGCGGTAGTTCGCCTCACCGAAGCGATTGAGGCCGCCCGCCAGACACAGCGCTTCGTCCACGACGCGCGGAGTCTGGTGCGTTTCTCGGAGGACACTAATCAAGGGTCGAGGTACAAAGAAAAACTAGGGAGGTAATATCTGAAACTCTAGCTCGATTGAGGGTTCTTAGAAAGGTCCGCCTGGCTTACGTCGAAAGATGTTACGAAATGCTTTTTCTCTTGGACAAGCAGAATAACGTGGCGTCTCCCAGCGTTGGAAAAAGGATGCCGCTGACACCAAAGATGGCGCTAAAAGCGTTCACGGACTGAGGTGGAGAAGAAACTAAGAGGCCGACCTCAGGCGGAGCCAGAATCATCTCACCTTTGCCAACATACCGGAGGTAAGCACCTTAGGCGTGTTCTTTTTGACGTTGCGTGCCAATTCGCGCAGCGTCGTGATTTGCTCCTGCGTCATGGAGTGAATTTACCATATTGAGTGGTTTGCCCGTAGGGGCACGGCATGCCGTGCCCCTACAAGCAACGAGCCTAGTATCCGCTTGGCCGTGCGAGCGCATCGATGAAGCTGCCGCTGCGCGGGGAGTCATTCCACACCTGGAAGCCGGTGTCGAAGTAGAAGATGAACGACGCGGCGAGGCCTCCGCTTGCGCCGTAGATCGGGAAGACGGTCTGTCCGCCGACCTCGAAGTAATCGATGTCCTTCATCACGGCGCGGCCCCAGTGGGAGAGGTCGAGGAAATCCACGCGCGTTTGATCGGCGTTCACCGACGACTTGATCGGTATGCCTGACATCGTTTTCTTGCCGGAGAAGAGCAGGTCGAGGTCGCTCGCGCGGCCTCCGGCACCTTCCTAGATCACCTGGGAAATCGTGATGCCGAGATTTTCCCAGGCATGTTCCTGCTCGACGCTGGTGTAGGCGATGAGCTTGCCGAGCTGGTTGATGCCCAGCGCTTTCCTCACCTTGTTGATGGCGAGGCGCACGTGGCCTGGAACCAGTGCGGCATTCGCGGCGTTCACGCGCGGCGTGGCGAGCTGCTGCGGATACGTCGCACGGTTGAGGTTGAGCCACGTGCCGGTGGTTGCGTTGTTCTGGTGATACTTGATGCCGAAGAGCGACACCGGCGATGCCCCCGCCAGTCCGTCGTGCACGATCACGTCGTTCGCGGCGGTGCTGGCCGGAGCCGTGTCCACGCTGATCGTTTGCCCGGGCGAAATCGGATCGGCCGCGGTCACCACGCAGGAACCGCGATTGGTGGTGAGCGTCGGGTCGTAGACCTGGATCGTCTGGCCGACGTACACGAGCGCCGCGCCGCTGGGAATGGTCATGTTCCACGTCGCGGGATTGCCGGCAGAGCCTGAGGCATAACTCGTGATCGTGCCGAGCACGCCGTTGCCCGCCGTCTGGATGACTTTGTCCAGGAACGCCCGGAATTGCTTCATGCCGTTGGCGATTTCGCGTTTCACGGCATTTTCGATGGCTTTCTCGCGCGCGTTCGAGGCGTACTCGACGAGCTTGGTGATTTCCACCGCGAAGCGGAAAAAGATGGGCGAGACCTGCGCGACGTCGTACTGCGAGCCGGTGCCGCGCCCGAGGTCGCCGCCGTCGGCGTTGTAGCTTCCGGCCTTGCCGCCCAGGTTGACTTGCAGCGGCAAGCGCATATTTCGCGAGCTGACTTTTTCGACGTCGCCGCGTTGCTGGATCATGCTGAGCAGAACATCGTCGCGCTCGTAGAGCAGGGGCACTTTGTCGCGCACCTTCTCCAGTTGCAACGCGATGGTCTGCGCGTTGTTTTGTGCTGCCATTATGAGTTCTCCTTCTAAGGAAGTAGTTTATGTATGAGTGCGGAAGAAAATCGTGATTCGTGACTGGTGACTAGTGAAACTGCCCTGCGGGTAATGTTCTGGAATCCATAAAGGAACATGATTCGCGAGTTATGAAATGTGATTTTGTAATTCGTGACCCGTGATTTGTAATTGTGGCGTCCGGCAAGCGGGTTTCACCAGTCACCGATCACGAGTCACCAGTCACATTCCTAAGATTTCATCATCGCTCATCGACGCGTAGTCGATCCCGCGGCCGGGCATCGGACGCAGCGGCATCGAATCGAGCGATCCGCCGGGCGCAGCGATGTCCACACGGCCCGCGGCGGCGGCCAGGCGAGCGGCCTTCGAGCGCGAGGCGCCGAGCACCGAGCTGGTCCATTCGCCGATCACGCGCCGCGCCACGCCGGGGACAAGTTGCTTTGCGCGCCCCGTCAGCAGCGACGCAACCCGCTGCTGCTCCGCCGTTCCAAAACGCCAGCCGCTCGCGGTGAACTCTCGCGGTGAACCGCGCAACACTTCACCCACCTGTTCGGAGAGTGACCGGTCGGCGGCAAGCGTGCGATGAATCTCGTTGAAAATGTCGTCTCCGATGCGGCGCGCCGCTCCCTCGGCTATGCCTTCCGGCAATACCCGCGCGAGCGTATCGCCAACCGCGGCGCGAACGTCCCGCGCCACCGCATCGTTGGTCGAACGCTCAAACGCTGCGTACGCCGCCGGATCGAATTGCGGTGACTGGCTTGCCGGCTCTTCCCGTGTGTCATTCCGAGGGAGGGCCTGAGTAACAGGACCGACCGAGGAATCTCTCTTCGATTGTTCGGCGACGCTATCAAACCGTTCAGAGAGATTCCTCGCGGAGTTTATCCCGGCTATGCCGGGGCTCGGAATGACACCGTGGTGTGCGGTTGGATCCATTCTCGACAGCACCTTCGCCGCCTCAGCAAAGAGTTGGCGAAACGCCGCAGGATTCGCGCGCGCCAGCTCCGCGACGACTTCCGATTGTGCCCGCGCATCGCCTGAATAAATCGCCGCGTCGAGCTGGTCTACCGCCTGTGCCGCCTGCCGCAGCGACTGTGCTTCCTGTGCGCCGCCGGGAAACAACTCCTTGATCGCGCGCGCCTCATCTGGAGAGGAAAACGCCGCACGGAACGCCTGGTGCTCCTGCCAGAGTTGCTGCGCCTCGGCCCCATGCTTCGGGTCGCCAGCCGCCGCCTGCATCCACTCCGGCATGGCGGGTGCGGGCTGTACTTGCAGCCCGCCGGAAGCAGTTGCGGGCTGTACTTGCGGCCCGCCGGAAACGGGCCTCACGCCCTGCGCCATGGGTTGTAGGGGCACGGCATGCCGCGCCCCTACAGATTCCGCCTTGTCATCTTGCGGGACGACATGATTCTGCTCTTTCGATCCCACGCCGACAGGCTCAAGCCCAAGAATTTCTTCATCCGTGAGATACGCTCCGGTCCCGGCTTCGGCGCCATTCGCACCACTCGTCGGTGGCGTAGCTGCCCCGCCCGGCGCGGCATCGATTCCGGTCCAGTCCAATTCAATCTGCGTTCCACTGCTCATCGGTTACTCCTCTTCATCTCCATGTTCTCCGTGTCCTCTATCGTGAATCCCGAAAAACACAACACACAGAACACAAAAACGCACAGAGAAATCGCACTTCATTCTTCAGGCCGTGTGTGGCGGTTCCGGCGCGCCCGATTTGGGTGCGGGCGCAGCGTTTGAGTTCGCGTACGCCAATCCGATCGCTCGCAAATGCACTTCGGCATGGGCGCGGACGTTCGCAAAGCCCGCGGGATTCTCGATGCGCGCAACCTGCCCGGCGTCCGAGTTTGCCCAACGCCGGCATTCCTCGAGTTCGACGGCGTGATCGTCGAACAGCAAATCCACCGGGACGGAAGGCAGTAAAGTAGCGCCGGCATCTTGCCGGGGAACTCCTTCCCCGCCTTCACGGCCCCCTGCCGGCGGGACGCCGGCGCTACCACTTCCTGCTAAAGCAATCGGCGCGGAGTGCAGGAGCACTTCAATCTCGCGAAGCTGCTTGTTGCGCGAATCTTCTCCCGGCACCACGAGATCGGATAAACCGAGCACGCTTTTCACAAATCCGATATTCGCCGGATCGGCGAGCGCTTGCTGGATGAGCGGATCCGACGATGACATCAATTGCTGGATCACGCCGCGCTGCTGGGATTTCAATCGCGGGAACGTTTCGTCACTCTCGGGGTAGGCCTGAATATTGCCCTTCAGATCGGCCAGGCGAATCCAGCGCGACTCAAACTCACCGCCGGGACCAAGAATGGGAATCTCCGCATCCTCGGGACGATTTTTGCGGAAGCAGTCGACCGAGAGCAGCATCACGTCGGAATAAAATTGCTTCAGACGCCGCCACACCAGGCCCAGCCTTCCGAGCGCCTGGTCGCGCGCCATCGCGTAGCCGGTCGCCGTTTTTTGCGATTCCATTTCCCCGCCGAACACGGCGGGAAACAGGCCGGTAAGGAATTGCGCGACCGGACCCATTAATTCCTGCTGATGCCGCACGAGGTCCGGCGGAACTTGCGCCGGAGCGGGCTGGAAGAATCCGGCCGCAAGCGGCTGTCCGGGTCGCGCGCGCGCGGGATAGTGCGCGGCGGGCTCGGCCGTTTGATTCGAGAGTGCGTCGAAGTCGAGCACTTGCGGGTCGGCATAAATCGGCGGGATGCCGTACTCATACGTTTCCGCTTGAATATTTGAGAGCGTGTTGTAGCGCTCCTGAATTTGCACGAGCGAATCGCCGACCGACGGCCGGTTCTGGCCGTCGCCGGGCAGCGCGTGCATCACGCGCCAGCAGTCATCCATCGTCTCGTTGCGCGATTCGCAGTAGGTATCTCCGGCGAAAGCGACGTAGCAGCCATCGGGAAAAAGCGCGAGCAGCGCTCCGCGAATCGCTTTATCTTCTATGGCATAAAATGCCCACGGACGAATCCAGGTCCGCGAAAACGTAACCAGATTGAAGAGCGCGTCGCCAGGATGTGTGGTTGGCAGACCCTGCGCAATCGCCACGCGCGAGGCGCGCGCGTACACTTCGTCGGCCGATTGCGGCCCGCCCATTTCGATTTTGTCCGCTGCGTGCGGGTAGCTCGCCTTCAACTTCGCGCGGTGAACCTCCATCGACCACTGGAGGTACGGATACTCGTGCATCTCATTTGCCCAGACCGGCGTGTTCAACTCGAGCCCGCCGACTACCGAGATGACTTCCTGCCCGTTCGCGACGCGGCGCACGCCGGTCACCAGCGGGACAGCCACACGTTCGGCAGGCTTGAAATGTTCGGGCCCGAGAGACGCCCCACAATGCCTGCAGATTACCGGAGGCAGCAATGACGGGGCGCCAATGCTTCCCCCATTGTCATTCTGTGGGAGGGGCTGCGAAGCAGTCCCGGCCGAGGAATCTCTCTTCGATTGATCCGCTACATCGCCAAACTCTTCAGAGAGATTCCTCGCGGAGTTTATCCCGCCCCTGCCGGGGCTCGGAATGACGCTCTCATCTTGGGACGCACCGACCGCCTGCTCTTCTCCGCACTCAGGACATGCGTACATATCCTCGCCGAGCGGCACGTAGTGCTCTTCGATCACCGGCTCGTCGTGTGATCCGAATCGCTGTGCGTCGGCGACGTAGCGCACGTAACCGCCGATCTTGCCGTCGGTCCAAAGATAAAAAGCCACGCCGGTGAGCAGGCTCTGCACGCGGTTGTTTTGTTCGATCAGGCCGGACACCTGCGACGCCGCTTTCGCCGTGGTGACGTCGGCGATCGATTGCGCCGACTGCGGATAGAAGCGCGTCGCCGGCACGTCCTGGCTGATGACGGAAACGAACGAGAGTCCAAACGCCTGATACAAGTTCGTGACGAACTGGTAGCGCGGCATCTCCGCCATCGCCGCGTCGTCATAGATCTTCGACTCAAACGGCAGGTGCCACGTCATGTCCTGCGGATTCCACCACGCGTACTGCAGGCCCTGCCAAAACAGCCGCGCCTGCCGGATCCGCCGGATCTCATGCCGCCGCGCGACAATTCCCTCCTGGCGATACTGCACCTCCAGCTCGCGCAGCGCATTCACCAGGTCCGGGCGCAGCTCCTCGAGCCGCTCGTTATTCGGCCCGAACGGATGTGCGGGGTCGAGTCCCTGCGCGACCGCTTGTAGGGGCGCGGCATGCCGTGCCCCTACGGGTTCCGCGTTGCCGTCCTGCGGGGCGATCCTCCCATCATTGGGTGCGGGCTCTACTTGGAGCCCGCCGGAATTCGGAGCCGCGACGGGTGCGGCGCTCAGTACGTCCTGATCGGACAGATATGTCTGCTGGATTGTCATTGGATTGGGGTGCGGGCTGTACTTGCAGACCGCAGGAAAATACGTAGCACAGGCTTTGGAGTCTGTATGGAAACCTCGTTTTCGTTTATGTAGCGCCCGACTTCAGGCGGGCATGTGCTTAAATTTAGAGTGTCGGCCTAAAGGCCGGCGCTACAAGAGCGCTTCAAATCCACGTTCCCACACAGACTCTTTAGCCGATGTGCTTTTCTGTCGATGCCGGCAAAATGAAATCCGCACAGGCTGCCCATCGCTGCGCTCAGGATAAGAAGCCTGTGCTACTGGACCCGCGCTCACAATGCGGCAGTTGACGTTCGGCGCCGAGTGGTCTACAAGGGTGCAGTATCTTCTGGCGGGCTGCAAGTACAGCCCGCACCCGTTTTCTGGCGGGCTGCGCTTACAGGGTAAACAAGTACAGCCCACGCCCTTTCATCTCAGTGTGACTAGAGGCAAGACTGGAGGCAACAAATGGGCGGCTTGATCTGGTGGATCGTCGTCGGACTCATTGCTGGCTGGCTTGCCGGCAAGGTGATGAAAGGCGGTGGCTTCGGTGTGCTGATGGACATCGTCATCGGCATGGTTGGCGCAGTCATCGGTGGATGGCTATTCGGCATGCTCGGAGTATTTCCCGGCGGCGGCTTGATCGGCTCCGTCCTGGTCGCGTTCGTCGGAGCTGTAATCTTGCTCTGGCTCGTGCGAATGATTAAGAAAGCATAGCGAGCTCCTGTAGCGCCCGCCTTTAGGCGGGCATGTGCTTGAACCAATAGTGCCGGCCTGAAGGCCAGCGCTACATCTTTCGTGGCTCTTCCGCGTTCCTGCCAGCCGCCAGTTCCCTCTCGCGCGCGATCTGCGTCCACGTGCGCCGCCGCACCGGCGGCAACGCCACCGGGCCGCGCCGCGCGTCGTCCTCGAGCGAAATCGGAGGAAATCCCCCCGTCCCCAGCAGCGAATTCACCAGCGCGCGATTCTCCGCTCGCAGCCGTGCAACTTCCTCCTCGAGCATCTGCACGTACCGGCTCCGCGCATGCCGCGAAAGCCACATTAAAGTGTTTTGCCACATGATGAATCAAAGGAATGCTGGGTTTGTGGATCGCGGCTTCAGCCGCGACGTGAAACAGCCACAAAAGTCAGGGGCGTCAACCCCTGAAGTCTCAGGGCCTAAAGGCCCTCCATTGGGTGGCTCTCTTTGTCGGACCTGAAGGTCCGACCCACAATGCGTCACCACCCACTCGGTCGCCAGCGACGCGGCAACACGGGCGCCACGCGCCGTGTCTCCTCGGCGGAAAACTTCTTGAGCCAAATCGCGCGCGACGTCGGATCGACCGCTGTGACGCGTTCTGCGGCGACCACGTCGGCGGGCGCGTGGCCGGCATCGAGCGCCGATTTTAGCCCGTAACGCGCGGCGTCGGCGGGATCGTCGCCATCACATTTGAGCGTGTCTTCGACGTTTGCGGGATCGCGCGTGAGCGTTGGCAGATTCTCGATCAGGCGCGTGCAATTTTCGGCGATCAGCCAGTGATCGCTTTCGAGCGCCTGGTACATCAGCATCCAGCCGCCCACGCGATCGTTGTCGGCGGGCGTGGGACGCGGCAGGCCCGCGGCGGCGAGCCCGTCGCCCAGTTGCTCGGCGATGGAAGCGTCGGCGGTGCGCTGCGCGAAAGCGTCGGGCGAAAGATACACATCGCGGATGCGCTCGGCGCGGCCCAGGCGGTCCACAGTGCGCTCCGCGATGGCCGCGGCCAGCATGCGCGGCGAGAGGCGGTTCTGCACGAACTCGCGGTACGTCACCACGACACCGTCGTTGCGCGTCGCGTGCCAGTACACGGCGCTCGGGTGCTCGAATCCCCAGTCAATCGAGATCCATCGCGGCGTCCACGGCTCGAGCTGCACCTGCTCGGGGCGCACCGTATGCCTTCCGGGCGCGAAAATATCGAAGTATTGCCCCGCGTAAACGTCCCATTCGCCGTCGAGGAACGCCCGCCGCAGCGCCTCGGGCAGTTGCCCCAGCGTCTTGTGATACTGCGTGTCGTCTTTGAACAACGGATTGTCGGCAATCGTCGCGCGGATGAACGCGTAATCGTCCGCGTCATACTGATCGGGCCGATCCATCCCGGGCGCGGGGACACGGTCAATCCACAATGCTTTCACCCAGGCGTGGCCGATATTGCCGGGGTTGGTGGCACCAGCCATGCAAGGCCGCGACTTTTTCAGATAGCACCGATTGCGGCTCGTGAGGAACTGCCACTGCTTCAGCGTGAAGTGCGTCAGCTCATCGATGCCGATGAAAAGATATTCCGCGCCCTGATAACGATACACATCATTTTCGGTGTCGCAATAAGCAAAGCGCGTGGTCGAGCCATTCAGCCACGTAACAATGTGCTTCGCTTCGTTGTATTTCTCGTACAGCTCGCGAGGCACGTCGCGCCGGAAATAGGTGATGAGCGACGCCTCCAACTCGGGATACGTGCGCCGCAGCAGCAACGTATCCACGCCGGGATGCTTGTGCGCCTGAAAGATCGCCTCGTAGAGCAGCGCTTTGGTCTTGCCTGGCCCTGCCGCCCCGCCGAAGAGCCGGTATTTCGCTGACGAGTCGTGAAATTCTTTCTGCCGAGGAAATGGCGTGTAAAAATCCTCGATCTTGTACGCGCGCTTCCGCGCAGCGGGCTTGGATTTGGATGCCATTGGCGGTCTTGGCTGGATTGATCGAAGGTAGAGCTGGAAGTTTGAGGCGACTAGGTTGCGCGCAGCTTCTTCCCAACGTAAAACGCCGCCGCGCCGCCGACGAAGCAGATCCCGATCGCGTAGTGATGCAAGCTGAGGATCGCGCCGGTAATAAATGCGCCCGCTCCCGCGAGCTGCACCCATTGCCCGAGCGATTGAGATGGTGATGTGGTCATAATTCCTCCGGAAAGGTTTGATTTGCTGTAGCCCGGGTGCCCGAGGCGTTGCGCGGATTTATGTGGAGCGCGCGCGACGGTGTGATGCGCGCTGCGGCCGCCTTGCCCGAGGAGAGCGTCGAGAGCCTGTCGTTGAATACGCCGCCGACTTTGGTTTCGCTCGTCGTGCCGGCGGTGAAGGCAGAGTTGCCGGTGACCCCGGCGGGAGCGGAACACCCAGCAACGCAATTGACACGAAAAGCAGTATTGCCGCTATCAACGACGTTAGCACCAGAAAGAGCGGTGCCCCCAAGTTTGCCAACGTTGACGTAGAGCATACGGTCAGAAGTAGTGCGAGGAGCACCAGCGTTGCCGCTAGTAAGTGCTGTAATCGAGTCATTGAACACCGCCGCAATACCAAGTCAAAATGGATGGAGCGTGTTGTAGAGACACGGTATGCCGTGCCCCTACGGAGAGCGAAGCCCCGCATTCCTTAGAGGCGGGCAAGGAAGCGCCGCCATGCGATAGCGGCGCTTCCTCGATGGCTGGGGCAGGTTGGCCGTGCGTGGAGTGATCCGGCGTGGAGGAGGGATCACGGGGTTCACCCTGAACGGGTTCGCCGTGAAGGGGGGGTGAGGTGCCGGGGCGAGATCGATGGTGATGACGTAGCCGGAGTGCGGCGCCCGCGTCACCACGCCGGCTGGAAGAAATTAGGTCACAGCATAGCCCGCCTTGCGCAGCAAATGCCCTGGCGCGGCGCGGCGATTGCAGTCCACGACACGGTGTCCACCGTGAGCTGCTTTTTTACGTAATTTGGAGTGGAAGCCATGAGGACGGAAAGGAAATCTGTCAAATTGACGTGCGGCTGCGTTTCAAGTACTGTGCAGTTATGCCCAAGAAAAAGAACTCCAAGAAATCCGAGAAAAACGCCTTCCTCGGAAACCTGGACCGTCTCGGCGGAAAGAAATTGATGCAGCACGGCGCCGAAGCATCCTCAAGAGGCAAGGAATCCCGCAAGCACTCCGTAGGCGGCGGCCGCCGCAAGACCGGCTGAGGGGGCTGTGACTGGTGATCGGTGACTGGTGACTGGTGAAAAACCCACGGTTCGCCGGGCCAGTAACTGGGATGTTGTGATTCGTAACTCGTGATTCGTAATCGTAATGGCCGGCAGGAAGTTTTCACGAGTCACGAATCACCAGTCACTGGTCACTCGTCACCAGTCACATCAAATCACGGCAGAATCTTTGCGGTGAGCGAAGTCCCGCTTGTCGAAGTCACTTTCTTGATCCGCAAAAATCGCGCGCGCACGCCAATCACGGTTCGCGCTTCGCCTGTCGTTGCGGTGGACGTGTCGAGGTCGGTGAACTCCGCGTCCACGTCGGCCATCGCCCCCTGCAAGCGAATGTTGATCGCGGTCGGGTTGGTGCCGAAGATGGTCTGCCAGCGCACCGTGTGCCCCTGGTCGGGCAGTCCCGCGGGTTCGGGCACCGCAAACTGCGCACCGGCGGTGCCGTCGGCGGGAAATGACTCGGCATTGAAGCTGAATCCTACGTCGCCGGGGAAAAGCGCAAGTGGCGGCGTGGCATTGCTATAGGCGGGCATGAGGCCTCCTGAGGAATCTGTAACGAAGTCGGGTGCGGGCTACGCTTGTAGCCCGCCGGAATAGGGGTACGGGCTGTACTTGCAGCCCGCGAGAAAGGCGTGCGGGCTACACATGTAGCCCGCCACAATGCTTTGAGGAATCATTTGGGGCCGAGGACCTACCGAATTGCCCCTAGAAACAAAAATACCCGCCGACGCTTGAGCTCTGGCGGGCACGCCCGCCGTAGCCATTTCCTGGCCTAGGCGGCGGACTATATTTCTGCAACGATGAGATTACCATAAGAGTTATTTATTTGTCAAGATAATTCTATAAATTCTTTGCGGCTCGCCTCACCGGCAAACAGTGGGCCTGTTCGTCCTCCGCTACACGGGCAAAGGCGAGCCCGCGCCGACGGCGAAGTAGCGAGAGGTCGCAGCCCCTTTCACGCTACGCGACGTTTCCGGGAGCCGGAATCGAAGATGTAAGGAAATACTTCGACGGCGGAAACACACCCGCATCAGTAAGCTCCCGCCCGACGCGCGTGCGGATCTCCTCCGCCCAGTCGGCCCAGGTCAGCTCGCTGATCCCAAGATGCCGCCGCGCCGCGTTGTACTCCGCGCCACCCAGGTAGTACACGCGGAACATCGCCACGCGGCTCGCCCTGAGCGGCCCATGCGAAGGGCTCGTCCTGAGCGGTCCGAGTGAAGGACTCGCCCGGAACGAAGTCGAATGACGCAATTCCCCGCGGCCTTCGAGCGCCCGCTCGCCGGCGCGCGCGAAGTCGGCGACGTACTCGGCCAGCCGCGGCATCCGATCCGGATGCCACATGTATTTCCCCGAAGATTCGAGATTCAGCGTTGGAATCTTCGTGTCGATCACCTCACGCGCCGCACGGTACACATCGTGACAAACATCGAATGCAAACGTCGCTAGCATAGTCTCTCCTCCACACGGCTTGACGTGCACTTCCGATTTGTCTTACTGGTGTCGTCCCAGGAACCCGCTCATTCTGGCGTTGTGGGTCAGGGCTTCAGCCCTGACAAAAGAGGCTGACTCCAAGGGGGCTTTAGCCCCTGCAGTCAGCTACGGCGACCGTGAACCGTCACGCGTCCGGATTCGATCGAGCACCTCCGGCTTCACACGCACCGGCCCGCACTGCGGTCCTTGTCCGACGACCAACTCGCGTGCCACAAAGAACGACTTGTCCCGTTCACGGAGAGCGTTCTCGGTGAACCGCGAATAGCCAACAGGAGCGGCAGTAGCAGCACCGGCGGCTGCAGCGCGCGCAGGCTGATTCAAAGCGGGCTTCGACGCAGGCGCGCACGGTGTTTCAGGATGTGGAATTTCCGAATTTGAATTCAGATTTGGGAGATGGGTTTGCTCCCGCAATGATTCACCCACAGTCGCCCGGCCCGGCAAGGCGCATTGCTTCCCTTCAGGGTGAACCCTCAGGGTGAACCCTTCCTTCTCCTCCTTCCTATTCCACTTCCAATCCTGTGCTTGAGCCGACTCAAGGCCCCCGTTGAGCCCTCGATCAAGGACGGGGTTGAGTGATCCTTGAGGCGACCCGAGAGAAGAATCGACAAGGAATCCCCCGCCCGGCGACGCCGCTCGTCCCCGCGAAAATCGCGACATGAATTCGGCGAGCTGCTGCTTCGGCACCGGCGGCGCCAACCGTTCCAGCCGCATGCGCCAAGAAGGCGGCGGCAGGCGTCCGGGCACGTCGCTGCCAGTCCAATGTCCATAGCGCTTGCCGTTTTCTTCCCAGACAAACAGCAAGCCCTTATCCTGAAACTCCTGGAAGATCTGTTCGAGCCGTTCGAGTGACAAGTTGTGACGAATCGCCGCTACGCGTCCCCAGATCACGCGCAAGTTCGTCAGCTCGAAGCAGCCGGAAGCGTCCGCCAGACCGTAAAGCCACGCATACTCGGCCTGTGCCCACTCCGCGCACGAGGCCAGCTTGTCCGATCCCCACATCGCATCGAAATCAATCACGCGTTTCGGCATGTGTCACCTCGGCAATCGCATAAACTTCACGTTCCCCCGAAGACCTGTCGCATAAACCGTTGTTGTGGGTCGCGGCTCTTTTTGTAAGGCGCGGCTTCACAGTCTGCGAAAAAATTCTCACGGTCCGTCATTCCGAGGAGCGAAGCGGCGAGGAATCCCTCTTTTTGCTGGCCATAATTCAAGAGGGATTCCTCGCGGAGTTTATCCCGGCCCCTGCCGGGGCTCGAAATGACGGCGTTAGGGGCCTTTTCCGCAACCTGTTTAGCCGCTGACGTAAGAGAAACATGGTTGTCACACACACACTTCAGCTCCAAAAGCCGCCCGCGATCCATACCTACGACGTCGCTGATCGTTCGTGCTCCGCCATCGATGTCGATGGCAGTTCGTTGCGAATCGTGCGTACGATGTGATACTCCCACAGGCACTCGCCGCGCCATTCGGCCCCGCCGCGCGCAGGCACTGCGTCCTCGCGCCTCCGCTTGGCGACCTCGTATCCCCCGTTTTCCAGCTTTCGCAAGTGCCGGAGCTGTGCCGAAATCGACGCCTCGCCGTAGCGCGTCAGCGCCCGCAACTCACCCAGTGTTAGCCAGGTGTCGCACTCCGCGGCGGCCAGCATCGCGTCGCGGATCACCTCTCGCTGCGAACGCAAACGCCGCGCATCGTACTCGCCGCGCCTCACCACAACGCTCGCCCGCACATGCGCCGGCAAATCCCCAACACGCTCTCCAGAGTCATCTTCCCTTCGTTGAACGGCTCGCCCATCGCACTCTTTGTCGGCGCCTCGCCAGCGGGCCCTTTTTCCTTCCGCAGCCTCTCCCGCCAGCTTCTTCCGCATCAGTTTTTCCGAACTCCTGGAAAGACTCGTTCCAGATTCCATCTTCCCCTCCTCTGCACAGCCGCCTTTAGCTGTACAATATTCTTCGGAATGTAAGGCCTGCGCCTTTCAGTTCGCCGCAGACTTTTCTCGCGCGCGCCGAGAATTCTTCCGGGCACGCCGTCTGGCCGGCCGTACGCTCTGGCGAATAACCAGCGCGCGCGGGAAAAACCTGCGTCCGAATGGCGACCGCCGCACAAGCCGCGGCGTCTGATAACTCACATTCCATAATATCGATTTCGTTACACCCAGCCGCGATCTTGGATTCGTACTTCGTTCTGTTTACTCCGCGTGTATCAAGCACTTCTCTCTACCCATGTATTCAATCCAAAGGACCCTGGATCTGCGATTTCAAACCACTTTGCAAATTGCTCTTCTTCTTGAATGGGTCTGAATCCATTTGTCTCATAATGTTTCAGCAATCTCTGAAGCCGGTTCAACCATTCTCCGAAAGGGCGGCGGTTGAACTTATCAGTCGTCGTTGTCATCGCTTTGCCACATCTTGTTTTGCCCCATTTCAGCGTGACTGCGACTGGAGGATCCGCCACAAAAATGGACGCACTCGCTCCGCTAAACTGCGCGAAGTTCATAGGACTCCCTGCCCCATTCCATTCCGCCACCTTCGGTAGCCGCACCGTTTCCTTCATCGCGGTTTTGTCCCACGCGCGAAGGTTGCGCGTCGTCCCCTGGCTCGATGCATCCAGCTTCATTGCCGCTCTCCCCTCGAGGCATCCTTCCTGCGCATCGAGCGTGGAGACTCTCCCGAGCGCGTTAGTAACATTTCCGTTATAACAACCGACTTATCCACAGGGCCAAAAATATATATAGACACGACTAATGGCCACTCAGTACTGTGCACTGCCCGTATGCATTCGTTGTATTGGTTTCGCCCAGTTCGCATAGGAGTTTGGCCATGTCTATAACGCGCATCGTTCCCCCAATCGACTATCTGCATAGTGCTTCACGTTCTTCTTTGCAGAGTTTTGAGCTGGCTCGCTTGAACCATGCTGCAAACCTTAGACGTGAAATCGCTGCATTGATCGATCAGTGGTTGGAGGAGACGGCCGAAGCCATGTTGGCGCGTTATATGCTTGAGCATCACGGCTCGCTTCGCCAACCTTCCTTGTCTGTCGCGGACGTTCTCCGCACCTTTCAGAATGCCGGTATCGACCCACTGCCTGAAGTTCCGGAACCTCCTGCCGATATCCGTCCGGCCCCGCCTCATTTCACAGAACCCCGGCGTCAGATCACCGGAACTCTTGGCGGTAAACCACGCAAATGAATTCCTGCTCATCCCTGATGGTTGCGCGTAATAAATCTCTCTAGTCACTTCATCGAGCACCACTAACAGGTCGTACCCGCGCTGATCGGCAAACCACGCATGCGAGCTGCCGTCCAAGTGCAACAGCATTCCCGGCAACGGCCGCCGCAGCCGCCGCTTCCGGTGCGCGCCGCGCAGACGGTTCTGGTGCGCCAGTCCCGCTCCCTGCCCGCCGCGCCGGGCCAGCTTCACCGAGATGCAACTGAGACTGATGCCGTACAGCTCGCGTAGCTTCTCGTAAAAGTGGCGCACGTTGAAATCGAAATACGTCTCCCGGTACAGCCGCAAGACTTGCTGCACCATCTCCAGCGGCACCCGCCGCGGCATCCCGGCAACTGATACCAATGATTTCCGCGGCCTGCCATCGAGTGATCTGCCTCGCCATCGCTCGCAAAATCACTTCCTGTATCTTCATCACCCGCCCCCATCCGACGCTTCCCATGGGTCCCATGGCGTCCTCCGATTGCTATCCCTACCTCAGATCGCACCGCAAAAACGGACATTTCATGTGCTACCGACATTCCTAGCCATGTTACCTGCAGCCTTGTGCGCAACATGCTCGAAGAGACGACCAGTGTCCGACTGCATCGTTACAGCCCTTTGATGCCAACCAATCTTTTAGTCCACACGTCTCAAGTTACCCTGCCTGCTTTCCCATTTGACCTGGTCGCCTTCTTGGACAGCGCCGATCACTTCTCTCTATGTCGCAACTTGTCTTGTATACCTTATAAGTCTTCCTCTGTGTTGCGGCCCAGACATGACAATGCATGACGTTATCGCATTCAATTTGAGGCATTAGAGATTGCGAGAAACGAACATTTCGCGGGGGAGGCGCGGGGGACAGACTTTTGTGTTGAAGGGGGCATGTCATCGTGTGGTGGATTACGATTCGGTGTGACGCTGAAGGGAAAGCATCAGCCTCAACCAAGAATGATTCTTGGGAGGCTCGATCTTAGTTCGAGTTATCACGCTAGTGGGCCCGTGTATATTGCTGCGATGAGTCCGGGCCGGCTTGGTGAGATTGGACTCCCTGACATATGCCTACAGCATGACAATATTTTCTTCGCGATGGAACTGGGTCATCGCGATTATTTCAGCGGGATTGGAGCGGTGAATCACAGAAGGTTGAGTATGCAGCCCGCCTCCCTCATCCCGAAGCATCAGGGGCAAACATCTTGTGGCTCGCTGGACAAGGCTCAAGAGCGAATAGTCCCGTGTATGTTACTCTGATCATTCAAGAGACAAATCTATTACTCAGGCACCGGAGCGGCATAAATTGAAGATGCGGATAGAGAAAGATTCACTCGGCCAGCGCGAAGTGCCCGCCAGTGCGTTCTATGGCATTCAAACGCAGCGGGCGATCGATAACTACCCTATTAGCGGCTATCGTGCACACCCTCAGCTCATTCGGGCGATAGCGATGGTCAAGAAGGCTGCCGCGATTTCAAACCGCGCGTTGAAACTGGTGGACGCTAGACGGGCCGACGCGATTGTGCGCGCGGCAGGCGAGGTGATCGCGGGGAAATGGAACGACCAATTCGTGGTGGATGTTTACCAGGCAGGTGCTGGCGTGTCGTTCCACATGAATACCAATGAGGTGATCGCAAATCGTGCTATTGAGATCCTTGGCGGAAAACGCGGGGACTACGACATTTGCCACCCCAATGATCACGTCAACTGCGGGCAGTCGACCAATGATGTTTTCCCTACGGCAATGCGCTTGGCTGCGCTGCTCCTATTCGGCAGAGTGCTGGATTCGCTTGTCATTCTGGAACAATCATTCGCGAGAAAAGGAAAAGCTTTTGACCGCATCCTGAAGTCAGGACGCACGCACATGACGGACGCGGTGCCGATTCGGCTGGGTCAGGAATTCTCCGCATATGCGACGGCAATGCGACGGTGCGCGGTGTTGTTGAGGCAGGCCCAAGAATTGCTCAGCGAAGTAGGACTGGGCGGGTCGGCCGTGGGAACCGGAGTCAATACGCACCCGAGGTATCAGAAGCTGGTCGTCAAGCACTTGAGCAAGATTTCTAGCTGCGCACTGAAGCCAACGGACGATTTGCGCTATGCGATGCAGTCCAATCTCGCAATGAGTGTCGCTTCTGCTGCGCTGCGTAACCTCGCGCTCGAATTGATCCGAATCACCAATGACCTTCGTCTGTTGTCCAGCGGACCGAACACTGGACTGGCGGAAATCTCTCTGCCTGCGCTGCAGCCCGGCTCATCGATCATGCCGGGGAAAATCAATCCCGTTATGGCCGAGCTGACAGCAATGGTGGGATTCCAGGCCGTTGCGGCAGACATCGCGGCAGCCATGGCAGTGCAAGCGGGCCAGCTCGAATTGAACGTGATGATGCCAGCGATGGCATGGAATGTGCTCCACTCGGCGGAGATTTTGAAAAACACGATGAGGGTGCTCGCTACAAAGTGTGTGGATGGCATCACGGCCAACGAGGAACGCTGCCACCATTACGCGAATGCGACGATTTCGATTGCGGCAGCCTTGAACCCGTATATTGGATATGCCGCTGCGGCGGAGATAGCGAAGGAAAGTATCAAGACGGGCCGGACGGTGACGGAAATTGCTCTTGAACGCAAGCTGGTCGATGAAAAGACGATGCGGGAAATTCTGGACCCCCTGCGAATGACCGAGCCCGCGCCGCCAATCGAAAAAACGCGCAAGAAAGGTGCCAAGAAAGCGGTCTAGCGTCTACGTAGCGGAAGGACCTTTTTCCAGAAGCTTCTCTTTACGGTAAATCAGCGCATTGATGTTCGACGTTGCCAGCTCGAATCCGTGTCCATGGGTGATGGCGTCGGTCGGGCATGCCTCGACGCAGTAGCCGCAGAAGATGCAACGCGAATAGTCGATGTTGTAAACGCTGGCGTAGCGCTCACCCGCGGAAATACGTTGCGCGTCGGTGTTTTCGGCAGCCTCGATATAAATGCAGCGTGCCGGACAGGCCGCCGCACACAAAAAGCAGCCAACGCACTTTTCCAGCCCGTTTTCGTCGCGGTGCAAAACGTGAATCCCACGGTACCGGGCCTGGAAGTGGACAGGTTCTTCGGGATAATTCTCCGTGACAGGTTTCCTCAGCATATTGCGGAAGGTCACGCTAAAACCCTTCGCCAGGGTGACGAATGTTTCGCCTGCTTCTCTTATCATGGAGGACATCGGTTGTCAGTTTAGCAAAGACCTGGATGCGCAGCAAATCGCAGTGACTTGGGGCACATCTGAAACGGCTCTGCGCAGATCAAGGGCATTACGAGTGAGCCTGACAGCCGGTCAGAGCGGCGACGATTTGTTTGCCGTGGAAGCGGCCATTTTCGATGAAGATTTCACTCGTATGGTTCCCGCCAATCACCACTCCCGCAAGAAATATGCCCGGTACATTGCTTTCGTGCGTTTGCGGATCCATCATCGGCTTATTGGTCGATGGATCAAGCGAGATGCCGAGGGAACGCAGGAATTCGAAATCCGGGTGGTAGCCCGTTAGCGCAAACACTTGCACGGCCGGCAACGAGTACTCGCCCGCATGGTTCGAAACCCAGACGTGCCCCGGTTCGATGCGTCTCACTTCGGTTTCGAAAAGCGCGCGAACTTGACCGGCCTTGATGCGATTCTCAATGTCGGGCCGCACCCAATACTTGATTGTTGAACCGAGTTCCGCGCGGCGATGGACCAGAGTCACCCGTGCGCCTGACCGATATAGATCCAGCGCTGCTTCGGCTGCCGAGTTCTTGCCACCGATGACCACGACATCCTGTTGCCAGAAGGGGTGGGGCTCGGTGTAGTAATGGGAAACGTGGGGCAAGTCCTCGCCAGGTACGCCGAGCCGGTTCGGAAGGTCGTAGTACCCGGTAGCGACAACAATCTTCTTGGCCTCAAATTGTGCCGCGATTCCCTGCTCGTCTCGAGTATGTACGCGGAATCGACCATCGCTGCCCTCAACACTCTCGACGCGCCGTCCCAATCGGAGTTCCAGCGCATAATGCTCCGCGCATTTGCGGTAATACTTGAGCGCCTCGCTGCGATTCGGTTTCTCCGTAGCGCTGGTGAGCGGCAGGTCCCCGATTTCGAGCAGTTCCGGGGTGGTGAAGAAGACCATGTTGACCGGATAGTGATAGAGGGAGTTGCACAGGCAGCCTTTGTCGATCACCAGGGGATGCAGGCCGGCGCGCTTCGCCTCAATCGCGCAGGCCAAGCCTGTCGGGCCCGCTCCGATGCAAATCAGATCAAATGCGTTCACGAAAGTAGTTTGCCTTGCGAAACGCGCATTTGCAACCGTCCGGAACAGCGCCCATTCATCCAGGCATCATGTTCTTGTAACCAAATTTTCACATTCTGTGCGTATAATCGTGCTCTAGTGAGAGGGCAGTTTGGCAAGCGAATCCATGACGGCGACCGAATCCATCCCCATCGCGCGCATTGAAATGCCTGGCGAGACACCACAGCTTCTCGAACCCGCGGGTGCATACCCAGGGGCGCTGATTGTGGTCGAAGGCATAGACGGTTCTGGAAAAAGCACGCAACTCCACTTACTCAAACGGTGGCTCGAAATCGGCGGTTATCGCCTGCATTTCACCGAATGGAACTCATCCCCGCTGGTGAAATCGGCGACGCGGCGCGGAAAACAGCGCCGGCTGCTGACACCCACCACGTTTTCTCTCCTGCACGCCGCTGACTTCGCGGACCGGTGTGAACGGCAAATCCTGCCGCTGCTCCACAGCGGATACCTGGTCCTTGCCGACCGTTACATTTACACGGCATTCGCGCGTGATGTTGCACGAAGCTGCTCTCCACGATGGCTGCGCAATCTGTACCGTTTTGCGCCGGTTCCCGACATCACTTTCTATTTTCGCGCTCCCTTGGACGTGGCCGTCAACCGCATCATGAGCGGCCGGCCAAAGTTGAAGTATTATGAGGCCGGGATGGACCTGAACCTGTCTCTCGACCGGGCAGAGAGTTTTCGGATTTTTCAGGGACGCATCCTGGCGCAGTACGATGAGATGATTGAATCGGACCGGTTCGTTGTGATGGATGGAACACTCCCTGTGAACAAGCTTCAAATGCAGATGCGCCACATTGTGAAATCGCGCATTGATTTGTCACGCTTTGCGCCCAAGAAGGCCGCGCGGAGGCCCCGATGAAACCGTCGCGGTCCAATCGCAAAAACGGCCGCCCCAAGCAGGCTTCCTCCCCTTCCGGAGCGTCCCCTCGCAACTATGGACTGCCCCTTCCAGGCGTGAATGATGAAGAATTCGGCGGATCGCTGATCGTGATTGAGGGAATGGACGGTTCCGGCCGTTCGACCCAGATCTCGCTGCTGACCGAATGGCTCGAGTCCGAAGGCTTCGCGGTCCAGACCATGGGCCTGCGCCGTTCGGGGCTCGTGGCGAAAGACATTGACGCACTGCTTGCCGAGAATACGATTACCCGGATGACGCTGACGCTCATGTATGCGACCGATTTCTACGACCAGCTCGAGCATCGCATCATCCCAGCATTGCGGTCCGATTTTGTGGTGCTGGCGGACCGTTACTTCTACACGCTCATTGCCCGAGCGGCTGCTCGCGGGATCCAGCGCGAATACTTGCACGGGCTCTACGAAATGGCTTTGCGCCCCGACCTGACGTTCTGGCTCAACGTACGACCGGAAGCCGCCTTCGAACGGGAGTTTCGCAAGTCTCATGCCATCAGCTATTGGGAATCGGGCCGCGACATGTCACTCTCCAACGATTTGTTCCAATCTTTTATTATGTATCAAGCCAAGATGAAAAAAGAATTCGAAGCGCTTGCTGAGAAACAAGGCTTCATTGCGATGGATGGCGAGGCCAGCGTGGCCAGTGTGAACGCGGAGCTGCGCAAGCGCATTGCCGCTCATCTCGGCATCCAGCGGACTCATTACAGGCCTTCCGCTGCGCTGGCTTCCCTGTGGCGCTGAAACTCGCTAAACCACTGCACCTGGCTGCGATTGATGCCGGCTCGAATGCGTTCCGGCTGATCATTGCGCGTGTGCGCTCCTCGGATGATTGGGAGATTGTCGATTCCTTTCGCGCGCCGGTGCGCCTGGGCCACTCCGCCTTCACGACGGGGAAATTCGATCGCAAGACGCTGCGCGATGCCGTCGCTGCTTTCCGGCAGTTTCGCCGAATGATGGACCGGCACGGCGTGACGGCGTACCGCGCCGTCGCGACGAGTGCCGCGCGTGAGGCCGGCAACCGCCACATTCTTGTCGACCGCATACGCCACCTGGCAAAAATCAATCTCGAAGTCATCTCAGGCGAAGAAGAAGCCCGGCTGGTGCGCGTGGCAACTCTCCGGGCGCTGCGGAACTTGGATCCGCCTCGATTTATTCTCGATCTGGGCGGCGGCAGCCTGGAACTCAGTGAGTTGAGGCAAGGAGTCCTGCAAGCAAGCATCGGCCTGCCGCTCGGAACCGTCCGCTTGATGGAGGCGTTCCGCATCCAGGGCGCCATTCATGAGCATACGGCGGATGATCTAAAGCTTCATGTTCTGTCGGTCCTGCAGAGCGCGCTGCCGAACCGCCCGCGATCCACGACAGCGCTTGCAGTCTCTTGCGGTGGCAATGCAGAGACTCTTGCCGGGCTAGCACCCGGTCCCAGGGTCGGAGGCCTGGGAACGCTCAACACAAGGCTGCTGGGGGACCGTCTCCTGCAGATTTTGCGGCTCGATGTGGAGAGCAGAATGAACTCATTTACAGTGCGCCGCGACCGCGCGGAAGTCATGGGAGTTGCCGCCATCGTTCTGACCACGGTAACCAGATGGCTGCGGATTCGGTCCATGATCACTCCGCGAGTGGGTGTCCGCGAAGGTTTGGTTTATGAACTTGCCGCGGCACAAATGGCGGCTGTAGAACCCACGCCCGAACAGCGAAAAGATGCGCAGATCATGATTGCGGGCGCGGAGTCTTTTGCATGCCGCGTGCATTGCGACCTGAAGCACGGAGAACAGGTTCGAAGGCTTGCGCTGCAACTGTTCGACCAGCTATGGCCCTACCATCACATGGATTTCGAATTGAGAACGGTCCTCGAAGCTGGAGCGACTCTTCACGACTCCGGACATCTCATCCACCGCAAAGCCCACCACCGTCATGGCGAATACCTCGTCCGCAACGCGAAAATCCCAGGTTTGCGAGGATGGGCAAAAAATATGACGGGGTGTTTGGTGCGCTACCACAACGGGAAGTCGGAGCCGAGCGCGGCGCACAAGCTCTTCGCCTCACTGGACCGCGATCGGCGCAAGAAAGTGCGCATTTTGGCCGGCATGCTCAGGCTTGCGGAGCGCCTCGAAAGCGATCACCACCAGGCCATCGCGGGGCTGACCGTCGAAGGCGGCCCGCGCGAAGTGCGGATTCACGTGGAATTACGGGACGAATCGCGCCTGAATCTTGCGGGCATCGAGCGCAAGGCGCGCCTGCTCGAACGCGAACTCAATTTGCATTTGTCCTTTCATCGCGTCTTGGTCGTGCAGAAAGTGAGGGTAGCCTGATGATGCGCCTATATCTTGTGCGCCACGGGGTCGCGGTGGACCGTGACGATCCTCGCTGCCCTCCGGATACGGAACGCCCCCTTACGCCAAAAGGCATGAAGAAGACTCGTGCCGCCGCGCTCGGATTGTTCGCGCTCGACGTAAAGCCGGACGTTGTGCTGACCAGCCCGTGGCTGCGGGCGGTGCAAACCGCCGAAATCTTCTGCGAAGTGATTGGCTTCTCATCGAGCAAAATCGTCCGCACGGACGCGCTCAAAGGGACCAGCACGCCGGCGGAATTGCTTCGCGAGCTGGCGAAATTGAAGGCGAAGGAAGTTGTTTGCTTCGGCCACGAGCCCCATTTACACCTGGTGATTGGCCATGTTCTCCACACCGGCGCCCGCATCACGGAGTTGAAGAAAGCGGGAGTTGCCTGCCTCGAGCTGGAACGAATTTCACCGCCGCGGGGCCAACTCCTCGCTCTTTATCCGGCCAAGACGCTGCGGCTCTTGGCCAAGTAGCCGATCCGGCTCGTATTTCGCCCCACGGATGCGAAAATTCCGACTTTCTATCATCTGCCTGAGCCAATTATAGCTTCTATCCTTTTTTGCTGAGCACTTCTTCGATGCTTGTGCCAAAGTCCTTGAGCATCACCACCGCCGCATTTCGACCAGGCCCTCCTGTTACACCGCCTCCAGGATGAGTCGTGCCCCCGGTTTGATACAGGCCGGGTATTGGCATTCGGTGTTGCGACCAGCCGGGCACAGGACGCAGGGCGCCGGCCTGCTCCGGGCCGTCCGTACCGCTGTGGCAAGAGCCGTGCCACATAGCCGCGTTCAATTGCTCGATATCGACCGGAGAGGTCGAAAACCGCGCCAGTATCTTGTTGTCGGTCAGATTGGGTGCGATACGTTGCACGGCCCTTAGATGCGCCTCGGCGACTTCCTCCTTGATCTCTTCCCAGCGGCCCGGGCCTCCCTCTGGCAAATCGTAAACTGCCTGCTCGCAGAGAACCCGGATCGTGTGCATCCCCGCGGGGGCTCGCGTTGGATCCGCAACGCTGCACTGGACAATGTGCAGCACCGGCTCCTCCACGTGGAACTCACCCAAGGCCAGCTCGGATTCAAAACGAAGCGCGCGTTTGCAGCTCGGTATGTTTGATATATGTACCGGCACGACCGTGCCGCCTTTGACCGGGAATTTCAACGGTTCCGTGGTGGCAAAGTGGGAGTTAAACGACGCAGCTCCAGTATGGAAGGTCTTCACCCCCTCGATAAAATCCTCAGGCCACAAATCGCGCGGCGCCATGTTAACGAGCTGCTTGATATGAACCGTGGAAAGCACGGCCTTATCCGCGCGATAAGAGCTCCCGTCAGCACATCCCACGCCGGCGCATCTGCCGTTCTCCACGATCAGCCGCTCAACTGGCTTGTTGACCAGGATCTCGCCACCATGCGCTTCGAAGTATCGCGAGAGCGCCAGCGCTATCATTCCCGATCCCCCTTTAGGTTGGGGAACGTCCTCATTTTTGCTGGGATAGGCGGAAAATCCCGTATACGGAGACGTTATGAGTTTCGGGAAAGGCGGCATCATAGCCACCATCGTGCGCTCGTCCTCGAAATTCTGGCGGAGAATATCCCATTTTGACATGGCCAAGCGGCGCTGCCACAACTTGCCCTGGGGATGCTCCGCCAGGCGCTCGTTCAGAGACTTGCCAAACCCGATCGGTGTGAAATTAACTTCATTCAAGATATGTCGAATCGCGTCAGCTTCGGTGGCCATGCGCCGCCAGGTTTCCGCATCTTTCTTGGAATACTTGGCGATCTCCTCGCAGGTACGGTCAAAGTCTCTCCATTTCGTAATATAACTCCCGTCGGGAAACGCGATATGGTAGACCGGATCGGGATAGATATACTCCAGGCCGTAATCCCCCAGTTTTAGTTCGTTGTTTCGCATCAACGGGTTGCTTTGGATAGAGGCGTGAATCGATGAGCAGACGTCGTGGTGGAACCCACGCAGCGTCAATTGTGCGGTCTTGGTGCCCCCGCCGGCCATAGGCCGACCTTCCAACACCAGGCACTTGAAGCCGGCTTTTGCTAAATAGCATGCAGTGATCAGACTATTATGCCCGGCCCCGACTATGACTACATCATAGCGAGGAGCAGAAGAAGTTTGCGTCACCGTGAAACCTGTAAAGGCGAGAGGCGCCACCATGGCCGCCCCTTTCACAAATCCGCGTCGAGTGATCTCGCTCATCTGAATTCCTCTTTCTGCGACGCATGCAAACTAAAACGTCTTTGCCGCCCGAGCTAGTTCAATGCGTACCCGCCCACTTTCGCGGGAAGTCAAACGCCCCATGAAGCCAGCCTATCGAGTCTTATCGCCGTATCCGAATCGTGTCAAGCACAATGAAAAGCAGGCGGGCTGGTACAAGGACTTTCTGCACGAATTGAAAGACGGCGCGCCGGGTAGCGGCTTACTCGAAGTTCCGATTTGGCGAATTGTTTTCCCGAGTCGAATTCTATCCGCCGACAATCCCCAACCTCACCCCATGCAATTTTTTCGCATCGAACCAGGAAACCTTTAACTTAAACCAATGGGCCTCCGCCGGAAGAGAGAAATGCGCCGATGCCGCTTTGAAGTCGCCGGCGCCAAGTAAGAATGCAATCGGGCACTGGCCAAGGCGGCCTATCCGTTCAGACACCCACGAATCTGGCGCCAAGGGAGTTGCCAGGATTACGGGCGTTCCGGCGAAATATGCCAGCTTCGCTCCAAAGTCAGGATGGTCTTCCACCTTGGGGGCTGGCCAGCCGTACACTTTCTGGAATAGGGCAATGCTTTCATCCAAGTTTTTGACTCCAAGGACGATCATCGCCACACCGGTTAAGGTTGTCCCTTTCGTGCTGGGTGAGGAGTGTGGCGCCCGGTTGCTTCGCGGTGTCTTATCCTCAATCAAGAACGGCAGATTTGTCCCTGGCGCTCCCGGTCCCAACGATGCACTCCGCCATTCGGCAGTCGTCCCGTCGGGTCTGTTCCTACTGCGAGGCTCAGGTGTCCCGACCGTGACGCCCAAACGGGAGACTCGCTCCAATTCAGCGCTGATATCAGACGTGGTGACCGACCAGCCACACGGACCAGCGTCCGCTCTCATAAGTTTTGACTGCGGGGTCCCTGTCTCTGCCGATGGAGCTACAGGCGCCTCAATCCCGATGTAGGTGCCATCTTGAAAGCCGAGTTGAGCCATCTGGGTAGAGGCGTGACCATGATGGCCACCATAATCGGGCTGCAAACCAATGTCTGTAAAACCCTGTTGCATGGGTCCCAGATCAGAAGTGCAGATCAATGCGTGATCGAACTTCATCGTCGCGGGTGAAGAAGACACGGACTGCGGCAAGGTTCCCGCGCTACAGCGAATACCCAGAGCGACTAGCGATCCGATGACAAACGTTCCGACGCTCAAAATGCTGCTTCTTTTCACGAGTGTCTCCTTGTCCGCCTTGAAAGCCAGCCAGACTGCTCCAATTTCGCAGAAGACTATACGCGCCCGGAGCAGCCTTTCAACCGGAATTTCCTTTTTGACGACGAAACACGGCTACTGAAACCAACTTCAAAAAGGAAATGTGGGTTAATACGCTCTTCTAGCCCGCATTCCAGGCTCCGTCGAGATGACCGAACCGGCTTCAGACGCTGGATTATTTTTTACAATTACGCGCGCGGCTCCAACATCAACTTCAATTCGGAGACAAAACGATCCAGTCCGCTGAGCCGCTCCGCAGTCGCCTCAATCCGCTCTTTTTTCCACACAAACCAGGACTTGCCTTTGTCCGTGACGCGGGCTGTCAGATTCCCTTCCAACAAGAGACATGGCTCGCCGAACAGGCGGAATCCTCCCCCGGCGATGGGGTCGAGCAGCGCCGCGTAGCCCGCTTTCCGAATGCCGACCGCATTTGCGTAGAGCGGAAACGCGACAACAGAAAATCCAGCTGAAACCAGGCGCTCCAATATCGCGATCTGTTGTGGTGTGAGCTCGTTCATGGATTTTCAATTCAGCCTCTCAAAAAGTTGTAGGGGCACGGCATGCCATGCCCCTACAGGAATCCAAGACAATTCGTATGTTTCTCAGCCTCGAACGCAGCGATTCCCATGAGGAACCGCTTCAGGCAACCGCAGGATTCTGCGCGTCAGCCTCGGATGAGGAATTTTGGTCCTGCTCGAGCAACTCAAGAAGGTTGCGCAACGTGTCAATCAGTTCGTCACGGGAGACATTGCTCTTCCGGAACTGGATTCGCAACCGGAAGGCCTCGTTTTCCGGGCGATAGTTGAAGATGAAGGGTTGCGGGCGAGGGCCGGTATTTTTCTCTTCCTGGCGTTCGCGCCGCGCTTCGTCGCGCGTCAGGCCGCCCTGGGCAATGCGATGGACGGATTCGAGCATCTTCCTCTCATTGGGCTGCCGCGCGACCTGCAGCAGCAACGATTTCGAGACGATGCCGGACTCTATGCAGCGCTTGCGTACCAGCTCAGGAATGACGCGCAGCGACATTGTTTCGGTCACCGACGAGCGCGCCTTGGCGATTTTCTTGGCGATGTCGTCGTGTGTGTAGTCAAACTGTTCCGCCAGCCGCTGCAGGCCGTCGGCTTCCTCAAATGGCGTCAGGTCCTTGCGCTGCAGGTTTTCGATGAGGGCAAGCTCAAGGGTTTCGGCGTCGTCCGCGATTTTCTCGATGCAGGGCACTTCCCGCAGTCCCGCGGCGCGCGAGGCGTGGTACCGCCGCTCGCCGGAGATGATGTGGTAGCAGTCGTCGCGCGGCACGAAGCGCACCAGCAGCGGTTCGAGCACGCCCTTCTCCTTGATGGAGTCCGTGAGTTCGCGCAGGTCTCCGAGGGCCTTGCGGGGCTGATCGGGGTTGGGTCTGATCTTATCGACCGGAATCATGCGGCCCACGGCGGCGCCGCTGAAACTGGCGAGTTGTTCTACGTAGTGCGCGTCATGCCGCATCTTCAGCGTGACGGGCAATCCGATCCTCTTCGACACGTTGGATAACCTCCAGGGCGAGCTTGCTGTACTCTTTCGCGCCGGGCGACCTGGGCGCGAACGTCATGATTGTTTCTTTGTAGGCTGGACTTTCCTCTAAACGCACGTTCTTGCCGATTCGCGTCTTGAACAGCACCGAGCCAAACACGGAGCGGATCTGCTCGTGTGTGTCGCGGGAGATGTTGGTGCGCTTGTCAAACAGCGTAATGAGCACGCCGAGAACTTTGAGCGCCGGGTTGGGCCGCGCCCGGATACGCTCGTAGGTTTCGAGCAGGTCGTCGGTGCCCTCGATGGCGAAGTACGCCGCCTGGATGGGCACCAGAAGGTGCGTCGAGGCCACCATGGCGTTGACGGTCAGGATACCGAGAGCCGGCGGCGTATCGATCAAGATGTAATCGTAGTCCTTCACGACCGGAGCCAGCGCGTCTTTCAACTTGAACGGCGCGTCGAACTGACCGGCAAGCTGCTGTTCCAGCTTCGCCAGGGCCAGCCGCGCGGGCGCGACCGACAGCATCGGGTCCTTCGATGCCTTGATGACACTCGCCATTTCGGTGCGGTGATCCCCCAGCACGTCGAACATCGACGTCTGGATGTCAGCCGAATGAAAGAAGGCGATGGTGGAATTGGACTGCGGGTCGAGGTCGACTAAGAGTGTTTTCTTTTTTCGCAGGGAGAGGGCGGCAGCGAGATTGATGGCAGTGGTAGTCTTCCCCACTCCGCCCTTCTGATTTGCAATGGTCAGGATGGCGGTCATAAACGGCCCGGGCATTTCTGCACGGGCGCGAAGCCTCCGTTGGTGGCAACCCTTGCCCTATATCTTGTGGGATTGCCCGCCAGCCCTCAGCGTATGCCAATCTACTCGCCCGTCCGCGTGAGTGCAAGGGAAAAATCGATTTCGAAAAGGATGATCGTGCCAGGATGGAGGGCGGGTCGAGGGATCCGCCGCGACACCTACATCTTGTACCGCCCGAGGTCTTCGTCAGAGAGGCCCTCGAGCCACTTGCGCAGCTCTTCGCTGGTGGATTTTTCGGAGATGGCGCTGGAGATCTTGGAGCTTTTCAGAACTTCATCCTCGACGAAAATAGGGCAGTCCACGCGCAGGGCCAGCGCCAGGGCGTCGCTCGGGCGCGAATCGATGGACATGATCTCGCCGTTCCGCTCCACCCAGATGAGCGCATAGAACGTGTCGTCCTTCAAATCGTTGACGACCACTTTCTGCACGCGAACGTCAAGGCCCAGAAAAACATTGCGCAGCAGATCGTGCGTCATCGGACGCGGCGTCTGCACTTTTTCAATTTCAAGCGCGATCGCGTTGGCTTCGTAAATGCCCACCCAGATCGGAAGCACGGCTGTCCCCTGCGCATCCTTGAGCACAACGATGGGCATGTTTGTGACTGGGTCCATCATGAGTCCGCGGATCTTCATCTCCACTTCCATCGCTGCCTCCCGGACGCAGGATGCGGGCTACGCTTGTAGCCCGCCAAAATATCAGACGACTTGCTCACCGACCAGGCTGTTGGGACTCGCGCGTGTCACGCGCACTTGAATGTATTGTCCCAAAAGGTCCGAGTGCGACGAAGAGAAATTTAGGATGCGGTTGCTGGAACTGCGACCTGCCCACTGGCCGGGACGCCGAGAAGCCCCGTCCACCAGCACCTCAAAGGTTTGGCCGACGAGCTCGCTATTGCGGATGACCTGGATTTCGCGCTGGCGGTCCTGCACGATGGCCAGCCTCCGCCCTTTCTCTTCCTCCGGAATCGCATCGGTCATACGCAGCGAAGCAGTGTTCGGGCGCGGTGAATACTGGAACGCGAACACGCTATCGTACTGGGCGGCATCGAGCAAAGACAGCGTCTCCTCGACATCTTGCTCCGTCTCTCCGGGAAATCCCACGATGATGTCAGATGTCACGCTGATGGGACGCCGGGCTGCGCGGATCAGCGCAATCTTGTCGAGATACTCCTCCCGGGTATATGTACGTTGCATGGCGCGCAGCACCCGCGTCGATCCGGATTGCACCGGCAGGTGGACGTGATCGCACAACGCGGGTACGGAATCAATCGCCTCGACAATGTCCTGCCCGAAATCTCGCGGGTGTGACGTCGTAAATCGCACGCGGCGTATCCCCGGCACCGCAGCCACCTCGACCAGAAGCTGCGCGAAGGTCATTCGCCGCGGCGTGGGGTCTTGATAGGAGTTCACGGTCTGACCCAGGAGTTGAATTTCGGAATAGCCCGCGCCGGCGAGTTTTCGAACTTCTTCTAAAATCGAGGCGCTCGAACGGCTCCGCTCCGGCCCTCGCGTGTGCGGGACGACGCAGTAAGAGCAAGATTTGCCGCAGCCTTCGATAATCGTCAGGTAGGCGCGGAAAGGATTATTGCGCCGCGTCATTTCAGTCTCAAACGTTTCATCGGTGTCCGTATCGAGCCCGGTCACCCGACGATTCCCTGCCTCGAGCTCTGCGAGAAGTTCCGGCAATTTGCTGTAACTCGCCGAGCCGCACACCAGGCTCACCCACGGCGCGCGCTCAAAGATTTCTTCTCCTTCCTGCTGCGCGATACATCCCAAAACTCCGATGACTTTTCCGCTGTCCGGACGTTTCCTGAATTCTCCAAGACGCGAGAAGACTTTCTGCGCCGCCTTTTCGCGGATGCTGCAGGTGTTGTAAAACACGAGCTTCGCCGCGTCGAGGTCCGTAACCTGCCGGTAGCCACGCCCGAGCAGCACTCCCGAGACTTTCTCGGAGTCGTGAACGTTCATCTGGCAGCCAAATGTCTCGATATAAAATGTGCGCCCGACCTCTGGCAAATTGGCTGGATCATGTGCAGTCCCCGGCGCCTCTTGCTGGGCGCCGGTCAGATCGTCGAGGCGAACATCAAATGATTGCGGCATTCTGTCTGTTTCAGATACTACCACACTCAATTCGCCTGCCGCGGGCCGGCAGTAATTTGCACACCTGTCTTCTTCGTTGCTGCTTGCGCGAGTATTGTGTCCCGCCTATACCTTGAATTGCTTTGGGCCGGGTCTTCGCGCACTGTGCTGTCTGCGCTCTCCGTGAACTCTCTACTACCAATGTTGAGATTCGGCGCGCCGCACAAAGAATTTCGTCCAGCTTTGTATGGCCGGGCTTCAGCCCGGCCGAAGCGAAGCTCTTTTGAAGCCGGCTTTACCCGCTGAAGCTGAGTTTGATTGCAGTTCCGCCGCGCTGTGTTGGGTCCTTTTCTGCTTTTCCGGCAAAGCGGCTCGCATCGTGCAATCTACCACCCTATTGGAGCCTATACATCGTATTACGATGTGTTATCTTTGACAGTACCATCAGGCACGCATGTAGCTCTAATGGTTTGACCCCATTGGGGGCGTATGCTAGCTTGCGGTTGGGAACATCGGTCCGCTTTCTGAGGGGGAGACAATTCGACCACTAGGGATTCTCCTGTTCGTCGGTCAGCTCGGCACGCTGCTGGAGCAAACTGGCTGGGTCGCTCGCGTTGTACTCTTGATGTTGCTGGTTTTTTCCCTGTTCTCCTGGGCGCTGATCTTTCAAAAGTGGCGCATGTTCGCGCGAATGAACCAGCAAACAGCATTGTTCCAGCGTATTTTCCGCTCGAATAAGATTCTTCCCGATCCTAAGCAGATGGGTGCAGGCGGTTCTCCGCTCGAATCTCTCTATAGTGTGGGATATCGCGAAGTGGAGAGCCAGATTCGCAGCGGGAATCCGCACGGAAAGGTGACCAGCCTCAACGCCGTGACCGTCAGCATGCAGCTTGCTGCCGCCGAAGAGGTGCGCAAAGCCGAAAAATTCATGCCCTGGCTGGCGACCACGGGATCGGTCACACCCTTTATCGGTCTCTTTGGCACGGTCTGGGGCGTGATGGATGCGTTCACGGGGTTGGGAGCGGCCGGGACCGCGAGTTTACGTGCGGTGGCACCAGGCATCGCGGAAGCACTGATCACGACGGCCGCAGGACTATTCACTGCGGTACCCGCTGTGATTGCGTACAACCACTTTCTGCACGAGATCAAGGATCTGGGTGGCCGAATGGATAGCTTTACGTTGGAAGTCGGCGCGCTGATCGAAAAACTATACCCCGGTCAGCGGACTTGACGGCCGGCAGACGTGCGCTTCGTGTGAACGGGTGCGGGCTCCACTTGGATTCCGCCAGAATCGGGTGCGGGCTCCGCTTGGAACCCGCCAGAATCGGGTGCGGGCTCCACTTGGAACCCGCCAGAATCGGGTGCGGGCTCCACTTGGAACCCGCCAGAATACTGTAGAGTAGACGATCGAATATGCCGCAGCTCTCTCGTCAAACGAGCACATCTCTTTCGGACATCAATATTGTCCCTTTCGTGGACGTCATGCTTGTCCTGCTGGTGATTTTCATGATCACTGCGCCGATTCTCCAGTCCGGCATCGAGGTGGACGTCCCCAAAACGAAAACGGTCAAGGAAATTTCCGAATCGCGCGTTGTCATCTCGATTGATCGCGCCCAGCGAATTTATGTTGGCGATGATCCGGTCAATATCCACGAGTTGGGAAACAAGGTCCACACGCAGATGCGAAATCCGAAGGCCGATCCGGTGTACCTGCGCTGCGACAAGACCGTTCCCTTCGGCTCTTTCGCTCTGGTAGTAGACACGCTGCGCCAATCCGGCATCCAAAATATCAGCGTGGTCACCGAGCCTCTCGAAGATACTCCGCACTGAGACCGCCATGGCTTATAGCCCCGTCCATCCCGGCGCGTACAGCTTGAAGAAACCCCTGGTGTGGTCGGTCGGGTTCCATATGATTCTTTTCAGTTCTCTTGCTGTCTCCACACTATTTTCACACCGTGGCGATCTCTGGGGCGGCCCCGGAGGCGATAACGCCGTTTCGGTCGGTCTGGTCGGCAAGCTTCCCGGAATCACGCTGCCTCACCCGGATGCTGTGACGACAAGCCGCGTCGTGGATACGAGCAAGGGCTTATACAAGTCCGAACCGCAGCCGAAACTAAAGGAAATCGAGCCAGACACCAAGAAGATCCCGGAATTTACAAAGGAGAAGGCGCCGCATTACGTCACGCGCCCATCCAAGATACTGGAGGATACGACGCCACCGCCGCCGAACGCAGTTCCCTACGGCCAGGGCGGCGCGCCTTCACTGCCGTACTCCCAGTTCACAGTGGGCGGCGCAACGCAGGGGGGAATGGGGTTCTCCGGCCCCGGGGGCGGAGAGTTCAGCGGACGGTTTCCCGCGTACGTGGACGCAGTGCGCAACCGCATCAGCAGCAACTGGCTGCAATCCACCGTGGATCCGTCAGTCCGCTGGGCTCCGCGAGCGATGTTCACATTCCAGATCCTGCACGACGGAACCGTCGCCAACATCCAGCTTACGCAGTCGAGCGGCAACCGTTCGGTGGACAACTCGGCGTTGCGGGCCATCTTGAGTTCCAGCCCGGTATCGGCGCTTCCGTCGAATTATTCCGGCAACAACGTAACAGTCGAATTCTGGTTCGAGTTTCGGCGCTAGGAACGGGTGCACGACAGAAAAGTGAAAATGAGAGTGATGTTTGTAGGGCGCGGCTTCAGCCGCGCCGTAAAGGACCCGGAATTAAGACGGCTTTAGCCGCTGAAGTGACGCAAGCGAGATTTCTCACGATCTTGTCGTGCAACCGGTAGGAACCGGGGTGATTGACGGGTGCGGGCTCCACTTGGAGCCCGCCGAAATGTTGAATGGGTCGAGACTCACGCAAAGGTGGCAGAATAATGGGCATGATTCGGACGTCTGAGGGGGCCTCGATAAAAACCGTCCGCTGTCTTTATCTGTGTCTATCTGTGTCCATTTGTGGTTTTCTTTCTCTCCTGTCAGCTCCGCCTGCATCCGCTCAAGATTGGTTTCGCACCGGCACGGGCCTCGGGGTTTCAAAGGCGCGCGTGGCGGTGGCCGATTTCGCGGGCAAGTCCCCGTCTTCGCAGCCGCTGGGCGTCGAATTCAGCGACGTTGTCCGCTCAGACCTGGACTACAGTGGAATTCTGGATTTGGTGAGCAAGAGTTTTTTTCCCCTGCAGGCGCCCGGCACGCCGGCGGAATTGGACTACAAGGCATGGGCCGACGCCCCCGCGTCCTCCCAACTTCTCGCCTTCGGCAACCTGTCCGCGGACGGCAATAACCTCGAAATTCAAGCCTGGCTAAACGATGTGCGCAATGCATCCCTGCCGCCGGTCATTGGAAAAGTCTATCGCGGCGAAGTCAACGATGCACAAGTTCGAATCTTCGCACACCAGTTCGCCGACGAAATCATAAGCAAACTATCCGGCGGCTTGCCCGGAATCGCGAGCACGCAAATCGCTTTTGTAAGCAATCGAAGCGGCAATAAAGAGATTTGGGCGATGAATTATGACGGCGAGAATCAGCGCCAGCTGACCCAGCTCCACACCATAGCGCTTACCCCGCGTTGGTCGCCTGACGCGACGCGTATTGCCTTCACCTGCTACGCGCAGCCCGGCAGCAGCAGCGTTCTGACCGCGCAGATTTGCGTCCAATCGATGCTGACGAATCATCTCATTTCCTGGCCGCGTTTTCGTGGCACGAACTCCTCGCCCGCGTGGTCGCCGGACGGGTCCCAACTCATGTTCATGTCCAGCATGTACGGCAGCCCGGAACTGTTCGTTACGGACGCTTCCGGCGCGCGTCCCAAGCGCATTACATACTCCACTGGTGCGAGCACATCTCCCTCTTGGAATCCGAAAACCGGCCAGCAGGTCGCTTTTGTCAGTGACCGCGGAGGCATTCCGCAGCTCTACGTCATGAACGCCGACGGATCGAGTCAAACAAAAATAGACCTGCCCGACATGGGATATGTCATCGATCCGGCGTGGTCTCCGAACGGCCAGTTGCTGGCGTTCAGTTGGCGCCGGCCCAACGGAAACTACGATCTCTACGTGATGGAAATCGCCACGCGCCAGTTAGTCGAATTGACGCGCGATGCGGGACGCAACGAACGCCCGAGCTGGGCGCCGGACGGGCGCCATCTTATATTCGAATCCACCCGCACCGGGACGCGCCAGATCTGGTCCATGCTTGCGGACGGAACCGGCGCCCGGGAGTTGACCAAGCAGGGGCAGAATGAGTCGCCCAACTGGTCGCCGAAATAGAGTTTGAGGTCGGACAGATTTTGTTTATTCAGTCGCGCAAAGTTTAGGAACGGATTTGCATTCACTGCACATGCTCCGGTAGATTGCTAAAGGAGGAAGAAGAACGATGCGGACTCGTACTCGCACCAGGGCCCTATTGGGCACATTGCTCGCCGTGATCGCTTTAAGCGCGGCGTGTAAGAAGCCTGTAGTACAAGCGCCACCACCACCACCACCACCCGTCGTGGCACCGCCTGCCCGCCCGACGGTAACCCTGCAGGCGTCCTCGACTTTCATCCAGAAGGGTGAGTCGGCGACGCTAACCTGGTCTTCAACCAATGCGACCACGCTGAACCTATCGCCCGGCGTGGGTAATGTGGCAGCGGAAGGCTCGACCCGCGTGACACCCGCGGATTCAACCACCTACACGATTACCGCCACAGGACCGGGTGGGACCGCCGATGCCAATGTGCGCATTTCTGTCACCGCTCCCCCACCCCCTGCACCGGTGGTTCGCGAACCGTCGATTCAGGAGTTGTTCGACAAGGGAGTGAAAGACGCCTATTTCGACTTTGACAAAGCGGATGTTCGTACCGACGCGCGCGATGCCCTCTCGCAGACGGCCCAGTTCCTGCGCTCCTATCCGCAGGTGAAGGTCGTCGTCGAAGGGCACTGCGACGAGCGCGGCTCAACGGAGTACAATCTGGCCTTGGGCGACCGCCGTGCCGCGGCAGCCAAGCAATTCCTGGTTTCGCTGGGCATCCCGGCCGACCGGATGGAGACGGTCAGCTACGGCAAGGAAAAGCCGTTCTGCAGCGCCTCCACCGAAGAATGCTGGCAACAAAATCGCCGGGCACATTTTGTGATGGCGACGAAGTAATCCGGGTCTACCCGTGGGGCTCGCCGCGGTTCACCGTGAACGGCGAGCTCCACGGGCGCCCCTCAATTTCACGGGGAGTCCCTACCCTCGAAGGAGGAACGCCTTGCGTACTCGATGGATTTTATTTTTCGGCGCCGCCATGCTCGCGGGAGCCTTGGGCGGCGCGCTGCTTGGACCGGCGCCGGCCGGCGCCGTCGCACGCGAGATCATCGAATTGCAAACGGGAGTAACCCAGCTCATTCAGGGCCAGCAGGCCATGCAGACGGCGATCACGCAAAATGCCGCCGTGCAGCGGACCCTGATTGAGCAGTCGCTCGACTCCGTCAACAAGCTCAGTACGAGCATGGCTGCGGTCCAGAAGAATACGCAGGATTTGTCGGCCGCCTCCGGCGCTCGCCTCGACACGATGGGGACTCAGGTACAGGGACTTTCGGACAACGTCGCGGACCTGCAAGCGCGCCTGGGCAAGCTCGACCAGAAGCTCACCGACATCCAGAACACGCTCCAAAATGTAGACTCGAAGCTGGCCTCGCCCGCTTCCTCGTCGATTCCCGCTGCTGCTGGCGCCTCGGCACCCGGATCCGCTCCTACGGCTTCCGCCGCGCCGCCTGCGTCGGCCGACGTGCTCTATTCCAACGGCCTCCGCGATATCAATGGAAAGCACTATGACCTGGCCACGCAGGAATTCCAGGACTACCTCAAATACTATAGCGATACAGATCTCGCCTCGAACGCACAATTCTATCTAGGCGAAATTGCCTTCATGCAGGGTCAGTTTCAGCAGGCTCTGGACGCCTACAACAAAGTGGTCGAGAACTATCCAAAAAGTTTCAAAACCGCTTCCGCCAGAATGCGGAAAGGATTCTGCCTCGCGGAACTTGGCCAGAAGGCCGCCGCGATCCGTGAACTGCGCACAGTTGTCCGCCAGTACCCCGGGACGGACGAAGCAAAGCGCTCCCTTGCCAAATTGCGCGAACTCGGCGCCACGGCCGGCTAACAGCCGGTGGTTCTTGGTTTTTCTGTGTCCTTGGTTTCTCTGTGCTCTCCGTGTTAATCCTTTTCTCATGAAACCTCATGCCGATCCCACCCGCCTGCCCAGATTGCATGGCACTCCGCACCGTGTTATCTTCCTCCCGATCATGGAGAAACAACATGTCCGTAAATAAAGTGATTTTGGTTGGACGTTTGGGCCGCGACCCGGAAACAAGATACACAGGCGCCGGTCAGGCCGTCTGTAACTTTTCACTAGCCACAGACGAAAGCTTCAAGGACCGCAACGGCGAGCGCCAGAAGCGCACCGAATGGCACAAGATCGTCGTCTGGGCCAAACAAGCGGAGATTGCCCAGCAGTACTTGAAGAAGGGTTCACAAATCTACTTGGAAGGCCGCATCCAGTCGCGCGAGTGGACCGATAAGGAAGGTCAAAAGCGCACCAGCTACGAAATCGTCGCCACCAATTTCCGCATGTTGGGTTCGCGCTCGGATTCGATGGGCGGCGGAGCACGCAGCGCCGCCCCGGCCGGAGATACCGAGGCCGAAGCTCCCGCGCATCCGGCAGACGACCAGGCCGGCCCCGAAGTCACCGACGAAGATATCCCTTTCTAACCCGCATTCCTCACGAAGGATTCGGCGTCCTCCGTGTCCTCCGTGTTCTCGGCGATCTCTGTGTTATGCATTCTTGTCTGGAAAAGATTTGAAACAGAGAACGCAAAGGAAGAACACAGAGAGCACGAAGAAGCCGAGAACTAAAGAGTGGTTCCCTTTCCTCTATTCGTATCGCAGCGCTTCGATAGGGTCGAGCTGCGCAGCCTTACGCGCCGGGTAATATCCGAAGAAGATGCCCACGGCCGCGGAGAAAACGGCCGCGGCGACGATAGCCTTGACGGAAATCAGCGTCGGCCAGGACAAGAAATTGCTGATCAGCGCCGACCCGGCGAGTCCAAACAAAATTCCGATGGCCCCGCCCATCATGCTGAGCGTCACCGCTTCCACCAGGAATTGGCGCAGTACGTCCCTCTCCGTCGCGCCCACCGCCAAGCGCACGCCGATCTCGCGCGTCCGTTCGGTCACCGACACCAGCATGATATTCATGATCCCGATGCCGCCCACCAGCAGCGAAACCGACGCGATCCCTCCCAGCAGCATCGTCATCACCGACTGCGTCTGATTCGCCAGGTCCGCCACTTCCGATTGCGTACGCACAAAGAAGTCGTCGTCATCACCGGGCCGGATGCGATGCCGCTCGCGCAGCAGGCTCGTAATCGGATCGACCGCCGCCACCGATGCCACCTGCGATACGGCTGAGGCGCTGATGAACTGCACCCACGTGATGCCGGAGATCTTGCGTTGCACGGTCGTGTATGGCGCGTAGATGGCGTCATCCTGGTCCTGGCCCATCACGTTCTGCCCTTTCGATTCGAGCACGCCGTCCACCCGAAACGGAAGATTTCCAATGCGCATGGTTTTTCCCACGGGGTTTTCATCAAGAAATAGAATTCTGGAAACAGTCGTTCCAATCACGCATACGTTCGCCGCGAGGTCAACTTCCTCGTCGCTGAAGATTGAACCCGCCTGGATGGACCAGTTGCGGATGTCGAAAAAATTCGGCGTTGTGCCCGTCACGCTGGTGTTCCAGTTCTGGTTCCCATAGACCACCTGCTTGCGGCTATTCAATGACGGTGCTGCCTGCTTGATCAAGGGTATCTCACGCAAGATCGCGTTCATATCGTCCACCGTCAGGGTTTTCACACCGCCGGCCCCCATGCGTGCGCCGCCCGGACGGCTGCTTCCGGCTCCAATGAATACGACATTGGTCCCCATGGCCTGGATTCCCTGCTGGACCATGTATTGCGCGCCCTGGCCGATGCTTACCACCGCGATCACTGCCCCCACGCCGATAATGATGCCAAGCATTGTCAGCGCTGACCGCATCTTGTTTCGCGCCAGCGCCCGCAGTGCCAGCCGGAATGTATTCGTGAAGTTCATGGTCTCCTCGGGTCTCGGGGAGGATTACGCCGTCGCGCCGGGTTCAGCCAGCTTTTCCTGACGGGCGTTTTCTTCTGCGTCCTCGGCAGCCTGCTCCTCGGCGGTAGGAAGCGTCTGCAACACCTCGCGTGCAAGCAAACGGTCGCGAACGATGTTGTCCCGCCGGAGTTTGCCGTCGCGAAACTCCAACGTGCGCCTGGTAAATTGCGCAATATCGTGCTCGTGCGTCACCATCACGATCGTCAATCCTTCCTCGTCATTGAGAGTCTGGAGAATGTGCATGATCTCGACCGACGTCCGGCTGTCGAGGTTCCCGGTAGGCTCGTCGGCAAGCAAGATCGAGGGGCGGTTCACGAGCGCCCGCGCGATCGCGACTCGCTGCTGCTGTCCGCCGGATAGCTGCGAAGGGTGATGCCCAGCACGTTCGGCGAGTCCCACGCGAGTCAGCGACTCCATCGCCCGCTTGGTCCGCTCTTCGGGACTGATACCCGCGTACACGGTGGGCAACTCGACGTTTTCAAGCGCCGACGTGCGCGACAGCAGGTTGAATTGCTGGAACACGAATCCGAGCTTCCGATTCCGTATCCGCGCCAGCTCAGTCTTCGACATCCCCGAAACATCCACGCCGTCGAGGTAGTACCGCCCTCTTGTGGGGCGGTCCAGGCATCCCAGAATATTCATCACCGTGGATTTGCCAGAGCCTGACGGCCCCATCACCGCGACGAATTCTCCCACACGCACTTCGAGAGAAACTCCGCGCAGCGCCTGGACCTGAATTTCGCCCAGGTCGTAGATCTTGTGGACGTTTTCAAGGCGAATGAGCGGCTTGCCATCAGCAGCCGTTTGACTTGGTTGGGTTGCAGGTATGGTTTGTTCCGCCATGTAATGACTGTTCGAGGAAGTTGAGGCTTGATTCAAAAACGCCGAGGTATTCCGCCGGGCCCTCCCGGGGACCCCTGCCCGCCCACCGGGCTGCGAGTTTGCGTTTGCGCGGTCGTTGTCTTGTTCGTGGACTGGCCGATGACGAGATCGTCCCCCGGGCTCAGTTTCCCGCTGGTCATCGCTGTAAACGTGAAGTCGGTCACACCGAGCCCTACTTGGATTGGCTCAAGAGTCTTGTCGGGGTTCAGCTTCCAGACGATGCCAGTATCTTCGCGCAGGCTGTTTGCTACGCCCCCACGACCGCCGTTCTGGCCGCCATTGCCGCCCGCGTCGCCGCCACCTTGTGCCCGCCGAGATCCTCCTCCGCCCTGGCCTCCACCATTCGATCCTCCACCGCCAGCGCTTCGTCCTCCACCTGCCGCCGTATCCGTCGCAGTGGCTCCCTGGCCTCCATCTGCCGTGGGTCCCGCGCCACCAGCCCCAGTTCCGGACCCAATCCGTCCCGCCGCGGTAGCGCGCGCATTCTCCTTGATTCCGTATTTCGCATACAGCGCCTGGCGCTCGCTATCCGTCGAATCCGGCTTGAAGCGCAACGCCCCGTTGGGAACCTTGACGACGTTGTTGGCCCACGCCACTGGAATCGAGACGTAAGCGGTCATACCTGGAAACAGCCTCACATTCGGGTTGTCGAACTCAATCGTCGTGTTGTACGTCACCACGTTCTGAATCGTCGCCGCGTTCATGCGCACCTGTGCGACGCGCCCGTAGAACGTCTCTCTCGGGAACGTGTCCACGCGGAACGAGGCTTGCGCGCCCACCTGGATGCGCCCGACGTCCGCCTCATCGGTGTTCGTATAGACCAGCATGTGGGTCAGGTCCTGCCCGATGCTGAACAGATTGGGCGCTTGCAGACTGGCCGCCACCGACTGGCCCACATCGACGTTGCGGCTGATCACCGTGCCATCGATGGGAGCGCGAATCGTGCAGTAATTCAATTGCAGGCGGGCGGAAGCCACCGCAGACTGCTTCATGAGCACCTGCGCTTTGGCTTGATCGCGCTGCGCCATCGTGGTTTTCAGTTGAGCCTCGGACTGCGTTTCCTGTGCTTCGGCCGAATGCAGGGCAGCGAGGGCCCCGTCGTAGGTTGCCTGCGCCGTGTCCTTTTGCTGCGTGGAAAGGACTCCCTCGTCCGCGAGCTGTTTCGTGCGCCGAAGCTGCGTCTGCGCATCGTCCAAAGCTGCCTGCGCTTTCGCGATGTTGGCCTTCGCGGCCAGCACGGTGGCGCGGGCGGTCTCAATCTGCGCCTCAAGACTTTTCACGTTTGCCTGGGCATTTTGATAGTCCGCTTCGGCCTGCGAAAGCGTATTCTCGAACGGGACGGGATCGATCTGCGCGATGATGTCGCCCTTTTTTACCTTTGAGTTGAAGTCCACATTGATCTTTACGACGTTGCCCGACACCACCGAGCCAACCGGAACCGTCGTGACGGGATTAATCGTCCCCGTCGCTTGCACCACTTGCGATATGTCGCCCTTCTCCACCTTGGCGGTGAAGAATTGTGCGCTCGACCGTGCGCCGACGGAAATATAGCTGGCCCAGAGGATCAGTGCGACGGGTGGAGCCACCAGCATGGCCCGGTGCATCATCGACCGCCGCCAGACATCCTTCATTTTTTCTACAAATCGTCCCATGTCGCGTGGTCCCTCACGAGATAGCGCCGCCTTGCTAATCGTGCGCCTCGCTTTGCCGCCTCCGGCGATCCTCGTCCATTCTCCGGAGCAAATCTTCGAACTTGGGTCTCTGCTCCGGCGTCAGGAGCTGCCGGATTCGCTCCCGGCCCTCGTGCCGGGCCTTGTCGTACTCGGGATCGTCCCGCTTGTGAATCTCCGCGTAGCGCGCGCGCGTGTCGTTCAGGATCGCCTCGATCTGTTTTTGCTGGTCCGGATTCAGATTCAAGTCCCTGGTAAACATCGCCATCGTATTGGCCGGATTGTGAGCAGCCTGCTGCGGGCGCGCGGCGTGCACACGTGTGGTAACCACATAGGTCCCGACTGAGCCCAAACTAATGCCCAGCGCAAAGACCAGCAGAACAAGCAGGACTGCTTTGCGACTACCTTGACTAGCGTCCATAATTCCTCTCCACCAGCGATTGCAGCACCTCTTCGTTACTGTCAGGGTCACCAGGAGGTTGCGGGAAATCGGACGCACTCAGCTCGGTTCGAGCAGAGGCAGGTGGAGTTGTCGATCGGCGCGGCGCAAACCCCACCATATATACCGACAACGCGAGCAACACCGTGGCCGCCGTCAGCGACAAACGCGACGCCAGGAATTCGAGCGGATTCCAGAATGCCGCCAGCGATTCGGCCCGCATCTTCTCTTCTCGAATTCTCGCCATCACTCCCGCCAGAAACGCGCTGCGCGGTTCACTGGTTGGTTCCCAGGCATCGCGCAGCAACTCCCCTCCCAGCCGCGAGGCTTCCAATGCCGCGCGGCAATCCGCACACTGATTGACGTGTTCGCTCAGTTCGGAGTCATCAGCCCCCTGGAGGTAATCTTCCAGGCGTCCTTCGTATCTTCGACAATGCATCGGAGCCCCTTTTCGTTTAAACACGTTTGTCGCTCCTTCCCTGCTTGATTCCAGGCCGATGAACCGGCCGCTTGTGCAGCCGCTTCCGGTAAATTTCCACCAGACGGCCTCGCGCGCGAAATAGCCGCACCTTCACTGTGTTCACGTTCAGTCTCAGAACTTCTCCAATCTCTTCCACCGAAAATCCCTCGACTTCTTTCATCACGAGCATGAGCTGGTCTTTTTCGTCCAACTCCCCAAGCAACCTTTCGACCAGTTGGCGCTGCTCGACTCTGCTTTCCGCGTCTCCGCGCGGGCGCCGATCGCCGAAACTTTGCTCCGGCACCGCCTCCAATTTCCGCACTTGCTCTTCGCTCAAGTCCGCTTCGTACACCAGCCGCCGCACTTTCTTCTTTCTCAGATAATCCCAGCATTCGTTGACTGCAATCTTATAAAGCCATGTGCCGAACGCCGACCTGAGATCGAAACGCCGTATCGAAAAATAAGCCTTCGCGAGCGCCTGCTGCGCCACATCCTCCACGTCCTCGCTTCCCCGCAAAATCCCTCCCACCACTGCCAGCACCCGGTGCTGATGGGTGCGCACGAGCTCTTCGTAAGCGCTTTCATCCCCATCCTGAGCCCGCCGCACCAGCCGCTTTTCTTTTTCCGCGGGTGTCAGCGGTTCGCCCGGCCCTGCTGCCTGCTCGCCCTGGCTTATGCCTGAATTTGTGACGTTTGCCATTGATTTCAGGTTACACGGCTTTCCCGGGATGTCCACTTTTCCTCTTGCAGCCACTGTAACTCCATGGAACAATGCCAACATGATTATCGGTGACCGTCTTCGCGCCCTGCGCGAAGAAAAGAAGTTTTCTCAAGGGGACATCGAAAAGCGCACCGGACTTCTACGCTGCTACGTTTCACGCGTAGAAAACGGCCATACTGTTCCTGCCATTGAAACACTCGAAAAGATGGCCCGCGCTTTAGAAGTCCCTCTTTATCAACTCTTCTATGACGGAGAGGAACCGCCCGAACTCCCCAATCTTCCGAAGCGCAAAAGCGTCGACGATATCGTCTGGGGCAGTTCCGGCAAAGAGGCACGCCTTCTGAGCAAGTTCCGCAGGCTGATGGGTCGTATTAAAGAACCTGACCGTCGGCTCCTGCTTTACATGGCTCAGAAGATGGCCAGCCGCTAAGTCCAGCGGTCTCCCGACCTGGTCGGGAAGTCTTTCTCCGGCATACAGGCTCTTGGGCCCGGGCGTCACCAGGAGTGGCCATGATGTTGCCAAGCTGATCCCACCCGGGCCGAAGCCAAACTGCGACCGTAAGACCCTGTTTCATTTCGGTACATGTCCTGTGGTGTCCCACCTCCTGATGCCCTGAAATCCCTTGGGCCGGTCCTTCGGGCTTTTTGTCCTCTGTGCTCTCGGCGAACTCTGTGTTGAATGCTGTTCTGCGTGACCATGCAACGCGCGGACTACTTGCGCTCATTTCCGGGAAAGCACACTGGATACCCTTTACTACTCCCACTCAATCGTACTCGGTGGTTTCGAACTGATGTCGTACACCACCCGGTTGATCCCGCCAACTTCATTCACGATTCGCGTCGAGATTCGCTCTAAAACTTCGGTCGGAAGTCGCGCCCAATCGGCGGTCATCGCATCTTCGGATTCCACGACCCGCACGGCCACGGTAAAGCCGTAGCGCCGCTCGTCGCCCATCACGCCCACGCTTCGTACCGGAAGCAGCACCGCAAAAGCCTGCCACACTTTCTCATAAAGTCCCGCGCGGCGAATTTCTTCCACGACAATGGCATCCGCATCGCGAAGCAGGGACAGGCGCTCTTCGCTCACCTCTCCCAGCAGCCGCACCGCGAGGCCGGGTCCCGGGAAGGGATGCTTGGTCAGCATCTCTTCCGGCAGACCGAGTTCGCGCCCGATGCTCCGGACCTCATCTTTAAACAGCTCCCGCAACGGCTCGATCAGGGCAAACGGAAGATCTTCCGGAAGGCCGCCTACATTATGATGCGTCTTAATGGTTTGCGAGGGCCCTCGAACTGCCACGGATTCGATTACATCCGGATAGAGAGTTCCCTGCACCAGGAAAGCTGCCCGGTTTGGACCGCTGGCCATCTGCCGAGCCTGCTCATCGAATACGGCGATAAACTCCGCGCCGATCCTTTTCCGTTTGTCCTCCGGGTCTGTTGCACCCTTCAGACGCGCCAGAAACCGCTTCGCCGCGTCCACCCCCTCGACCTTGAGTCCCATCCTCTCGCGTAGCAGTTCCAGTGTCTCGCGAAACTCATTCTTCCTGAGCAGGCCGTTGTCGACAAAAATGTTCGTCAGACGGTCTCCGATGGCGCGGTGCACCAGCACGGCCGCCACGGCCGAATCCACTCCGCCGCTTAATGCACAGATCGCTCTCGCTTCACCGACCTGCTTGCGGATCGATTCCACCGTCTCAGCGATGAAGGCCGCGCCGCTCCAGAGCGGCCGCGCATGGCAAATGTCGAAGATAAAATTGCGCAGGATCTCGGAGCCGCAATCCGTATGCCGCACTTCCGGATGAAATTGAACCGCGTAGAGTCTTCTTGCCGGGTCCTCGACGGCGGACACGGCGTTTCCGGTTTCTCCGGTCACGTGGAACCCTGCTGGGAGCGCCCGCACGTGGTCGCCGTGGCTGTTCCAGATGCGCAGCCGATGGGGCAGGCCGGCAAACAATGCCGAGCCGTTCTTCACCTCGAGTTCCGCCCGCCCGTACTCTCTCCGGTCGGCTCGCTCCACACGCCCGCCCAGGACGTGCGTCATCCACTGCAGGCCATAGCAAATGCCAAGCACCGGCACGCCCAGCGACAACACGCCGGGGTCGCAGGGCGGCGCACCCGCGTCATACACCGAGTTTGGACCGCCGGATAGCACCACGCCGGCAGGCTCGTATTTGCGGATCTGCTCGACGCTCGCCGTGCAAGGCAGAATAGCGCTGAATACCTGCTGCTCGCGGATTCGCCGCGCGATCAACTGCGTATACTGCCCGCCGAAATCAAGCACTACGATACCGCCGCGTTCACTCATCGTTTCCTCATCCTCAAGCCACCCGGTGCACGGGCTGTTCCGCGCGAAACGCTTCGAGGTTGGCCAGCGTTACTTCCAGAATCCGAACGAGCGCCTCGTGGCTGTTGAAAGCGTTGTGCGGCGTGAATACCACATCGTCGCGAGAAAGCAGCACGCGATTGCGGACTGCCGTGCGCAACCGCTCCACGTCTACCGGCTGCTGCAGCAATTGCCTTTCTTCCTTGATGAATTCCTCGCCCTCGAGCACATCGAGCCCCGCGCCGCCCAGCCTGCCGCTTTCGAGCGCCCCCACCATGGCGTCCGTATCCACCAGCCCGCCCCGCGACGTATTGATGATGAGCGCGCCGCGCTTCATCCGCGAAAACTGTTCACGACCGAACAGATGATGCGTCTTCTCCGTCAGCGGACAATGCAGCGTCACGATATCGCTCTCGGCCAGCAGTTGATCCAAGGTCGCGTACGCAAAGCCCAGCAAATCGGCCAGGAACGGGTCGCGGCGCACATCGTACGCCAGCACGCGCATCCCGAAGCCGCGCGCGATGCGGATCACATGCAGCCCGATATGTCCCGCGCCGACAACGCCGATCGTCTTGCCCTGCAGGTCAAAGCCGGTCAGTTCAGCTAGGTCCACGCGTCCGCTCCGCACCTGAAGCACGGACTGATGGACCTTCCGCGCCAGCATCAGCAGCAGCGCCATCGTGTGTTCGGCGACCGTGTTTTCCCCGTACGACGGCACGTTCGAAACCGCGATGCCACGGCTCCGGCAGGCATCGAGATCAATATGGTCAAACCCGGTCGAACGCGTCGCGATAAATTTCAGGTTTGGCAGCCCTTCCAGGATTTGTGGCGTCACATGCGAATAGATGAACACAGAGAGCGCATCCAGGTCGCGGAAACCGGCAGCCGGGTTGGGCAGAATGCCGGCCTCAAAATGCGTGTTGTCGTGCGGCAACCGTTCGGTCAAGTAAGTCCTCTCCCAGTCTTTGACCTCGAAAAAAGCGACACGCATTCTCTATCCTACAACCACGTTGACCAGCTTATCCGGCACAACGACTCTCTTTACTACGCGCTGTCCGTCCAGAAGTTTCGCGATCTTCGGGTCGGAAAACACTCGTTCGGCCAGTTCTTCCTCACCCATGCCGCTCTCGACTTGAACTTTTCCCCGCACGCGCCCGTTGATTTGCACGACGACTTCAACCTGATCTTCGGCTGCGAGTTGCGGCGCAAATTTTGGCCACGACGCATGCGCCAGCGTCTTTTGCGTGTGGCCGAGCATCTCCCAAAGCTCCTCGGCCAAATGCGGCGCCATAGGCGCCAGCATCAGCGTCAGGAGTTCAAACACTTCCTTGGCAATTTCGGGCCGCACACCTTCTTCGAGCGGCTCCTGCGCGTGGATTTCGTTGACCAACTCCATCAGCAAAGCCGTGGCGCTATTGAAATGCCAGCGCGTCTCGAAGTCGTTTGTCACGCGCTGCAGCACTTGATGCGCTTTCCGCAGCAGCGCCTTCTCTTTCAGCGTCGCGGAATCAAGCGAGGGACCACGTCCCGCCGGCGCCGCGCTCAAACGCTCCGCATGACGTGATACCAGCCGGTGCACGCGTTGCAAGAACCGCGCACAGCCTTCGATGGCCTGCTCGCTCCATTCGAGGTCTTTTTCCGGCGGCGCCGCAAACAGCGTGTACAGGCGACCCGTGTCGCAGCCGTACTTCTGCGCCATGTCCTCGGCCCCGACGACGTTCCCCTTCGACTTCGACATCGCCGTCCCGCCCTTGAGCACCAGCCCCTGTGTGAACAGCCTCTTCACCGGCTCATCGTGATTCACAAGACCCAGGTCGCGCATCACCTTGCAGAAAAATCGCGTGTACAGCAAATGCAGAATCGCGTGGACGATCCCGCCGATGTATTGGTCCACCGGCAGCCAATATCGAACCAGGGCGGGGTCGAAAGGAGCTTTGTCGTTGTGCGCGTCTGCGTAACGATAGAAGTACCACGAAGAATCGATGAACGTGTCCATCGTGTCCGTCTCGCGCCGCGCCGCCCCGCCGCACTTCGGACATTTCACATTCACGAATTCCGGAACGCTCGCCAGCGGTGACTGGCCCATCCCCGTAAATTTTGTCATCGTCGGCAGCACCACCGGCAAATCTTTGTCCGGCACTGGAACCATCCCGCACTTCTCGCAGTACAGCACGGGAATTGGCGTGCCCCAGTAGCGTTGCCGCGAGATGCCCCAGTCCTTCAGCCGGAAAATGACCTCGCCCTTGCCGAACCCGCGCGCCTCAGCGTCCGCAGTCATCTTCTCGATCGCTTTTTCAGAGCTGAGCCCCGTGTATGGCCCCGAGTTCACCGACTTTCCGTATTCCGTGAACGCCGCACTGAGCGACTCCGGCGTCAGACCTTTGCCCTCGCTCGGCTGCACGACGATCGGTATCGCCAAACCGTACTTGGTCGCAAATTCAAAATCGCGGTCGTCGTGTGCGGGAACGCACATCACCGCGCCCGTCCCGTATTCCATCAACACGAAATTCCCCACCCAGATGGGAATCTTTTCGCCGTTGAATGGATTGACGGCATACCGGCCAGCGAAAAATCCTTCCTTCTCCGCTGTGGCAATGTCCGCCGCGCGCGTCAGGCGGCGCCGCAACCTCTGTACATGTTCTTCAATTTCAGCCTGGCCCTCGACGCCCGCGACCAGCGTCCTCAACAGCGGATGCTCCGGCGCGAGGATCAAGGCTGATGCGCCATATATCGTATCGACGCGCGTCGTGAAGACCTCGATCGACGCGCCGGCTATTCCGTCCACGGCAAATCGTGCGCGCGTGCCCTGCGACTTCCCGATCCAGTTTCGCTGCATTGTCAGCACACGTTCGGGCCAGCCGCCTTCGAGTTGATGCAAGGTCTCGAGGAGTTCGTCGGCATATTGAGTGATCCGCAGGAACCATTGCTCGATATCTTTCGCTTCAACCGGCGTATCTTCGTGGCGCCAGCAGCACCCGTTCACCACCTGTTCGTTCGCCAGCACGGTCTGGCACTTCGGGCACCAGTTCACGCGGCTGCGTTTCCGGTACGCGATGCCGCGTTCGAGCATGCGGAGAAAAAACCATTGGTTCCACCGGTAATACTCCGGCTCGCAAGTGGAAATTTCCCTTCGCCAGTCGTAGCTGAAACCGAACCGCTGGCACACGCGCTTGAACGACTCAATATTCGTGTTCGTCCACTCCCGCGGATGAATGCCCCGCTGGATCGCGGCGTTTTCCGCCGGCAGGCCGAACGCGTCCCATCCCATCGGATGAATTACATGGAAGCCGCACATCCGCCGGTATCGCGCGACGACATCGCCGATCGTGTAGTTGCGCATGTGGCCCATGTGCAGCGTGCCCGAAGGATACGGCAGCATCTCCAGCACGTAATATTTCGGCTTCGAAGGATCAGCATCGGCCTCGAACGCCCGGTCGGCATTCCAGCGCGCCTGCCACTTCCGTTCAATCGCTTGTGGATCGTATTCCGCCACGATGCAGTCCGCTCCCTCTCAATCTCAAATTTCCAATCTCTAATTTCCAATAACTATCTCTTCTTGGCCTTCCTCGACCTGGCTCTCCCCTTCTTTGCCTTCCCTTTTTTCCTCTGTGCCCTCTGTGTTGAAATCTTTTTCTTCTTCCGCGCCATTGAGAACCCATCCACCGCCCGAGGAGCCTGCTTCGATTCCACGCCCACAAGGTCCCAAAGTGCGCGGACATTCCGCCGATCATCGCCCGGCTTGTCGATCGGCGTTTCAAGGATAAATGCGCGCCCCGCCAAACCCTGCGGCCCCGGTCCAAGTCGCGGATGATTCAGGATTCTGCGAAACGCCGCAAGGCCAATCTTTCCGCGCCCAATGTGTTCGTGCCGGTCGACGCGAGAACCGAGCGGCGTCTTCGAATCGTTGACGTGCAGCGCATACACGCGGTCCAGCCCCACAGTCCGTTCCACCGCGTCGAGAGTCCGGAAAAGACCCTCCTCTGTCGTGATGTCGTAGCCGGCTTCGAACGTGTGCGCCGTATCGAGGCACACGCCCATCGGCAAGTCGCTGGCCTCACCCAGAATGTCTTTCAGCTCTTCGAACCGCGCTCCCACCGCCGATCCCATCCCCGACGTATTTTCGACCAGGATCCGCAGATCGCAGAGTTTCATTCCCCGAGCCGCCTGGCGCATCCCCTGCGCAATTTCCGAGATGGCCTCTGATTTCTCGCTCCCCAGGCAAGAGCCTGGATGCGCAACCAGAAAATCCGCGCCCAACGTTACCGCGCGAACCAATTCGTCATGAAACGCCTGAATCGAACGCGTGCGCATCACCCGGTCCGGCGACGCGAGATTGATCAAGTAATTGTCGTGGATAACCAGCGGGCCCAAACCGAGTTCCGCGCGGCGTGCGCGGAACCTCGCCGCGTCCGCCTCGGCGATGCGCGTGCCTCCACGCGGCCACATCCGCGGGCTGGCGGAAAAGATCTGCAGCGCGTTCGCTCCCAGTTTTGATGCGGTATCGAGCGCCCCGGCAATATCTCCCGCGATAGAAGTATGGATGCCGATGCGGAAGCTGCCATCCTGCCACGCAGGCGGCTCGGGAATGGGCTCAGGGTCCGGACGATACTCGTCGCCAACGTCGTAAGCGGGCTCTGTCCTGTCCAACCGGTCGGCCATTCCCTCAGCGATGCTTTCAGGTAAGCGTTAAGCTCATCATTCTATCGGATGCCCGCCCTAGCGGCAATCACATCCGGCGCCCCAATGCGGCAGACCGGTCTGTCTCAGCCAGACGTTGATATTCCGCCAGCCAATAGAATTCCGGATAGAGCTTCCCTTTCTTCTCTGTGACTCCGTGTCTCTGTGGCAGAATCACATGCTCGCCATGTCGCGCCGCCTCAACTATCGGTTACTAATCGTGCTGCTGCTGATCGTGGCCTCCGCGATCGTCGAAATTCTAGGGGAACGCCGCCCGTCCTTCCTCCGGCCGGACCTGCGCCTCTACGCCTACGTTGCCAACTCACGCGACGGTACCGTGTCGGTCGTGGATCTGGTGCGCCTGGGAACAATCGCCACGATCCCGGTCGGACCGGCTCCCTCGGGCCTGCGCGCGCACCCAAACTTCGATCAAATCTGGGGGGTTTCGACGGAGGGCGGGTATGCCTTCGTCATCGACGCAGCCACGGGGCGGCTTGCATCCCGCGTCCCTGTGGGCGCGTCTCCCTTCGCGCTCGATTTTTCACCTGACGGGCGCCTCGCCTACGTCGCGGCTTCAGGTTCGGCAACCCTGGTGGCCATCGATTGCCGGTCCGGGCAGGTTGTCGCGCGCGCACACACGGGACGGCGTCCATGGCTTGCACGCGTAACGCCCGACGGCAAACAAGTTCTCGTTCCCAATCGCGACGATTCCACCCTTGAAGTGTTTGACGCTTCGACCCTCGCACTCCAGGCTACCATCGGCGTGGCAAACCACCCGGAGCAGGTTGTCATCCTCCCGGATAATTCCATGGCATTCGTATCCGCCACGGGTTCGAAAGAAATTTCAGCGGTCGACCTTCGCAAGCGTGCGTTGATTGCGAACCTGCGCTTGAGTGGCGCGCCCACCGCAATGCTGCTCAAACCCGACGGCGGAGAACTTTACGTCAGCATGCCTGATTCCCACGGTCTCGAAATCATTGACACGTGGAGAACTGAAATTTCCGGCTCGATGTTGTTGGGCTCGGCGCCCGCCGACGGAACCATGACGGCCGACGCGTCCCTGGTGTACGTTTCCGACGCGCTCGCCAATAGCGTCACGCCCATTGAAATGGCCGCGCGGCGCCTGCTTTCACCGATTTCAACGGGGCGTCATCCCGGTCCATGCGCGCTCGATCCTAGCGGAGACCTTCTCCTGGTCGCCAACGAAGATTCCAACGACCTGGCAGTGATCCGCGTCCGAACGCAAAGCCTTATCACGATGATTCCAGTAGGCTCGCGCCCCCACTCGCTCGCCATCAAGTTGTTTTAGGTAACGGAGAGGGATTATTCCACAGACCAGCCGAAGTGCTCGCTGCCCAGCTGAATTTCCAGCATGCCCTCGGCGGGAAGCAAATCCACGGGCAAGCCTCCTTCCCAGATGGCAACCCCCAGCAAGATAGATTTCCGGTCGCCGAGCATGAACATCTCTTTGGCGACAGAGACCTCGAGAATCTTATCGCAAGCGACTTTCACTACTTCATCCGGCCCGAGCAGGCAAAGATCGCGCGATTCCACCAGGTAGCCGCTCACGCGTCCTTCCTCCAGGTGCACAACCACGCGCAGTTCCTGTTCGGTGCGAATCGTGATTCTGAATTCGGCGTCTCTCAGTTCGGCCAGGGTTTCCGCAAATACATCCACCCGCAGGTGGAAACGCTTGTCATCAAATCCATAGCGGAGCTCGTGCAGCAACCGCAAACGGCCATGCATCGAGCTGCTCCTGCGGTCCGCGGAATAAAGCCCGGCGCCCATCCATTCGAAGTAGGTCGATTCGCGGCCGTCCACATTCACCTTCAGATACGCCGAAGGCGGCAGAATGAGGGCGCGTTCCGGCTGGCGTTTGATCGGCTCGGCCAGAACGTCGGGGGCTTCGGCGCCCAGCGCGAGATACACCTCGGTCAGCAGCTTCCGGTAGAACGCATCAAACTCCGCGTCGTTGACCGAGCTGTGTTCCGGGCCGTACCACCAGCACCAGTCGCTTCCCTCGGCCCCGAGCAGAGCCTCGTAGGCGGCCGCGAGTTGTTCGGGCGTCGGCGCTCTCGGAAAACCTTTGGCCGCAGACTCCGCTTGCTGTGCGTAGAAATCGCGCGCGCGGCGCAAGTGGTCCCAGGCCATTACGTCTTCGCCCGAACCGATCCAGACATCGAAATTGGCGTTGATCCATGACGCCGGAAAAATCCCGTCGTTCGTGGCAATCTCGCCCGCGGCCGCAACCGCTTCACTTGCTGTCAGCGCGGAAATATCTGGATCGTTCTCGATCCGGCGGTAAAACAGCCGCAAAAATTCGCGGCCGTTCCCGGGATAATACTCCCATGCGTTTTCGCCATCGAGAATCAGTGAAACGGTCAGCGGACGTCCGATCTGCACGCGCTCGCCAATGGCACGGATTCGTTGGTGGAGATCCTCGGCCGCGGCTCCGGGATCCATCCTGCTATAGACGAAGCCTACGAGATCCGACAGATAGTGATCGCGGAAAAATCCAACCATTTCTCGGCCACCCACGCGCACGCGCAGCAGAGAGTAAAGCTTGTCCGCGTTGGAAGGCACACCGGCCCCATCCCGGCCGAATCCCGTGCGAAGGGTGTGCCCGAGCACGCCTTCGTCGGTAGCGAACCACTTGAACCCGAGTTCGGCAGCGATCGACAGCACCTGTTCGGAAACGGAACCCTCAGATGGCCACAGCCCTTCCGGGGCCCTCCCGAATACTCGCTCGTGATAACGGCGCGCGCGCATGAGTTGCTCGCGGGCATCTTCCGGATGCCGGAACGCAGGCGCAGGCAGCGGCGTCCCCGGATTCGACACGCGCGCGATGTCGCTATCACACAGCAACGGAAGAATCGGGTGGTAGAACGGTGTCGTGGAGATTTCAATCTGTCCCGTAGAAGCGGCGCGGCGGTACTCCGGCAGCACGCGTCCGAGAAGTTCGAGCTGTTTTGCGCAAAGTTCCTGCTTGTCCTGCTCTGTGTAATCGGTCCCTTTCCCTGCCAGGCGCGATACGACTGGATCACTTGCCAGATATTCCTCATCCATCCACGCCAGTTGTGAAAGCAATTGGAGGTCGCGCCAATCGCGCTCCCCGAGGCTCAGGAGGGCGCGCTCGTTGCCTTGCGACTGCACCACCCGTTGGTGGAGTTCGACGAATCGCGGCCACCTCGCCAGCATATGGTCATAATTGAGCTGAAACGCGCGCGACAGAATTTCCAACTTCTCTTCCGCCGTCAGGTCCTTCGCGGGACGGAAGGCCGTTGCAAACCAGGGCTCATCGAAATGCCCGCTGGCGTACTCCTCGAGCTGCACCCCGAGCGACGGCACGACGTTGAATGTCGCGTGTACGCGGGGAAATTCTTCGAGCACTCGAACCATTCCCCAGTAGTCCTTGAGCGCGTGTAGCCGCGTCCATGGCAGCACGTACTGGCCGGTGGACGGGTCGCGATACTGCGGCTGGTGCATATGCCATAGAATCACCAGATGGACGCGGTTCATTGGCCTGCCGCCTCCATCTCCTGATTCGCGAGCGTGTTAGAATGGCACCGGTTCGCCATGCGCCTCATCGACAGGTACATCTGCCGCCAGGTCTTCTCCCACACGCTGCTGGGACTGGGAATTTTCACGTTTGTATTTTTCGTGCCCCAACTAGTGCGCCTGATGGATTTGGTGGTCCGCCACTCGGCGTCGTGGACGACGCTCGGCGTCCTGTTCTTGTGCACGCTTCCGGGGATTCTCAGCTTCACCCTGCCGATGGGCGTCCTCGTCGGGGTGCTGATTGCTCTCGGGCGCATGTCCGCGGATAGCGAACTCATCGCCATGAGCGCGCTGGGCTTGGGACGCCGCCGGTTGTTAGTGCCGATCGGCATCCTCGCCGTGGGCGCAACCCTGATCACTTTTTCCATGACGCTCTGGCTCGGGCCCCTATCCGTGCGCACCTACCGCGCGCTGGAAGACCGCTTGCGCACAGGACAGGCTTCGTTCCAGGTTGCGCCGCGTGTCTTCGACGAGCGCTTCCCCCGCCTGGTCCTCTACGTGAACGATATCGACTCGGCCGCCACACGCTGGAAAGGAATCTTTCTCGCGGGGACGGACACGAAGGACGTCTCGCGCCTCACTCTGGCGGAGGAAGCGATTGTAATTGCCGACCGCAGAGAGGGCAAGCTGGAGTTGCACCTGCGCAATGGGAGCGTCCACGAATTCTCCCTGAGCGAGCCGGGCAACTACTCGCTCTCGGCCTTCGCCGAACGCGATTTGCCCGTCGAGGCACGTGCTCTGGGCACCGAGCGCGCTTCCGAGCCGCCCGTACCGGGCCGCACGATGGGCACTCTCCTTCGTGAACACAGCACGGGCGCCCGCGACGCAAGCGTCGAAATTCATCGCCGCCTTTCCTTTCCCTTTGCCTGCATTTCATTTGCCCTGCTGGCCGTGCCGCTCGGAGCACGTCCACGGCGCGGCGGCCGAGCAGCCGGCTTTCTGATCACGCTCATCCTCATTACCGGCTACTACCTGATGTTCACGATCGGCGCAGGATTGGCGCGCCAGGGCGCGCTGCCGGTCTGGGCCGGCATCTGGTCGGCAAATGCACTGACCGCCGCACTCGGGCTGTTTCTCCTGCCGCGACTCGACCGCATGCCGGGAAGCAGCAGATGGAACGTAGCATTCGCGTCCATCGCCGGCTGGCGCATCTGGAGAATGTTCTTGCCCGAACAGCAAATTGCCAGCGCCGCCAGCAACGGTCAGGTGTCGCGCCGCGGCCCTTTCTCCAAACGCAAGGGCCGGGGAGGCATCCCGCAATTGCTCGACATTTACCTGCTGCGCAGCTTCCTCTTTTATTTTCTTCTTTTGACCGTGGGCTTCATTTTGCTCTTCGAGGTGTTCACGTTTTTCGAGCTGTTGGACGACGTTGCACAACATCGCACCGGGTTGTTCGAAGTCGTCAACTATTTCGTATATCTCGCGAGCTACCTGTTTTACCAGCTCGCGCCGCTGGCGGCTCTGGTGGCCGTGCTGGTCACGCTCGGCGTCATGACCAAGAACAATGAGCTGGTCGCCTGCAAAGCCGGGGGCATCAGCCTCTACCGAATTTCCCTTCCCCTGCTATTGGCTGGACTGATGCTTGCCGTCGGGCTCGTGGTGTTGGATGACACCTATCTGCCTTACGCCAATCAGCGCCAGGACGCCCTGCGCAACCAGATCAAAGGCCGCCCCGCGCAAACCTACTATCAGCCTCGCCGGCAGTGGATCTTTGGGGAGAACTCGAAAGTTTACAATTACGAATTCTTCGACCCGGATCGGGCACTCTTCGGAGGTCTCAATGTCTTCGAACTCGACCCCGCTACGTTCGCAATCAGACGGCGCATCTATGCGGCCCGCGCCCACTGGGACAGACAACAGAGCGTTTGGATTCTCGAGTCCGGCTGGCTCCGCGATTTCGACCATGGCCAGGTTTCTCACTACGAGCCATTCCTTGGCTATGCCCTCAAAGAGCTCAACGAGCCTCCTTCGTATTTCAACCGCGAAGTACGCCAGTCCTATCAGATGACCTGGTGGGAGCTGAAGCAATATATCGGCGACCTTCGCCAGGCGGGTTTCGACGTTGCGCGGCTTTCCGTGCAGTTGCAGAAGAAACTCTCCTTCCCCCTGATCGCGCCCATTATCATTCTGCTCGCGATTCCCTTCTCGATTCTTGTGGGAACCCGCGGCGCCATAGGCGGCCTCGCAACCGGAGTGGGGATCGCGATTGTGTATTGGGCGGCTTCGGCGCTCACCGAAGCGATGGGTTCGGTCGGCCAGTTGCCGCCGCTGCTGGCCGGATGGGCTCCCGACACGATCTTCGGCTTCCTCGGCCTCTACTTTTTCCTGAAAATGCCTACGTAGAGAGAATCCAACGTTGTGTCCCGCCAATGCGCAAAAATACTTTAGGGCGGTTCTTCACTCTCTGTGTCCTTTGTGCTCTGTGTGAGCTCCGTGTGTAATCTTTACAAGCTAATGCTGTGTCACGAGCCGCAGGCGCGCCGTAAACGCGCGCCGCTGCCCTCCCGCAAACGCCAAGTAATTCGGCGCGTCTATGTTGTTCACGACCACATCCGGATTGTTGTGCCCGGTGATGTTGACTCCCGTTACTCGTATTGCCCATTCGTGTCCTCGAAACTGAAATCGCTTTTCGAGCCCGAGATTCAGGCTCAAATAATCCGGAAAGCGATGACTGTTCGGAGCGCCAACCAGTTGCTGCTGCTCGTTCAATACGCTGAACGGGAATCCCGTGCGGTACTCGAAAAATCCGCTGAGCAAAAGCCCCCAGAGTGGAATCGGCGTCCAACCCGACGAGACAACGCGGGTGGGTGCATCCCAGAGCAAAGGCCCCGGCTGCTGCGGAGCCAGGATCAGTACCGCCAAATTCGGATCGAGCACTTCGTTCGAGCTTGCTCGCGAACGCGTGTAATCCAGTTCGATCTGGGCTTTGTCGCCGAAGGCATGCCGCACCCAGACTTCGCCTGCAATATAACGATCTTGCCGGTTGTTCTCTAACAGCAGCGTCCCCGCAGGCTGGGTTTCCCACGCAAAGCCATCGCGTGACTCGCGGAGCAGAAACGATGCTCCCACAAATGTGCCTTCAAGAAATCTCTCTTGCCACTCGGCTGTCGTGTTGTAGGACCGCGGCTGTTGCAAGCCACTGAGCGGCGCCACAAACGAAGTCACGATGGGCGGCCCCAATGGAATCAAACCCGTCGGATCGAAGAACACATCGCTTCGCTGCTGGTCGGAGCCCTGGGCCAGAACTGCAAGGCTCGGCGGCTGGTAGTGCTTCCCCCATGCCAGCGTCAATTTCATTCTTCCGTCGTCAGCCGGGACCCAGTTCATGGCGATCCGAGGTTCGATTACTTTCTCGTGGATCAAGCGGTCCCAGTCCGTACGCACGCCCACAGAAAACACGACAGGCTTGAAGGGCCTCCAAAGGTCCTGCGCATATCCGCCGAGTTGCGTATTGGCCATGCGGAATGCCGTAGGACCGCTGAATGTGGCGCGCTCGGACAGAGTTCCGTCGGCGCGCTGGAAATCGATTTGTGTGCGTGAAACCTGCTGCGAGAAATCCAGGCCGTCCGCATTCCATCCCGCGGAGAGCGTGTGCGTGCCGTACAACTCAAGCGACCCTGTGGTCATGTTGCCAACCAGCTGCAATCGTCGTGACTCTTGAGAAAAAGCCTGGAAGAAGTTCCCCGAAGTACTCGAAGGCGTGACGACGTACGGAAGAGTGCCCCGCGGGTTGCCGTCATTACCGCCGGTGTCTACAGCCACTCCCACGTCGAATAGACTCCGGCCAGCCCAAATTTGATCCTTCACAGACGCAAAGTACCGCCGCGATTTTAGGTTGCTGGTGGTCGACAAGGGCGAAAAAGCCCCCAAGCCTTGCCGCGGATCAGTCAAACGGTTGAAAAGAAAGCTTCCCTGAAGGATATTTCGTGGCGTCAAATTCACTTGCGCACGAACCAGGTTATCTACGGCCCATTGCGTGTCGATGTTCTGTCCCCTCGGAAGTTCCTTCACAAATCGAAAATTATGTTGGATGCTCACGGCCTCGGAAAACCATGCCTTGCCCTTCTTTATGGGTCCCGAGAACGTCCCGCGCGGATACCAGTTCCCGAAATGCGTGCCCTGCTGGAAACTCAATTCCGGGATAAAGTTCGTCGTTCCAAACCGCCAACGGTCGTCGCCCGATTGCGTATCAAGCGCAACAATGCCGGCACTGGCATGGGCATATTGGGCCCCGTAACCACCGGTTTCAATCGACACGGTTCTCACAGCGTCGATATTGACGCGCGAAGTGAAACTTCCATTCGCAGGATCGTTAATCTCAAATCCATCCAGGAGTACTTCCGTTTGTCCTTGCCGGCCGCCCGCAACGTGAAGTCTTCCATTGGCGTCGGCCAGAACTTGTGGGATCACTCGCAGACTCTGCTGGAGATCGTGACTGGCGGACACGGGCGTGTTCAAAATCTCATGTTGCACTAGAGATTCTTGATGGCTCGTCGTATCAGGATCAACTTGAACAGGTTCGGATTGCACTTCGAGTTTTTCTTGAAGTTCCGTCTCGTGGTTAAGTGTCAGCGAAACTTCGTTGACGCCCGGTTGCAAATCCAAGGCTCGGTCATCGATACGAAAAAAACTCGGCTTTGAAAGTGAAAGATGGACTTGAGTCGACCCAACGGTGTGCAACTCGAATCGGCCGGCAGTATCCGTGTAGACCGTCTGAGAGCGATCACTGCCGAAGTGGAGGGTAACCTCCACGCGAGGGACAGGTTGTCCGTTCTCGTCAATGACCTGGACTTGCAGCACGGCGTCGGCAGTTTGTGCTTGGGCTGCTCCCCTCGAAAGCAATAAGACCGCGAGAGCCAGAACTAGGCGGACCGATACCGTCCGACGAAAATGGCGCCTTTTCGCTCCTTTATTCATATTCATGTCTGTGACGCACAAAATTTTACTCTCACGTGGCTTAAAACGAGGGCATTTCCCTGGGGTTTGCATCGACTCGATGCCAATCGGTCAACACTTGGAAGCTGTGGAGTGCCATGTTCTAGCGTTGTGGCAGGCAAATACCTCGGAACAAGATTGGGCCCGTTTCTCAGTCTCCGTGTTCTGTGCACCACTATGTTGAGATTCAGCGCGCCGCGCAAAGAATTCGGGCTCACTTTGCAGGGCCGGGCCTCAACGCCGAACCGAAGCTCTCTTGAAGTCCGCTTTAGCCGCTGAAGCCGAGTGTGGTTGCAGCTCCGCCGCGCAAAAATCACGCGGATGCTTGGCATTCATTTCCGGCATGCATTCCGGTTGGCGGGCCGACTTGTTTCCAATCCCCGTCGCGAGCGAAACTTCTTCCTGCAAAGCAGAATACTCTCCGTCACCGCTTCTTGCCACGCTTCTTCTTACCGCGATTCCTCGCGGAGCGATCCTCGATGACTGCCTGTGCCGCCGCCAACCGCGCAATCGGCACTAGAAACGGGGATGCACTGACGTAGTCCAGCCCCACTTGATGGCAGAACTTGACGCTCGGTGCGTCGCCTCCATGCTCACCGCAAATGCCGATCTTGAGTTTGGGTCGCACCGCTCGTCCGCGCTCGATACACCACCGCATCAACTGCCCCACTCCTCGAACATCGAGCGACTGAAACGGATCGTCTGGGAATATGCCGGCCTTCTTTTCGTCCACATAGTCCGGAAGAAACCGGCCCGCATCGTCGCGGGAAAGCCCCATGGTCATCTGCGTCAAATCGTTTGTCCCGAAAGAAAAGAACTCAGCGACCTCAGCGATCTCGCCCCCCAGAATGGCTGCTCGCGGAACCTCAATCATCGTTCCCACCAGATATTCAAGTTTTACTCCAGATTTCTGAATGATCGCATCCGCGACGCGCCGTGTTGCATCCGCCAGAATTTGGAACTCCTTCCGATCCATGACGAGCGGGATCATGATTTCAGGTAATACTTTAATTCCTGATTTCTTGCATTCCACTGCGGCTTCAATAATCGCTTGAACCTGCATTTCTAAAATCTCGGGGTACGTGATTGCCAGCCGGCAACCGCGGTGTCCTAGCATGGGATTCGCTTCGTGGAGTTGCTCGACACGCCGCGCAATGACTTCGACGTCCACGCCAATCTTCTGCGCCAGTTCCTCCTGTTTCTCTCGATCGTGCGGGACAAATTCATGGAGCGGCGGGTCGACCAGGCGGATCGTGACCGGGCAGCCATCCATCTCCTTGAAAATACCCGCAAAATCTCGCCGCTGGTAAGGCAGGAGCTTGGCCAGCGCCTTGCGTCTCGCCTCCGGAGATTCGGCGACAATCATCTCCTGGATCGCGAATTGCCTATCCGCGCTTTTTTCGGGCTGCTCGAAATCCTTGAAGAACATGTGTTCAGTGCGGCAGAGGCCGATTCCCTCTGCCCCCATTTCGCGCGCTTTCCGAGCGTCATGCGGGGTGTCCGCATTGGTTCTCACACCGAGCGTGCGGACGCCGTCAGCCCAGCCCAACAAAGTCGAAAAGGCATCCGGCAATTCAGGAGTTGAAAGTTTTACTTCACCTTCATAGACCGCGCCCTCATTCCCATCGAGCGTCATCCAGTCGCCCTGGCGAATCGCACGGCCATTCGCCGTCGCGGTTTTTGACGCGTAGTCAATGTCAAGCTGCTCGCAACCCACGATGCAGCACTTGCCCCAGCCTCGCGCCACGACCGCCGCATGACTGGTCTTGCCTCCGGTCGCCGTCACAATTCCCTGCGCGACGAACATTCCGCCTACGTCTTCCGGACTCGTTTCGCGCCGCACGAGAATCACTTTTTGGCCTTGCGCGGCCATCGCTTCCGCATCCTCAGCGCTGAAAACGGCTTTGCCCACCGCCGCGCCGGGCACCGCGTCTATGCCAGAGGCCAGTTTCCGTTTTGTGAGTTCGGCCTTCGGCACCGATGGATCGATCACCGGATAGAAGAGCCTCTCAATGTCCTCAGGTTTTACGCGGCCGATAGCCTCTTCTTTTGTAATGAGGCCTTCCTTCGCCATATCCACGGCCATCTTGAACGTAGCTGCCGGCGTGCGCTTTCCCACCCGCGTTTGCAACATGTAGAGCGTTCCCTCTTCGACGGTAAACTCCATGTCCTGCATGTCGCGGTAATGGGTCTCCAGCAGTTTGCGAACTTTTTCGAGTTGCTTGTACACCTTTGGCATCAGCTTCGCCATTTCGCTCAGGTGCATCGGTGTACGGATTCCGGCGACCACGTCCTCGCCCTGCGCGTTGATCAGGAAATCTCCGTAAAAGCTCTTCTCTCCAGTCGATGGGTCGCGCGTGAAACAAACGCCGGTGCCCGAGTTGTCTCCGGTATTGCCGAATACCATCTGCACGACGTTCACGGCCGTTCCGAGCAAACCTGTAATACGCTCCACCCGCCGGTACGTCACCGCTTTCTCGGCCATCCATGATCCAAACACGGCGCCGATGGCCCCCCAAAGCTGTTCTTCTGGGTCCTCCGGAAAATCCTTCGAGGTCTGTTTCTTGAAATGCTGTTTATACTCGCCCACCAACTCTCGCCAGCCATCGGCCGGCACCTGAGTGTCATCCTTCACTCCGCGGCGCGCTTTCATGGCACGGAGTTTTACCTCAAGTTCTTCTTTAGGAAGCCCGATCACCACGGTGGAGTACATCTGCACAAATCGCCGGTAAGCATCCCACGCAAAGCGCTCGTTCTTCGTGTTCCGCGCCAGCGCCTCGATCGACTGGCTGTTGAGCCCGAGGTTCAGAATCGTCTCCATCATGCCGGGCATGGATCTGGCCGAACCGGAACGCACGCTGACCAGCAGAGGGTCCTGCGCGTCGCCGAGCTTTTTTTTCGTAGCCCGTTCGAGCCGCGCCAGATTCTTCGTCACTTCCGCGCGGAGTGACGTCGGATACCTATGGTCGTGCTTCAAGTAGTAATCGCAACATTCCGTCGTGATGGTG